>NZ_CP026304.1:0-645853 GCF_003054555.1 Streptomyces lunaelactis | reverse complement strand
CGTCGCCCAGACGACGGAGGCCGCGGCGCTCGCCGTCCTCCAGCGTGCCCTGGACGATGTGGCGCGGAAGGCCGGCGGCGAGCCGGATGTCATGGCCGGGGTGCCCGTCCCGGAAATCAAGGAAGAGATCGTTCATCGCGACGACACTGTCCCTTTCGGCTTCCTGCGGGGCGGCGATCTGGCCGGAACGTCGGTCGCCCGCATCAAGGTCCCGCCTTACGAGGGCGGCGCCCCGCTGCAGCCGAACGGTTTCCCGCACTCCGGCACGGGATGGCTCATCGCCCCCGCCCTCCTCATCACCAACCACCATGTGGTCAACGCCCGGACCGGCACCGGCGCGGGGCGTCCTGTGGCCGAGGACAGCGATCTGCGCCTCCAGGCACAGCACACCCGCGCCCGGTTCGACTACGACACGGACGAGGTGGAGACGGAGGAGGCCCCCTTCTCGGAACTCGTCGCCGCGGACCCGGAACTCGACTATGCGGTCCTCCGCCTGGCCGCCGGGCCCTCCCGGCCGGTACTGAAGCTGGCGGGGAAGTCGCTGGCGGTCGCCAACGGCGACTACGTGGCCGTCAACATCATCCAGCACCCGGGCGGACAGCCGAAGCGCGTCGCCCTGCGCAACAACCTCGTCTACGAAGCGGACGAGCGCGATGTCCGCTACTTCACGGACACCCGCGGCGGATCCTCCGGGTCGCCCGTGTTCACGGACGACTGGAAGGTGGTCGCGCTCCACCGGGGGACGCGACGCGTGGAGAACGTGGCGTTCCAGGGCAACACCACGGCCTTTGTGAACGTCGGCACCCAGATGAACACCGTCATGCGCCACCTGGAGGCCAACCACCCCCTGATCCATGCCGAGATCGAGGCGGCACAACGCGACTGAGGAGAGCCATATGCGCAGCCGTAGCAGGTCACCGGTGGCGACCGGCCCCGAGCAGGTCTTCAGGGACCTTCGGGAGGTCGCCCAGCGGGTACGGGACGGTCTGGCACGGGAAATCCCCGAATCGTCGGAGGAACTCCCCGCGGATGAGCTGCCCGCGGGGCAGATTTCCCGGTTCGCCCGGCAGGAACGGGACCGTGTGCTGTCGGCGGGCGCCGTCGGTCTGGAGAAGCTCGCCGAGGGGCGCGCCGACGAGATCAGCGACGACGAGTCCTTCGGCATGGAAGCGATCGTCCTGCTCGAAGGCAGACCGGCCATCCTCGTCCAGAACCACGACTTCACCCCGCAGGAAGGCGACTGGGCGGTCCTCGACGGCCACCGCGCCGCGATCCGCGAGTCGATCGCGCGCGTCGGCCGGGTCGAGGTGACCGGTCACTCCAGTCTGGACTGGATCGGCACGGCCTTTCTCGTCGGCCCGGACGCCGTCATGACGAACCGCCATGTCGCGGCGGAGTTCGCCCACGGCGACGGCACCGGCTGGACCTTCCACGAGGGCATGAGCGCCGAACTCGACATGGGCGAGGAGTACGGCGCCGTCCCCGAGGACCGCGGACCGGCCTACGAGGTCAGTGAGGTGCTGGGCATCCACAGGGACGTCGACATGGCCCTGCTGCGGGTCTCTCCCGCCGCCGGCGGTCCGCTGCCGACCCCCCTGGCCGTGGCCGGGGACGCGCCCGCCGACCTGCCCGGACGTCCGGTGTACTGCGTCGGTTATCCCGCCGCGGACGGCCGCCGCAACGAACCGGAGTCGATGCGCAGGATCTTCATGGACATCTACAACGTCAAGCGCCTCCAGCCCGGCACCACCACGGAGCTCGTGCCCGAGCAGGCCGTCATCAAGCACGACTGCTCCACCCTGGGCGGCAACAGCGGCTCGCCGGTCTTCGACCTCACCGACCATCGCGTTCTCGGCCTCCACTTCGGGGGCCGCTACGGCTTCGGCAACTACGCCGTACCGCTCTGGCAGTTCGAGGACGATCCCCTGCTGCGCCGCGCCGAGGTCAACTTCGTCTGAACCCGCCGAGGAGCCGGGCCGACGGGTCGATGCGTACTGATGTGCGGTGCGCCCCGGCTGTCCGCTCGCGTCCCGCGCCGCGAGGGATTGCTGCCGTGGCTCGTTCAGGCCGTGGCGGCCGCCGTTTCCGACTGGGCGGTGATCATCCGGTGGAGGCGGTCGGCGGCCGCCCGCCCGAACGCCGGGTCGTTGATGTGGGTGTCGAAGGTCTGGAGCTCGACCTCGCTGTCGTTCAGTCCCGCGCAGAGTTCCGCGACGAGCGCGGCGTCGGCCTGTGGGTCGTGGTACGGACCGCTGGAGATCCCGAGGGTCGACAGGCCGCGCAGGGGAGCGAGGACGGCCGTGGGGCCGGTCGCGGTACGGAGCTTCGCCGCGATACGGCGCCCCAGTTCGGCGCACTCCGGCGCCGTGGTGCGGATGACGGTGATGGACGGGTTGTGGACGCGTACGAGACGGTCGCGGAACTCGCCGGGGAGGGTGTCGAGCGGACCGAACTTCACCATGTCCAGTGCGCCCAGGCTCACCACCTGAGGCACCCCGGCGCGGCCGGCGGCCTCCAGGCGGTCGGGGCCCGCGGTCAGGATGCCGCCGACGAGATCGTCGGCCAGTTCGCTCAGGGTCAGATCCAGTACCCCGGCGAAGAGGCCCTGTGCGGCCAGGGCTTCCAGCGAGCGCCCTCCGGAGCCGCTGGTGTGGAACACCAGTACTTCGTAGCCGAGTTGAGTCAGCCGCTCGCGCGCCGCATCGACGCCCGGAGTGGTCACTCCCGCCATGGACGCCGCCACCAGCGGCCTGCCCCGGGCGAGGAGATCCTCTGCCCGGACCGCTCGCGGTGCGCGGGCGAAGCCCTCGGCCATTCCCGCCATGGCGTCGGCGGCGTTGGCGAGCAGCGGGGCGGAGATCCGGTTGACTCCCGCGATGTCGACGACGCTGTACATCATGGTGAGGTCCGAGGCTCCGACGTACGGGGCCACATTGCCCGAAGCCATCGAGGAGACCATCAGTTTGGGCACGCCGAGCGGCAGTGCGCGCATCACCTGGCTCGCCATCGATGTTCCGCCGCTGCCGCCGAGGGCCAGTACGCCGTGCAGACGGCCCTGTGCGTACAGATCCAGCGCTATGTTCGTCGCGCCACGAGCCATTGCCGCGACGGCTGCGCCTCGGTCCTGCCCCTGGAGGTGGACGAGGTCCGTGCCGGCGGCGCGGGCCACCTCGGCGTGGGTGATGTCAGGGCGCACCACCGGCTCGCCCATGACGCCGGTGTCGATGAGGATGGTCTCGATGCCGTGCCGGTGCAAGTGATCTCGCAGCCGGCCGTATTCCGTTCCTTTGGTGTCCAGCGTGCCCACCAGTGCAACGATTGCCATATCAATTCATATTCATGGCCCTTTGCGCGCGGGGCAAGGGCGTAGTCCCTGGTTGATGCGGGTGAGCGAGACTTCGGCCACACGTGGGAACCGTTCGCGATCAGTTCCGAAACCGCCGGGTACGGTGACCAACGCATCGATAGTCCTGAGGCCGCCCACCGCCCGCCCGCCCGCTCGCTCGCGACACGACAGGGGAGTTTGATGTTCGGCAAGGTATTGGTCGCCAACCGCGGTGAGATCGCGATCCGCGCGTTCCGTGCGGCGTTCGAGCTGGGTGTCTCCACGGTGGCGGTGTTCCCCTACGAGGACCGCAACTCATTGCACCGGGCCAAGGCGGACGAGGCCTACCAGATCGGTGAACCCGGCCATCCCGTACGCGCGTACCTGTCGGTCGAAGAAGTGATCAAGGCCGCGCGCAAGGCAGGCGCCGACGCGATCTACCCCGGCTACGGGTTCCTCTCGGAGAACCCGGACCTCGCCGCGGCCTGCGCGGAGGCCGGGATCACCTTCGTCGGACCTCCCGCGCCGGTGCTGCTCCTGACGGGCAACAAGTCCCGCGCGATCGCGGCGGCACGGGAAGCCGGTGTTCCCGTACTCAAGTCGTCGCAGCCCTCCACGGACGTGGACGCGCTCCTCGCCGACGCCGACGACATCGGCTTCCCGCTGTTCGTCAAAGCCGTCGCCGGTGGTGGCGGGCGGGGCATGCGCCGGGTGGCCGAACGAGGCGAACTGCGGGAGTCGATCGACGCCGCGATGCGCGAGGCGCAGTCCGCCTTCGGCGATGGGACGGTCTTCCTCGAGCAGGCCGTGGTGAACCCGCGCCACATCGAGGTGCAGATCCTCGCCGACGCCGACGGCAGCGTCGTGCACCTGTACGAGCGCGACTGCTCGGTGCAGCGACGTCACCAGAAGGTCGTCGAGATCGCGCCCGCGCCCAATCTGGACCCGGAGCTGCGCGAGCGGATCTGCGCCGACGCCGTCGCGTTCGCCCGCCACATCGGTTACGTGAACGCCGGCACCGTGGAGTTCCTCGTCGACGAGCGCGGCAGCCACGTCTTCATCGAGATGAACCCGCGCATCCAGGTGGAGCACACGGTGACCGAGCAGGTCACCGGCCGGGACCTGGTGATCGCGCAACTGCGCATCGCCGCCGGGATGACTCTTCCCGAACTGCGCCTGACGCAGGACGACATCGTCCTGAACGGCACCGCACTCCAGTGCCGAATCACCACCGAGGACCCCGCCAACGGCTTCCGGCCCGACGTCGGCACCATCTCCGCCTACCGCTCACCCGGCGGGCCGGGCGTCCGGCTCGACGGCGGCACGGTGCACACCGGCGCCGAGGTGTCCGCGCACTTCGACTCGATGCTCGTCAAACTCACCTGCCACGGGCACGACTTCGCCAACGCCGCCCGTCGCGCGCGCCGCGCGATCGCCGAGTTCCGCATCCGCGGAGTGGCGACCAACCTGCCCTTCCTCGGCGCCGTGCTCGACCACCCCGAATTCCGCGCCGGACGCATCACGACCAGCTTCATCGACGAGCATCCGGAGCTGATGCGGGCCCGCCCGTCGGCCGACCGCGGCAGCCGCATGCTCAGCTACCTCGCCGAGACGACCGTCAACCGTCCCCACGGGCGCCGACCGCACGTCATCAACCCCAGCGACAAACTGCCCTCCATCCCGATCGGTACGCCGCCGCCCGACGGTTCCCGCCAGCGCCTGGCGGCCCTGGGGCCGGACGCCTTCGCCGCCGGACTGCGCCGCCAGTCGGCAGTGGCCGTCACCGACACCACCTTCCGTGACGCGCACCAGTCGCTGCTCGCGACCCGCGTGCGGACGCGGGACCTGCTGGCCGTGGCCCCGCACGTCGCGCACACGGCGCCGCAGCTGCTGAGCCTGGAGTGCTGGGGCGGTGCGACCTACGACGTGGCGCTGCGGTTCCTCGCCGAGGACCCTTGGGAACGACTCGCGGCGCTGCGGGAGGCCGTACCCAACGTCTGCACCCAGATGCTGCTGCGAGGGCGCAACACCGTCGGCTACACGCCCTATCCGACAAAGGTGACGGAAGCGTTCGTCGCCGAGGCCGCGGCCACGGGCATGGACATCTTCCGTATCTTCGACGCACTCAACGACGTCTCACAGATGCGTCCGGCGATCGACGCGGTACGCGCCACCGGCACGGCACTGGCCGAGGTCGCCCTCTGCTACACCGCGGACCTGTCGGACCCGGCCGAGCCGCTCTACACGCTGGACTACTACCTGCGCCTGGCCGAGCAGATCGTCGAAGCCGGTGCGCATGTGCTGGCGATCAAGGACATGGCCGGGCTGCTGCGCCCGCCCGCCGCCCGCACGCTGGTGACGGCGCTGCGGGAGCGGTTCGACCTTCCGGTGCATCTGCACACCCACGACACGGCGGGCGGACAGATGGCCACGCTGATGGCCGCGATCGACGCGGGTGTCGACGCGGTCGACGCCGCGGTCGCCTCGATGGCGGGCACCACCAGCCAGCCGCCGCTGTCCGCGCTGGTGGCCGCCACCGACCACACGGAGCGGGCAACCGGTCTGTCGCTGCAGGCCGTTGGGGATCTGGAGCCGTACTGGGAGGCGACGCGGAAGGTCTACGCGCCCTTCGAGTCCGGTCTCGCCTCGCCGACGGGGCGCATCTACCACCATGAGATCCCCGGCGGACAGCTGTCGAACCTGCGCCAGCAGGCCATCGCGCTCGGCCTGGGCGACCGCTTCGAGCTGATCGAGGACTGCTACGCGGCGGCGGACCGGATGCTGGGCCGGCTGGTGAAGGTGACGCCCTCGTCGAAGGTCGTGGGAGACCTCGCGCTGCATCTGGTCGGCGCCGGGGTCGAGGCCGCCGACTTCGAGTCCGACCCGGGCAAGTTCGATGTGCCGGACTCGGTGATCGGCTTCCTGCGCGGCGAGTTGGGCGACCCGCCCGGCGGCTGGCCCGAGCCGTTCCGCACCCGCGCGCTGCAGGGCCGCCCGCCGCGGGCGGCGCTGCCGACGCTGTCGGACGAGGACCTGCGCGGTCTGCTTCAAGCGCCCCGGCCGACGCTGAACAGGCTGCTGTTCCCCGGCCCCACCAAGGAGCTCGACGCCCATCGCGAAGCCTACGGCGACACCTCCGTACTGCCGACGCAGGACTTCTTCTACGGCCTGGAACCCGAGACCGAGCACACGGTCACCCTCGAGCCCGGCGTCACGCTGCTGATCGAGCTGGAGGCCATTTCCGAGGCGGACGAGCGGGGCATCCGTACGGTGCTGACCACGCTCAACGGGCAGCTGCGACCGGTGTCGGTGCGGGACAGGTCCATCGCCACGGAGGTCAAGGCGGCGGAGAAGGCCGAGCGGGGCAACGACCGTCATGTCGCCGCGCCGTTCGCGGGTGTGGTCACGCTGCAGGTGGACGAGGGCGCCTCGGTGTCCGCGGGCGAGACGGTGGCCACCATCGAGGCGATGAAGATGGAGGCGTCCATCACCGCGCAGCGCGCCGGCACGGTCGGACGGCTCGCGATCGGCAAGATCCAGCAGGTCGAGGCGGGCGATCTGCTCATCGAGATCAACTAGCGGCCGGCGTGGGCTGCTCCGCGTGTTCGGGCACGATGCGGTGCAGCCCCTTGCGGTCGTAGTACGTGGTCATCGCGAAGCCGAAGAGCAGTCCGGCCGCCATGCCGATGGCCATCATGGTCCAGCCCCGGGTGAGGCCGGCGTCGCCCCGCGCGTCGAAGTACAGGATCGAGCGGACGCCGTCGGTGAGCTGGCGCATCGGTTCGAAGTAGGACAACACGCGATAGAAGTCGGGAAGCGCCTCCAGCGGGACGGTGGCACCGGAGGAGGGCAGCGACAGTGCGATGAACACGAACATGCTCACGAGCTGCCCGATCCCGCCGAACGCGGCGTTGATGGCCTGGACGCCGACGCCCACCGTGGCCGATGCGCCCACCGAGAAGACCCACAGCAGCGGGATGTGGGTGGCGTCCATGCCCAGGATCGCGACACTGGCGAGGAGGATCAGGGTGGATGTCAGCACTGACAGGGCGACCGACATGGCACAGGTGACCATGAGCGTCTGGGTGCGCGAGATGGGCACCGTGGGCAGCTGTCTGCGCAGGGGGCCGATCTCGCTTGCCGCGTAACCGAGGCCCACGTCGACGCTGTTGCTGATGACGTTGCCGCCCAGAAAGCCGACCAGTACCAGCAGCAGTGTGTAGTAGAACGCGGTCAGCCCGAGGCCGCTGCGCGCGCCGATCGGATGGCCGACGGTCACCTCGACCGTGATCGGGTCGGCGAGCAGGAGCCGCTCGGCGTTGGTCACTTCGCCGCCCTGGGCCTGGAGGCGGTCGGTGAGGGAGCGGCCCAGTTGCGTCGAGGCCGAGTGCGCTGCCTGTTGGGCGATCGAGGCGGCCAGGGACGAGGCCAGACTGCCGGCCCCGGGATTGGTCAGCATGGTCATCGTCGGCCTGTCCGGTGCCCGCTGTCCCGAGGCCTCCAGCGCCGCCACCGAGGCTGAGAAGTCCTGCGGCACCTCGAGGACGCCGTACAACTTGCCCGAAGCCAGACCGTCTCTGGCCGCGGCCGGGTCCAGCACCCGCCAGGCGACCTGGTCCTTGGGGTCGGGCGAGGTGTTGATGCTCTGAGTGATCTGAGCACCCAGATTCACCCGCTGTCCCGTCACCACGGCACCCCGGTCGGCATTGACCAGCCCGATCGGCATGCGCTGCAAGTCATCGCGCGGGGTGAGAATGCCGCCCAGGTAGACGAGGGAGAGCAGCAGAGCCACCACTCCCACGATGACCGTGGGCAGCACCCAGATCTTCGGGGTCCGCAGTACCCGCCCCGCCGTGGTCCCCGTCAGGCGTTGATTCGAAGGCATGACTCTCCTCGGGGAAGCGCCGGCGTACCGAATGCCCGGATCCGGCCTTCTGCCCCAGTTAACTCACGCCCGTCGGTGACGGCGAGGCGCCCCGCCGGGTCTCGTGATCGCGCGCGATCAGTCGGCGGCAGCGCCGCTCCAGTCGGCTGCCACATGGGCGATCCGTACGCGCTGGGGGTGGTCGCCGACCGCCACGGAGGCGACCTTCCTGCCGGTGGCGAAGCTGATCGCGGTGACGCGGTCGGCGCCGCTCTCGGAGATGACGCAGAAAGTGCCGTCGCCGCTGACGGTCGCCCAGTACGGCTTCGAGGCCTCCACCAGCGGCCCTTCCTGGAGCGATGCGCGGTCGACGATCGTCGCGTAGTCGTCCATCGTCCCGGCGATGCACAGCTTGTCGCCCGCGGAGTTCACCGACATGCCGTGGTGGCGTGAGTCGTTGACCCATGTCGTACGGTCCTCGCTGGTCGCGGGGTTCTTCGGCAGCGTCTTCGCCCGGGTGATCCGGTCGGAGGCGACGTCGTACTCGAGGAAGCCGTTGAAGAAGGAGACCTGGAAGTAGAGCTTGGAAGCGTCCGGTGTGAAAGCGACGGGCCGGACCGCGTCGGACAGGTCCTTGCGTCCGAAGGCGTCGAGCCGCTCGCGCATGTCGATGACCTTGACCTCCTTGAAGGTGGTGGCGTCGACCACGGTGATGCGGCGGTCGCCCTTCGTCCAGTCCCACGCGGGGGCGTCGAGGGCGGTGTTGACCTCGCCGATCGACATGTTCCACAGGTACTTGCCGCCGTCGGTGAAGACGTTCTCGTGCGGCTTGTCCCCGGTCTTGAACGACCCGAGCTGCTTGCCGGTCCGGATGTCGAGCACATGCACGGTGTTGGAGGTCGAGGCCGAGACGGCGACGCGGGTGCCGTCGGGGGAGACCGCCATGTGGTCGGAGCGGTAACCGGACACGGGGAAACGCCAGTTGATCCGGCCGGTGGCGAGATCGATCGACACGACGTCGGCGAAACTCGGGCGGGAGACGACCATGGCCGAGCCGTCGGGCGTGGAGTACATGTCGTCGACGAACTGGTCGTGTCCCTCGCCGGGGCCGTTGCGGATGCCGAGAAAATAGATGAGCTTGACCGGGTTGAGGTAGATCTCCGCGAGTCGCTCGGCCTTGTCCGGGATGACGTTGACGCGGCCGATCCTGGCGAAGTCGCCGCTGGAGGCGATGACGTCGGCGGTGCCGTCCCAGTTGTTGCCCACGAACATCACCTCCTTGAGGCGGGCGGTGGCGCCCTGTGCGGCGCTTCCGGGCGTTGTCCGAGGCGCGGTGGGCGGGGCGGCCGCGGCTGACGAACCTGCGACGGCGATGGTCAGAGCTGTGGCGAGAACACTGAGCGCGCGCAGGGGCGGACGGTGCTGGGGGAGGGACATCGTTGTTCCTTCCGTGGGGGGCGAGTCCGGGCTCGTGGTGCGGAAGTGGCTCTGGAGTGCGGCGAGTTGTGCGACATTCCCACTCTGAATACGGTCCCGTTCAGATTGGGCTACTGGAAAGTAACGACAGCCGGGGCGCTCCACAAGACTCACGACACGGGAAAATGGCCGTAGCGACGAGGGAGGGGCAGTGGCGGGCAGGCTCGCAAAACCGACCGGCCGTTACGCGGGCAGGTCAGCCGAGGAGCGGCAGGCCGAGCGGCGTCAGCGGTTCCTCGACGCAGGGCTCCAGCTCTTCGGTGACAGCCCTGGTTACCGTGCAACGACCGTGGCGGCGCTGAGTGAGGCCGCGGGACTGTCCACCCGTCAGTTCTACGAGGAGTTCCGCACCCTCGAGGACGTGCTTGCCGCTCTGCATCTGCAGGTCAACGACTGGGCGGAGGCGGCCTCCCTGGCCGCGCTCGCAGGGGCCGACGGGCTGCCGATCGCGGAACGGGCCGCGGCGACCTTCCGCGCCTATGCCGCCAACGTCACCGGCGACCCGCGTCGTATACGCATCACGTTCGTCGAGATCATCGGCGTCAGTGCACGGCTGGAGGAGCAGCGTCTGGCCCGCCGCTCCCGCTGGGTGGATCTCATCTGCGCGGAGGCGGCAGCGGCGGCCGAGCGCGGGGAGGCGGCGCCGCGCGACTATCGCATCGCTGCGGCGGCCTTCATCGGAAGCGTGAACGGTCTGCTGCACGACTGGAGGGCCGGCTGGGTGGACGCGACGCTCGATCAGGTCGTCGACGAGCTTGTGCAGGTGCTGCTTGGCATCGTGCGCCCTGCGGACACCGCTTAGGGGGTGGCCCGGCCCCCTTCAGCGGGCTTCCGGACCACTCAGTCCTGCCGCGTCGAGGAGTGTGCCGACGGTCGCTGTGGTGAGCCCGTCGAGGATCTCGTCGCCGACCCCGGCGCGAGCGCTCGCGCCGTCGAAGACCAGGGTCAACTGCCGTGCCAGCAGTGCGGGATCGTGCGCGCCGCCGCGTTCCCCTTCCGTGCGGAAGAAGTCGGTGAGGGACTGCTTGGCCCCGCGGGCGACCCGGCTCGCCGGATGCTCGGGGTTCTTGAGCTCGACCTCCGTGGCGAGGAACGGGCAGCCCCGGTAGCCGGGCTTCACCGACGCCGCCTCCAGCTGTTCGAAGACATGCAGGATCCGCGAGCGGGGCGGCCGCCCGTCGTCCTCCGGGGGGAGGAGCAGCGCCTCGGTCGAAGCGGCGCGCCGCTGCAGGACGGCGGCGAGGACCGCGTCCTTGCTGTCGAACAGCTGGTACATGGACCGCTTGGAGACCCCGGCCGTCCTGCAGAGCGCCTCGACGCCGATGCCGACGCCCTCGCGGTAGAAGAGCTCGGCCGCGGCGTCGAGCAGCCGCTCCCGTGTGGAGGCTGTCGCTGTCGTGGTCATGCCTTGAGGTTACCGCTGGGGGTTGTCAGATGAAAACCGATCGGTTTACCCTGATTGAAACCGATCGGTTTCCGGGTCGGTGAAAACCACCCGCTCCGCGGGACGAGGAGGCATGACCATGCAGATCGAAGGCGCAGTGGCTCTGGTGACCGGGGGCAATCGCGGACTGGGGGAGCAGTTCGTCAAGGCGCTGCTCGACCGTGGGGCGGCCAAGGTCTACGCGGCCGCACGCAACCCGGACACGGTCACCACACCGGGCGCGGTGCCGCTCGCGCTCGACATCACGGACCCCGACTCGGTCCGTGCCGCAGCCGAGAAGGCCCAGGACGTCACACTGCTGATCAACAACGCGGGGATCTCCACCGGAGCCGGGGTGATCGACGGGGACCTGGCGGACTACCGGCGGGAGATGGACACCCACGTCTTCGGCACACTCGCGATGAGCAGGGCCTTCGCACCCGCCCTGGCCCGCAATGGCGGCGGCGCGCTCCTCAATGTGCTGTCGGTGCTCTCCTGGTACGTGATTCCAGCCGGCGCCGCCTACAGCGCGGCCAAGGCGGCCGAGTGGTCCGTCACGAACTCCCTGAGGGTGCAACTGGCCGAGCAGCAGACGCTCGTCACCGCGCTGCACGTCGGGTACATGGACACCGACATGGCCGCGAGCCTCGACACCCCCAAGGCCGACCCTGCCAAGGTCGCCCACGCCGCTCTCGACGGCATCGAGGCGCGACAGTACGAAGTCCTCGCCGACGACATCAGCCAACAGGTCAAGGCCGGGCTCGCCGCCGACCCCTCCGCGCTCTACCCGCAGCTTCTCGGCTGAGACCTCCCGCGGCTCCCGTTCCCGGCGGGAGCCGCGGGATCCTTCACGGTCGGCGCAGCAGCCGGCAGACGGTTTTCGAGTTATCCGGCCGCGGTCACGGACGCGCCGGGGATGTCGAGACCGGCGGTGCGTGCCCCGCGCTCGGCGAACGCGACCGCTCGGTGGCCATTTGGCCCTGCAGATGGAGAGCATCACGTCCCGGCAAGATCGGCCGGACAGGGCCCAGGGCCTCCCGCTCGACCGGGCGAACCACCGGGCCGGGTCGGCGCCCCGGCCGACGCCGTAGAACCGGCTCGCGAGATGGACGGGCGTCCGTGCGTCCCAGTCGGCTTCTGCGCATCAAGCCCTCCCGGCGCATCCCGCCCTCCCGGCGAGGGCGGGACGGGGCTGTCCCCGGTGGCACGCGGGCAAAAGGCCCGCGTGCTGCTCAATGCGGCCATTGCGGTTGTGCCAGCCCCGGGCAGGGCGGATTCTGGAGGCAATGAACCGGGCTGGTGTGGCGCTATGAGCGCATGGAACACGGCGGAGAGTGCCGATTTTCGTGGTCCGCTCGACATCACCAGGGCAGCCACGGCGGTGCTCGACGCCCAGGACACGATCATCGGGTGGAGCCGCGCGGCGGAGGATCTCCTCGGCTACCCGCAGCACGAGATCATCGGAAAGCACGTGGATACGGTCCTGCCGCCCCGGGAGGACCCCGAGTTCACTGCCGAGCCCGAGTCGGCCGCAGCCCGGCGCACCCCACTGAGCGGAAGCGAGATCCGCGTCGCCCTGCACCGGGACGGCCGCGAGCTGCTGCTCGCCACTGCGGTGTCCGACCCGCCCGGCACCGGCACGGCGGCTCGTGTCCTCGTAGTGACGGAGCTGGAGGGTCTGCGGCTGTGGGAATCGCGGCTGGCCCTGCTGCAGGGGCTGGCCACCCAGTCGCCCGTCGGTCTGGGCATCTACGACACCGACCTGCGCCTGACGTGGTGCAACGCCGCGTACGAACGGGAGATCGGACGGCCGTTCGCCGAGTTCCGCGGTATGCGCGCCGATGAGCTGTACTCCGAGGGCAGGTTCCTGACCAAGGGGTACCCGCAGACACTCGCCGGCGTCATGCAGCACGTAATCGACACCGGCGAACCGATCCTCGACCTGCACTTCTACGGGGAACCACCCGGCGACCCCGGCAAGAACCACCTCTGGTCATGCGCCTACTACCGGCTCCAGGACGCCGACGGGCATGTGTTCGGAGTGTGCGAGGACGCATTCGACATCACCGACCGCTACGAGGCCCAGAAGCGGCTGGCCCTGCTGGTCGAAGCCGGCCGCGCAATCGGCACGGTGCTGGACGTCGTCGTCACTGCCGAGGAGATCACCGAGGTGGCGGTCCCGGACTTCGCCGACACCGTTACGGTCGACCTCGCGGAGGAAGTCGTGGAAGGGGAGGTGCTCGGCGCCGGCCGCCCGGCAGAGACCGACCTCGTACGAGTCGCCTCCCGGCCGGCGCCGGCAAAGGGGCGCGGCGACCCGGGGGAGTCCCCGCAGCGATCGCCTGTCGCATACCCGCCGGGCTCTCCCCAGCACCGCAGCCTCGCCTCGGGCGGTCTCGTGCTCGAGGACAACACCCTGGTCGTGCCGTTGCGGGCCGGGGGCAGCACGCTGGGTCTCGTCACGTTCCTCCGTGACTCCCCGCTGACCACGTTCGACGACGGCGAGGTCGCACTCGCCGACGAGCTCGCGGCTCGTACCGCAGTGTGCATCGACAACGCCCGACGCTTCACACGTGAACGTATGGCCTCACTCGCCCTGCAGCGCCAACTGCTGCCGCAGCACCTGCCGCAGCAATCGGCGGGCGAGGTGGCCTATCGCTACCTTCCCACCGACGACGTGACAGGGGTCGGCGGCGACTGGTTCGACGTCATCGCGCTCTCCGGAACGCGGGTCGGACTCGTCGTCGGGGATGTGGTCGGCCACGGCCTGCAGGCGGCCGCCACCATGGGACGGCTGCGCACCACCGTACGCGCGCTCGCTCAACTGGACTTGTCCCCCGACGAGTTGCTCACGCGTCTCGACGATCTGGTGAGCCAGTCGGCGGAGGACCAGTCGGACGCCTCCGGCGCGCTCGCCGACCCTCACGAGGACGACGCGACCGGTGCTACGTGTCTTTACGCCGTCTACGATCCGGTCTCGCGTCGCTGTGTCATGGCCCGGGCGGGCCACCTGCCGCCGGCGATCGTGGACCCCGACGGCCGGCTGTCCTTCCCAGAGCTTCCCGCCGGTCCGCCGCTGGGGCTCGGAGGCCTGCCGTTCGAGTCCATGGAGATCGAGTTGCCGGTGGGCAGCCTGGTGGCCCTCTTCACCGACGGCCTGGTCGAAGCCCGCGACCGTGATATCGACGAGGGGCTCGAGATCCTGGGGAGGGTACTCGGCGACCGCGGAGCGTCCCTGGAAGAACTGTGTGACAGCGCTCTGTCGGCACTTCTCCCGGACGGCACGACGCCCGACGACATCGCGCTGCTGCTCGTGCGTACGCGCGAACTCGACGCCGGCCAGGTCGCCGACTGGGAGCTGCCCGCCGAACCTGTCGCGGTGGGCCACGCCCGGGAGCTCGCTATCGGGCAGCTTCACAAGTGGGGCCTGGAAGAGCTGTCGTTCTCGACCGAGCTCGTGGTCAGCGAGCTGGTCACCAACGCGGTCAGGCACGCCGGCGGGCCGCTGCACCTGCGCCTCATCCGTGACCGCACGCTCCTGTGCGAGGTCGCGGACGCCGGCCACACCTCACCGCACCTGCGCCACAGTGCGGAGGACGACGAAGGCGGGCGCGGGCTGTTCATCGTCGCGCAACTGGTGCACCGCTGGGGAACGCGCTACACCCAGTCCGGGAAGACGATCTGGACGGAACAGGCCTTTCCCTCGGACGGATGACGTGCTCCAGGGCAGGGCGACCGGTCCGGTCGCCATGGCCTTCCGCCTCAGTAGTAGCCCTTTTCGCCGTCGAGCAGCTCGCGAATGGTGTCCATGTGGCCGGCGTGCCGGGCGGTCTCCTCGACCATGTGGATCACCATCCACCGCAGAGTGGCGGCGGCGGAGCCGAAGTCCGGGTGCCGGCCGATGTCATCCAGCGAATGGGCGGCGATGATCTCGTTCGACACGGCACATTGCCGTTCGTATTCATCGAGGAGCTGTGCGAGCGGGATGCCTTCGACCATCATGTCGGCGTCCTCGGGCCCGTCGTCGAATTGCGGTCCCTCGGCCGGTCGACCCAGGAAGAGGACCTCGAACCAGCAGTGCTCGACCCAGCGCATGTGGGAGACGAGCCCCGCCATCGTCATGCAGGGCGAGGTCGGAAGGACGGATCGGTGGGCATCCACGTCGGACAGCCCTTCGCATTTCCACTGGATGATCGAGCGCTGCATGTCGAACCAGCCGATGAGCTGGGTCCGCTCGTCTGCGACGAAAGGAGGGCGATTGCGGGGAGGCGTCATGAGCGCCGACGCTACCCGCGCACGGCCTCATCTCGCACCGTAGTTTTGACCAGGGGATTCGCCGCCAGTGTCACATCGTCAGATGCCAGGCCTGGTCGGCACGTTGTCGGGCTTCGGTGTGTCCGCTGCGTCGAGGAGCTGTCCTCTAGCAGGCCGACGCCGCACGGGCAACAGTGCGCACACCGCCGTCGGCGGCCTCCGCTGTGGGTGGCGTCACCATTTCCCGGCGATCTTCCCGTTCCTAGGGTGACCGGCACCTCGGAACATCTGCGGGAGGTCTCGGATGCCCTTGCACGTAAGCCCGCCCAAGCCAACCCTTCTTCGCCGTGCCGCCGGTCGTACGGGCGCGGTCCTCGCTCTGCTCGCGGCCACGCTGTGGCTCGGCCCGGCGCCCGCCGCGCATGCGGCCGTCCCCCTGGAGAGGGTGAGCAGTTTCGGCGCCAATCCCGGCGCTCTGAACATGTACGTGTACCGGCCCGCCACCCTCCCGGCGCATCCCGCGGTCGTGGTCGCCCTGCACGGTTGCACCCAGAGCGCTCAGGTCTACGCCGACAACTCCGGTCTGACGACGTTCGCCGACCGGCATGGATTCCTGCTGGTCTTCGCGGAGACGACGTCCGCGAACAACCTCAACAGCTGCTTCAACTGGTTCCAGGCGACCGACATTCAGCGCGGCCAGGGCGAGGCCGCGTCCGTGCGCCAGATGGTTGCCCACGCGGAGACCGCGTACGGCGCCGATGTCGCACGTACGTACGTCACCGGGCTGTCGGCCGGAGGCGGCATGACCGCGGTGATGCTCGCCGCCTACCCCGACGTCTTCGAGGCGGGCGCGGTGATCGCGGGGCTTGGGTACAACTGCACCATGGACACGGGAGCCTTCACCTGTATGAACCCCGGTGTGGACCGTACGCCCGCGGTCTGGGCGCAACGGGTCCGCGACGCCTACCCCGGGTACACCGGGCCGTGGCCGCGGGTGGCCGTCTGGCACGGCGACAACGACCCGACGGTCGTCCCGAAGAACGCCGACGAGCTGCGGGACCAGTGGACCGCTGTGCACGGGGTGGACCAGAGCCCGGACCGTACGTCCACGATCGGGACCGGCCAGACGCGCCGCGAGCAGTATCTGGCGGGCGATGGCAGAGTCGTTGTCGAGGTCGACCGGGTGCCCGCGATCGGCCACGGAACTCCGGTCGACCCGGGCAGCGGGCCCCAGCAGTGCGGCCGGACGGGCACCGCGAACTTCATCGACTCCATCTGCTCCGGCTACTGGATCACCGAATTCTTCGGCCTGGACGGCTCCGCGCCCACTCCCGGCGGTCTGCCCGCCCCGGCCGGGCTCGCCGCCACGAGTGCCACGGACACCTCAATCACCTTGAACTGGAACGCAGTTGAGGGAGCGGCGAGCTACGCGGTGTACCGGGACGGGGCGCGTATCGCCACTCCGTCGGCCGCGCCCTTCACGGACACGGGGCTGAACCCGGGGACAGGGCACGACTACAGCGTCGCCGCACGCGACGCGGCCGGCGCCGAAGGCATCCGGTCCGGCCCGCTCACGGCCACGACCACCGGCGGCGCGGCGGCCTGCTGGACCACCGACAACTACCACCAGGTGCAGGCAGGCAGGGCCACCACCGACGGCAGCTACGCATACGCCAAGGGCTCCCAGCAGAACATGGGCCGCTACAACACCTTTGTCACCCACACCCTCAAGGAATCCCCTGCCGGCCACTACGTCGTCGCCGACGGCAACTGCCCCTGACGCGGCCCGACGGGTCGGTCGCGCTCGCCGCCCGCGCATGGACCGTCCAGGGCGGAAGGACGTCTCGGGCCGCTTCGGACTGACAGCGCACTTCTGCGTCGGCCACCCTCGCCGTGCCCGGAAGCGGGTGGACATGCGCCGTGCCGGACGGTGGGACGGGGCGTCGTCGTCCAGTCACCTCCCGCCCCCGATTCTCAGTCCGCCGGCGGACCGTCCGTCGTGTCCAGAGCCGGCCTGTGGCCGGGCCAGGCGTTGAGGGCGGTCGCCAGCTGGGCGCGCGAGCGGACGTCCAGCTTCTGGTAGATGCGGGTGAGCCGCGCCTCGACCGTCTTCACACTGAGGTACAGCTTCGCCGCCGCCTCCTGGTTGCTGGCCCCCTGGCGTACCAGCAGCGCTAGCCGCAGCTCCGCCTCCGTGAGGGAGGACAGGGCGCCGCCGCGGGCCGGGTCGGGTTCGGTCGTACGGGACGGGGGTTCCGTCACCAGCGCCAGCCAGGGGAGCGCCCCCGCCCGTTCGAAGTCCGTGGCCGCGGCCTGCAGCGCCTGCTGCGCGGCCGACCGTCTGCGGCGCCGTCGCTCGACCCGGGCGAGCGCGATCAGCGCCCGCCCGCGCTCCAGCGGCAGACCGGCCACCGCGAAGCGATCGGCGGTCCGCGTCAGCAGCTCCGCCGCCTCGTCGGACTTCCCGCCGGCCGCCAGATACAGCGCGTACGCCCGGTCGCAGCCGAGCAGGACCGTTGCCCGGCCCAGACGTTCCGCGACCGGACGCACGTCGGCGAGCAGGGCCGCGGCCTCCTCCGGTGCGTCGTTCGCCAGCAGCGCCTCCGCCAACTCCTCGTGCCAGCGCAGCATCGACGGGTCGACGGTCGACTGGGCGTGTTCGCCGGCCTGCACCCGGCGCAGGGTCTCCAGGGCGTTCGCGACATCCCCGGCGATGAGCTGGACCCGGCCCAGGGCGTACAGGCTGCGGGTGAGAAAGACATGATCGCCCTCCTCCTCGGAGGCCTGGGCGCTGCGCCGGGCGTAGCTCGCGGCGCGGGCGAAGCTGCCGCCCGCGGTCTCGGCGAGGGCCAGCGCGTACCAGGCGGGCCCGGGCGAGAGGCCGGCCTCCAGGGTGAGGGCGAGCGACCGCCCGGCGTGCGCGAGCGCGGCCGCGCTCTGACCCTGCCGGGCCTCGATCTCCGCGAGAGTCCGGAACAGCTCGATGGCATCCTCGACCGGACCACGGCGCTCGACCAGCGGCAGCAGCGCGTTCAGCTGGTCACGTGCGTCGGTGAGACGGTCGTCGAACAGGGCATGACGGATCGTCAGGATCTGGGCCGCGTTGCGGATACCGGGCGGGCGCTCGAACACCTCGAGGGCCCGCGCCTCCGCGAGCACCCGCTCCGCGTCCGGCGAGCCGAGTACCCGGTCCATGCGCGCCTGCACGGTCAGCGCCCGCGCCGCCGTCTTCCGGTCGCCCACCGAACCGGCGAGCGCGGCGGACTCGACGGCGGCGGCCCGGGACCGTACGGGATCGCCGTCGGCCAGCACGTACTTCACCGCCAGCCGGAGCTGGACGGCCGCCCGCAGTGCCGTATCGCCTTCGGAGTCCTCCATGGCGTGTACATAGATCTCGTCGAGGCCGCTCAGTCCCTGCCCGGCCGTGTCCAGTACCGCGAGCCGCGCTCGGACCCGGTCGGCGGGCGCGGCGTCGCGGGCGAGGAGGTCGGTCGCGGCCCGCATCGCAAGGTCCGCGCGGGCTGCGCGGGCCGCTTCCTCGGCGGCCTCGACGAGCCGGGCGAGTCGCTGCCCGCTCTGCTGGACGGGCGTGGACTCGGCGGCGAGCAGGGCGAGTTCGGCGGCCAGCGCGCTGTTCCCGCGGCGGCGTGCGGTGTCGGCCGCCGCCGCGACCTCCGCTGCCAGCTGCTCGTCGGGGACGTCCGTGGCCAGCGCCCGGTGCCGTACCGCCTCGACGGGGTCGTCGACGACCTGCGCGAGAGCCGCGTGACCGTCGCTGCGCTCGGTCCAGCAGGCGTCGTGCACCAGAGTCGAGGGCAGCACCCCGGCCGTGAAGGCGACCGTGCCGTCCTCCTTGAGGGAGATCAGATTCGCGCGCTCGGCGGCGGCGAGGTCGGCCTCGGCGGTGGGGCGGCCCGCGCGGCGGATCAGCGACGCTGTCGGGCGCAGTGCCAGCGCGGCCAGCAGGAGTGTGCCGCGGACGGTGGGGGAGGCGGCGCCGAGGAGTTGCCGGGCGAGATCGCGGGCGCGCCCGGACAGGGACAGCGCCTCGGCGTGGTGCACAGGCGTCCGCGCATCGGCCAGCGACCGGCCGACCGCGAGCGCGAGACGCGGATTGCCGCCGCTGGCCTTGTGGATGCGGCCGGCCATCCGGGACGGCAGGCGGTGGTGGATGAGGAGTTCGGCGATCTCGTCGGCGTGCAGCGGCGGTACGAACAGGACGTCGGCCTCGGACGGCACCCAGAGGGGCTCCGGGCCCGGTGGGCCCGTTCCTGGTCCCTCGGGGCCGTACGCCGCCGGGGTCTCGACTGCGATGACCCGCAGCGCCGAGGGAGCCAGATGCAGGGCGAAACGCAGCAGGTCCGCGCTGTCGGCGTCGATGCGCTGGACGCCGTCGACGACGAGCAGGACGGGGCCTTGCACGGCGAGGGTCCGCAGGGTCTGAGCGAGGGCCAGCCGCAGGGCGATGGGGTCCCAGCCCTCGTCGGGGACGGGTGCTTCGCGGCACAGCATGGCGACGGCGGTCCGCTGCGGACCGGGCAGGCCCTCGAGAATGTCGTACGCGCCGGGGCTTCGGGGCGGGCCGGTGTTGGCCCGGGCCGTGGGCCAGGACACGCTCGCCGAGATGGACGCGACGAGGGCGGCGGCGACCGCGCCGGGTATGTCCCGGTCGGCGGGCAGCGTGGGGACCCACAGCACGGCCTCGCCGCGGGACTCGGCGCGCGCGGCGGCGGCCAGGGCGACCTCTGTCTTGCCGACCCCGGCAGGGCCGGTGAGCAGGGCGCGGCCGCGGGTGTGCAGCACCCGTTCGAGCCGTGCGAGGAGCTCCTCCCGGCCGACGGGCGCAGGGCGGTACGCCGTCGTCGTCACGTATCCACCACCCCCGTTCTGACCTGCGCGGGTCTCTGCCCGTGAGAGCAGAGAATACGAAGCAGGCCGCAGCAGTCCAGGCCTTGCGTCCGGCATTCGGACATGCATGGACGGACAGGCGGCGGGGCGCGCCCGCGGCGAGATGCCGCGAACGCGCCCCTGACCAGCCATGTTGCAGTTGTGGCGGGTGGTTTTAGAAGGTGAGACTCCAGGAGTCGATGTAGCCGGTGTCACCCGCTGCCACGTCGCGCACCTGCAGCTTCCAGGTGCCGTTGGCGACCTCGCTCGACGCGTCGACGGTGTACGTCGCCAGGACGTTGTCGGCGCTGTCGGAGGACGAGGAGGCCTTCAGATTGCGCACCGTGCCGTCCGGGGCGATCAGGTCGATGACCAGGTCGCCGCGCCAGGTGTGCTTGATGTCCACGCCGACCTTGAGGGCGGCGGGGGCGTTGCCGGTACGGCCGGTGACGGCGATCGACGAGGTGACGGTCGCGAGGTCGCCGATCGTCACGTCCGCCGTGCTGCTGAACGTCGTGCCGCCGGGGGTGCCGGTGACGGCGTTCACGGTCTTCGTGGCGTCGGCGATGCCGGTGCCGCAGCCGCCGCTGCACGTTCCCGGAAGCGGCCTGGCGTTGCTCTTGATCGCGGCCTCGATCTCGGCCGGGGTCAGAGTGCTCTTGGCCGACTTCAGCAGGGCGGCGAGCCCGGCGATGTGCGGGGCGGCCATCGAAGTGCCCTGGTAGGGCTTGTAGTTCTCCGTCGACTGGGTGGTGGCGCCGGAGTTCAGCGTGGAGAGGATGCCGTTCTCGGGGGTGGTGACGGTGCCGGGGGTGTCGGTGGCGCGGCGGGTCTCGCCGCCGGGCGCGGAGACGTCGATGATGCTGCCGAAGTTGGAGTAGAACGAACGGTTGCCCTCACGGCTGGTGGACGCCACGTTGATGACGCCCGAGCAGTTGGCGGGGGTGAATCCGGAAGCGTTGGCGTTGCTGTTGCCGGCCGCGACGACGACGGTCGTGCCGCGCGACACCGCGCCGTTGATCGCGTTCTGGTAGACGCTGGGGCAGGTCGAGCTGGCGCCGCCGAGGCTCATGTTGATGACCTTGGCCGGGTTCGCGTTCGCCGGGATGCCCGGGACGGTGCCGCCGGACGCCCAGGTGATGGCGTCGGCGATGTCCGACGAGGAGCCGCCGCACTTGCCGAGCACGCGGACCGGCTGGATCTTCGCGTTGTACGCGATACCCGCAACGCCCTTGCTGTTGTTGGCCGTTGCCCCGATCGTGCCCGCGACATGCGTGCCGTGCCAGGAGGAGTTGCCCGCCGTGGAACCGGCGCCGCACTCGCCGGCGGTGGCGTTCCAGTCGCCCTCGTCCTTGGCGTCGCTGTCCCGGCCGTTGCCGTCACGGGCGTCCGCGGAGGCCGAGATGAAGTCGTAGCCGGATACGACATTGGCCGCCACGTCCGAGTGGGCCGCGTAGCCGGTGTCGATGACGGCGACCGTGACACCGCTGCCGGTGGTCTTGTCCCAGGCGCCGGGCACGTTCATGCCGCCGGTCGCCTCGAACAGGTCCCACTGCTTTGTGTACTCGGTGTCGTTCGGGGTGACCGCCATCGCGTAGGCACGGATGTCGGGCTCGACGGACGCGACCGACGCGTCGGCGCGGAAGGCGTCCATGACCTCGGTGAGGTCCTTCTTGGACGCCTCGCCGCCCAGGTCGACCAGAGCCGCGCCGCCGGCCAGGCGGCGCTCGAACGACAGGCTCTCGCCGGTCTCGGTGCCCTTGGCCGTTGCGTCGCCCGCGGCGGCCGCGTTGGACTTGGCCTCTGTCGCCTTGGACTTGTAGGTGACGATGACCTTCTCGACCGGTGCGGTGGGCAGCGCGGCCATGGACTGCGAAGCGGGAGCGGGCTTCGGCGAGGGTTGCTGCGGGGCTGCGGCGAGTGCCACGGAGGACGTAGCGGCGACGGCGGCGATGACGGCGCTCGCGGCCGCGACGGATATGAGTCTCCGTCTGGAACCGTTCAAGGTGTTCCCTTTCAATGACGGTGCGGAGCGCGGCGGGCGGCGCGGGAACCGCGGTTCGCTGTGGGGGTGCGATCCGGGGTCCCCTGGGCCGGGTCGCCCGCGCGCCGCCGCCGACGCGACGGCCCCTGGTCAAGGGCCGCCACCGACGGAGCCCATGATTTACATGCACCTGACATTGAAGAGTCAGAGGATGAGATCTGCCGGTCCGGCAGACAGTAGGGAACGCCGAGATGAACCCGATACGGGGAAAACCCTTGTCACCCCCGTGCGGGCTCCCTGGGGGCGTCGGGGGAGCGCGAGGAGCGGGTGGCGGTGCGGGGCGGGCGAGCTGACGGTCCGTCGGGCCATGTCGGGCGATACCGCCACACTTCGCGCTCCCGGTGCGCGGCGGCACCGCCCGGGCGCGGCCCGGGCGGGGTGTCGCGTCGCCCGGAACGGCGGATGTCAGTGGGCGCTGGCATGCTGAATTCGACCGACCCCATCCACCATCCACCGCGTACCTGCGGGAGGAGAACTGCGATGCTGACGACCACCTACGTCCAGGGCGCGCCGAACTGGCTCGACCTGGGAAGCCCCGACATCGAAGCGGCCGCCGCCTTCTACGGAGCCGTGTTCGGCTGGGAGCTCCAGAGCATGGGGCCCGAAGCCGGCGGGTACGGCTTCTTCCAACTGGACGGAAAGACCGTCGCCGCGGTCGGCCCGCTCACCGAGGAGGGCGCGACCTCCTCGTGGACGCCCTACTTCCAGACTGCCGACGCCGACGCCACGACCAAGGCCGTCGAGCAGGCGGGCGGCACCGTTCGCGTCCCGCCGGACGACGTTTTCACGGCAGGCCGGCTGGCGGCGTACACCGACCCGACCGGCGCCCAGTTCGCGGTCTGGCAGCCCGGCGACAACAAGGGCCTGGACGTGGTCACCGATGTGAACACGTTGAGCTGGACCGAGCTGTACACCACGGACGCGGCCGCAGCGAAGGACTTCTACCGCTCCGTGTTCTCCTGGGACTACGAGGACATGCCGTTCCCCGGCGTCACCTACAGCGTCGTCTCCCCGGCGGGCGGCGGCCAGGAGGCCACGCAGGGCGGCATCATGCAGCTTCAGAAGGAGAACCTGGACGCGGGCTCGGGCTCGGAGTGGCATCCGTACTTCGAAGTGGCCGACGTCGACGCCACCTTCGCCAAGGCCGCCGAGCGGGGCGCCACGACGCTCATCCCGCCGATGGACGCGGAGGGCGTGGGCCGCATTGCCATGTTCATGGACCCATCCGGTGCGCAGGTGGCCATCATTCGCGGCAGCGACCGCTGAGGCGTCCTGCTCGATTCGCTGGCTCACTCACGCCACGTCAGGGAGTCGTCGTGAAAGCCCTCGTCGCCACCGGCTACATGCCGCTCGACCAGATCGCCATTGCCGAGGTCCCCACACCCGCCCCGGGACCGGGTCAGGTGCTGATCAAGGTCGAGGCCGCGGCACTCAACCCGCTCGATCTGGCGCTGATCACCGGCGCGGTGAAGGACATGTACCCCGCCGACCACCCATTGGTGGTCGGTATGGACGCGGCAGGCACCGTGGCCGGGGTGGGGGAGGGTGTTTCGGCGCACGCTTCCCGTTCGAGACGCCGTGCAGGCAGTCGTCGACTTCGCGGGGAAGCACATCCGGGGCAAGGTCGTCATCACCACGTCATGAAGTGGCGCATCGATATGAAACACGAATCGATGCGCGCGGGCAGGGCAGGCAACTCTCCCTGGTTCGCTCCACCCCGACGTACGAAATTCGCGAAGAGCCCCTGCCTGATGTCCCGGCAGGGGCTCTTCGCGCGCCGCTGCGTGGCGTCAGGCGACGATTCCCTTGCCCTCGGCCAGCGGCCACTCGCGGTGCAGGGCACCCAAGGGAATGCGGTGCTCGAAGACGGGCGTGCCGAAGATGGACAGCTGCAACTGGAGCCACCCCGTCAGATCCACCCCGCCGTACACCTTCCAGGCCCCCACGAGGGAGCCGGGAGTGGCCGCGGCACTGGCTTCGCCTCGCAGGTACGGGGCGAGATCCGCTGTGACGCCGACCGCGCCGTACAGCCCGACCGTGGCCTCGGCACCGAGCGCGGCCTTCACCGAGCCGGCCGCAGTCACCTTCGCCCGTACCGGGGTGCTGGTGATGTCGGACGTGCTGACCGGCTTCCAGCCGCCCGCCTTCGAGTAGCTGCCGCCGATCCGGAAGCCGCCCTTGAGGTCCTGCTTGACGTCGACGCTGACAGAGCCGTCCGCGGCCACCTGGACATAGGCCGTGAGGTCGAGGTTCACCACGACCGGTACCGGCCCGACCTGGATCACGGGATCCGCGTGCAGCTTGGCGAAGGGAATCCGCACCGGCTTGCCACCGGCGACCGCCCTGCCCTTCAGTGCCCACTGCGACGTCCAGTCACCGGTGAGGCCGAGGAACGCGGAGTCCGGCGTCAGCGCGGAGGAACCGTCGTACGAGAACTCGACCTCGGGGGCCAGCTGCACAAAGCCCGCGACCGACACCGCCCCGGACACGGGAGCGCCCTCGGTGACAGGGAGCGGGACCGACGCCCCGACATCGATCCGCAGGCTCCCCAGGGGCACCTTCGCGCCCTGCGGGCCCACATGTACGTTCCCGGCCTTGGCCCAGGAGACCTTCACGCCCTGGACCAGCGGCTCGACGTCGACGGCCGCCGGATCGACCGGTACGGTCCCGTCGGCCTTGTCGTCACCGAGCAGCGCGCCGAGCGTCGTCGGCTCGGTCCTGACCTCGGTGCCCTTCTCGGTCTTCCCGGCCACGTCGGTGACCTCGGCGAGCAGGCCCTCGGGGGCCCCGGGCGCCGGCCCGCTGGCGATGACGTCGCCGACGGCGGGGGCGGGGGCGGGCGCCGAAGTCGCCTTCCCCGTACTGGATATGACGGCCCGTCGGGTACTGCGGTCGTAGGAGGCGACCTTGAGCGGCGACTTCGTCGCCTTCCCGTCGCTGCCCGCACGGGCGACGCCGGTGGGTTCCCCGTCGGGCACCCCGGTCACGGGTAGCTGCCGCGAGGGGCCGGGGTCGGGGGTCACGATGCTGCTGGGACGCTGCCCGTCGGCGCCGGCCGCAGCCGGGGACGTTGCCCCGGTCTCGGCCGAACAGCCGCTGGTGAACAGGGTAACGGTGGCCAGTGCCGCTAACAGGGCATGTCTGGCAGGGAGCTTACGCACGTGGGAATCCTCGGAGCGTGTGTTGGGGGATACGCGCAACAGGAAGGGACTCGCGAATACCAGCGAGTAACAACCGGCCTGACGATCCCACACACACCGCGGCCATCGCGGAGATTCACAGGAACCCTGCGAATGGCATACGTCACATCGCGCCCCGCCACGTATGCGCGGCCCCAGCCGCCCGCGCGAAGGACCGGGCTGCCGGTCCCCAGCCTGGGAGCGATCCCAACCGGCCCTCTGAGCCTCGACGTTCGTCCTCGATCACCTGCGGGGGCCGTTGGCGGGGCCATCGAGGAATAGCCCGGCAGCCCCTGGACGGCTCACCTCCCGGGCGGCACCGAGCTCTCGATGCGGGCGAGTTGAGCGGTGAGGCTGTTCAGCCAGTGTTCGAGGTCGATCAGCGCGGGCAGGGGAGAGTGGCCTCGTACCTCGGTGGGCGAACGATACGCGGGAACAGCCGGCGGCTGCGGTGGTGGTCCCTCCCCGGCGCAGATTGCGGCGACCCGGTCGGTGGCCAGGACGAGATGGCCTGCTGTTGTACGGGCCAAGGCGGTGGCTTCCGGGGTGACGGTTCTCTCGGGCAGGTCGAAGCGAGGCAGCCAGTGGGCGCCGAGCAGGATGTGATTCGCCGTGATGAGCACGGCGTGCCAGTCCATGGACACCTCCGGCCGGTCGCCCGGTTCGCTCCGGTACTGGAGATACGCAGCCTCGGCGAGGCGCAGTCGGTGCAGCACGGGGCGCGTGGGCGGCAGGGGCGCTGTTCCCGGCGGGGTGGCCAGGAGCACTTCGACGGTCCCGGTGATCAGGGGTCCGCAGGAGCGCAGCAGAGCGGCCATAGTTCTTCGTACCTCGCGCCGGGCACCGGCCGGCCAGGCGAGCAGTCCGCACAGCAGACCGATCGCGCTGCCCGTGGCGACGTCCACGATCCTGTCCTCGGCGAGTTGCCAGGAGGCGGGGGCGATCTGGGCGAACGCGGCCGACACCACCAGCGTGAACAGGGCCTGTGCCCAGGCGATCCCGAGCAGCGGTCCGAGTGCGAACGCGGCCAGCATGGCGGGCACGAGCACCGCCGCGTACGCGTCGGTGTGCCGCCCGACGACGAGCAGCAGGGTGCCGGTCGCGAGCGCGCCGGCGAGAGTGCCGGCCAGCGCCGAACGCACGGCTGTCCATGTCCCCCCGGCGGTGGTGCGGCCGAGGGTGAGCACGGCGAGAAGTACCCAGAAGCCGTGGGACAGATCGAGTGAACCGGCGACCAGACGGGCGGCACCGAGCCCGAGGGCGGTCCGGACGGCGTTCTGGAACAGGACCGAACGCAGCGTCATATGGCCGGTGAGGCGGCGCCACCACAGCAGGTAGGTGGGTGTGTCCGCGTACCAGAAGAGTTCTCGCGGCGGGATCGGCGGTCTGCGCCTGCCGTCCAGGCCGACTCGTACGGCGGTCTGAAGGATCCGGGCCGATTCGGTCAGTGCCAGGACCGAGGACTGGCGGCGCAGTACCGGTGCGGGCGGTACGGACTGCGGCGGTCCGGTCGCCTGCGTGATGCGCAGTCCCTGGAAGTCGCGCATCGCTGCGTCCAGGACAGGCGGACCGGAGCGCGGGGGCGGCCGGCCGGTGCGCAGGGCTGTCGCTGTGGCCTCGCAGAGTGCCGCGACGCGGCCGAGGAGATCGGCGGACGCGGCGTCCGCGTCCGTCTCCGCGCCGGCGTCGGCTTTCGTGCCTTGACCGGTCGCGCCGGCGTCGGCTTTCGTGCCTTGACCGGTCGCGTCGGCGTTCGCGCCCCGGCCGCTCGTGGCGGTGGCGACGACGGAGACGGTCGGTGGGGTGTGACGCAGGTGCGCCAGTTGGTCCAGCAGTCTGCGTGCGGCGGCGCCGGCTTGGGCCAGGGCGCGGTCGGCGCGACCGGCCCCGGCGGGTCGTTCGGCGGGCGGAAGACGGGAGAGGCGCAGCTGCCGGCCGGTCTCCCGCAGCCGGTCCGCCGAGTCGTCGGCGCCCTCGGCGGACAGGTCGCCGGACGCCGCCGCAGCGGCGGCCCGGCCCGCGATCGTCACGGCGTCCGCCAGGCTCTGCCGGTAGGTGGCCGTCGGGGGCGTGGGCAGCAGGTAGACCTCGCAGGCGGCGAGGAGGAGCACGCCCAGGGTGAGGCCGGCCAGCCGTGCCCCGAGGGTGTCCGGCGCGTAGGGCGGGAAGCAGGCCAGGATGTAGAAGAGCTGAAGCCCGGGTGCGGCTCCGGCGGGGCGGGGTCCCGCGACCGCCGCGAAGGTGAGGGCGAAACCGACGACCAGCATCCCGAGGACGGCCGCCCATGTGTGTACGGCCAGCACCGTCCCCAGAGTGATCAGCACCAGGCCCCCGGGCAGGGCGCGCAGGATCACTGCGGCCCGCTGCCGGCCGGATCCGGGGATCGGGGAAAGGATCCCGAGTGCCACTGGCCCGAACAGGGCGTACAGCGCCGTTTCCGGCCGGTCCACGCCGTACACGAACAGATAGAACCCGGCGCAGGAGGCGGTGGTGACCCGGATCGCGCGGTGCACGATCGCCGTGCGTTGAGGCGTGCGTTGAGGCGTGCGCTGACGCGCGCGCTGTGGCGTGCGTGAAGCGAGGTGGCGGCGCGGGCGGTGCGGTGTGGCGCGGTGGCGGGTCACGACCGGTCTCCGCGGGTCCTGGCGACGTTCTCCGCGAGCGGCCAGGGCGCATGCATGGACAGCGGCGGCACCTTGCCGTGGACGACGAGCCGGTGGCGCACGGCCATGACGACGACGGACGCCGGCAGGATCACCGCCGCCGTGCCGGCGAGGGCGATGCCCGTCCGCGCGGCCGCCGGCGACTCTGCGCGCATGGGCACGTTCCTCTCGGACCTCTCGGACGACCGCAGCCGTGAGTGGGTCGGGCGGGCACCCTTGTCCCATTGTCGGTGCGCCCTCGCCGGTGCGCAGCCCGGCCGGTCCGGCTCGCGCGGGAGGACGGGCCGGGGCCACCATGGCAGCAGGTGCACGTGCCCCCGACCGGTGCGGAACATGGGAGGTCACATGTCGGAAGGCTTCGCCGCCCGCGACGACAACGCCCAACCGCTGTTCGCACGGCCCGCCTCCCGACCGAACCTCGACGACCACTGAGTGCCGGAGGCCGACCACGGTGCACACCCTGCTGCCGGTCCTCTTCGCGCTCTGCGCGGCGCTGAGCAACGCCGTCGCCACGGTGCTGCAGCGGCAGGCGGCCCTGAGCGTGCCGCGCTCCGACGGCTTCCGCGCGGGGCTGATGCTCGATCTGCTGCGGCGCCCCGTCTGGCTGGCCGGAATCCTCGCCGTCATCGCCGCCGCCGTCTGCCAGGCGGTGGCCCTGGCGACCGGACCGCTGACGGTTGTTCAGCCCCTCTTCGTACTCGAACTGCCGCTCACCCTGATCGTCGCCTCACTGCTGCTGCACCGGCACCTGTCCCGCGGCGGCTGGGTGGCCGTAGCCGGTGTGGTGGCGGGTCTCGGCGTCGCCCTGGCCGCCGCGTCACCCACGGGCAACCGCACGCACGTATCGCTGGAGCGCTGGATCCCCGCGCTGGCGGTGTGCATGGGAGCGGTGGCCGTGCTCGCCCTGGCGGCACTCAGACGCCCCGAGGGCCGGGCGCGGGCGGCGTGTCTCGGCGCGGCCACCGCCATCAGTTACGCGGTGACCGCGGCGCTGATGAAGGCGGCGATGCACATCCTGGACGACCAGGGGGTCGTGGCGTTCTTCACCGCCTGGCAGACGTACGCCTTCGCGGCGGTCGGCGCGGGCGCGCTGTTCCTGCTGGAGAACGCGATGCAGGCCGGCCCCCTGGTCGCTTCCCAGCCGGCGATCACCCTCGGCGACGCGACGGTGAGCCTGGCCCTCGGTATCGCGGTCTACGAGGAACACGTCCGCTCCGGCTGGTGGCTGGTGCCGCAACTGCTCGGCGCCGCCATGATCGCCGCGGGTGTCCTCGCGCTGTCCCGGATCCCGCTCACGCGGTCACTGGTCGCGCCCGACGAGCCGCTGCGAAGTGCCGACACGCCCTGAAGGGGCGATGAGTCCACCAGCTGTTCGACGACTTCCCGTTCGATGACTTCACGGAGTACCGGGGGACGCGGGTGCGGTGAGCGCGGCGAAGTCCACGAGGTCGGCGATGACGCGCTCCGGCTGCTCCCAGTGAACGACGTGACCCGCGCCTTCGTACGTGACGAGGCGCGCACCGTGGATGGCGTCGAGGATGGCCTGCTGATCGCTGCGCGGCAGGAAGTCGTCCTGGTCGCCCCAGATGACGAGGGTCGGCACCAGGATGCCCGCGAGGGTGGCGGGCAGATCGGCTTCGAGCAGTCCGCGCAGGGTCTCCCTCCAGACGTGGGCGGGGACTTTGAGGCTTTCGTCGATCATCGTCTCGATGAGGCCTCGGGCGACCGGGCGGGCCACCATACCGGTCATGAGGTCCTCGACGAACTCGCGGGGGACGGGATCGGAGAGGCCCTGGACGGTCTCCCAGATCCTGGTCACCGCGGGCTTGTCCGCGAGCGTGGCGGGGACGCCGATCAGTACCAGCCCCGAGATGCGATCGGGGTGGCTGCCGGCGACGATCCGGGCGGGCACGCCGCCGCTGGAGGTTCCGACCAGCAGGGCGCGTTCGAGCCCGACGGTGTCGAGGAAGGCCACGAGATCGGCGGCGAAGTCCTCGGGCCGGTAACCGTCGGGAGGGCGGTCGGCGTCACCGTGGCCGCGTTGGGTGGGCGCGTAGCCGTGCAGGGACACCGGGAGACGCCTCAGCAGGTGTTCGAAGGTCCACCATGAGTCGGCGATCGCGTGTACGAAGACGACCGGCGTGCCACCGGGGTAGCCGGCCTCGGCGTACGGGAGGGTGAGCCCTTCCCGCAGAGGCGCGGTCTTGAGGGAGATCGTGGTCATCTCGGCCTGCCTCGCTCCGCCCGGCCGTCCACACCGACCCTATTCGGCAATCTCTGTCCGTTCCCACCATTCGTAGACGGGCAGCCGTCCCTCGGGGCTGTCCTGGTGCCGCGACGTGACCTTGAAGTGCTCGTACCCGCCGCGGTGCGGAATCTTCAGCTCTTGTCCGGGAGGGGTGATGGGGACGATCCGCTCGGGCAGATCATCCGGCCCACCCTCAAGGACTGCTTTGCTCGACATAGGGCCAGTCTTCCTACCCGCGCGGGCACTCGCACCTCGGCGCCGACGCGGCGACACGGCGACGTGGCGACCACCGGACCGTCGGAAGGGCGGGGCGGGTCCGTGCCGCCTGCGGTTATGTAACGGCTGCTACATTTATCATTGTGACAGAACGCGGAACGGATCGCAGGGTGCGATGGCTCCTGCTGCTGATCAGACTTCCCGCGGAGCCGTCCCGGCACCGCGTCGCCGTCTGGCGGGAGTTGCGCAAGGCCGGCGCGCTCTCGCTGGGCCAGGGCGTCTGGGCCGTACCGGATGTACCGGCCTTCGCCGACGGGGTGGACAGGGCGATCGCGCTGACTCGGCGAGCGGAGGGCGAGGCCATCGCGCTGGAGGCGGCCGGACGCGATGCCCAGGACGCGGCCCGCTTCCAGGCGTTGTTCACTGCCGCGCGCTCGGCGGACTGGGCGGAGTTCCTGGCCGACTGCGGCAAGTTCGAGCAGGAGATCGCCAAGGAGATCCGCATCGCCAAACTCACTCTGGCCGAACTGGAGGAAGAGGAGCAGAGCTTGGAGCGGCTGCGGCGCTGGCATCGCGATCTGACCGCACGTGATGTGTTCGGAGCCCCGGAAGCCGCGGAGTCCGGCGATCGCCTCAAGCAGTGCGCCGCGGTCTGTGAGGACTACGCCGAGCGCGTCTTCCGTGCGCTGCACGACGCGGGCGGGCCGGATACGCCATGAACGGGAACTCGATATCAAAGACGGCCCCCGCGCGGGTCATGTGGCCGCTGTACGCAGCCGGATTCACGACCGCCTTCGGCGCCCACGGCATCGCGGCCAGCCTCGGCGGATTCTCCGACGACGCGGTGACCTCACTTCTTGTACTCGGCGGCCTGCTCGCCCTGTACGACGGCGCCGAGGTGCTCCTCAAGCCCGTCTTCGGCTCGCTCGCCGACCGGATCGGCGGCAAGCCCGTTCTGCTCGGCGGGCTGATCGCCTTCGCCGCCGCCTCCACGCTCTACGCCATTGCCGACAGCCCCGGCCGGCTGTGGGCGGCCCGTCTCGGCCAGGGCGTCGCGGCCTCCGCCTTCTCCCCGTCGGCGTCCGCGCTCGTCGCTCGGCTCAACCCGGCCGCCAAGCACGGGCGGGCGTTCGGCAGTTACGGCTTCTACAAGTCCATCGGCTACACCCTCGGCCCGCTCCTCGGCGGTGTGCTGGTGTGGGCGGGCGGACTGCGGCTGCTGTTCGCCGTGATGGCCGTGCTCGGCGCGGCCGTCGCCCTGTGGGCCATGCTCGCCGTGCCGCACGTACCGCCGCTGCCCCGCAAGCGGCAGACCGTTGCCGACCTCGCGCGCCGGCTGACCGACCGCGCTTTCCTCGCCCCGACGGCCGCACTCGCCGGCGCGACCGCCGCGCTCTCCGTCGGCGTCGGCTTCCTGCCCGTCTCCGGCGCGGCGGCCGGGCTCGGCACCGTGGCCACGGGAGCCGCAGTCTCCGTGCTCGCCGCGAGCGCCGCCGTCGTGCAGCCCCGGGCAGGGCGGGCGCTGGACGAGGGGCGCCTGGCCACGCGGACGGGGCTCGGCGCCGGCCTGCTGATCACCGCGGCGGGACTTGCGGCCGCGATGCTGCCCGGCCTTGCCGGAGTGCTGATCGCGGCCGCGCTGATCGGCATCGGCACGGGCCTGATCACCCCGCTCGGCTTCGCCGCCCTGGCGGAGTCCACCCCCGAGGAACGGCTCGGCCAGACCATGGGCTCCGCCGAACTCGGCCGCGAACTCGGCGACGCCGGCGGTCCCTTGCTCGTGGCGGCTGTCGCCTCGGTCGCCAGTCTCACCTACGGTTACGCAGCCCTCGCAGCGTTGCTGTCCATCGCCCCGTTGCTCGTACTCACCGGGCAGCGCCGCACGGCGCCGGCTCGCGAATAGCCGCGGCTGTGCGGCAACTCTGTCCGCGCTTTGAGCCGTCACCTGTGACCGGTGTCCTGGGCACGGCGGAGTTCGCTCTGGCGCAAGCAGAGTGCGGGCGCGAAGGGGCAGATGTGGTTCCACCAGGCCACACCCATCCCGCCCCCGAGGGCGTGCGGGACGACCTCTAACGTGTGCCGCTCGATCGGCGCGGTTGGTTGCGTGTGCCGTGCAGGGCGAACGCCGTGTTCACCAGGGCCACATGGCTGAAGGCCTGCGGAGTATTGCCGAGCTGGCGGCGTGCGACCGGGTCCCACTCCTCCGCGAGCAGGCCGACGTCGTTGCGTACGGCCAGCACGCGTTCGAAGACCGCGCGGGCCTCGTCCTGACGGCCGGTCATGGCGAGCGCGTCGGCGTACCACAACGAGCAGGCGAGGAAGGTTCCTTCCCCGCAGCTCATGCCGTCCACCTGGTCCTGGCCGCCGTCGTCCACGGAGTAGCGCCGCAGGAATCCGTGGTGGTCGAGCCTGCGTACAGCCTCCACTGTGCCCAGCACCCGGCGGTCGTCCGGGGGGAGGAAGCCGAGCCTCGGGAGCAGCAGTGCCGAGGCGTCGATGCGGCGGGACCCGTAGGACTGGACGAAGTATCCCAGCTCGTCGTCCCAGCCTTGGCGGCACACCTCGTCGCGGATCTCCCGTCGCATCGCCCGCCAGCGCTCTGTGGAGTTCCGCTGTCCCGCCACCCGGGCCAGCCGCAGTGCGCGGTCGGCGGCGACCCAGGACATGATCTTGGAGTGGACGAAGTGCCGCCGGGGGCCTCTGACTTCCCAGAATCCCGCGTCCGGTTCCTCCCAGTGCTTTTCGAGGTACTGCATGAACGAGGCCATGAGACTCCACACATGGCGGTCGATCGGAACCCCGGCCCGCACGGCCGAGTACACGGTGTTCAGGACTTCGCCGTAGACGTCGAGTTGCAGCTGGTCGACGGCCGCGTTGCCGAAGCGGACCGGCTGGGAGCCCTCGTAGCCGGGCAGCCACCAGGCGGGTGTCTCGACCAGTCGGCGCTGTCCGGCCACGCCGTACAGCGGCTGGAGATCGGAGGGTTCACCTGCCACGGCTCGCACCAGCCAGTCCTTCCAGGCCACCGCCTCCTCGCGATATCCGCTGCGCAACAGGCAGGAGAGTGTGAACGTGGAATCGCGCAGCCAGCAGAACCGGTAGTCCCAATTGCGGTCTCCGCCAATGTATTCCGGCAGTGAGGTGGTGGCCGCGGCGACAATTCCGCCCGTCGGCGCGTAGGTCAGTGCCTTGAGGGTGATCAGGGAACGCATGACGACATCCCGCCAAGGCCCTTCGTACCGGCACTTCGCCGTCCATCTCCGCCAGAATTCCAGCGTTTTCTCCATTGCTGCTTCGGTGTCGACGTCCGGCATGGCAGCCACATGCGAGGGGCTCCAGCCGAGGACGAAGGCGATGCGCTGTCCCGCGGAGACCGAGAAGTCGAGGGTCGTGCAGGTCTTGCTGTCGGACATCCTCACGCCGCGGTCGCAGCGGAGGAAGGCGGAGTCGGGTCCCGCGACCGCCGACACCGTGCTGCTGTCCATGGCTCGGGTCCACGGCACGATACGGCCGTTGTCGAAGCGCAACTTCAACTCGCCCCGCATGTGGACCTGTCCGGACAGACCTTCCACGATCCGTACGATCTGCGGGACCTCCCCGCGGGGCGGCATGAAGTCGATGAGCTTCACAGCGCCGCCGACGGTCTCCCACACCGATTCCAGCACCAGCGTGTCACCGCGGTAGGAGCGCCGGTTGCAGGGACGCCGGTCGGCCGGCGAGATCCACCACTGACCGTTGTCCTCGCTGCCGAGGAGGGAAGCGAAACAGGCGGGGGAATCGAAGCGCGGCATGCACAACCAGTCGATGGCCCCGTCCCGGCCGACGAGAGCCGCCGCCTCAAGGTCTCCGATGATGGCATAGTCTTCGATTCGCCCCGCCATGAAGGGAATTGTATTCCTGTAGAGCGCGAAAGGCGCGCCCGGAGAATAGATTCCCGGAGTTCGCCATATGCTTCCAGCGGGCGGCAGGCCGGAAAATGCGGGGGAACGTGGAACGGGCTTGACCCTGTGCCGTTGAGCGCCGCATCATGAAGGTATATCTGGCATCGCCGGAGGCGACGACATTGATCGCTCACCCGCTGCGCCGGGCCACGGACCCCCGACCGGAACCTGCACCTGCGACGGCTCCGCGCCGACCCGCTGTGAGTCTGGTGATCCCCGTCCTGGACGGTACGTGCGACATCACGTGGCTTCTGGGGCAAGTGCCGGACTGTGTGGAGGAAGTGATCCTCGTCGGCGACGTGCGGGGGCACTCTCCGGACGGCCCGGTTTCTCGTGGCGGGCCCTGTCTGCGCACGGTCGAGCAGCGGACCGAGGGTGCGGGGAACGTGTTCCACGCGGGCCTGCTGGCCGCGTGCGGCGAACATGTCGTACTGATCGACTCCAACGGCAGCATGTCGCCGGGGGAGATCCCCCGCTACCTGCACTACCTCGAGAACGGATACGACTTCGTCAAGGGCTCGCGCTTCATCGCCGGCGGCGGCAGCGTCGGCTACCCCTTGCTGCGCCGGGTGGGGCAGCGCGTCCTGCTGCGCGTGGCCCGGCGGTTGTACGGGCAGCAGCTGACCGATGTCTGGTACGGCTTCTGCGCGTTCCGGCGGGAGTTCCTGAGGCTGCTGGATCTCCGGGGCGACGGGGTGGAGCTGGGTGCCGAGATCGTGGCCCATGCCCTGCACTACGGGCTCCGAATCGCCGAGGTTCCCAGTCTGGAGTTGCCGCGCCGGGACGGTGCGTCGAATCTGCGCACGGTTCACGACGGTGCGCGGATCCTGAGGACCCTGCTCGACGAGCGCCCGCGTACCGCGCTGGTGCGACTCGTCCCGGCACCTCGGTTCCGTCGCGTTTCTGCCCGGCACACTGCCCGGTCCACACCGGAATCGAAAGCGACGAACAGTTAGATCCCAGATTGACCATGTATAAATCATGTGCTAATGCTGTAAACTTAGGCATTCATGGCCATGCAGGTACCAGTCGTCCGGAAGAGGCCCTCGTGTCCTCCCTCCAGGTAAGCCGGTCTCCGGCGCCCACCGTTTCTCACCCGCTGCGGCGGGTGAGCGACTGGCCTGCGGCAGGTTCGCGGCACTGCTCCCTCGGAGCGCCCGACCGGCGAGGTGCCCATCCCTCCCGCCGCGCGTCCGACCGTCTCGCAATCTCCAGCGCCGTGCCCCGTGCCGTGGTGCGCAGGCCCTGTGCCGCCCCCCGGCGCAGGCGGGCCCGGGCGGCTTCCTCGCCCGGCACCGGCAGCCGGCGTACAAACGATTCGGACGGCAGTTCCGCCCATTCCCATAGCCCCGACGGGCCGCACCGGAGTCTGACTCCGGACGTCACAGCGGCCCGTCCGTGGTGTGCCCTGCCACGGTCGCGCGGGTGCATGATCCAAGGAGGCGACTCCTGATGGTGTCCGTGCTGCCTGCCCGCCCCCGCTGGGGCACTCCTCACGCGCCACACCTTCCAAGGATCGCCGGCGGTCCCGGCGAGGAGATCCCTGCCTCGCTCATCCGCCCGCCGGTGGACCTCGAGTTGATTGTTCCGGCATTCAACGAGGAGCGCCGCCTCCCGGGAACGATCGCATGCACCATCGACTACCTCTCGGGTCGGCCGTGGACGTCGGCCGTCGTCGTGGTCGACAACGACAGCGCGGACTGCACACTCGAAGCGCTGGGGGCCTTCGGCGACGCCCCGGTCTCGACTTACGTGATCGGCTGCAGCAGCCACGGAAGGGGGGCCGCGGTACGTCGCGGGATCGCGACCTCCGCCGCCCGCTTCGTCGGCTTCGCCGACGCCGACAACGCAACCCCCATCGGCACGCTCGACATGGTCATGGCGCTGCTGAGCGAGGCGTACGGCGCCGTCATCGCCTCCCGGCGTGCTCCCGGTGCGCATTACGAGATCGAGCAGTCGGCCCTGCGCAGGGGCGGCGGGTGGATGTTCCGGCGGCCGGCGCAACTGACCTTGCCGGACATCGCCGATACGCAATGCGGATTCAAGTTCTTCGACGGCCCGCTCGTCCGTGCGATCGTCAGCAGCTGCCGCATCGACGGTTTCGCCTTCGACGTCGAGCTCCTCGCCCGTCTCTCGCGGGAGGGGCGGGCCATCATCGAGGTACCGGTCGCCTGGTCCGACGTGCCGGGGTCGACCTTCTCGGCCCGCACGGACGGTCTGCGATCCATGGCCGACCTCCTCCGTATCGCCCTCTCGCGGTGACTGCCATGACCGCACTCGACCAACTCGCCGGAGCAGATGTCCTGTTCCCCAACTGGCGCGACCCCTCGCATCCGCAGGCCGGCGGTGCCGAAGCGTACTGCTACGAGATCGCCGGGCGGCCGGCCGCGGTCGTCGTCGAAGAGGTGCGGCGCATCCGCCGTCGTCGCCGTTCTCGCCGCCGCCCCAGCGATCTCACGGTCGACTCGTCCGCCTACCGGGGACGCCATCCGAGGGAGGAGGCATCCGCGTCATGTCCGCCGATCAACTGACCGCCGCGATCAGGGACGGAGTCCCTCTGCTCGTGCTGTCGCCGCATCTCGACGACGCCGTGCTGTCCTGCGGCGCCCTGCTGACACACGCACGCTCCCGGGTGTCCATGACCGTCGCGACCGTGTTCACCGAGGCGGGCCCCCGGCCGTACACCCTCTCGGCCCGCCGCTCACTGCGGCTGGCCGGGGTGAAGGACGCGGAGGAGCTGTACGCCTCCAGGCGGGCCGAGGACCGGGAGGTCCTCGAAGGGATGGGCATCGTCTGGCGCCATCTCGGACTGCCGGAGGGGCTGTTCCGCCGGAAGCCCGGGCGCATGCCGGACGGTTCCCGGCGGGCGCACAGCGTGCTGCCCGAGGCGGCGTACGTCTACCCGACGTACCGCCTCCACATCGCCTCGGGCCGGATCTCCCGTTACGACAGCGCCGCACTGGCGCACATCGCGGCCGCCCTGGACGACCTTGTGCCGCCAGGGCCGCGGCTGTTGCTCGCGCCGCTCGCCGTGGGCGGACACGTCGACCATCTGCTGGTCCGCACGGCCGCGGAGCTCAGCAACCGCGGCTTCGGTTACTACAGCGACTTCCCGTACAATCAGCGCCATTCCCTCGACGCCGGATTCTCGCGGCGCAATGCGCTGGTCACGGAGACATGGCACAGCGACATCGCCGACAAGGCTGCCCTGATCCACGGGTACCGCACGCAGGCCCCGCTGCTCTTCCCGGACGGCCGCATTCCCCTCGTGCCCGAGGTCTATCTCCTGCCCGGCCGGCCGGCGCTCGTGGCCCGTGCCGATGTCAGGCCACCGCGGGGAGGCCCGCCATGGCCGTGACGACAGCAACCCGGGTGGCGGCGGCCGCACGCAGCATCCGCCGGCCGCTGCCGAGCGCCGCGGCCCCCTCTGCGCAGACCGGACCCGGCCATGGCGACTAGTGGGCACCCGCCGCGCGTACTTCTCCTCACCAGCGGCCCCGTGGACGGGCAGCAAGGAGCGGACATTCAGCTGGCCGCGGCGGTCGCGTACGCGATTCCGGACGTGGAGTTCACCTGGTTCAGACGGTGGCCCAGCCGGGGTGGGCCACCCCCGGTCGCCAGGGGCCGTCCCGTTCCCGTCGTCTCCTTGGACGGTATCCCCCACGTCCAGCAGCGGCTCCAAGTGGCCACTGCCAGTGCGGTGCTGGCCCACCGGGTCGACCTCGTGCACGCCGTGATGACGATCGCCGACGGATATCCGGCCTTCTCCCGGCTCTGGCCAAGGCTGGTGGGCCGGCGGCCGGTCCTGCACACCGTCCCCGGTGTCAGGGATCCGAGCCTGTTGCGGCGGGCCCGCCCGCTGGGCCGCACGGTGGCGCTCTCGGCGTCGACCGCCAAGGAGCTGAGCGCCGCGGGGTTCGGCCAAGTCCTGGTCATCCCGCCTCTGGTCAGGCTCGACCAGTGGCCGATGCGGCCGCGCCCGGTCGGAGAGATACCGATGGTGCTGGTCACCGCCCACCACGACCCAGGGGGTGGCGCGTCCGAGGCCATCGCTGCCGCAGCGGTTGCCGCGCGTGCGGGGGCGCGCTTCCGCCTGGTGCTGGCCATGCGCGGCAGGCCCCGCCAGAACCTGCGCGCACTCGAGGACGGGCTGCGCGCGCACGCGGAGCGGGAGGGGCTGTGCGACGTGGACGTGCGAGGTTACGTCGAGGACATGAGCGCACTGCTGGCCGAATCCGATGTGCTGCTCTTCGTCCCACAACTGCTCGACGTCAGGGCAGACGTCCCGCTCACGGTTCTTCAATCGCTGGCCACCGGGCGCCCGGTCATTGTGAGCGACCAGGCCCAGTTCGCCGCACTCGGGGACACCGTGCTGCGAGCTCCCATCGGGGACTTCCGGCGCACCGGGCACCTGCTCCGGCAGCTTCTCGACCGGCCGCAGTGGTGGGAGATCCTCGCCAAACGGGGCAGGGCCACAGTGGAGGAGCGCTTCGGTCCCGAGCCGTTCAGGGCGCACTACACCAACCTGTACCGGGAGCTGTTGGCATGAGAAACGGCCGGCGTCTCTCGTTGCTCGGCGCGGCTCTCTCCGACACCGTCAACCGCTGGATCGACCGGTACAGATCACTCGGCTACGACGGCCGCCCGCCCAGTGCGGGCGGTGCCCCCGGCCCCTGCGCGTTCTGTTTCAGGGAGAATCGCTCGGCGAGGCCGGTGATGGTCGCGTTGAGCTGTTCGATCTCCTCGTCGGTGTTGCGGGCGGTGACCTGGATACGGAACCCGACCTGGTCGCGCGGCACCAGGGGGTAGGCGGCGAGCGTGACGTAGATGCCCTCGTTCCACAGGAATTCGCCGACCGCGTCGAGGTCCGAGCTCTCGGCGAGCGGAATCTCGATGATGGGCAGCCCATCGGTGTTCGGCGTGGCGATGCCCAGGCCGCGTACATGCTCCAGAACCTGGGCTGTCTTGCGGTGCAGGTCTGCGCGGATGGCGTCGCCGCGGCGGTCGTTGACGGCCAGACCCGCGAGTGCGGTCGCGAGCGATGCCGTGGGGGAGGGCCCGGAGTACAGATACGGGGCCGCCGCGATCTTGAGGTGTGCCTTGATGTCGGGCGGCGCGGTGAGGAAGGCCAGCAGCGACGAGTACGCCTGGGAGAATCCGGCGACCAGCACGATTCCCTCGTAGGACTCGTCGAGGTGGCGAACGATGCCATTGCCGCGCATCCCGTACGGGGAGGACTCGGCGGTGCTGCGTTCACCGATGACCCCGAACCCGTGCGCGTCGTCCACGTAGAGCAGTGCGTCCCTCGCCCGGCAGATGTGGGCCAGCTCCCGCAGGTCGGGGAGGTTTCCGGTCATGCTGTTCACACCGTCCAGGCACACCAGCCGGGAGGCGCCCGGCGGGGCGGAGTCGAGCAGGTGGGCGAGTTCCTCGGGCTGTTCGGCGTGGAAGCGCGAGACGCTCGCGCCCTGTCCGCGGGCCACGACGCATCCGTCGTACACCGTGCGGTGGGAGCGCGCCTCGACGAAGATCTGCCCGCCGCCGGCGAGCAACGGGATCACGGAGGAGTGGATCAAGGTGATGGTGGGCAGCAGAAGAGAGTCCGGAGCACCGAGCAGATCGGTGAGCCGCTCCTCGATCTCCGGGTAGAGGCGGGGATTGCCGATGAGCCGGGACCAGCTGGGGTGGGTGCCCCAGCGGCGGACCTGTGGTCCGATGGCGTCCATGATCTCCGGGTCGAGGTCGAGGCCCAGGTAGTTGCACGAGGCGAAATCGATGAGCCACTGGTCGCCGCTGCGGATGCGCCGGCCGTCCACTTCGTCGATGACGGCGTCGCACATCCGGCTCGTCTTCTGCAGTCGCTCCAGGTCGCTCCGGCGCTGCGCCTGGCGGAGGCCTCTTGAGAACGGGGGCCGACTGCTGTCGTGCCGCTTCGCCACGGGCGAGGACTGCCATTCGTGACAGGCGACGAGGAACCGCTGCGCCTCGGCGGCCGTCATCGGCCGCGCGAAGAGGAAGCCCTGCCCGAACCGGCAGCCCATGGCGGCGAGCAGATCGCGCTGCCCCTCGTTCTCGATGCCTTCGGCGATGACCTGCAGTCCGAGGACGTCTGCGATGCGTACGATCCCCTCGACAAGGGCCACCTGCTGACCGTCGGTGACGATGTCGTCGATGAACGACTTGTCGACCTTGAGCACGTCGATGGGGAACTCCCGCAGGTAGCTGAGCGAGGAGAACCCGGTGCCGAAGTCGTCGATGGCGATGGACACTCCGAGGTCCTTCAGCGTCCTCATGGCGGTACGGATCTGCTCGTCGCGGCGGATCAGAACCGATTCGGTGAGCTCCAGCACGAGTGAGCCGGGGGCGAGACCGGAGGTGTCGAGGACTTTGCGCACCTCGTCCACGAAGCCGGGGTCGACGAACTGACGGGCCGACACATTGACATTGAGGTACAGCGGATTCGTCCGGGGCCGGGCGCGCTGCCAGCCGGCGATCTCGGTCGCGGCGTGCTGGAGCACCCAGGCGCCGAGCGGCCCGATGTGCCCGGTCTCCTCGGCGAGGGAGATGAACTGGTCGGGCGGCACGAAGCCGCGCCGGCGGTGCGGCCAGCGGATCAGCGCCTCGAATCCGGCGACGGCACCACCGACTCCACCGTCGACGATCTCCACGATCGGCTGGTAGCGGAGGGCGAAGGCCTCCTCGTTGATGGCGCTCTCGAGGCTGGCCTGCAGCTCGTGGCGCGCGACCATTCCGGCGTGCAGGTCGGGCCGGAAGGGCCGCCACTGTCGTTTGCCCGCGATCTTCGCGGCGTACAGAGCCAGGTCGGCGTGGCCGAGCAGTTCCTCGGCCTCGTCGCTGTCCCGTGCGGTGGCGACCCCGACACAGGCGGAGATGCTTGTCGAACCACTGTCGAGCCGGTAGGGCCGGCCGAGAGCCTGGACGACCTGTGCCGCGAGTGTCTCCGCGTCTTCCGGCTCCTTTGCGCCCTCCATCAGGACTGCGAACTCGTCACCACCCAGGCGGGCCGCTGTGTCGCTCAGCCGCAGCGCACCGGTGAGCCGTCGTGCGACGGCGACGAGGAGTTCGTCACCGACCGAATGCCCCATCATGTCGTTGACGATCTTGAAGTCGTCGAGGTCGACGAAGAGCACACAGGTGAGGGTGGAGTCACGACGCCCGCGCAGCAGGGCGCGTTCGATGCGCTCCAGCAGAAGCACGCGGTTGGGCAGTCCGGTCAGCGAATCGTGGAAGGCCCGATGGGTGAGCTCGCGCTCCAGTTGGCGTTGCGCGGTCACATCACGGAGGGTCAGGACGAGCCCCTGCACCGTCTGTTCGTGGCGGAGATTTCTGCACCGGACCTCCACTTCGAGACTGCCTGCCCCCCGGCCGGCCACCCGCCAGTTGTCGTGGATGTCGGGGGTGTCCTCGGCCCGTGCCCGTGAGATGGTGCGCAGTGCTCGATCGCGGTCCTGTGCTCCGACGAGGCCGGTGACCGGTGTGCCGCTCAGCAGCGTTCCGCCGAACATGCCGTCCGCGGAAGGGCTCGCGTAGCGGACCGTATTGTCGTCGTCCAGGATGAGGATCACGTCCGACGTGTTGTGCACGAGCGTGCGGAAGTAGGCCTCGCTTCTTTGGCGGTTGATCTCCTCGCTGAGTCCGACGCGCTCCAGCGCGAGCGCGGTCTGGGAGGCGAGCGACTCGATGGAGCCCTTCAGGCCCGCCAGTTCCTTCTCGGGGCCCGCCAGCAGCAGTGCGCCGATGAGAGGTTTCAACGAGTGCGGCGCCTCGAGGACGAGGGGACACACCAGGGCGCTGGGCAGCGGGTACAGGGCGTCGGCGACCCCTGAGCCGAGGTCGTCGACGCTGACCAGCCGGGTACCGCTGGAGAGCAGTTCCGGCACGCCGCTCTCCGGTGTGCCTGCGCCGAGCTGCCAGTGCCAGTCCTGTCCGGGGGTGCTTACGGGGTGCAGGGACTGCCTCGCGTCGACGACCAGGAGCACGGCCTCGTGGTGTGCGGGCGGGTCGAAGAGGGTGGCTGTAGCCGCCCGTACGGAGCTGGCGACTTCCTCGTGGTTGACCGCGGCCACGAGCGACGCGGCGGCCACCCGCAGGCTTCTCTCGCGTGTCACGGCATTGCGGTGTTCGTCCACCAGACCCCACAGCCGGGCCAGCACCAGCAGGAACATGACCGCGGAGAACACCGCGGTGATCCCGATGTCCTGGGCGTTGCCGTTGAGGGACTGCGACAGCAGCATGGCCGGCGCGACGAGCGAGGCGCCGACGAGGACGATGAGTCTGCGTTGGGCAATGCCGGGAGGCTGCTGGCGTGTTCGCTCCGTGAGCCGCACCATCGACGGGTGCAGTGCGGCGAGGCCCCAGGCGGTGAAGAAGACCACCCAGCCCAGGTCCATGTACGTGCCGACCTGCCAGGTGCCGTTGAGGTGGAGGAGTCCGTAGAGCACGTCGGACACCAGGATGCCGATCGTGCCGAGTGTGAGCAGCCGGACGAGCATGGCCAGGATCAGGACGTCACCCAGCGGATAGGCCATGGAGATCGCCTTCTCCACCCAGGTCAGACCTTCGGACTGCGTCAGCGGGTTGATCAGGTGCACCCAGGAGAGCAGGGCGAGGCCGCAGGTGAGGAGCAGGGCGTCGAGGAGGCTCGCCAGGTCGCGGGCTTCGGAGCGGTAGCGGATGAAGCCGAGGATCCCGGCCGCGAAGAGGGGATAGGTGGCCAGGTGGAAGACGTCTGCCAGGGAGGGGAACGGGTTTTCCTGGCTGAAGGCCGATTCGAGGATGTTGTAGGTGGTGTCCCCGGCGGTGAAGGTGAGGATCGCGGCGGCGAGCAGCAGCCAGGGCCAGCGCCGGGCCGGGCGGTGTATGCGGACCCCGAGGAGAACCGCGGCGACTCCGCCGAGCCCGATCACGGCCCAGGAGACGGTGTGCCAGGACGGCACGGTGAGGTAGATGACGGCGGGGGGAATCACGCAGAGGACGTACACGGCCATCAGCCGGTGCACGGAGGTCAGGTACCCCGGCCCCCCGGAGGGCCCCGACGGTTTCAGCGGCAGGTGCAGGCTCGCGAACCGGGACAACGTTTCACGCTGCGGGATGCTGTCCACGGTGACCTGCCAGTGGTCGCTCGCAGCCGTGAGTTGCTGGCCCGTTCATACGCGCTTCCCGTAACTCCGGGGTGGTCCCCGGATATCCCCGGAGTGGTCCCCGGAGGCTCAAGCGATCGGCATATCCGGATAGTGCGTTTTTTGCACTGTGTTTACACTTTCCCCCTGGGTGTCCATGGGGTCAAGCGGGGAGCGGACCGGCCTCTCGTGGCCGGGTCACGTGTCCGACCACCCGTACGGTGGCGCCATGTGCCCGATCCCCGATCCGGCGCCCACAGCCTCCAGGTCATGGTCGGCCACCCTCATCAGCTGCCCGGCGATGTCTCTCATGGCCCGGCTCGCCGCGAGTTCGTCGCCGATTGCCGGGACGTCCACGTCCTCCGGGTTGCAGCGGGCCACCCCTTGGCCGGTGAGCGTCGCGGTGCCGGTGTCCAGCACCGCCTGGGCCCTCGTCGTGCCCTCCTCCTCGGACAGGAAGAGACGGACCTTCCACTCCAGTGTGCGAGTCATCGCGCACCTCCTCGCCCGCGGCCGTACTGCGCCGCCGCAGCACGCTCCTTCTCCCAGCATCCACCCACCCGGGCCCGGTCGCGTGCCGGCCGCACACCCAACCTGGAGGGTGGCCATCCGGGGGATCTCCCGGATCCGACACGACGCGTCGCGCCGGGAGCCGCGGCCAGGCGGTTACGTTCGCCGGAACGAAGGCGTTACGCGGGGTGACCAGGCGCCCGGTGACCGCCGGTCCGGGAGGTGAACGGTGGGGCGCACGAACGGACAGGCCCGCCCGGCACGGGCGCGCGGCAAGGCATCGCCGCGATCCGCCGGTCGTGGCGCCGCGCGGCGGCTGCGGCTCCTCACCGTGCTGCCGCTACTGGCCGGACTGCTCGCCTCCTGCGACTCAGGTGAATCCGGCCCCGTCCGCCTGAACTGGTACAACTTCCCCGACGACTCAGGGGCCCTGGCCGGCGCGGCGGACAACTGCAGCCGCGCCTCGGGCGGGCGGTACCGCATCGAGTACAACAAGCTCCCGCGCGGTGCGGACGGCCAGCGTCAGCAGCTCGTCCGCCGCCTCGCCGCGGAGGACAACACCATGGACATCCTGGGTCTCGATGTCACCTGGGCCCCGGAGTTCGCCGAGGCCAAGTGGATCCTGCCGTGGACGGGCAGCAATCGCCGCAACGCCACGGTGGGCACCCTCGAGGTGCCGCTGCAAACGGCGACGTGGAAGGGCCGGTTGTACGCCGTCCCGTACAACACCAACACCCAGTTGCTGTGGTACCGAAGCGACCTCGTGCCGAAGCCCCCCACGACCTGGGCCGAGATGCTGACCATGGCACGCGACCTCGCCGAGCAGGGCAAGCCGCACTACGTCGAGATCCAGGGCGCCCAGTACGAGGGGCTTACGGTCTGGTTCAACACGCTCGTCGCGAGCGCGGGCGGCTCCATCCTCAACGCCACGGCCACGGCACCCTCGCTGGGCCCACCCGCGGTCCGGGCGGCCACGATCATGCGCAACCTGGCCACCTCACCCGCCGCTGACCCCTCCCTGTCCAACCAGATGGAGGACCAGAACCGGCTGGCCATGGAGTCGGGAAACGCTGCCTTCGAGCTGAACTACCCGTTCGTCTATCCGTCGATGAAGGCGAACAAGCCCGATCTGTTCAAGAGCTTCAAGTGGGCGCCGTACCCCGGAGTTGACCCCGGCAGGCCCTCGAAGCCCACCATCGGCGGCATCGACCTGGCCATCGGCGCCTACTCGCGCCACCCGGACCTCGCATTCGAGGCCGCCCTGTGCCTGCGCAACCGCCAGAACCAGATGGCCGCCGCGCTCGAAGGCGGACTGCCGCCCACCCTGCGCGCGCTCTATTCCGACCAGGCACTGGTCAAGAGCTACCCGTTCGCCGCGGATGTCCTCTCGGCACTGGAGAACGCGAGCGTCCGCCCCCAGACCCCCGCCTACCAGAACGTGTCCATCGCGATCTCGCACACGCTCTCCCCGCCCTCGGCGATCCAGCCCCGGAGCGACATCGAGAACATCGGCAGCCAGATCGAGGACGCCCTCGAGTCCAAGGGGCTGATCCCGTGAACACCCCTACCCCCGCCACATCAACGGCCCCGGCCCCCGGCGGGACCGAGGCACTGTCCGAGGGCGCACGGCAGGAGCGACGGCTGGGCTGGCTGCTGTGTGCGCCCGCGGTGGTCGTCATGCTGGCCGTCACGGCCTATCCCATCGGCTACGCGATCTATCTGTCCCTGCAGCGCTACGACCTGCGTTTCCCGGGCCAGGCGAAGTTCGTGGGCTTCAGCAACTACGGGGCTGTACTCTCCTCCGATTTCTGGTGGGAGGCGTTCTGGGTCACGCTGTTCATCACCGCCGTCTCCGTGGCCGTCGAGCTCGTCCTCGGGTTCACGCTGGCGCTGGTCATGCACCGCGCCATCTTCGGCCGGGGGGTCGTGCGTACCGCCATCCTGATCCCCTACGGCATCGTCACTGTGGTCGCCGCCTACTCCTGGCAGTACGCCTGGACTCCGGACACCGGCTATCTCGCCGCACTGCTGCCGTCCGGTGATGCCCCGCTGACCGAGCAGTGGCCCGCCATCGGGCTGATCATCCTCGCCGAGGTGTGGAAGACCACCCCGTTCATGGCGCTCCTCCTGCTGGCCGGACTCGCCCTGGTGCCCGAGGAGACGTTGCGCGCCGCCATGGTCGACGGTGCGTCCGCCTGGCAGCGCTTCGCTCTGGTCACGGTGCCGCTGATGAAGCCGGCCATCCTGGTGGCCCTGCTGTTCCGCACGTTGGACGCCTTCCGGATCTTCGACAACATCTACATCCTGACCTCCGGCGCTCATGGCACGGGCTCGGTGTCGATCCTCGGTTACGACAACCTGTTCACCGCGCTCAACCTCGGCATCGGATCGGCAATCTCCGTGCTCATCTTCATCTGCGTGGGCGTGATCGCCTTCGCCTTCATCAAACTCTTCGGGGCTGCCGCTCCCGGCGCAGAGGAGACGGGACGCTGATGGCCAGCGCAGGCAAGAGGCACATCACCGGCTGGGCCATCGCCAACACCGTGGTGATCGCTTATGCCCTGTTCCCGGTCTGGTGGATCGCGGCCCTGTCGTTCAAAGAGCCGAGCACCCTCACCGACGGGAACTTCATCCCGGAGAAGTGGACGCTGGACAACTACCGCGGCATCTTCGACACCTCGGAGTTCACACGTGCCCTGATCAACTCGATCGGTATCGCTCTGATCGCCACAGTGATCGCCGTTGTGCTGGGCACCATGGCCGCCTATGCCGTGGCGAGGCTGCGCTTCCCCGGCAAGAAGCTGTTGATCGGCATGTCCCTGTTGATCGCGATGTTCCCGCCGATCTCCCTGGTGTCCCCGCTGTTCAACATCGAGCGCATCCTGGGGATCTTCGACACCTGGCCGGGGCTGATCATCCCGTACATGACCTTCTCCCTCCCGCTCGCGATCTACACCCTCTCGGCGTTCTTCAGGGAGATCCCGTGGGATCTGGAGAAGGCGGCCAAGGTCGACGGGGCCACGCCCGCCCAGGCCTTCCGGCTGGTGATCGCGCCGCTGGCAGCGCCGGGTGTGTTCACCACCGCGATTCTCGTCTTCATCTTCTGCTGGAACGACTTCCTGTTCGCGATCTCCCTCACCTCGACGACAGCGGCCCGCACCGTCCCGGCGGCGATCGCCTTCTTCACCGGGAGCAGCCAGTTCCAGCAGCCCACAGGTTCGATCGCCGCCGCCGCGGTGGTCATCACCATTCCGATCATCGTCTTCGTGCTGCTGTTCCAGCGGCGCATCGTCGCCGGACTGACGTCCGGGGCCGTCAAGGGCTGACCGGCAGCAGCCGACCGTCAGGACAAGGAGCACCGACCGTGGCCGAGATTGTTCTCGAGGGCATCACCAAGAGGTATCCCGACGGCGCCCTGGCCGTACGGGACGTCAACCTCACCGTGGGCGACGGGGAGTTCGTCATCCTGGTCGGGCCCTCCGGCTGCGGCAAGTCCACGACGCTCAACATGATCGCCGGGCTTGAGGACATCACCGACGGCACCCTTCGCATCGGCGACCAGGTCGTCAATGAGAAGGCGCCCAAGGACCGCGACATCGCGATGGTCTTCCAGAGTTACGCGCTCTATCCGCACATGACCGTGCGCGAGAACATGGGCTTCGCCCTTCGCCTGGCCAAGGTTGACAAGGCCACCGTCAAGAGCAAGGTGGAGGAGGCCGCCCGCATCCTCGCCCTGACGGATCATCTGGACCGTAAGCCGGCGAATCTCTCGGGTGGACAGCGTCAGCGCGTCGCCATGGGCCGCGCCATCGTCCGCAATCCCAAGGCCTTCCTGATGGACGAGCCGCTGTCCAACCTCGACGCCAAGCTCCGGGTGCAGATGCGGACGCAGATCTCCCGCTTGCAGCAGAGCCTGGGCACCACCACGGTTTACGTGACCCACGACCAGACCGAGGCGATGACGCTGGGGGACCGCGTGGTCGTCATGCGCAGCGGTGTCGTCCAGCAGGTCGGCACTCCGCAGCATCTCTACGACGCGCCACGCAACCTGTTCGTCGCCGGGTTCATCGGCTCGCCCGCCATGAACTTCCTCCATGCCACCTTGGAGGAGAACGCCCTGCGCACCATCGTCGGCGATATTCCCCTGGCCGCCGACGTACGTCGGACTCTGGAACGCCAGAACGCGCCCCGGGACGTCATCGTGGGTCTGCGGCCCGAAGCCTTCGAGGACGCCGCACTGGTCGATCCGGCCCGGGCGGGGACGGGGACCACCTTCACCGCCACCGTGGACGTGGTGGAGTCCCTGGGTTCGGACGTTTACGCCTACTTCGCCGAGGAGGACTGGCAGCCGACCTCCACCTCGGAACTGGAGGAGCTGGCCGCCGATTCCGGCATCGCTGAGACTGGGGGCAGTGGCCACCAGGTCGTCACGCGTCTCAGTACCGGGACGCAGGTCCGCGAAGGCAGCCGGGCCGAACTGTGGGTGGACACCTCGAGGATCCACGTCTTCGACCCGCGCAACGGTGCGAACCTCACCCACCAGGAGAACAACGGCGGGTGAGCCGCGGTTCCCGGTGCCGCTGCTCTCAGGCTGCCTTCGCGGGAAGGCGCAGAGTCGCCCAGACGGTCTTTCCCTGCGGCGGCGTGAGGGACCAGTGCAGGCTGTCGCTCAGGGCGCTGACGAGGTTGAGACCTCGTCCGCCGGAATCTGAGTCGTCGGGGTTGCGCTGACAGGGCGGGGTGGAGCTCGGGTCGGAGACAGCGCAGACCAGATCACCGGGGCGCAGGAAGATCCCGAGCCAGAGAGGGTATTCGGACGCGTCGGGGGCCGGTTCCAGCGCGTGCCGGACGGCGTTGGTGACGAGCTCGCTGACGACCAGGGTGGCGTCGGGGACGAGGAGTTGCAGCGCCCATCCGTTGAGGGTGACCTCGACGAAGCGTCGTGCCTGCGGAGCGTTCTGCAGCTGACCGTCCAGACCGCAGGCGGCGAATCCGGACGTGTTGATGCCCTGGTCCAGGCCCCGCTCTCGCTCCCGCTCACTCGAACGAGTTAATCGGAAGAGCGGTTCGGCGCCGGGTTCGCCGACATGGAGCCGGGATCCCTGCCTGGTGCTTGTGCTCAATGAGGCTGACAAGTGGGTGGTCACTGGTCGTGTCCCCCTGGGGGCTTCGGTCGTCAGTGATGCGGCAGCAGCCGTGGGACGAGTATGGTCACCCTCGGCCGAGAGTACAATTGCATCTGGGATTGCAGTCGTTGGAGTCGGACGTCAGTGAACGTACGTACGTCGAGGGGCTGTTGCAGTGGATCATTTCTTCAACGGTATGAAGGCCGGCGCATTGAGCCCGGTGACGTGGACCAAGAGCAGTCACAGCAACGCGACGGGGAACTGCGTGGAGGTGGCGGCGCTGCCGGGCGATCGGGTCGCGATTCGCAATTCCCGTGACCCGCACGGTCCGGCTCTCATCTATACGCGCGAGGAGGTTGCGGCGTTCGTCGCGGGCGCCCGGAGCGGTGACTTCGACTTCATGATTGGCTGAAAAGGGTCGCAGGAAGGACGCGTTCGGCATCGCCTGGTGGTGAGTGCTGGATACTGGCGTCTTCCCAGAGTCCGCAGGAGCGAGCGATGGCCGCAGCCGATCCGAACCCCTCGTTGTTCGTACGGCCGCTGGGTGCGGTGGAGAAGAATCCCACCGCACTGAAACTGATCCTGGGCGGCAAACTGCGCGAGCTCCGCTCCGTCGCTGGGCTCGACCCCGCGGACGTCGACGTCCGGCTGGGTTTCTCGCGGTCGAAAACAAGCCGAATCGAGCTGGGCAGGAACGGCTGCAAGGCGGCAGATGCTCTGGCTCTTCTCGCTCTGTACGAAGTGACCGGCGAGGAGCGCATTGCGGAGTTCCTGCGACTCGCCCAGCAGTCGCGGCAGGCGGACTGGTGGCGCTCCTACAGTGACGTCCTGTCCGACTTCTTCACCCCGCTCGTCGCTCTCGAAGGAGCCGCTGAGCGCATCCGCACCTACGAGCCGTTCTATGTGCCGGGCCTGCTGCAGACCTCCGCCTATACCCGTGCGGTGATCAAGGCCGGGCCCGGCCACCTCCTGACGCACGAGGCCGAGCGGCGGGTCCGACTGCGCCAGGAGCGACAGCGGCAGCTCGACCAGCCGGATGCCCCGCACCTGTGGGCGGTGCTCGACGAATCCGTCCTGATGCGCGCCGTCGGTGGCCCGGAGGTGATGCGCGCACAGCTCGAGCATCTCGTGGAAATGATGCGGCGCTCCCGAGTCACGGTGCAGATCGCCCCGCTGGACGTGACAGCCGCGATCGGAGTCGGCACCGGGGTGACCTATCTGCGTTTCGCCTTGAGCGACTTGAAGGACGCCGTGTACATCGAGCACCTCACGGACTCGACCTTCAACCAACGCCCCCAGGTCGTCGAGCAGTACCGGGACATGCTCGACCGCCTCGGCGCATGCGCCCTCACGCCCGCTCAGTCGCTCGAGGCGCTGCGCGAGCGGATCGACAAACTCTGAGACAGCGTCCGAATCAGTAACGGCCCAGACGGCGCGCCCAGTTGGGGCACTCCTCCTGGGCCGTCCAAGTCAGGACAGCTGGTCGGCTACCGGAGCCGGCCGACGCCGCCCCACTCGAGCCACTCGTCGGTTTCCTGCTCGGGAGCCAGATCAGTGTCGGGCCGCCAGGTGGAAACCTCGACCAGGCCCGGCTCGAGAATCTCCAGGCCATTGAAGTACTGCACGACTTCCTGTTCCTCGCGCACCCGTCCCCAGTTGCCGCCGGTCGCCTCAGCCATGAAGTCGGTGACGAACTTCCGGATCTCCGGACGGTCGCTGACGAGCTGGCACACGACCAGGAAGCTACCCGGTGCCAGACGCTCCGCGACGCTCCGTACGAGGCCGGCCGGATCGGACTCGTCCGGGATGCAGTGCATCACCGACACGAACAGTGCCGCGACCGGTTGACTGAAATCAATCAGTCGTGTTGTCTCCGCGTGACCAAAGATCTCGTCGGTGTCCCGCATATCGGCCTGGATGACCGCGGTACGGTCGTTCTCCTCCAGCATCGCCCGACCGTGCGCCAGCACGATGGGGTCGTTGTCGACGTAGACCACCCGTGAGGCGGGATCAACGGCCTGGGCGACCTGGTGGACATTGTCCCGGGTGGGAAGACCTGACCCGTGGTCGATGAACTGGCGCACTCCGTACTCGGCCGCCAGCATCCGCACCACGCGCTGAAGGAACCGGCGGTTGTTGACAGCCAGCGTCTTGGTGCTGGGAACCTGCTTCAGCAGTTCCTCGCAGGCCTCGCGATCCGACTGGTAGTTGTCGTCGCCCCCCAGAAAGTAGTCGTACATCCGCGCCACGCTCGGCACGGTCGTGTCGATGGCGCTCGGGCGCAACGACTCCCCTTGCATCCAGTCCTCACCCGCGTATGTCGAAATCAGGTCCTGTGAGACGACCATGCTAGGGATGGCCAGGACGGCGGCATAGGCCACGCATGGGAGGAACGGGGGCGCACGATGCATTTTCAGCCACGCTCGGCGTCCCGCTCACCCGCGTCGACCGGCCGCTCCGCGCCGAAACGGCAACGGAGTTGAGTCGCCGTCGGACCGTCAGTGCGTGGACGTGGGCTGGACCTGAGTCGCCCTGCCTCCGCCGGCAGCCACCTTCAGCTCCTCCTCGGTCAGGGGCGGTTTCGTCAGGGGCTTCCGGCCCGGACCGCGCAGGGCTGCCACGATGATGTCCGGCTGCAGCCACGAGGTGACGGGCTCGGACATGGTGATGACGCCGAGGAAGGCCCGGGTGGCCCGGGCGCGGCCGGTTGCCGTACGGACAAGGCGGTTGACATAGGCGTTCGCGAGGGCGGTGCCCGGTCTCGGCTGCCTGCCCACGGCGTCCGGGTAGAGGATGTCCTGGGAGGTCGCCAGTTCCCATGCGAGGCCGGCGGGACGGGCGATGGCCCGCTGGATACGACGCGAGAGCCCCCGTACACCGAGCGCGTTCCGGCGCAGGGCGTTCCGCAGTGCAACGAGGCCTTGCGCTGCCACGGTCATCCCCTGACCGTAGAGCGGGTTGTACGTGGCCACAGAGTCGCCGACCACGATGAAGCCGTCCGGCCATGCGGAGGCCTTCTCGAAGTAGTGGCGGCGGTTGACGGTGCTGCGGGACAGGGTGACCTCGTCCGAGAGGGGAGTGGTCATCGCGATCAGCTCGCCGACGACCGGGTGCCTGAGGGAGCGGGCGAAGGCCTCGAACTGGTCCGGATCACGGGAGGGCTCACCTCCTCGCGTACCCGAGAGCGTCACCAGCCAGCGTCCTGACTCGACGGGCACGATCGTCGCTGTCCGACCCGGCACCGGGTCGCCGGGGTTGGACTGAACGTTGACGATGGGAAACGTCTCGCTGCCCTCGGGCGCCTGGTAGACGCGGCTGGCATACACCAGGCCGGAGTCGACTTCCGCCTCCTCGATGTCGCCCACGCCCAGTTCCCGCAGCCATTGCGTGGCTCGGGAACCGCGGCCGCTCGCGTCGAGGACGAGGTCGGCGCCGACGGTGAGTTCGCCCCCGTCGGGAGTACGCACGCGCACGCCCGTCACCCGGCTCTCATCGCCCTCCAACGCGTGCATTTCGTAACCCTGGAGCAAGGAGACGCCCGGGAGTTCGAGGACGTGCTCGCGTACGACCCAGTCCAGCAGATCGCGCGTACAGGCGATCATGTACTGCATCTCCGGCCAACGCGGAAGCCAGCCCTGAGCCGTCATCGACACCAGGCCCGTCGGCAGCGGGATGCGCCGGGCTCCTGCCGCCAGCCAGCGGTCGGTGATGCCGGGTATCAGCTCCTCGAATGCGCGGGCGCCGCCGGACCACAGCACATGCACATGCCGCGCCTGGGGAAGCGACTTGCGTGGCTCGGGCCCCTCGGGCAGTGCATCGCGCTCAATGACCGTGACCTCGTCGGTGAAGTCGGCCAGGACCGCCGCCGCGAGCATGCCGGCCATACCGCCGCCGATGACCACGGCACGGCGAGGCTTGGAGGAGGGGGCGGTCTGGGTGGGGCGCGTCATCGAGTACTGCTCTCTGAGTAGGTGGCCGCTTCCTTGCGTGCAGCGGCGACGAAGGGGGAATGGAGGGCGCGTGAAAGCTGCACGAGCCGCCCGCGTCCTGGGCCGAGTGCCGCTGTCAGCGCGACTGCTCCGGCCGGGACGCGGCTTTCGGCCTGCGGGTCCGGCTCCGGCGTCCTGGTGCTCGCTTCCACGGCGGCAACCACCATGGCTGCCGCCCCCACGACTTCCGCGTCCTGGGGCGACGCGTGGCTGTCGATCGCTGCGTCGTGCGCGCGTTGCCGGACACAGTCGTCGAGGTGCGGCTGGAGTTTGAGCAGTTCATCGTGGATGACGGTCTCCCGCACAGTCAGACGCATGTCGGGAGCGGCCCACCAGGGGATCTGCGGCAGCGGGGCGTGGTCTCCCGGGGTGGCTCGCAGCTGCCGCCACAACGGGCCGAGACGCAGATAGGTGATCCAGGCGTGACAGACATCGCTGATCTGCGGGCCCAGGAGCGGCAGCAGGAAGCCGACGGTCACGATCAGGCCGCCGGCGGCGACGATGGGCGGTGCCAGTGTCGTGCTGAGGGCGTCCCAGTCTCTGCCCGTCCACCGGGCGACGACCGCGGTCAGTTTGGCGAGGCCGAAGAGCAGGTTGAGCACGAATCCGATCACGAGCACGACCAGGCCCACGCGAAGCCAGTCCCCGACGGCACGAGCCCAGCGCACGCACAGGGCCGTTGTGACGACGGCGGAGACCATGTGCGCCACGAGATAGGTGACGATCATCTCCCGGATGAACGGCGTGGTGGCGTAGTAGGTGTCCAGGTCACGGAGCCGCTCGACCGGTGCGTCCCCCAGTGCGAAGAAAACGGGCAAGGCGATGATGGCCGCGGTGTAGCCGGCGATCCACCTCCGCGAACTGCGCCGGACCGTTTCGTCGGGACCGCCCCGCCAGTTGACGATGAGCACAAGGCAGGCACAGCTGAAAGCGCACATGACGCAGTAGACCAGCGGACCTGAGAAGTTCGGGATTCCCGTGAGGTCGTTGACCGCCTCGATGGTGGGCGGAGCTGCGAAGAAGAAGCAGATAGCCGCGGCAAAGACCAGGAAACAGACCGAACGCACCAGGGGACTTCGCCAACCGCGCCTCAGCGCGGGCAGTTTGGCAACGAAAGCGATGCCGAGTGCGACGGCGGGAAAGTAGTAGTCAGAGTTTCGCACGGGTCAGCCCTGGCGATGCCCGAGCGAGGTCTGGATCCGCTTGGCCAGCCCACTGCGGGGTGCCGCGCTCTCCGTCCCCTCCACCCATGTGCGGAGATGAGCTCCCAGCTCCATGCCGAAGAACTCGGCGTCGGATTCCTCCGTCTGCCGGAAGTCCGTGCGTGCGGCCGCGTTCTGCAGGGCGGAGTTCATGTCAGCGCCATCCTCGAGGAGACTGGCGGCCACGGCTGAACCAGTCTCGTGCTGTCCGCAGTGACCGGCGATCATGTGCCACACCTCATGGCCGAAGATGACCAACTGGTGCCAGGGGCTCGTCCTTGCCTGGATGCAGATGATGTCCCGGTCGGTCATGTCCAGGTACAGGCCGCTGGCCGTCCCTGGCGGGAAGTCCACCAGGTGGTACGCCACCGGCCTGCCGCGACGCTTGCTCAGGTGCTCACAGAGAGCTTGGAACACCTCGTCGGGCCTGGACGGACCGGCCAGCTCGAGAGCACCCGCCAGTTCGTAACGGAGCTCGCGCATGGTGCCCCTTGTGCTCACTTCACTCCCCAGGCTGCCGGGCTGTCAGGACGGTACTGATGGTCTCATCGGACCATGTCCCACTCTAGGCACTGCGGTACGGATCGGCTCCGGAGTGTCAGAGCCTGATGGGGGGCGAATCGCGCACAACCGGCCAAGATCGGAACGCGCCTGACCCCGCGACACATATTCGGCCTCCGTCTGCCTTCGAACGGGCGGAGGCGGTGGGGGACGCTTCCGGCCGGCTGCTCCGCGGGCCGGAGGGCATCGATTCACAGCTCGTCTCGCGGGCTGGTTCCCCGTTGACACTCTCCGTGTTCGGACGCTAACTTCTCGCGTCGTCGCCACACCAGGAGCACGAGGCTCCTCGGGACTTGCGACGCCGAAGGACGCTCTCCAGTTGACGACAGCGACCGAAATCGAGATTCAGTCCTGCACACCGGTTGCGAAAGCGGCCGAAGTCTTCGAGATCCGGCCCTACACCCCCCATTGCCAGGTGATCTGTGCTGAGGGTGACCATGCCGTGATCGGTGTTTCGCCGGGCAACAGCTACTTTTCAGCCCGGCGCATCACCGATCTCGCCCAGTGGGGCATCGACCACTTCAACCAAGTCGACTTCGTCTATACCGACCTCCACGTAGCCGAAATGTACGAGACGCTCGGCTACACCCCCGATGACGCCCGCCGCAAGGCTGTCAAGAATCTGCGCGGTGTGCGGGCCAAGGTGACCAGCGCGGTCGAGACCGCCGGTCCCACGGGCGGGAGGCTCAGAGCCCATGCCATGTCGGATTTCGTGGGCAATCCGGCCTACCGGAAGATCCATGACCACATCTGGACCCTTCTGGACACGGATGCGGAGTTCCGCCAGACCTGCGACACGCTCGTGGACTCCTTCCTCTCCTCCAAGGTCCTGGACGGGAAGGCCGGCACCGACCGGCAGCGCGAGGTGTGCCTGAAGTACATCTGCGCGGAGGCCCCGTTGTTCCTGGACACCCCCGCCATCCTGGGAGTTCCTTCCTCCCTCAACTGCTACCACCAGCTCCTGCCGATGGCCGAGATGCTCTACGCGCGCGGGTCAGGACTGCGCGCCTCCCGCAACCAGGGCCATGCCATGGTCACCCCCGCAGAAGGAGACTCCGATGCCCGCTGAGACGCTGCCCGACCGGCCCGCAGGGGCGCTCCTCGACTTCCCGTTCTCCTGGCGGGGCGACGAACTGCCGCACGAGATAGAGGAGTTGCGCAACGAGCCCGTCAAGCGGGTCCGTACGATCGCCGGCGACGAGGCGTGGCTGGTGTCCTCCTATCCGCTGTGCAAACAGGTCCTTGAGGACAGGCGGTTCAGTCTGAAGGACACGTCGGCGCCGGGTGTGCCGAGGCAGTACGCGCTGACGATCCCGCCGGAGGTCGTCAACAACATGGGCAACATCACGGGGGCGGGGCTTCGCAAGGCGGTGCTCAGGGCGCTCAATCCGAAGGCTGACGGCCTGGTGGAGTGGATGCGGTCGTACGCGTCCGGTCTGGTCGACGCCCTGATGGACCAGGGGGCGCCGGCGGATCTGAGGGCGCACTTCTCCAACCCGTATGCGGAGGCACTGCACTGCCGGATGCTCGGCATCCCGCTGGAGGACGCTCCCCGCCTGGCCGCGAGTCTGGACATCGCGTTCATGAACTCCGCCTGCCCGGTCACCGGCGCGAAGCTGAACTGGGACCGCGACATGGCGTACATGGTGGAGCGACTGGACGACCCGTCCACCACCGGGCTGATGGCCGAAATCGCGGCGCTGCGTCAGGACGAGGAGTACGCCCATCTCACGGACGAGATGCTCGCCACGGTCGGCGTGACGATGTTCGGCGCGGGGGTGATCTCGACCTCGGCGTTCCTGACGATGGCCGTCTTCTCTCTCCTCCAGCACCCTGAGGTGGCGGCAGAACTGCGCGAGGACCCCGGCAAGATCCCCGCGGCGGTCGATGAGCTGCTGAGGATCAACCTGTCGATCGGTGACGGCCTGCCGCGACTTGCCCTCGAAGACGTCACGCTCGGGGACGTAGAGGTCAGGAAGGGCGAACTGGTCCTGGTCCTCGTCGAGGGCGCCAATTTCGACCCCGAGGTGTTCGCCGATCCGCACCGGATGGACGTCGGCCGTGAGAACAGCACGGCGCATCTGTCCTTCGGGGGCGGTCAGCACTACTGCCCCGCCACCATGCTGGGCAAGAAGCACACGGAGATCGCCCTGGAGACGCTGCTCGAGCGGATGCCGGACCTGCAACTCGCGGTCCCCGTCGAACAGCTGGTATGGCGGACCGGGTTCATGAAGCGGATGCCCGAGAGGCTCCCCGTCATGTGGTAGCCGCCTGATGCGAAGCGCCTCGCCCTTCCCCCGGAGGAAGGGAAGGGCGAGGCGATCTTCGTGCCTGCGGGCTAGGCCCATCGCATGCTGATGGCGGACAGCTGTTCCGCGCGTTCTGGTGGCAGTTTCGCGGCTCTGCTGCGGGCGTTGGCGACCCAGGCACCCAGCTTGTACTCAATACCGCCGACGGCCTCGATGTGTTTGCGCGGGACGTGCAGGTGGCCCTCCCGCTCGAAGTACTGTTTGGCTGCGGCAAGGTTCGCCGCCCACTTGTCGCCGTGGCTGCGCTTCGGTTTGGGTGTGTCGTCTTCGGTCGCGGGTTCGATGCCGAGGACCTGCTCGAGCATCCATTGCTGTGCGGCTGTGAGCTGATCCCATCCGACGCGTTGCGCCTGAACCCACTGCCCCAAGTCCTCGCCCTGGATGACGACGTCGCCCGGGGCCAGCGGCAGTGTTCCGCCGGCCTCGGTGTGTTGTCGGGTGAGGCGGAAGCGGCGTTGCCAGGCGACTGGCCAGGCCGGGCACCAGGACGGGTCGATGTCCTCCAGCGCCCGGTGCCGTTCTTGTGACAGTTCCCCGGCCGATGACGGGACGGGCAGTCCCTCGGCGCGCCGCTGCTCGTTCTCCCTCGCCCGGCGTGCGGCGGCTCGCTGGTTCTTGAGCCAGACGCCGACCGGCGCCCCGTTCCATGTGGCCTCGACGGGTGCCAGGAGGTGGCCGTGTTCGGCGGCCCAGCCGCGCGCTGCGGCGAGGCCTTCGTCGAACGCGACGTCGAAGTGCGACCAGATCATGCCGAGGGCGTCGAGCTGCCCGACGCGGTCCTCGTCCAGCCGCCCCTGTCCGTACATACGTCGGGCGTCGGCGATCCATTGCCCGAGCGGGAACCCGGCGAGCGGGGCCGGCCACCCGTGCGTGTCCTCGGGGGCTTTGAAACCGAACGGTACTTTCAGATGGCGGTGGTGGCGTACGTAGACGAGGGCGGTCTCCATCCCGCGCCGCCAGTGCTCCTTCTCCGGGTTGAGGACACGCAGTTCGATGAACGCCGCGAGGTGCGCCGGATCGCGGGGCGTGGAGAACTTCAGCAGGCTTCGGGCGGCCGCGCTGACACCCTCGGGCGCCTCGCCCTCCTTCTCGCCGGCGGTCTTGGCGACGGGCTGGTACCCGCTCGGGGCCTGCGGCTCTGCCAGCGTCTCCACGACCCGGGCATCGTGTGCGCGAAGGGCCTCCAGCAGTTTGGCCAGTGCCCCGTAGGACTTCGACGTGAGCATGGTGTCGGGCGTCTCGCCCGGTGCGAGCAGCACCGGCACCACGAGGGAGGCCACCTTCCCCTCGCCGGGCTTCATCCGCAGCGCCCGGCCCACGGCCTGGACCAGGTCGGGCATAGAGCCGCGCAGGTCCGCCCAGAACACAGAGTCGCAGTTGGCGGTGTCGACGCCTTCGCCCAGCACCTTCACGGAGCTGAGGAACGCCTTCTCCACCACGGTCCCGTCCGCGGCGATCCCTGAAGCGAACTCGGCCAGCACGTCCCGCCGGTGGAGCGGCCTGTGCTCGCCGTACAGCCAGTTGGCCCAGATCGTGCGCGGGTACAGCTCCGGATCGTCTGCCCACAGCTGCGCCGTGATGCCGGGGAGGCCTGCTGCGAAGGCCTCGGCTTCTTTGGTGAGGTGGTGGAAGACGAGGGTGCGTTTCAGGTTCTCCTCCGACGCTGCTTTCACCAGGGCGGTCTGGAGGGCGGCGAGCCGGGCGCCGCGTACGGCGTCGGAGCGCCCGTCCGTGCCCAGGAGCACCGCGGCCTGGAAGGCGGTGTCGGTGACGTCGACACAGACGACCTGGTACGGGGCGACGATGCCGCGGTCGATCGCGTCCGACAGACTCAGGCGGTAACAGACGCTCCCGAAAGCCCCGTTGGGGTCGTCCTCCATCGAGGCGACCAGTTCACCCGGCCCGCGGCTGCCGGCCTCGCCCTGCCCCTCGTTCTCCTCCCCGGCCTGCCACAGGCGCGGAGTCGCGGTCATGTAGAGGCGCCGAGCCGACGGGATCCGCTGGTTGTCATGGACGATCGCCCACGGCTTCCCGATCCGGCCCGAGGTGCGGTGTGCCTCGTCCACCACGATCAGGTCCCAGCCGCGCAGGCCGGCCTGGTGCGCACGCTCCAGCGTGCCGAGCCCGAGTGAGGCGTAGGTGGCGAACACCGTCACCCGCTCTAGGCCCCGGCACCACTCCACCAGCTCGTCCACGTCCGTGGTGCTGGCGAAACCCACCTCGTCCCCGCGCAGCGAGGACACCCCGAGCACCGGACCCGTACGGCCTCCCTCGCGCCACGCCTTGACGCTCTGGGCGAGCAGGTCCAGCGAGGGCACGAGGACCAGCACACGACCCGCGCGGAGCTTCTCCGAGCCCTGCGCGGCCACGAAGGTTTTCCCGGACCCGGTTGCCATGATGACTTGAGCGCGGAGCCCCTCTGCAGGCATCCGGGTGGATGCCGGCCTCTCGAGCGCCCGGACGACGGCGTCGACGGCTTCGATCTGGTGGGGGCGTAGTTTCACGCGCTTGGTTTCCTCGGTTGCTGGGTTCGGTTTCCGCCGGTCTGCCCCGTCATGTTGGGTCATAGGCGAGCTTCGCGAGCCGGCGAGCCTGCTTCAGGCTTGCTTCGTCGACGATGCTGATGTTGACGCGATACGCGTGGTGGCCCGACCGCAGGGGCGGGCGTGCGAGGCGCCCAGGTCGTTCAGCTCGGCCTCGGTGAGCTGAAGACGCAGATTGACCAGGCCGGTCTCGGCGTGCACGTAGGCGAAGCCGCCCATCTGGGAGCCCTGCCGGCGCAGACGCAGGTAGCTGCCGTAGTCCAGACCATCCCCCAGCTTCTGCCTACCAGGACCTGCTTGCAAGCTACTCGTGCTTCTTACGGCCGTCTATCGCGGTCCGAGGCTACCGGGCACGGGATGTCTTCCCAGGTGCGGCACCCAGGCCGGCGCAGCCTTCCCGAGGGCCCGCGCGTAGCCGAATCCGCTCAGGCGGTGCACGCGCCCCGCCCTCCGGCAGTACAACTGCGGAGCGTCGGAAGCCTGCGTACGGGCGGGGTTCAGCCTCCGGTGTCCGCGCATTCGCTGTTGTCGCCGCCACTGCGGCACCCCACTTCGCCGGTGAACACGGGTGCGGGTTGGTTGAGCTTGTCCTCATGCTGCTGGACCGCCATCCCGCCGAAAAGCCCCGCCGCCACGATGGCGGCTATGAAGCACTGGGTCCACACCGTCACCACAGCACCGGACCGGGACGCGATCGCGGACGCCACCACCGCCACGGCACCGACCCCACCGGCGGCGACCAGGTAGCCCGACAACGGGTCGGCTTTCACTGTCCTGCCCGGGTCGAGATTGAACCCCGACAACACCCAGAGGCCGAAGATCAGCAGCAAGGCAAGGGCTTCGAGGAACAGCAGCCCCAGGGCAGCCCCCACGTCGGCGCCCCGACCAGTGTGAGGCGTTACGGAGGCGTCGAACGCCACGGGCGCGGGGGGAAGGTCCATATCCACAAGCCTGGCTCCCGGATCAGGGCCGACACATGAGTACGGGTACTCAGTGGCCCGGCCCGCCTCGCGCGGGCAGCCGGTCGACACGGCGTCGGCTCGAACAGTCGGTCGTCCTCGCTCAGCGTCAAGGGACCGGGCTCGCGTTTCATAGCGAGGGATTCTCCCTCGACCGAGCAGTCTGTGGAACGCGGCTCGCGTCAAGCCGCGTCCCGGTGCCGGAGGTCCGGCGCCGGGACGCGATGGTGCTCAGCTCAACTGCTCAACAGGTACTGACCGGCGTCAGCCGCCCAGCCCGTCGGCGGCTTGCTTGATGTCCGCCGCGAAGGTGCTCACCTCGGTGTAGACACCGGGCTTGCCCGGGCGCGCGCATCCCTCGCCCCAGCTGACGATGCCGACCTGGATCCAGCCATCCGCGTCGTCCTTACGGAACATGGGTCCGCCGGAGTCGCCCTGACAGGTGTCGACGCCGCCGGTGTCCAGGATCCCTGCGCAGAGCTCTTCGCCGGCGGTCAGCTGGTCGCCGTACGCCGTCTGGCAGGTGGCGTCGTCGATGTACGGGACCTTGGCCTTGAGGAGATAGCGCTGCTGGTCGCCGCCTTCCTTGTCCGCGCCCCAGCCGGCGATGTCGAAGTCGCCGGTGTTGAACTTGTCGTCCGCGGCGATCGGCAGGGTCGGCAGATCGATCGGCTTCTCGAGCTTGATCAGCGCCCAGTCCTTGCCCTTGCCGTTGTAGCCGGGCGCCTGGAGGACCTCGGTGGACTTCACGCTGATCGCGTTGGGGTCCTCCAGGTCGACGACGCCGGCCGTCGCGGTGATGCCGGTGTTCGGGCCGCTGGCGTCGACGCAGTGAGCGGCGGTCAGAACGATGTCCTTGGCGTACAGTGCGCCGCCACAGCCCATGGACAGGCGGACCATGAACGGGAATTCACCCTGATCGGCCTTGGTCCCGCCGACAACCTTCGTGCCTACGTCACCGCGTGGGGTCGGTGCGGAGGCGGCGTTGGCCGCGCCGGGCTGGAGGCTGAAGGCAGCGAGGGCGACGGCACCGATCGCGGTGGTCGTCCTGAGGTGCTTCAGGTAGCTCTTCAACGGACTTCCTTTCGTGGGGGGTACGCCTCAATGACGGGCTCATACCAACCCCGGGAATCGGAAGCCACCACCGAATGAAGTGCGTTGGAAAACGGCAGCACGCCGCAAGGCGTCCGAACCCAGTGGGGGATGAGTCCGCAAAGCGCCCTGCGATTATGTGGAACGGGCGACCGGAGTGACAAGGGTGCCCAATCCTTCAACTCCCGCTCGGACTATGGCCTGTTGGGTCCATATCGGCCGATCTCAACCCCTAATGCCGTGGGCTGTTACACGAGTGATACGAAATCTCCGGAGAGCTGTGTGGTTGGCACAGTTCTGGCTGAAAGCAGGGGTGAGAGTGCGGTAATCCAGCCGGTTGGCGACAACGGACAGGTCTGGTGCCCGTCCCCGGCCTCCGGTCCGCTGGACTGAACCCTCCAGGCTGATCACCTGCACGATCTGTGACCGGTCCATGCGGCGTAGAGGCAGCAACTGAATCCCAAGGCGCGGGTTGTTCGGTGCCTTATGGGGCGTCCCCTTGTAGCGCGTAGCGCAGTTGAAGCAGTTTGCGGCGGCGGGCCTGTGCGCGTAGGAGGAGCAGCCCTGCGGTGGCAACGAGAAATGCGCCGGCCAAGCCTGTGCCGAGTGCCATTGCCGTACTGCTGCGCGCGACTGCCGGTGCAACCCCGGCAGCTAGGAAGCTAAGCACGACCGACTCGTCGATATCGTCCGGACCATGAGGAAGCTTCACCCTCAAGTAGCCGAAGAACTGCTTTCGGCTGAGGGCTGACGGAGCTGTCACGTAGTCCCCTTGGGTACGTCACCCGACAAGCGGCAGACCGGCCGGCTCGCCCACGGATCGCCCGCGCAAGGGACCTGCTGGAATATCAAGCGCCAAGAGCCGTCAGAGGTCACCGGTGACCGGGGCCAGCCATCGGCTGATCCGGTCGGGGTCGGTGCAGGCATTCCAGACGTCGTCGATCGAGGCGTCACAACTGCGGCGCAGCAGGAGCGACCGCCCCTCGCCCGTGGCGACGGGATGGTTGCCGACCTCCCGGTGGGCGGCGTTGATCTGGTCGACGAAGTCGATCACGCGTCCTCCTCGCACTTCGTGTGTGGCTTGCTGCCCCCCGGCGACCTCGGGTCGTCCTTTTCGCGGCGTTCGCGCCCGCCGCGCGCGAGTTCGGTATCCAGGGCGTCCAGGCGCTGGTTCCAGAACCGGCGGAAGTGCTCCAGCCAGACGTCGACCTCCTGCAGGGGCCCCGGATCGACTGCGTACAGGCGCCTGGTGCCCTCCGGTCGGACGGTCGCGAACCCGGACTCCCGCAGTACTCGGAGGTGCTGCGACACCGCCGGCTGCGAGATCCCGAACTCCTCGTGGATGACCCCACTGACCGCGCCGGCCGTCTGCTCGCCGTCGGCGAGCAGCTCCAGTATCCGGCGACGGACTGGATCACCAAGAACGTCGAATGCGTGCACAACCCGAGAATCTCATCCGTGGCTTATATAAGTCAAGCGTGAAGTTCTCGGCGTCAGGACCCGTCCCGCTCGCACCTCATACGCCGGGCGTTATGAACACATCTCAACAGGGTTCCGTCCACGTGAGCGCGGGGCCCCTGAGCTGCGGGAAGAGCGTGGCTCGAGACTTCAGAACGTGATAGCTGACCAAGCCCCTGCATGTTCCTGCTGCGGAACACCCACGCGGCCATACAGGGCGGCGTCGAGCACTCATGAAGCCCCGCCTACGCCTGTCTCCAGGCGTCGGTGGCACATCCGACCTCGAAGTGCCACCAGCCCTCCTCTTGGCCGTGGGCCAGAAGCTTCTTGATCTGGCCCAGGTCCGCCTCGGCAGGCACGTTGAAGGCGACCAACGGAAACTCGTCACTGAACACCTCGCCGCCCAAGCCGAACGGTGCCAGGTGCGCGTGCACAGCCTGAGCACTCCGTCCCAGGGGGCCGCTGGGCACCGGCAGGACTCGGACAGCGCAGTTCTCGGATGCCGAGACCCGTTCCTTGGCCCAGTGGAGGCCGTCATCATCGGTGGCAAAGCGCACGACGTCGCCTTCGGCGACCCCGTTCTGCAAGAAGGGGACGTTCTCCACGCGGGCGGTGTCGTCGCCGAGGCGTGTCGCCCACAGGCCCTCGGTGTCCTGCGGAAGCCAGCCTTCTCTCGGCATGAAACGGAACCAGATCTTGATGCGCTGATCCCCGGCTGTGCCTGGCTCTGGCGACACTGTCGACGTCATGTCGAACATGATCGCGCATCTGGTCCTGTGATCGGAACCGCCGGGCCGCAGGGCCCCTTGGTGGCGAGTTGTGAGTCCCATGTGCGGCCGGTTGGCGGGGGAGTCAGCCGGCCGCACAGGGTGCTGAGCGTTGATCGCCGTCGTGAGGCTCAGGTGCTCAGAAGCTGCGTGCGCAACTGTGAGATCAGGGTTTCGTCGACGCCGAGGTGCTCAACGGCGTAGTCGTGCACGGAGCCGTAAGTGGCAGTGAGGTCGGACATGAACAGTCGCATGACCTCTTCCGGCGCTCGTCCGTAGCCGGGCCACGTCATAGTCCGACCGGGGTTGGCCGCTGTCCAGTCGGCGATCAGACGCTCGGTGGCCAGTTCGGTGAGAGCGAAGTCCGCGACGATGTCGTCCTCGGCCACGCCCAGGAGCGCGAGGACCAGGCCGGCCAGCAGGCCGGTACGGTCCTTGCCCGATGCGCAGTGGAAGACCTGTGGGGCATTGCCGGATGCGATGACCTTAAGGGCCTGCAGGAGTTCCTCGGCTCCATCGAGGGCGACCTCCGCGTACCGGTCGGCGAGGAAGCGCCAGGGGTCCAGGTCAGGGTCGATCTCCGCCTGGTCGTAGGGCCGGTGTTCCACGCTGAGGTTGATGTACTCGAGTCCCTCGCTGTCGGGCACGCGGCCTTTCGCCTCTATCTCCCACGGATAGCGCAGGTCGATCACCGCGCCCACTTTGAGGGCGAGGAACTGGTCCCAGTCGGCTCCCTGGAGCTTGGAGAGCGAGTCGGATCGGTAGAGGCGGCCCCATTGCACGGTGCGGCCATCCTGGGTGCGGTAGCCGCCCAAGTCCCGGAAGTTGTGGAGGCGTTCGAACTCGATATGTCTTCTCACGCGCGACACTCTATGACCGCACCAGCCCCAGGAGTCACGGAGTATCCAGCCGCCGTGTTGACCGGCAGCCCGCCGACCTGCAGCTGGTCGGGGTCCCCACGCATCGGGGAAGGGTGACCCCCTGGGCGCCCCAGGGCCTCTCGTTCGGATCGTGCCGGGCTCGCGTGCCCTGGCACGCACGCTCGCCTCGTTGTCGTCGGTCGGCATGGCTCCGCCGCATTGCGATCGCACGCACCGCAGTGACATCAGCCGCTCCGCGGCGGGCCGCCCTGATCCAAACGAAAGGCCCTAGCGGGTCAGGCCGGCGACGATGGTGGTGAGAGTGCGCTCCACGACCGCGTCGCGCTGGTCGGCGGGGAGGTGGGCGAGCGGGCCGTCGAGGATGAGCAGGGAGAGGCCGTGGACGGCCGACCAGGCGGCGACCTCGGCCGCAGGCCGGTTCTCCGGCCTCATCCGGCCTGCGGCTACGAGCGTGTCGAGCGTGTCCGAGAGCTGCACGAACGCCGCGAACTCGGGCCTGTCCTCGGGGGCATCGAGGCCGGTAAAGCCGCTGCCCTCCGCCAAGGGCGTGCGGCAGAAGGCGGTGCGGTAGAGCCCCGGGTGCTCGATCGCGAACCGGACGTACCCACGCCCGATCGCCTCGGTCCTGCGAACGGCCTCCTCACCCGGGTCGTCGAGCCCGGGCAGTACGCGCACGGCCTCGGTCATCGAGTCGGCGAGCGCCTGCTGGCCGCGGATCTTCACGGCCTCGAGGAGATCTCCCTGGCCGGTGAAGTGGCGGTACGCGGCGGTGGGCGACACGCCGACGCTGCGGGCCGCCTCACGCAGGACGACACGCTCGGGGCCGCCTTCGACCGCGAGTCCGACGGCGGCCTCGATCAGCGCGTTGCGGAGGTCGCCGTGGTGGTAGCGGGACTTGCCGCCCGTGATCGATTCCATGACCCCATCCTGCCTCATGTTGACGTCGTTAACATTGTGTGTCACCGTCGATATTAACGGCGTAAACATCCGGAGGCGATGACCGTGTTCGATCGAATTGCCGAGCTGGCCCTCCACCGAGGCCGGCTCGTACTGACACTCACCGTGGTGGCCGTGGTTGCCATGGGAGCCATCGGCTTCGGAGCGTTCGGCAAGCTCCTGGGCGGCGGCTTCGAAGATCCGAGCGCGCCCTCGGCCCGCGCCCAGGAGCTCATCGACGAGAAGTTCGGCGGCGAGAGCAACCTGGTCCTGCTGGTCCGGGCCGACGACGGCGCCGGCATCGGCTCGCCCGCCGCCGAGCACGCAGGCCGCGCACTCACCTCGGAGCTCAAGGGCGAGCCCACCGTGGCGAACGTGATCTCGTACTGGGACAGCGGCACCTCCGCGCTGACCTCCCGGGACGGGAAAGAGGCGCTGGTGCTGGCTCACGTCAACGGCGACGACACCGAGCAGGGCGACAACGCCTCGGCGATCATTGATGAGTACACCGGCGACCGGAACGGGCTGACCGTGCAGGCCGGCGGAGCCGCCGCGGTCGGCGACGAAGTGCCCACCCAGGTCGCCAAGGACCTCGCGGTGGCCGAGATGATCGCCGTGCCACTGATCCTCATCCTGCTCGTGATCGCCTTCGGCAGCATCGTTGCGGCACTGCTGCCCCTGGTCATCGGGCTGATCGCGATCGTCGGCACCTTCGCCGAGCTCTATGTGCTCGGCAGCCTCACCAGCGTGTCGGTGTTCTCGATCAACCTCACCACCGCCCTCGGCCTGGGCCTCGGCATCGACTACGCACTGCTCATGATCAGCCGGTTCCGCGAGCACCTCGCGGAGGGCGCCGACGTCCCCGAAGCGCTCCGGCACACGGTACGGACTGCCGGGCGGACCATCACCTTCTCCGCGGCGACCGTCGCAGCCGCACTCGCCGCGCTGCTGGTCTTCCCGCAGTTCTTCCTGCGCTCCTTCGCCTACGCGGGCATCGGCGTGGTGGCCATCGCCGCCGTCAGCGCCCTGCTCGTCGTCCCGGCGCTGCTCGCCGTGCTGGGTCACCGGGTCAACAACGGCCGGCTGCCCTGGGCGAAGACCGTGCGGAGCGCCGACGCGCCCCTTTGGGGCCGGCTGGCCCGCACGGTCATGCGCAGGCCCGCCCTGACCGCACTGCCGGTCCTCGGGATACTGCTCCTCGCCGCGAGTCCGCTGCTCGGAGTCATCTTCGGCACGCCGGACGAGCGGGTGCTGCCAGAGAGCGCCCAGAGCCGGCAGGTCGCCACCGCGGTGCAGCGCGACTTCACCGGCAGCGACGAGTCGGCGGTGCAGATCGTCACGACCGGGCCCGTGGCCCCGGCCGAGCTGCGCTCGTACGCGACCGACATCTCGCGGCTCGACGGCGCGGTGCGGGTCGAGACCTCCGCCGGCACCTTCAGCGACGGCCGGTCCGCTCCGCCCGGGCCCGCGAACGCCGCGCTGGGCCGGCCCGACGCCCAGCGGATCACCGTCGTCACCGACCTCACCCCCAAGTCGGGCGAGGCGCAGGACCTGGTCAAGGACGTACGAGCGGTGGATCCGCCCGCCGGGACCCAGGCGCTGGTCGGCGGCACCGACGCGCGGCTCGTCGACTCCAAGGACTCGATCGCCGACCGGCTCCCGGCCGCCATCGGTCTCGTCGCGGGCAGTACGTTCGTGATCCTCTTCCTGTTCACCGGCAGCGTGGTCCAGCCACTGCGGGCGCTGGTCCTCAACGCCATCAGCCTCACCGCGGCAATCGGCGTCATGGTGTGGATCTTCCAGGACGGCCACTTGGCCTCCCTGCTCGGCTTCACACCACAGCCGATGGACACCTCGATGACGGTGCTCATGTTCTGCATCGCCTTCGGCCTGTCCATGGACTACGAGGTCTTCGTGACGAGCCGGATCAAGGAGCTGCACGACGCGGGCGCCGACACGGAGACCGCCGTCACCAGCGGGCTCTCGCACACCGGGCGGATCGTGACCATGGCAGCCGGGCTGCTCGCGGTGAGCTTCTTCGCCTTCGGCACGGCCCATGTCAGCTTCATCCAGATGTTCGGGCTCGGCAGCGGTCTGGCGATCCTGATCGACGCGGTGGCCGTACGCGGGGTGCTCGTGCCGGCGGCCATGCGGCTGCTGGGGCGTACGGCCTGGTACGCGCCGAGGCCGCTGCGCGCTGTGCACGGGCGGCTGGGCCTCACCGACGGCGCGCCCACTGAGGAGGAGCGGACGCCCGCGAAGGTCTGAACTGGGGCCTCTCGTTCGGATCGTGCCGGGCTCGAGGGATCTGGTACGCACGCTCGCCCCGTCATCGGAGGAGGGAGGCATGGTTCCGCCATGCCTCCCTCCTCCGATGACGGGGCAGGATCGAAGGCGTGTTCCTCGGTCAGCCGGCCACGGCCGTCCCCAACTGCTGCCGGTGCGCCCGGGCTGTGGCCATCAGCCCGTCGAGTGCGTCCCTGGTCCGCACGAGGTCGGCGATGTGCGTGGAGAGCCGGTCGCGCTCCTGCGCCATCCGCTCCAGCGCGGAGTCGGAGTTCTCCGCGCTCGGCGCGTCGACGCAGGGCAGCAGCTCGCTGATGGTGCGGCTGGACAGGCCTGCGGCGTACAGCCGCTGGATGAAGGCGACCCGCTCGACCTCGCCGTCCGTGTAGTGCCGCTGCCCGCTGGGGCTGCGGGTGCTGGTGAGGAGGCCCTGCTCCTCGTAGTAGCGCACGGACCGGACGCTGACTCCGGCCCGTGACGCGAGCTCCCCGATCCGCACGATGACCTCCCGGCTATGTCCCGCGTCACAACAGCTTGCCTCTGACGTCAGTGTGAGGTTTTAGCGTAGCTGACGTGCCCGAGGCGCGGGCATTGCGGATCGCGAAGGAGTCCTGACATGACGACCCTTTTCACCAGCTACCGGCTCGGCGGCCTGACGCTGCCCAACCGGGTGGTCATGGCCCCGATGACCCGAGTCCGGGCCGCCGCCGGCGGTCTGGCGACGCCGTCGATGGCGGCCTACTACGCTCAGCGGGCCACGGCCGGGCTGATCGTGAGCGAGGGGGTGCAGCCGAGCGCGATCGGGCAGTCCAACCCGGGTACGCCGGGACTGCACACCGACGAGCAGGTCGAGGCGTGGCGTCCTGTGACCGATGCCGTCCACGTCAACGGTGGACGGATCTTCGCCCAGATCATGCACGGCGGCCGGGTCTCGCATTCCGACACCACCGGCCTGCAACCGGTCGGGCCCTCGGCCGTCCCCGCCGTCGGCGACGTGTTCACCCCGACCGGGCTCCAGCCCGCTCCGACGCCGCGCGCGTTGGACACCGCCGAAGTGCCCGAGCACGCACTGTCCTACGCCCGGGCCGCCCGCCGCGCCGTCGACGCGGGGTTCGACGGCGTGGAACTGCACGGCGCCAACGGCTACCTGATCTCGCAGTTCCTCTCGTCCAACGCCAACCTGCGCACGGACCGCTACGGAGGCCCGATCGCCAACCGGATCAGGTTCGCCGTCGAAGCGGTCGCCGCCACCGTCGAGGCCGTCGGCGGGGCCAGGACCGGCATCCGCCTCTCACCGGGCGCAACGTTCTGGGGAGTCGAGGACTCCGACGTCCGCGAGCTCTACACCGCGCTGCTGACCGAACTGGCCCCACTCGGGCCGGCCTACGTGCACCTCGAAGCCACCGCCGACGAAGAGGTACTGGTCGCCCTGCGCCGGGCGTGGCCGGGCACCCTCGTCATGAACCCGACGCTTCCGATGGGCCCGAAGCAGACCGGCCGGGACGACGCCGACCACTGGCTCGGCCTGGGCGCCGACCTCATCAGCTTCGGCCGCGCCTTCATCGCCAACCCCGACCTGGTCGAACGGTTGCGGGGCGCGCTTCCGATCGCCCCCGCCGATGAGGCCACGCACTACCAGGGCGGTGACGCGGGCTACCTGACCTACTCGGCCCACCAGTACTCGGCCTGACTCCGATCCGCGGGGGCGGGCCGACGGGCGGTCGGAACCGGCTCGGGCAGTGGTGCTCAGCCGGAACCGCCCGCCCGGCGGGGTCCGGTTCGGGTGACGGCACACTCGCCGTGAAGGTCAGCCTCCGACCGAACGCGGCGTACGGTGATGCCGCTCGCGTGTCCGTCCGCGGCGTCGACAAAAGGAGTCCGCCGAGCATGTCGCAACCAACTCCGGCCGACGTGGGCAACGCCCCTGTCGTTGTGAGCAATACCGTCGGCTCCTTCGCCTGGGGCGTTCTCCATGACCGGCACCCTGCGCTGGTCGAACGCGTACGCCGGGCGACCCCCTATCCCGCGGAACAGCAGCACGCTCTGCACGCCCTGCTGCGCGAGACCGCCGAGGGAGGTGTCATCGAGGCGCTCGACGACACCGAACCGGATGCAGCTGAATGGCGGCGGTGGGCCGGGGGCCACATCGGGTGTCGCTGGGCAGACGTGCCGTTCCTCTGGGCGGAGAGCTACTTCTACCGGAAGCTGCTGGCCGCGCTGGGCTACTTCGCTCCAGGACCGTGGCGGGGCATCGACCCGTTCGCACCCTTCAAACGCGCCGAACTCATGGGCGCGACCGTCGATTCCGAGCTCGCCGCCCTCGACGGGATTCCCCGCCTGCCGGCAGCGCAGCAGGACACCACCCTGCTGCACGCGTCACTGTGGGGGAACAGAGCCGACCTTGGCTTCCGGCTGTCGGCCGGCGAGTCCGGTCTGGGCGAGCGTGTGACAGGGCTCGTCGTGGACGACACGACGGCGCTCTGGGACCTGCTGGCAGGCCAACGGCCCGGAAAGGTGTGCCTGGTCGCCGACAACGCCGGGCCGGAGTTGCTGCCCGATCTGGTTCTCGCCGACCATCTGCTCACCACGGATCGCGCCTCGTGCGTGAGCCTGCACATCAAGCCGTATCCGTACTACATCTCCGACGCCACCACGACTGACGTGCTCGACTGTCTGACACGCATGGCCGCGGCCTCCGGACGGGCATCGGAGATCGGTGGGCGGCTGCGGCAGGCGGTGACCGGCGGACGTCTCCTCCTGCGCGCCTATCCGTTCGCGTGCGCCCCACTGCCGTACCTGGACATGCCGGTCGGGCTCCGGGAGGACTTCGCCTCCGCCACCTTGACCGTCATGAAGGGCGACCTGAACTACCGCCGGCTCGTCGGTGACCGCCACTGGCCCGCCACCACCGCCTTCTCGAAGGTCACCGAGTACTTTCCCGGCCCGGTCGCCGCGCTGCGGACATTGAAGTCCGATGTCATCACCGGTCTCGCACCGCATACGCAGGCGGAGCTGGAAGCGACAGGCAGCGCCTGGCGGACCAGCGGTACGCACGCGCTGGTCCAGGTCAGGACGTGAGCCTGCGCCACGCATAGTGCGAACACGGTTCGTACGGGAGTCGATGACGCGCCTGGGAACGGCGCAGGCGCCCTGCAGCGCGGCTGGAAGCCGTCCTCCTGCGGTGTGCCCCGGCATGGCGGCGGTGAGCGCCGAGCCATGGTTCGGTGTATCCAGGACTAATGAGTCCTGGACGACTCCGTGGGAGTAATCGCTGGTCATGGGAGCCGGGTCACGCGCTCGTCGCCGTACCCCTCGCAATGATCGCGATCGTCACGGTGGTCGACATCCTGGCTCCTCCCGAGGTCCACCTCGGCCCCTTCCTGGTCGCCGCTCCGGCCGTCACAGCTTCGTTCGCCGGGCCTCGAACCACCGCATTCGTCGGAGCGGTCGCCGTCCTGGCCCAGATGGTGGTTGCGATGGCGCGCACCAGCCTCACCGACCTGAACCACACCTTCCAGATCATCGCGCTGATCCTGATCTCGGTATTCGTGACATTCTTCGCCCACCTGCGAGAAGAGCACGAAAAGCAACTCACCCAGCTCCGCTCGGTGGCCCAGGCCGCACAGCAGGTGGTGCTACGGCCACTGCCGCAGCGGGTCGGCCCGCTGCGTGTGGCGTCCGTCTATATTGCCGCCGAAGCCGAGGCACAGATCGGCGGCGACCTGTATGCCGCCGCCCGCACGGCCCATGGGACCCGGTTCATCGTCGGGGACGTTCGGGGCAAGGGGCTGGAGGCGATCGGGGACGCCGCTCTCCTCCTCGGCGCCTTCCGAGCCGCTGCCCACCGGCAGACCGACCTGCCGGCGCTGGTGGCCTATCTGGAGGGAACGGTCTCGTCGAACCTGGACGACCCTGGAGCTGATGCTGACGACACCGAGAATCACGGCGAGGCATTCATCACCGCGGCCGTCCTCGACGTTCCGGACGACGAGCCGGTCCTTCATGTGATCAACTGCGGGCATCCGCCGCCCCTGCTGCTACGCGGCGGCCAGGTCATCGCGCTGGAAGTGCGCCGCCCGGCTCCACCTCTGGGCCTCATCGAACTCGTGGACACCGACTTCGCCGCGGAGACGTTCGCCTTCGCGGCAGGCGACATCATCCTGCTCTACACGGACGGAGTCATCGAGGCCCGGGACCGGTCCGGCGCCTTCTACCCCCTTGTGGAACGGGTGGCTCCTTGGTCCGGTGAACATCCTCAAGCTTTTCTGAACCACCTGTGCAAAGACCTTCTGAGTCATGCCGGGGGGAGGCTGGGCGACGATGCTGCCATGGTGGCGATTGAGCGTCTGCCGCGCGTCAGGGATCGTGAGGTCGGCCGGGGAGACCGTTCGCCGAGCTGAGATTGCCGGCGTCGCGACCGGCCTCATGGCAGGGCTGCCGTGAGTTCCGGGAGGTAATCGGCCAGGAAGCCCAGGTCGGTGGCGCGCTTGAAGTTCGGGTGGCTGCGGTACTCGTGCAGACGGACCAGTGCCTTGCGGCCGAAGTAGCCACCGCCGTCGGCCACCGTTGCCCCCGTGGGCCGGGTGCGCTCGCCGGTCCAGTCGGGGTCGGCCACGGCGAGGGGCAGGCAGCGCTCGAAGAGATGGTGGCAGGTTTGCAGGCCGCGGCGCAGCACCACGTGGTAGGGATCGTTCGGGCCGATCGGATAGGACTCCACGGCCAGGGTCCGGCCCGTGTCGATGCCCTCGTCCACCTGGTGGAGTGTCGCGGCGAACTCCGGCTCGCCGCGCAGGATCGCGTACACCAGGGCCACCTCGGGCAGTCCCCGATAGGCAGGCAGAGGGCCATGGTGGACGTTCAGGATGCGCAGCCCGGTGGAGAGGACCGGAGCGCGAAAGATCATCCGGTTGTTGACCGACCAGACGAGGCCGTCCGTGCCGGCGCCGGCCAGTTCGGCAGCGACCGTGTTGACGTCCGCGACGGCCAGAAAGGGCACGTCGGGCCGAGCCGTCCGCGGGGCGGCAGGGCCGCAGACCAGGTCCACGGCCAGGCCGCTGTCCAGCGTGTGCTGTACGGCGCGCCAGAGCAGCGCGCCCTCACCGACGAAGATCACGACGTCCTCCGCAGCGCGTCGACGGTCTCGACGACCCGGCCGAGCGTCAGGTTGTCGCTCAGGGACCCGAGCCGGGCCAAGAACTGCCTCTCCATGGCCTGTCCCAGCAGTTCGTCTCCGAGCGCGGCCAGCATCTCCAGGACGGCGAGTGAGTCGCCGCCCAGTGCGTGGAAGTCGGAGGAGTCGTCGAGGCGAGTGGCGTCGCAGTGCAGGACGCGGGACCAGATCCCGGCGGTCACTGCGGCGGTGTCGGGGCCGAGCCTGGGCTGCGAATCAGTGGGCGCTCCCGGGACGGCTGGCTTCCCGTGCTCTTCGGCTGCCTCGTCGAAAGGGTTCGGCAGCGCGTTCCGGTCGGTCTTGCCGCTTGCCGTCTCGGGTAGCGCGGGCAATGCACACACCACTGAGGGCACCAGATGGGACGGCAGCGAACGTTCCAACTCCGCCCGTAAGGCTGTCTCGTCGAGGACCGCCGCACCCTCGGCAGGAACCACGTAGGCGCACAGCGCCTGCGGGCCGGCGTGATGCCGGCGGCGGGCGACCACGGCGGCCTGTGCGATGTCCGGCAGTGCGGTGAGCGCCGCCTCGATCTCGCCCGGCTCGACCCGGTGGCCGCGGATCTTGACCTGCGCGTCGATCCGGCCCGCGTATTCGAGCTGCCCGTCCGGCAGCCGTTGCACCAGGTCTCCGGTCCGGTAGGCGCGCCGCCCGTCAGGGAAGTGGACGAAGCGGTCGGCCGTCAGGTCGGGACGGCCGAGATAGCCGCGGGCCAGCTGAACACCGGTTACATACAGCTCGCCCAACTCGCCGTCACGGACTTCGTGCCGCTGCTCGTCCAGGACGGCCACAGAGGTGCGGTGCACCGGCACTCCGATCGGCATCGACGCGCGTGAGGCGTCGTCGCCGACGACTGCGACGGTACAGGCCACCGTCGCCTCGGTGGGGCCGTAGATATTGACGATCAGACAGTCGGGCCCGAACGACGCGCGGGCCCACTGGCTGCTGGCCGTGGTGAGGTTCTCGCCGCCGAGATGGAGCGCCCGGATACCTGCTGGGCGCAGGCCGAGCCGTGCGGCGAGCTCGAGGTGGGTCGGGGTCAGCGCCAGGGTGTTGGCTTGCCGCCCCGAGAACATCTCACGGAGTTTGATGTGGTCGAGTTCGCCGGGCACGGGTACGACGGCGCCACCGTGCAGTAGCGGCGGGAAGATCTGCATCATCGACAGGTCGAAGCCGGGCGAGAAGGAGTACGCGGCCCGGGTCTGCTCGTCGCACCGTAGGAACGGGGCTATCCAGCCCACCACGTTGACCAGGCTCCGGTGCTCGATCTGCACGCCCTTGGGCTTGCCGGTGGAACCCGAGGTGTAGATGACATACGCCAGATCGTCCGGCCCGGGGGCGGCAGCGGCGAGGGTCGCGTGGGCGTGCTCGTCGACGGTCCAGTCCCCCCTTGCGACGTCATCGAGGAGGATCGTCGTGCAGTCGGCCCCCTCCGCCTTGACACAAGAGGCCGTCTCCGTGAGACAGAAGCGGACTTGTGCGTCGTGCAGCAGCTCCTTGACCCGCTGCGCCGGATTCCGGTCGTCCATCGGCAAGAACGCGGCGCCCGCCTTGAGGACACCCAGGACCCCCGCCAGGCCGAGCGCGGAGCGGTCGGCAAGCACACCGACCACCTCGCCGCGCCTGACCCCTCGGGCCAGCAGCACGGCCGCGACGGAGTCCGAGCGGCGGTCCAGATCCCCGTACGACCACGGGGGACTGTCGCCGATCACGGCGGGTGCGTCCGGCCGCTCGGCGGCCTGCGCCCGGAACAACTGCACCACTGTGGTGTCGAGCGGCGGAAGTCCGTCAGGTCCGGGTGCGAGCAGCCGGTCGGCTGCGCCGGGCACCCGAGGCGGTGTCACCCGCGGCGCGCCCGGCACCGGTACGGCGGTGCCAAGCGCGGTCTCGATCCGGTCCAGCAGCAGCTCGCAGCGCTCGCCGACGTCCGCGGCGCCGCGGGCGGAGATCACCAGTTCGGTGTGCTCGGGCAGTTCCAGCAGGACGATGCTGACGGGAACCAGGGGTGCATGCACCGGCAGGGCGTACACGGTTGCCGCCGTGAACTCCCCGGTGCTGAAGTCCTCGAGCGCCAGTCGGCCGGCGTTGGACACGATTGCCGACGCCAGGTAGCGGTGCCGTGCGTACGTGGCGGCGCGCGAAGCGCCGACCAGCGCGGCCGTTGCGGGCAGCGGTAGCCGGGCCAGCGCCGCCTCCGCCCCGGCCGCCAATTCCTGCCGTACGGAAAGGGCGTTGAGCAGCCGCCGGTGCACCTCGTCCGTGCCCTGGCCGGCCGGCACGTCGAGGAACACCGGCAGCGCCAGGTTGGCCGTGGACGACACCGTGGGTGCGTGACGCCGCAGATCGACCGGGACCATGATCCGGGCCGGGGAAACACCCACGGCCCCGGCGACCGCCGCCGCCACCTTCGCGGCCAGCGCAGCGTGCCGGCCCGGAACCGTACGCCGCCGCCACAGCGAGCCGCTGCCCGCCCGGCCGGCCAACGGTGAGCGCTGGTCGAGCCCGAGGCGGGGCCGCTGCCCGGTTCGGCCGAGCCCGTCCAGCAACTGGTAGTCGGCCAGGGAATCGGCGGCGCCGTGCAGCGGTTCACCCCGCAGAGCGCGGAAGACCTCGGCCGCCCAGATCGCCGTGCCCTTGAGGTCCATCACTGCGTGGGAGGCGCGGAACACCACGGTGCTGGGTTCGCCGGTCAGGAGCAGCACCTCGGTGCCGGAGCGGCCTTCCGCCTCGGGCAGCGGGCCCGTGAGCTCCGGCAGGCCGGTGAGTGTACTGCGGTCGAAGGCCGCTCCATCGGCGACCACGACCCGGGCCGGACGTCCACTGTCGATCCACATCCGGCCGCGACGTACCAGCCGCGAGCCCGGGCAGGACGCCGAGGCCTGCGCCACGGCCCGGCTCAGGGCCAGGGCGTCGATCGGCCCGGTGCCCTCGACCACCAGGTGGAGCACCATCAGCTCACCCAGGCGGGCGGCGGCCAGATAAGACCACTCGGTGGGGGAGACGGGCCGGCGGAAAGCGGTACGCCCCACAGGACGGGGCCCAGGACCGAAGCCCGTGGCGGCACGCTGCGCAGTCATGGCTACCGCACCTTCCGGATGAACTCGTTGACGCCGCCGATGCTGTCGATCCAGGCCTCCAGCCGGCCCATCCCGGCTTCGTGGTCCACCCGCGGCGCTGTCAGATCCCGTCGCGCCGCCGAGGTGTCGTACGTCGCCGAACGGGTCAGCAGGGCCAGCGAGTACCGGGAGAGCGGGGGCGAGGAGTGTTTGGCCGGCCACGGCAGTTTCCAGACCATGTCCGCCGTGAAGGCGATTGCGCGCAGCACGCTGTGGGAGACGCGCTTGGTCGGAGGACTGCCGCCGAACCGTTCGGCGAGGCCGGCGAGCGTGCTCCAGATCTCCACCGGCTGCTGGTCGGCGATGAAGTACGCCCTGCCGCCGACACCGTCGGCACGCGCCGCCCGCACGCACGCATCGGCGGCGTTCTCGCAGTAGCACAGCGACGCGTACACGCGCCTGCCCCCGGAGAGGTCGGGCAGACTGCCCGTCATCATCTTCGCGAGCAGCCGCGGCATGAAACCGGAGTGGTCGCGCGGGCCCCAGACGGCGCGCGGGCGCAGCGCGACAGTGGTGAAGTCCGCACGGTCCGCGGCCAGCACCAGGCGCTCCGCGGCGGCCTTGGTCTCCGAGTAGAGATTGAGGTGGCGTGCGGGGAAGGGCTCGCTCTCGTCGATGTCGAGCCGGTCGCCGCCGCGGATGCCCATCAGCGCGCTGGGGCTGCTGATGAAGACGAAGCGTCGTGCGCCCGCTTCCTGGGCCGCCGACATGAGGCGCTCCGTGCCCGAGACGTTCTCGTCCTGGAACTGGGCGCGGGTACCCCTGTCGGTGACCCGGGCCGCGCTGTGGTGCACCGCGTCGATCCCGTCCATGGCCCGACGTAGTGAGGCGGCGTCGCGCAGGTCGCCGTACGCGAACTCGATGCCTGCAACGGTGCGCAGATGGCTCAGGTCGCTGTCTTTGCGTACCAGCACCCGCACTTCGTCACCGGCGCGCGCACAGGCGTCGACGATGTGGCTTCCGAGGAACCCGGAGGCGCCTGTCACCAGTACCTTCATGCCGCAGCGCCCTTCATCTTGCGGCTGCGGGGACGCCACCATGTGGCTCCGTACAGCATCGTGAGCGTGGCGCTCGCCCATGGCTTTCGCCCGGTGGCGAGTTCCTGCTCCGCGCGCAGCGCGGACGGTATCTGGACCGCGTGGACGACGACGCTCAGGAAGGCGTCGAGCCACCACAGAGCGGTCAGCGCCACATGATCCCAAGGCAGCAGCGGCCAGGCCGCCAGATAGGCCCACCCGAGCAGCGGGACGGTGCGCAGCGCGCGGTCGGCCGCCGTTGGGCGGCGGCTTCCGGTGAGCTGGTCTTCGGCCCATCCGGCCAGCAGCTCCCGGCGGATCTTGGCGTTGTGGCGGATGTCCACAGGGAACGCGGGATGCGGCAGGAAGTCCGCGATCGCCTTGGTCATCGGGTTGTTCGCGCCCAGTTCGCGCAACTCGCCCTCGATCCGGGGCCACTGCTTGCGTTCGGTGTCCGGTGCCAGCTCCACGCACAGCACCGGCTGCTGCTCGGCGTGCGGGCCGAAGCCCACCAGCGCCGTGCGCTGCACCTGCGGATGGGTGTTGAAGACGCTCTCGCAGCGCACCGTGTGCAGGTCGCCGCCGCTTGCGCGGACCCGGTGGCTCTTGCGCCCGCAGAACCAGATCCGTCCCTCACCATCGATCCATCCCACGTCACCGGTGCGGTGCCAACGACGCCCGCCGTCCTGGATCTTGTGCTCGGCGTCGGCCTGGAGCGTTTGGAAGTAGCGTGGGCTGACCGCCTCACCGCTGACCACAATCTCGCCCACCTCACCGGGAGCCACCGGCAGTTGGGGCGTCCACCGGGGGACCGGCCGGTCGCTGACTTCGATGGTGCGGACCGACATGCCGGGTGCGGGGCGGCCCACACAGACACCCAGGCCCTCAGCCGGGCCGGCAGCCGGGCCGGCCAGGGCTTCTCTGCTCTCCACCAGTGCCATCGGCAGCGCTTCGGTCGATCCGTAGGTGCTGAACACACGTGCCTCGTTGGGGAGTACGGCGCGCAGCGCGCCCATCAGCTCAGGGCTCACCGGTGCGCCACCGGAGACGATGAGACGCAGCGACGGTACCTGGGCATTCGTCTCTGCCAGATGAGCCGCGAGCGGACCCAGCAGCGCGGGGGAGGCGAACATGGCGTTCACGGAGAAGCGTTGGATCGCGTCGGTCAGTAGCGCCGGGTCGGCGGTGCCGACGCGGCCCATGTTCATCTTCGGCACCACCGCCGTGCGGCCCGCCGCGAGGTCGAACACGCCCATCAGGGGCAGAGTGACCAGGGTGCTTGCCATGTCGGCGGTGAAGTGGCCCTCCTCGACGCCGTACGCCATGCCCCGCAGCATGCCGACGGTGATCTCGACCGGCTTGGCCGGGCCGGTACTGCCGGTGGTGTAGCCGATCAGCGCGAGGTCGTCGGGCCCGGACTCCAGCGGGGGCAGCTGCGGCAGGCCCGCACCGAAGGAGGTCAGCTCCTCAAGTCCGGTGCCGCTTGGGCCGCCCACCCGGATCAGGCTCTGCACTCCGGCGAAGGCACGCGGGCGAAGCCGCCGCAGGATGTGTGCGGACGGTACGCCGATGAATGCCTGGACACCCACGCGATGGATGCAGTCCAGCATGCGGCTCAGCCCCATGCCGGGATCGACCACCACCGGAACCGCTCCGACGTGCATCAGGGCGAAGACCAGCGTCAGCAGGTCGACGCCCGGAGTCACCAGCAGCGCTGTACGGGTACCGCGGCGGATGCCGTGCTCTTCCAGCGCGGCGGCGCAGGCGGTGACCCGGGCGGCGAGCTCGGCATAGCCGACCGAGGCGTAGGCCGGTCGACCTGCCGCCATCCGGTCGCCGTCCGGGTGGATGACGGCCGCTTTGTCGGGTGTACGGACGGCGTGCCAGGCAAGTAGTTCGGCCAGGAACGCGTCCTGGCGCAGTGCGGTTGCGGTGCCGGGCATCAGCACGCGGCTCCTTCGCTGTCGTCGGCCAGGCGGTAGAGGGAGGCTGCCGAACTCAGCCCGGCGCCGACGGCGAGGAAGAGGATCCGGTCGAAGCCGGTGAGCCTGCCCGCGTCTTGTGCCTGTCGGAAGCCGTAGGCGAGTGCGGAGGTGTGCGGGTCGCCCTGGACCCCTTCGACGGTGACTGCGGCATCGGATGCCACGCCCAGGCGTTTGGCGAGCTGGGCGGGGAAGTCGGGTGCCGGCTGGGAGGTGATCAGCAGTGTGCGGTCGAGGAAGGCTGCCGCTCCTTCGGTGTCGGTGCCGTCCTCGGCCGCGAGGCAGCCGCGTACCGATTCGACGGCCAGATCGAGCATTCGCTCCAGGACGCCGCCGTCGCAGTCGACGACGACAGTGTTACGGCCCTCGGAGCCGGCCTCGTCCAGCGGCAGGTACCCGTTGACGCCGTGCGTCCCCGGCGCCGACCGGTGGTACACCCGGCCGAAGCCGCGGGCGTCGTCGGTGCGTTCCAGCAGCAGCGCCGCGCCGGTGCTCGCGTACGGGAACCCGGCAGTGCCCGCCTTCGACGGGTCCATCGAGGGGTGCGTGTCGGCGGAGACCACCAATACCCGGCGGGCACTGCCGGTTGCCAGCAGGGCACCGGCCGCCTGGACGGCGTTGAGCACGCCGCAGGCGCCGTTCATGAGGTCGAACGAGAACGCGGCCCGCCGGTCGGGGTCGTGCAGATACTCCAGGTTGATACCGATGCGCTTTTGGATGAGTGCGGCGACGGACGGCTCGGAGATGTTGGAGTCGCGGTAGACGCCGACGTTGATCAGGACGTCGACGTCAGCGGCGGTGAGCCCGGCTTGTGCCAGGCAGACGCTGCCGGCCGATGCCGCGTACCCGATCGCGCTGCCTGACTCGTCGGCGGGGCTGAGGGCGGTGGAGGTGATGACGGTGGCCATGGTCATACCTCCAGGGAGGAGACGGTCGCGGACAGGAAACCGGTCACCACACCCGATGCGGCGGGCACCAGGAGGATCTTGGACCCCTTGGGTATGCGGCGTTCCGCGAGTGCCTGATGCAGTACCAAGTAGTGAGAGGTGGTGGCGGTGTTGGCGAACTTCTCGACGATCGAGAGTGACTGAGGCATCGGTGTCTCGAAGATGTTCTCGCCCACGTGGTTCATGAAGTCGATGAACCGGCTGCCGACCTGGTGCTGGACGACGAAGTCGTACCCCTCGTCGGCGAATTGGCGACCGTCTTCGGCCAGCTTGTCGCGGTGGAAGGTCGGCCACAGCGAGAGCCTGTCCTGGGCGTGCATCTCTGTGTTGTTCGTGTACATGGCCAGATCGCCGGTGTCGTCGCTGGGCATGCCCAGGCACAGGTGCGAGTACTCCGAGCAGGTCATCAGCTCGATGTCGTGGATCGCGTCCGCTTCGTCGGTGGCGCGATCGACCATCACGGCGACGGCCGAGTCGCCCACGGAGAGGGACGCGAACTGCGGGTCCCGGCTGTTCTCCATCTCGCGTGCGGCGGTGAAGGCGATCGGGGTGATGTGCTCGCCACTGAGGACCAAGCCGTTGCGCACCTCACCGGAGCGGATCATCCGGTCCAGCAGATAGACGCCGGTCATCATGCCCGCGCAGGCGTTGGAGACATCGAAGTGAAGGGCGGAGAGCGCGCCGATCTCCTTGGCGATGCGGTGGGCGAACGACGGCTCGAACTGGTGGCGTCGCCCGTCCGTGGTGCGGCTGATGGAGCAGGAGATCACGACGTCGATCTCGTCCGGCGCGTAGCGCGAGCGATCCAGGCACTCGCGGGCCGCCGAGACTGCCATCGTGAGGCAGTCCTCGGGGATGTCGGCAGTGTCGTCCGCGACGCGGCGCTCGGCCATTCCGGTAATCTTGAAGAGGTCGAATTCCGGAGCTTTCTCCATGTGAGTGAGGAGTTCCGGAGTACTCATAACAGCCGAGGGGAGATACGCCCCTATGGACTCTAATCGACTCTTATTCATAAACCCCTCCTGGTGTTTCCTTGTCCACGCGACGCACTGACGGGGGAAACCTAAGTGGATTCTGGTTTCACCGCCGAGTCGAACTGGTTCGTGGTTCGTGAAATCCCGACTTCGGCGCGCCGCACGATGACGTTAGCGCACTGTTCCGGGGGGTCTGGCGCCACGAGCCTGTGATGATCACCACTCGGCGGTTATGGAGCATTGCCGAGCGTGATGGCCAAAAACCGGTGGCCGGTATTGCGACAGGGTGTCAGTGGGCTCTGCGAAAAGTAGTGGACTGCCGTGATCCCGTTCGCGAACTCGGTCTCATGCCAGGCGCCGAAAGGTCCCGGGGAGAACCGTGCACAGCTCCTCCCCGGGACCCGGTGACGCGTGTGCCCCTGGGCCGTGTCTGACAAATCCCGCCTGGCGCGCGACGCCCGGTGCGATTGCACGCACCGGACGCCGCGCACCTCGCCCTGCGGGCGGACGGCGCTATGTGTCAGACACGGCCTAGAAGGTCAGGTTCCAGGCGTCGATCTTGCCGATGTCCTGGGAGGCGACGTCACTGACGCGCAGCTTCCAGGTGCCTGCGGCCACTTCCGAGGAGGCGTTCACCGTGTAAGTCCTGGCGACGTTGTCGGTGCCGTCGTTGTTCGGGAAGTCCTCGAGCGTGTAGACCGTTCCGTCGGGGGCCACGAGCGAGACCACGAGGTCGCCGCGGTAGGTGTGTTTGATGTCCACGCCGACCTTGAGCGTGGCCGGGGCGTTGCCGCTGACGCCGGTCACGGTGAGCGGGGACTCCACCGTGCTGTTGTCGGCGATGGCGACGTCCGCAGCGTTCTCGAAGTACGCGCCGGGCGGCGGCGTGCCGCCGACGGCCTTCAGTGCATCGACCTGGCCCTCGCCGAAGAAGGCGTTGTTGGCGGTCGTGCCAGTGCAGCGGCTGTCGGAGGGGCAGGCCGTATCGGTGGCCTGGGTGGCCAGCTTGGCCCGGAGATCCGCAGGTGTGGAGCCGGGGTTGGTGCTCGCCAGCAGCGCCGCCACACCCGCGACGTGCGGGGAGGCCATCGACGTGCCGTTCATGGTGCCGTACTTGCCGCCCGGCAGCGTCGAGTAGACCCCGGACGCGCCGTCGCCGCCGGGGGCCGCGATGTCGATGATGCTCCGGCCGAAGTTGGAGTACGAGGCCTTGACGTTGCCGTTGCCCATGGCCGCTGTGGTCACCACGCCCGGCAGCTCGGTGGGTATGTCGATGCACGCGTTGGTGATGGTGCGGGTGACCGGGGTCGAGTCGTTCGGGCTCGATGTGTCGGTCCGCTTGTTCGCCAGGTCGTAGTTGGAGTTGCCCGCGGCCGCGACCTGCAGCGAGCCCTTGTTCTCCGCGTACTCCTGGGCGCGCCTGACGCCCTCGATGATGGCTGCCTGGTCCACGTTGTCGGGGCAGTTGAACATCCACGGGTCCGTGTAATAGCTGTTGTTGGTGACCTTGAAGCCGTGGTCACCGGCCCACATGAACCCGCAGACGGTGTTCTCGGCGAAGAACATGCTGGTGTTCGGCTCGGCGATCCTGACAGAGGAGATCTTCACGCTCGGGGCCACGCCGATGACGCCCTTGCCGTTCTTGGCCGCCGCGATCGTGCCTGCCACGTGTGTTCCGTGCTCGCCGACGTCGCGCCATGCGCCGGTGCGCGTGTCCGCCTTGCCGTAGGCGCAGGAAGCCGAGTCTGCGGCGTTGAAGTTGGGCGCGATGTCCTGGTGGAGGTCGTCGACGCCGGTGTCGAGAACGCCGACCTTGACGGTGGGGGAGCCGGTGGTGACGGCCCAGGCCTTGTCCGCCTTGATCTGGGTCATGTCCCAGCGGTTGGACTCGGTGAGGGTGGTCGTGGCTTGCGAGGGAGTGGCGGGAAGCACGGGGTTGTACGCGTCGGCCGGAACATCCGAGGTCCGCGTGGCGCCGACCTGCTGGACGCCACTGACGCCGCGCATGGTGCCCGCGAAGGCCGAGGACGTCGAGTGCGCCACGATCACGCCGATCGCGTCGTAGTGCGCGAACACCGTGCCGCCGTTGTTGGTGACCGCCGTCTGTACGGCCGAGGTGTCGCCCGGTGCGGTGATGACCAGGTAGGCCCGAGTGCCTGCGGCCCACGAAGCGGTGGACGACGCGGACGCCACAGAGGTCCCGGACGCGACCGGCGCGGCCTGGGCGGCCCCGACGGGACTCACGAACGCCACTGCCGCACCGAGGGCAGCAGTGGCCACGACCGAGCGTCTCAGGCGGCTGGATATGAAGGTAAGCAATGCGTCCTCCGAGAGTCCGGTGGCGCTGGTGGCACCAACCGGACCGATTGTGGGAAGTGGTGAACGCAAGCTCTCAGACAACGGCCCTGCAGGGGAAGGGTTTCGATCACACAAGTGCCCTTCTCGGAAAGGCGATTGGCAGTGAAGCCGCCGTGTGCGAAACAGTGGGCCCGAGGCTCGACGCATCGGCCGACGGCAAGAGCGGAGAGTGCCCGGACCCACAGGAGCCGATGCGGCGGGCGTAGAAGGCGGTGCGGGAGACGTTGAGCAGTTCACAGGCGCGTTTGACGTTGTGGTTGCTCTGCTTCTCCGCCTCGATGAACGGGTGCACCGTCACCGGATCTCCTCCACGAAGAGAGCCGTGGCCCGCTCGAGGATGTCGACGTCCTCCAGCAGCCGGCGGTTCTCCCGCCGCAGTGCGGCCAGTTCCGCGCGTTCACTGCTGGTCAGGCCGTCACACTTACCTGGGCCAGGTGGAGGTCGACGCGATCTCGATGATGGACATCCTTCCGGGGCAGAACGCCTGATCTCGGACGTCCGGCAAAGCGGATCAAGCCCAGAGCATCAACGGTCATGGTGCGGCGGTGGTCGTTGGATGAGGCACCCAGACCCTGGCCGCGGCCGGCATCGCCCACAAACGCATCCGGCCCTACCGCCCGCAAGCGAGCGGATCCCATGGCAGGCCACGGCTGGCGACCTGCTGCTTCGCCCGCCCTCCGGGGACATGTTCGCCGCCCGCTTCGGCCTCCTGATCGTCACCGCCCCCACCGCAGGCCAGGCCGGGGAACGGGGGATGAGGCGTGCGGGGCACAGCACCATTCGACGTCGAAACGTCGACGACCCGGACACGGCCTGCGGGGAGGCCAGTCGCTTGAGCGGAGCCGCCGACCGCTACCGGTGCTCGGAGATTGAGAAGCAAGGGGAGTGCCCGTCGGCGCCGACGACGAGCCGCGAAGACGGTGCGCTTCATGGCAGCGCGTTGTCGGCCGGCGCAGGCGCAGATGACCGGCCGGTGGCCTCGCGCGCGCCTCGAGGGTCGCGGGGGCAGCCACCGGCCGGCGTATGCGCAGGGCAGTTACACCATGGGGTCGAGGTCCCCACTGCCCGTGCTGCTCATCTGCTCGCTCTGCTCCGCGAGCCGGCGGGCCTTGTCCTTCAGACGCTGACGCTCCTGCGGGTCAGCGACACGCTCCGCGGCCTGTTCCATCTCCTGCGCCTTCCGGCGCAGCTGCTGAACGCGACCACTGGACTCGCCTGCAACGCTCATGACCACTCCTTGGTCTGATCGGGAATGAGCTGGCCACACCAGCGAAACAGCGACCCTTCGGCTGCGCATCTCGAATACTCACCCACCGTTATCTGTGCAGCCCCCAGCTGTGCACATCGGCTCGAACAACTCCCGGCGGCCTGCCGGAAAGCAGCCGCCGCAGCGGCGTGAGGAGTATGAAGCGCTACGCCCTCGCCGCCTACCGCCGGCTCTGCGGACGTACGAAGCATGAGACCGGAGCTGCTCTGAGCCATGGCGGCCATGGGTCCCGATCGGAGATTCCCTGCGCAAGGGCCGCCTCACCGCAGGCCAACTCTAGCCACGCCAACCCCAGTTACACCTTTGGCTGGGCAGACCCCGGATGGCGGCGATGACTGTGTGGGCCCACTCGGCCGGGGGCGGGGTGTTGAGCCGGCTCTCCAGGCGTGTGATGTGTGCGGCGCGTTCGTGCACCGTCATGGCCAGTGCGGCGCGCAGGGTGTCGACCAGATCCTGTGGCCGCAGTGGATCGGTCAGCAGGGCCGCGGTTCCCAGGTGCTGCGCGACTCCCGCGTGACGGGACAGGATCAGAACACCGGGACGGTTGATGGCGTGGCACGCGGTGATGTATTCCTGGGCTGTGAGGTTCATCCCGTCGGCGAGTGAGGTCACCCAGAACACGTCGGCTGCCAGGTAGTGGTCGACGACCTCGGGGAAGTCCAGATTGCGGGGGATGTAGTCGACGGGCTCCCACCCGTGCGTGCCCCAGCGGTGGTTGATTCGGTTGATCGCGCTCTCAAGTTCCGAGCGGGTGGAGTCGTAGGCGCGGATGCCGGCCTCCGGCGGTGGGCAGACCAGGCGGTAGCGCACGCGTCCCCGTAGCCGGGGCGAGCCGGCCAGGAGGGCGTCCAGTGCGCGGATCTTGTGGACGGGCGCCTTGGCGTAGTCGAGTCGTTCCACGGACAGCACCAACTGGCTGCCGTCCTTCCCCTGCCGCGGCTGGGGGCGCGTCCTGGCGAGGTCTGCGACGGCATGGCGGTCGATGCCGAGGGGGTGCACGCCGACGCGCGGCGTGGGCCCTGCGGTGCCGGCCAGGAGCCGACGGAAGTTGTCGGCGCAGTCGGCGGTGTGGAAGCCGGCCCAGTCCAGGCATGCAAGCGAGTCGAGCAGCTGCCCGGCTGCAGGAATGCGGCTGAAGACGTCCGGTTGGGGGAACGGCGTGTGGTGGAACAGCCCGATGGCCAGGTCGGGCCGCTGGGCCCTGAGGACGGCCGGTACCAGCCACAGATTGTAGTCGTGCAACCAGACCGTGCCTCCCTGCGCAGCGAGGGAGCCGATATGGCGGGCGAATGCGGCGTTGACCTCCTCATAGTCGGCCCAGTGGGCAGGCCGGTCCTGGATGAGGCCGGGCTGGGACATCAAGGCCGGCCAGAGCGTCTCCTTGCAGACGCGGTGAAAGTAACCCGCCCACCGTTCGGCATGCAGCGGCAGCAGGGACAGCGGCAAGCCGTCGACGGCCGTCATGGGCTCGGCGGGCGGCGGTGCCTCGCCGATGTAGGCGGCTGCCCACACAGCGTCCAGGCGCTCGTCGGTGAGAGCGGCCTGCAAAGTCGGCAGGATGCCGTTGGGACTGGACGGCGGCCGCCAGCCGCCGTCGAGCCAGCGCACGGGTGGGCGGTGATAGCCGACGACCACCGATCGGCGGACCAGCCAGCCGAGGCGTTCCATCCCCTCCAGGACGGCGGCAGCTCCGTCCAAGGCGGAGTGGTGGACCTGCTTGCTCGGTGGGACGCCGGCAGCCAGAGCGGGCTGCGCATTGGCGACCACGACCGCGTGCGTGCCCTGGGAGAACAGTGAGAGGTCGTTGAGGGAGTCCCCGGCCACGAGCATCGCCTGCCGGGGCCACCCCAGCCTGCGGCCGAGCAGCCGCAATGCACGTCCCTTGCTCGCCCTGGCCGGCAGGACGTCGAAGTACCGGCCCGAGGCGTACGACCAGGAGCATCCCAGCGCTCTCACCGTGGCCTTGAGGTCGTCCGAGAGACCTTCGGGGTTCAGATAGAAGGAGCAGCGCCCCTCCTGGGGTACGCCTTCCTGGTACACGAGCTGCGGGAACTGCTGCAGCGCCGCTCGAACCCGGTGGGCGCCCGGCCATCCGGCGCGCAGCTTCCCCTGTATGTCTTCGAGGTGGACCATCCGGATGGCGTCGATGACGCTGGCCCCGACGTCGGCGATGATCCAGCGCGGGGACGGGACCAGGGGATCGTCTCGCAGGAGGGCCTGTACGGAAGCAAGACTGCGTCCGGTCGCGAAGACCACTGTGATGTCCGGGTGCCGGTTCAGGACGTCGCGCAGACGCCGCCGATCGTGTCCATCGCCTCCCAGCAACGTGCCGTCCAGGTCGGTCACGAGCACCCTGGCCGAGCCGGTCTTCTCGCCCACAGGCGGTCCCTTCAGGTCCTGACCAACTACAGCAGCGCTAAAATCCGCCCTTGTGTGGGCGCTTCACCAACCGGGGTCGTGGGTCACCGGGTCGATGACAGTCCCCGCATCAGCCGCGTCCGGGTGCGATTGGGGTCTCTGAACGTCCCGGATTGCCTGCCCAAGTCGCGTCTCGCGAAAGTCGTCGCTTTCCACGAGCCGAGCAATCAGGCCGGCAGGCGCATGGCGCGCGGCCTCCACCAGTCGATCGATGGCAGGGTGGGCTGGCGACACGGGGACCTCCAAGATCACGGCATGGCGACATCGGCACGGCGTGGAGGCCACCGTCAGCGGCTGGTCCAATCCGATCGGGCTGTCGCGACAACACACGCAACGACCGTTGTCCAAGCTCTAGCCACGCGCGGCCCCACCTCAACACGGGCCTGGATTTTTCACTCCGCTGCCCTGGGCCAGTGACTACACGACGAGACACGACCGCCACGCGGCTCAGCGATGGGCTTCCGCAGCAGTGTGCGGGGGCGTGGCCCGTTCGGTGACCCGCCACCCTGGGCCATTCCCTCGCTGTGGTAGCGGTTGCCGAATCCCTCGCTGTCAGCTTTGGGTGATATGCCCCGCTTTGTCGGGTGTCGGGTTCGCCGAGCGGGGTGAAGGACTCGGGGCCGTCCGCGTACCGGATGTCGACGTCGCCGGTGAAATGCTCCAGGTCGAAGGCGCCGGCGGGCTGACCAGGTCGGCCGGAGACGGAGGCCGTGGAGGCAGGCGGGTGATCTCGTCGATGAGTTGAGGGAAGGACCATCCGATGGCGTTGGCCGCGGTTGCAAAACCACCGCCAGTTCGCAGAGCGGGGCAGGCGTTCACTTCAAGGCAGTGGGGCTCTCCGTGGTTGTTGCAGCGGAAGTCGACGCGTGAGTATTCAGCGGGGCCCAAACCTACTGAGCGATGGGCGCGTAGCGCTTGTTCCTGCAGGCAATCCCGGAGTTCGGCGGTGATTTCAGCGGGGCACAGACGCTGCGATGCTCCCGGCCGGTTCTTCGCTTCAAAGTCGTATAGTGGACCGCTGTATTCAAGCTCCACCACCGGAAGTATGTGATCGCCGAGGACGCTGACCGTGAATTCCCTCCCCGACAGAAACGGTGAAATAAGCCAGTCTTCGCCCGCTGGGGATTCCGCGAGAGTGGCAGCCAGTTCATCGGCATCTTCGGCCACAAATAGGGTTGAGAAGCTGGTACCGGTGAGGTACTTCACCACCACAGGGCCGGCATCGAGCATACTCAGCACGCCAGGCTGGTGCTCGTTTTCGCCCGTTCGATGCACCTCCCAAGGGCTCACAGTAACGCCTGCATCCCGCAGGACACGTAGTGTTCGCTGCTTGTCCCACGCCAAACTGCACGCCGCGCTCCCCGCACCCGTGAAAGGTACATCGGCCATTTCCAGTATTGCTTGGACATGCCCGTCGCCACCCCAACCCCCGTGCAGCGCCGGAAATACCATATCTGCCAGTTTCAGTGTGGCGACCATCGCTTCCGACGTAAGCGTAGCGAAGATGTTCTTCCGGCTCTTGGGCACATCAATGACCGGAAGTTCAGTGGTGACCGTAGTCTGTGGCAGATCGCCGGGGTCACAGCTCGATCGACACACGAATGGCTCATCTGCGGCCGGATCGACCACCGTAACCTCGTAACGCAGATCGATGAGCGCGCGAGCTACCGACATTCCCGAGTCGAGAGACACGTCTCGCTCGACACTTTCCCCGCCACACAGCACGACAGCCTTCATGCAGTAGGTTATATGCCTCCCAGGGCGTGAACGCCTTTCTTACTCAGCCTTCTGGGTAGCGCTGTCGGCACGGCTGAACCCGATCCCGGGGCCATCCTGTGCGCCTGGGGCAGCGCCGCTGTACAGGGTCACTTCGGGGGAAGCCGCCGAAGAGTCGAGCGGGAGCCCGCCGTCGCGGCAGGCGCGCCGGCGTCGCCGTGGCCGGCACCCTGACCGATCCCAAGGCGCCCGCGGGGCAGGTCAGTGCCGGAGTGGGACGCCGTCAGAGGCGCACGATGACCAATGCGATGTCGTCGCGGGCACCGCCGCTGACACCGAGTTGGGCCAGGACGGCGTCGGCCAGGCGCTCCGGGCCGAGCGTGCTGCGCTGGGCGAGGGCATCGGTCAGCCGGGCCAGACCGGTGTCGATGTCCTCGCCGCGGCGTTCGATCAGGCCGTCGGTGTAGAGCACGAGGGTGTCACCGGTGGTGTAGGGGACGCTGGCCTGGGGACGGGGGGTGTGCATGGGGCGGGCGCCCAGCGGCGGGTCGGTCGCCCGGTCCAGGAGGTCGTGGGTGCCGTCGGAGTGCAGCAGGACGGGCGGCGGGTGGCCGGCGCTGCTGTAAGCGATCTGACGCCTGCCGGTGTCGACCATTGCCTTGACCGCGGTGGTGGCCAGCGCCCCCTCTACCGAGCGGGCGTACACGCCCAGCACCTCCAGCGCCTTCGCGGGCCCGTCCACTGCGCGGGAGGCGGCGCTCAGGGCACTGCGAAGCATGCCCATGATGGCGGCGGCTGCCAGGCCGTGGCCCACGACGTCGCCGACCGCCACGGCGAAGCGCCCGGCGGGCAGGTCCACCACGTCGTACCAGTCGCCGCACACGTTCAGCGAGCCGATCGCGGGCAGGTAGCGCACCGCGATATCCCTGTGCCCGGCCAGGTCCGGGGAATGGAGCATGGCCTCCTGAAGCGTGATGGCCACCTGGCGTTCGCGGGCGTGGGCCTGGCGCAGTTCCTCATTCAGCAGCTGCAGTTCCCGCGCCCGCGCGTACAGCTCGCTCTCCATTGCCCCCTCCCGCTTGCGCAGGGCTCCGCCCTCCCCGCCCTGCCCTCCGTGGCGGTCTCGGTGGGACAGGACGAACGCGGTCACGTCCTCCACCCGATGGATGATCCACGCCACGCTCCCGTCCGGCCCGACGACGGGTGTGTTGACCGGCGACCACCACCGCTCTTCGAACACCCCGGGCTCACGCATCACGGGAATGTCGTACTTCTGCAGCGCCATCGTGTCCGGTTTCCGGGTGGCCAGGACCCTGTGCAGCGATGCGCTCAGATTCCGTACGCCGTCGGCATTGGGGTCGGCCGGGTTGTCGGGGAAGGCATCGAAGATGTACTGCCCGACCAGTTCGTCGCGGGTCCGGCCTGTCGCCCGAAGATATGCATCGTTGACGTCGACAACCACCAGGTCCGGCCCCAGCACCAGGTACGGGCTCGGTGTGGCTGCGAACAGCGCCACGTAGTCGATCTGCGGTGTCGTCATTCGGCTCCCTGCCGACCCCCGGCCTAGGGACCCCGTCTACCCAATCTATGGTGCATCCGGCGCCGCCGCCTGCCTGGACAACCGGCCCCCCGACCCGACGTGGCCGGGCCTACCGGAACTCCAAGGCCGCCGATTGCTCACGCTGAGCCGACAGGACGGGTGCGCACCGTTCAGAGCCTGATGTGAGCGGCTATTGGCAAGTGGTCGCTCCCTGTCGCAGGCAGTGACCAGAAATCGGTGACCGTCGCCGAGCGCGTCATGATCTGGTCAATCCGAGCTACGGGCAGAGCTGCAGGCCAGCTGAATGCGAACCCTGAGCCTGTTGCGTTCATCTGCGAGCTGACCGGCGCTAGACCGCGGTCGTCCAGCGTGCTGTTGAGGTCCCCAAGCAGAATCACCTTGTCCAGCCGCTCAGCGGCGATCGCTTCACCAAGGAGAACGGCACTCTCGTCCCGCCACGCGGAACTGAATCCGCTGCTCAGGCCGACGCGCACGGAGGGCAGGTGAGCTACATAAACACCGACATCACCCTGCGTCGTCCTGGCAGTCGCCCTCAGTCCGCGGTTCCAGTCTTCCCCGATTCCCTCCGGCCTGATGTCCACCGGCCGCACGTCGGAGAGCGGATACTTCGACCAGAGTCCGACCGTGCCCTTTGTCGCATGGTGGGGATAGTCCGGTGCCATGGCCGCTGCCAAGGCCGGCAAAGCAGAAGGCGTCAACTCCTCCAAGGCGATGAGGTCGGCTTGGGCCTTGATCAGAATCCTCGCGGTGCCTGCCGGGTCTGGATTTTCGTCGCTGACATTATGCTGAAGCGCAGTAATTTCGCCTGCCGATTCGTGACTGGGAAACAGCAGGTAGCCGAAGAGGCTGATCCAAGCGACAACAGGCAGCAGCAACGCGATCAACGCGACGAATGAGCGGCGCAGTAATGCCAAGGCCAGCAGTCCGGGGACGGCTGAGCCGAGCCAAGGCAGGAATGTCTCGAGAAGGCTGCCCAGACGGCCAATCGTATTGGGGACCGTGGCATGAAAGACCAAAAGGAAGGCGACTAGTATGGAAAGCAGCGCTGGAATGCTCCCTCGCCTCCAGCCTGACAGTCCTGATACCGCTTTCCTTGACGTCACCCAGCCAGACGGCAGCCGCAGAAGTTTCTCAGCTTGCTTCCCGAGTGCTGCACTGTCTGGCCTCTTCATCGTCCGCCCATGCACCAGTCGGCATCTCCTTACGATACGACGACGCGGAGCTCCTTGATCCGGTTCCCGCGCTCGCATCGCTATCGCGGACACTCCCCCGACGGAATCGTCGTGCCGACGCGGCACATCCACATCCGTAACGAGGACCGCACCCCCGACCTGTCGTGGATCTCGATCACCCTCGACCTCGGCGACATCACGTTCCACCGACGGCAGTCGGCGCTGCGCCGGGGTTGGAGAGCGTGCCGGGTGTCCGGCGCTCGGAAAATCACTTGATCCACTGGCTTAGGGTTCCCGCATGACGACTGCGCTTCGCCTGGAAAAGGTCACTGTCGCCAACTTCGACGCCGCGATCGGCCTGAAGGTCCGCCCCGACCAGGAGCACTTGGTCGCGCCGGTTGTGAAGTCCCTCGCCGAGGCGTACGTATACCCCCACATAGCGTGGCCCCGCCTCATCCTCGACGGAGACCGCCCCGTCGGCTTCCTCATGGCCTTCCTCGACATCGACTTCGCCGGCGACGGCAAGGGCACCGATATCCGCTCGGGCCTGTGGCGGCTCACTATCGCGGCCGGCGAACAGGGCCGCGGCTATGGCCGCTTCGCGGTCGAGTCCGTGGCCGCTGCTATCCGCCGCCGCGGCGGCACCCGGCTGACCACCACCTGGCACCCGGGGGAAGTCGGCCCCGAGGGTTTTTACCTGGGGCTCGGATTCCGGCCGACGGGGGAGATGAGCGGGGATCAGAAGGTGGGGGAGCTGGAGTTGGAGTAGGCGTCACGAACGCGGAGCTCCCGTACGGCGTCCTGGATCAGTACAGAGACAGGCCGAACGCTGCCAACGCCTCCGTCACCGGCTGGTAGAGGGCGGTGCCGCCCGAGGAGCAGTTGCCGGACCCGCCGACGATGATGCCGAGTGCTGTGCCGCCGGAGAACGCGGTATCGCCGGTATTGCCGGGCTCGGAGCAGATGCTGGACCGGAACAAGCCGTGCACGAGCACGCCCATGAAAGCGCGAGGTTAGTGGGATCCCGTTGTCGGACGTCCTGAGTCTGCTACCGATCCCGCACCGACGCATCCAGAAGTCGCCCCGCTCCAGAAGGCGGACTCCCGTTGGGTTTGCCGTTTCAGACGACGTCCTGCACGAAGCGATCGAGGAGCGCGCTGAGACCGGCTGCCAGCCCCTCCGGTCCGCCGTGCTCGGCGAGAGCCGGGGCAGTCCTGCGAAGTCTGGGAAGTTCCTGGACCGGCATGCGGTGCAGTCCGAGCCGGAACGCGGGGTCGGACTCTTCGGGGTTGTCCACCATGGCTCGTAGTTCCACGAAGATGTAGCCGAGCACCCAGCTGTTGAACGCCCGGAAGGCCAGAGATGCCTTGTTCTCGTCGAGGCCGGCCTCTTCGAACAGGGTCAGTACACGCTCATGGTCCAGGAGGACCGCCAGTGGGCGCTGGGCCAGCGGGACCGCTAGCATGCGGGTCGCCACAAGTGGCACCACCTGCGGGTGGGCCAGGGCGACCCGATATGTCGCCAGAGCGATCCGGTGCAGCTCGGTGCGCCATTCCGGCCCCTCCGGGGAGGAGCCCGCGGCCGTGGCCTCCGCTTCGACGGCGCCCGTACCGGCCGTGTGTGTGTCGGTGTCCGTGTCGGTGGCGTCCAGGTAGTCCTGCAACTCGATGAAGAGGGCCTCGACCAGGCCGTCCAGGAGCGCGTCCTTGCTGGGGGCGTACCGGTACAGGGCCATGGCCTCGACGCCGAGCTCGGCTCCCACCCTGCGCATGCTCAGCGCCGAGAGCCCTTCGCGGTCGACCAGCTCCAGAGCGGCGGCCAGTACGCGTTCCCGGCTCAGCCGGCCGTAGTGGCCGCGATCCCCGGACCGCCGTCCGCTCTCCTTCCGCCCCCTCTCGGCGTCCTTGCCCTTCTTCACCATGTCTGGCCTCCAGTCGCTGGAGCAAGCCGCCTTGGCCTCCGTCTTGACCGTAGATGCAAATGGGACGAAAGTGTACGTATACGCCGTAAATATATAACCTCTTGCGTGTCATGAGAATCTGGCGCCCATCCGGTCCCGGGCCCGCTCCTTGGACGGTCTGCGGAGACCTCCCTCTCGGCGCACCGCGCCCAAAGGAGAAGTCCATGCCCGATCCGTCAACCGTCCTGGTCGACGTGAATGTCGGCGTTACCACGTCCCTGCTGAGCGTCATGCAGGAGCATGGCGTGCACCAGCTGGTCTTCTCCTCGTCCTGCTCCTTCTACGGCGAGGCCGGCACGACGCCACTGGCCGAGAACGCCCCGGCCTGTCCGGTGAACCCCTCCGCGGCGTCGAAGTGGGTCTGCGAGCAGATCCTTGCCGAACTGTGCCTCCTGCGCCCGGAGTTCACCGTGCTGACACTGCGTTACTTCAACCCGGTGGGCGCGCATCCCAGCGGCCTGCTCGGCCATGCCCCTCGCAGCGGGCCCGCCAATCTGATGCCCCGAGTGGCCCGGGTCGCGGCCGGAAGACATGTGCGCCTCAGCGTCATCGGCGGCGATTACGACACCGCCGACGGCGCCGTGGTCCGCGACTGCATCCACGTCATGGACCTCGCGGAAGCCCACCGGAGCGCACTGGGCCATCTCGCCGACCGGACGGGGATGCGTGTGTTCAACCTCGGCGGCGGGTCGGGCACCTCGGTCCTCGAACTCCTGCAGTCGGCGAGGCGTGCGGCAAGTCCATCCCGTACGAGGTCGTGGACCGCCGCCCCGGTGATGCCGGCGAACTCGTCGCCGACGCGAGCACGGCAGCGCGGGAATGGGGCCGGCAGCCGACCAGGGGCCTTGCTGCGATGTGCCGCGACGCATGGCGCTTCCAGCAGTTCAACCCGTCCGGCTGCGGCTGACATCTCTTGACCAAATGCCTGAAAGGGTTAATATGTATATATACGATGTAAACGTACATAGCGGTCGGAGCCTGTAAGCAGGCACAGCCCCACCAGCGGATCCCTCGCTCACAAGCCGGGATCCCGGGCCATCCGAAGCACTCCCCCCACCGCACGACACCAGGCGGTGCACCCCCTTCCCGGAGACATCATGACCACGAACCAGACTCGGCCCGCGGCCACCGACCCGGCGCCGCCCGCCCCGCACCCCCACCCGCCGGGCCACCGACACTCCCGCCCACCCGATGCGCCGGGCCACCGACAAACCCACCCACCCGATGCGCCGCGCGGAGGACAAGCTCCCGCCCCCGGCGTCCGTGAGCCTGGTGGTTCCGGCCCTGAACGAGGCACGCAACATCCCCTGGGTCTTCGAGCAGATTCCGGACTGCGTCGACGAGGTCATCCTGGTCGACGGCAACTCCATCGACGCCACGGTGCCCATGGCGACCCACTGCCTCCCCACGGTCCGCAGCGTCCGGCAGAACGGCCCCGGCAAGGGAAACGCCCTGCGCACCGGGTTCCTCGCCGCGACCGGCGACTACGTGGTGATGATGGATGCCGACGGCAGCATGTCGCCCGCCGAGATCCCGCACTTCCTGCACTTCCTGGAGAACGGCTACGACTTCGTCAAGGGCTCGCGGTTCGTCGCGGGCGGCGGCTCCCTGGACATCACCCGCTTCCGGCAACTGGGCAACCACGTGCTGCTGGCCGCGGTCAATCGGCTCTACGACGCCTCGCTGACCGACCTGTGCTACGGGTTCTGCGCGTTCCGGCGCAGCTTCCTGGACCAACTGGACCTGCACGCCGCCGGCTTCGAGATCGAAGCCGAGATGATCGTGCACGCCCTGCGTTCCGGACTGCGGATCGCCGAGGTCCCGAGCCTCGAACTGCCCCGCCGCAGCGGCCGTTCCAATCTGCACGCCATCTCCGACGGCCGCCGGGTGCTGCGCACGCTCCTCTCCGAGCGACCCGGTGCACAGTCCGCGTCGGCCGGACGGAGCAGCAAGTGAGCGCCACCGGCCGACTCTTCCCCGCTCCCCGCTCGAACGCCTCCGTCCCCGTGGCCCCGCCCTATTCCCCGGTCAGGGTCGTCGACATCGATCTGGCCGAGCCGGGAGAGTTCCACCCGCCCGGCAGCCGCGAGCAGATCCGTCCCGAGGGCAGGGTTCTGGCCCTGGTGCGACTGCACGGCCACCCACTGGGGATGGTCTCCGGGACCGGCACCAGCCCCGCCGAGCTGTGGCGGTCCCTGGCCAATGCGCGGGAGCTCACCACCGCCGTCGCCGCGCACTTGGCAGCCGACCGGCCGAGCACTTCGTCCAGGGTTTCCTCCCGGCCGTGGCACGAAACGGCCGTCCTCCCCTGCCAGGCCGCCGGGCTGCGCGTCCTCGACGAGGCCCCCTACATCAGCGTCATCGTCGCCACCCACGACCGGCCCCAGCTGCTGCGACAGTGCCTGGACTCGCTCCTGCTGATGGAGTACCCGTGGTTCGAGGTGATCGTGGTGGACAACGCCCCGACGGACGCATCCGCCGAGCACCTGGTCCAGGAGGCCTACGGCCGACGGGTCCGCTACGTCCGGGAGCCCGTGGCCGGTCTGGCCCGCGCACACAACCGGGGACTGGCCCTGGCGCGCGGCAGGATCGCCGCGTTCACGGACGACGACACTCTCGTCGACGCCCGCTGGCTGACCGAGCTCGCCGCAGCCTTCTCCCTGGACCGCCGGATCGGCTGTGTCACCGGCCTCATCGTGCCCGCCGAACTCCGGACCGGAGCCCAGGCCGCGCTGGAGCGGCACGGTGGATTCGCCAAGGGGTACACCCCTCGCACCTGGTCACTGCAGGACCCGCCGGCCGACCCGCTGTTTCCGTTCACCGCCGGACGCTTCGGCTCCGGGACCAATATGGCCTTCCGTATGGACATGCTCCGCGCCCTCGGCGGCTTCGACCCGGCTACCGGCACCGGTACCCCGGCTCACGGCGGCGACGACCTGCTCACCTTCTTCCGGGTTCTGGTCGGCGGCCGCACCCTCGCCTATCAGCCGGGCGCGATCGTCTGGCATCGCCACCGCCGTACCGAGGACGCCCTGAAGGCACAGGCCTTCGGATACGGCGCCGGGCTCGGGGCCTATCTGACCGGAGCACTCGCCCGTGAGCCCCAGATGCTGCCCGCCCTGCTGCGCAGGCTCCCTGGAGGCATCCGGTATGCGGCGGCCAAGGCACGCGGCCGGACGGAACCGGGCGACGGATGGTCCAGGCAACTCGCCCTCCTGGAGATACGGGGCCTGCTGTATGGGCCGCTCGGCTATCTCCGCGGCCGCTGGCTCAGCCGCGCGGCCGCGACAGCGGCGACGGAAACTGAGAAGTAGCTGTGTACGCATCACGTGCCCTCAGGGCATCCGAGCCGGCGGGAACGGCGACCACGCCCCCCGCCACCGCCGGGAGGCCGTCATGAGCACCGCACCGAGCCTGTCTGTCATCATCTGCGCCTACACCCTCGACCGGTGGGAGGACATCCGGGCCGCGGTCGGCTCGGTATGTGCCCAGGAGCGCGCGGCGGACGAGATCGTGCTGGTGATCGACCACTGCCAGGAACTCTACGAGCAGGCCACCGCCTCGCTGCCCGGAGTCCGGGTGGTTCCCAACCGCGAGCGCAAGGGCCTCTCCGGCGCACGTAACACCGGGGTGGCCGCGGCCCGCGGCGACGTGGTGGCCTTCCTCGATGACGACGCTGCCGCCGATCCTGACTGGACCGACCGCATGCTGGAGCACTACACCGACCCCCGTGTCGTGGGTGTCGGGGGGCTCGTCCGGCCGTGGTGGGTCACGCACCGGCCGGTGTGGTTCCCGCCGGAATTCGACTGGGTGGTCGGCTGCTCGTACCGCGGACTGCCCGAAAGGCCCGCGCCGGTGCGGAACTTCATCGGTGCCAACATGTCCTTCCGCAGGTCCGAGGTGGTCCTGGCCGGCGGCTTCCGCACCGACCTCGGACGGGTCGGAACCCGCCCCCTGGGATGCGAGGAGACAGAGCTGTGTCTGCGGATCGCGGCCCGGCTGCCCGACGCCGTACTACTCTACGAACCTGCCGCAGCGGTACGTCACCGGGTCCCCGGGACACGTTCCAACTGGGCCTACTTCAGGTCGCGTTGCTACGCGGAAGGGCTGTCCAAGGCGCTGGTCGCCCGGCACAGCGGCAGCAGGGCCGCCCTGGCCAGCGAGCGCACCTATCTGAGATCGACCATCCCCCGGGCCTTCGCCCGGAATCTGCAGCCGGGCCGTCCAGGCGCCCTGCGCACCCTCGCGGCGCTGTCCACGGGTGTCTGCGCCACCGTCGCCGGTTACGCCGTCGGCCGGATCCACTCGCTCTCGTCCCCCTCCGCTCCGCACCGCCCGCCGCCGCCCGTGGGTGGTTCGAGCACCGACGAGGCGCCCGTGCCCGTCGGCAGGAGCCGTCCATGAACGCCGTGCCCGTCTTCCTCTACCACTCGGTCACCCTCGACCCGCCGTCGTGGATCGCGCCGCTCACCGTGAGCCCTCGCACCCTTGCCGATCATCTCGACCGCATCGTGGGCAGCGGCCTCGATGTGATCCCGCTGCGGCGACTCGTGGCGGCCCTGCACGGCGGCCCTCCGATTCCGGCCCGGTCCGCCGTGCTGACCTTCGACGACGGATACGCCGATTTCTACTCGACGGTGGCTCCGCTGCTCGCCGATCGGGGACTTCCCGCCACCCTGTACATCACCACGGGCGCGATGCACGCACCGGGCCGGCCGCCCGGCGGCAGTCTCTTCCCGCCCGCGCCAATGCTCAGCTGGGGCCAGGTCGAGGAGCTGGATGAGCTCGGCTTCGAGATAGGCGGTCACACCAGGACGCATCCGCAGCTCGACACGCTGTCCGGGCGCCCGCTGAGGGATGAGGTGGCCGGCTGCAAAGACCAACTCGAGGACGCCCTCGGTCACCCGGTCTCCGCGTTCGCCTATCCCCACGGTTACTCGAGCCTCGCCGTCTGCCGCATGGTGCGGGAGGCGGGCTGGACATCGGCCGCCGCCGTCAGCAATGCCTTCAGTTCGCCCGGGGACGACCCACTGAGGATCGCCCGGCTGATGGTGCACACCGACACCGGCCCGGAACTCTTCAGGCTGTGGACCGAAGGAGCCGGCGCCCCGGTGGCCCCGTTTCCCGAGCGAGTGCGGACCAGGGGATGGCGCTCGTACCGCCGGCTCCGGGCACGGCTGCACCGGCCGTACCAAGCTCTTCCGGCAGCCTGACAGAGGCTGACGCCCGCTCTCGCTCAGTGCTGCCAGACGCGTACCCAGTCCACCCGCATCCGCGCGGAGTCGACCGAGGGGGGCGGAGGATCGGGAACACCCACAGCCAGATTGATCAGCACTTCCATGGGGACGTTCGGGATCCGGGCCGGGTCGGTCACCCGGAACCGCTTGACGTCGTCCACGTACCAGGTCAGCCCGTCGGGCTCCCAGAGGAGCCCGAACACGTGGTACCCGGCGGGGAAATCGACCGGTCCGTACGCTCCTCCCTCCCGCTGTTCGGCACCCTCGCGGTCCCGCCAGTGCACAGACATCTCGGCTTGCTGCGTGGTTTCGAAGGACTCCATGATGTCCAGCTCGGGAGGTGTGTACCGGGACGCGGGCATCATCCAGAAGGCCGGGAACATGCCGGCCTCAGGGGGAATGCGGATCGCCGCCTCGAAGTAGCCATAAGTGAAGGTCCGCCGGGGACGGCCGTCCCAGTGGTCACGCCCGGTTGTGATCATGCCGGAGGTCCACGGGTAGGCCTTGCCGTCGCTCCCCTTGGTGGTACGGCGCTCGGCGCTGAGGGTGAGGTGGCCTCCGCCCACCGACACCTGGCCAGGGAGGTACCACTGCACCTCGTCGTTCCCGTTGTTGGTGCACCCGTCCTCGTTCCAGTCGTAGCAGGTGACCCAGCGATCGGTATCGAGTTTCGAGCCGTCGAAGTCGTCGTAGAAGACCAGCCGCCACGTGCCCGCAGCAGGCGGGCTCGGGGCCATGGTGCCGCTGCCGCAGGCCGTCGCCAGCATGAGCAGGCACGCAGCCACCGCCTGCCAGACCCGCGCGGCCGGCCCCGCTGTCACCGGTTCCTGGCCGCGACCGAGTCGGCGACCTGCCGGGCGGCGAAACCTGTACCGCAGACGAATCGCAGGACCGGCCCGAAGCTGGGTGCCGCGGCCAGCCCGGTGAAATAGAGGCCGGGCACCGAAGACTCGAAGCCGGCGGACAGCCGCGGTGCACCGCCGAAGGTCCGCACCGCCTGACGAAGTGTGGGCTCCAGGAGCCCGAGCCGGTCCACGTCCACCCGGTAGCCCGTGGCCGCCAGGAGATGGTCGGCGCGCAGCAGCTCGGTTCCGCCGCCGGTGTCCGCCAACTCGAGGCGCACCGTCCCCTCCTCCGGCACGGAGGAGCGCACCGAGCGCCCGCACAGCACCGGGAAGCGGCCGTCCACGCGCTCCCGCAGCCACCAGGCACCGGACGGGCCCAGCACGTCGTGCAGCAGGCGCATCCGCACGGATGTCGGCAAATGGCGGTAGGCGGCCGCGCCTCGGCTCACAGCCAGGAGCGACCAGCCGGGGCCCAGCACGGAGCCAGGCTTGTACAGCCGGGTGGAACGGGAACGGGCGCCGTACCGGTCCGCCTGCGGAGGATCACCGAAAACGACGGCAGGGGCACGGGCCACCACGGTGGGGCGGGCACCCGCCTCGTACAGCAGTGCTGCGCTCTCCAGCGCCGACTGTCCCGCACCCAGGACGGCCACTTGCTTCCCTGCGAAGCCGGTCATGTTCCGGTGCTCGCACGGGTGGGAGGTCAGCCCCGCGGCGGCGAGGCCGCGCAGCTCCGGTGGCTCATGGGCGAACGGGACCAGCCCCGTGGAGATCACCACAGCTCCGGCGGGGAACTCCTCGCCGGAGTCGAGAGTGATGCCGAACCCGCCGTCGACGGCCTGCACACCGCGCACCATCGACCGCTCCACTTCGGGCACGCGGCGTTCCTGGAACCATCGCCCGTAGCGGATGAATTCCTCGACCGGGATCGGGTAGAGATCGCCAACCGGCCCGTTGCCCTGAGCCGCGCGGAAATCCGCGAACCCGTACCCGGGCTCCGGGGCGGAAATCGACGACGCCGCCGGGACGGACTTCAGAAACATCCCTTCGGGCATATGGGTCTGCCAGCCCTGCATCGGCTCGCCGAAAATTCTGAAGGGAACACCCGCGGCGCTCAGCCGGGCAGCGATGGCGAGCCCGTACGGTCCAGCTCCGATGACGACGACCGGATCCCGGTCACGGCGGATCCCGGTCGCTTCCTTGGCCGCCCGGTACCGGGTGGTCGCGCTGAAATTCGGGGGCATTCCCGTACCTCCTCGCCGAGGAAAGGTTCTTCAACCAGGGTGCACCAGCCACCGGAAGGCAACCATTCGCGGGCCTTTCCGCGCAGCGCCATTCCCTGTCACGGCTACCCTTCCGGCTCAGTGGATTCCGCGGTGACCGGCCGCTCCTTGGACCGCTTGCTGCCAGGTCGCGGCACAAGCGCCAGGAGTGAGGTGAGAACGGCGAGCGCCAGCAGAGCCCGCCGGGCGGTGAACGTGCCGCTGAGGAAAAGCGCCTCCGCCACGAGCACCGACAGCGAGAGGCTGACCACCACGCTGAGCACGGCGGCTTCCAGGAGCTCGGCCGGATCTCGGCCTCGTCGCGCCGCCGGTCGCAGCGACTGTACGGCCGCAAGTCCAGGACAGACGAGCAGGAAGGCGGCAATGACCAGCACCCGCAAGGGGTGGGCGGCCGGCAGAGCGGTGACCGCTAGAGCAGCCCAGCCAGACAGGGCGAGCCCCCAGCGCAGCGAAGTCATCAGTGTGTCCCCTCCGCTGGAGCGTCGTACCGGTAGACCGCTGCGTCGCGGTTGCGGTAGACGAGCGTGAAGTTCGGTGCTTTGGCGAGCGCCGACTGCAGCCGCGACACGGTGTCGGCGGGAAGCGTTCCGTTGAGGTAGCTTTCGGCGGCCTGTGCACGGCTGAGGATGACGTAGGCCGGCTCACTGGCGGTGGCCACGTCGACGAGCGCCTGCACACCCGACAGCGGGTTCCTCACCAGTAGCCGCTTGTCAGCGAGGTCCTGGTCGTCCACGGGCGCACGTTCATGCAGGTCGTAGTCCTCGTCCACGCCGGGCATGGACGAGCTGAGGGAGACGATCCGTGAACCCGGTGGAGCGGTGTCGATCAGATAGCGGACGGCAGCGGCCTCCTGGGAAGTGAAGTGGTTCATCGCCTCCTTGCCGTAGTAGCCGAAGACCAGGCCGCCGAGCATGGCCAGCAGAACGGGGTAGACGGCGAGCATCCGCCGACGCGGCCGCGTGCCCTCCCGCAGGAGCAGGGCCGCGATCAGGAAGGCTGCGGCGGGCAGTGCGAACAGGTAGGCCCGGAAGATCATCTCTCCGCCGTAGGCGTTCGCGGCCAGGAGAAGCATGGGGGAGACCACGAGCAACGGGAGTCCGGTACGGCGTGTCCAGGGGCGGCGCGCGAAAGCGATCGCAGCCAGCAGGAAGGCGGCCCCGGACAGGCCCCGGTCGACCCAGGACACGATGACCTGTCCCGGAGCAGCAGGCCCCAGCCTGGCCAACCCGGAGACGACGTTCGCGTCAGGCTGGAGAAGATCATTCACGAGACTGCTGAGGTCGGCCGAGATATACGGCCGTGCCACGGTGGCGTCCCAGGCGGCGGTGAGCACGACCGCCCCGGCCAGCACCGGCAGCACCACCCGCCGGTTGCGTCGCGGCAGCGACAGCACCACCAGCGCACTGAGCAGCATCAGCGGGGTGAGTGGATGCGAGGACACGATCGCGGCCACGATCACCAACACCAGGAGCAGCAGTCCCGGCGGCCAGGATCCTCGTCGCTGACGGCCGGGCCGCGGGAGCGCGGAGGACGGCAGCTGCCGCAGGACCAAGGCGATCACGGTCACGAACAGCAGAAAGGCGAAGGCCTGCGGCGCGAAGTAGTCCTGCCCCACCCAGGAACAGGAGTAGTAGATCCAGACGGCCCCCCAGATCAGCCTCCGGTCACGTGCGACCGCGCGGTACATCAACAGCAGCGGGCCGAGCAGCAGAACGTTGACCAACGGCTGCGTCCACTCGGCGTAGCCGAGGGGGGACCCAAGACCGGTGGCCCGTAGGAACAGCGCGTTGAGCTGGAAGAAACCCGGCCACTGGTTGTAGATGGAGAATTCTTCGGCGTGCGGCACCTCGCCGCCGTGCCGCAGCATCGCGTCGATGACCGCCACATGCTTCCACGCCCATGAGTAGCGCAGTTCCGGGTACAGCAGCGAAGGGGTGGCGTGGATGACCGCGATCAGGGCCAGGACGTAGGCCGCGAACCAACCGTTGCCGGTGCGCCGGTTACTCAGGGCGACGCAGAAGCCCAAGGTGAGCAGGGCCATCGCGATCCAGAAGAGCACCGGCAGCACCTGGAGCAGACCGAGATCCCGCATCCGGTCGAGGTCGACATTGCGCAGAGACAGCAGCCACAGCGCGAGCGCGGTCAGCAGCACGGCCCTGATCACCCAGCGGCGGGTGGTGGCTCGCCATGGCCCGGATTCGCCCGTCGGGGACGTGCCTGGCGGCGCCTCGGTGCCTGCACGAGTCGGCATGGAGCCGCCTGTCAGTGTCCGACGCTTGCCCATCGGGAGGCCTCCTCGAGGACAGGTGCGACGGTGTCGGAAACCCACCAGTGACTTCGCCCGAACTGCGACGACTTCCGCACATTGCCGGACACGTGCCACAGCCAGGTCAGGAGCGGCAGTACCGCCGAGTCGCCGCCGACGTCCGGATCCACGGCGGCGGCCGAGAGCAGTTCACGATCCGCGGCCGGCAGCCCACCGGCACGGACGGCATCGGCAACCAGCCTCCCCAGCGGGCGGCCGCTGAGCGCCGCCCGGACGGCCAGTACGAACATGCAGGCGTCGATCTCCGACGGGCCGTCCATCCGCGCGTTGCCCCAGTCGTACACACCGGCGACCCGGGCGCGCTCCTCACTCAGCAGCACATTGCCCGGGTGGAAGTCCCCATGCGTCCAGGCCTCCGTCATGACGGCCTTGGCCAGGCCCTCGTACAGGCGCCGGCGCAGCGCCTGAAGTCCCGCCGCACCCGCACCCGCCCGGCACCATCCGATCTCCGTGGAAAGGATCTCCAGCTGCGGTTCGGCCCATTCACCGGACCGTTCGGCGCCCGGCTGCGCAACTCCGGTCGCACGCCGCAGTTCCGCCAGAAATGAGAGGGCAGCGGTGACCGTTCGGTGCAGATCCTGCGGTCGGCCCCGGACCAGGCGCTCCGCGGGTACGCCCACAAGCCGCCCCTGGGCGAGCATCCGGCCAGGCCCGCCGGGCAGATAGCTGACGGCCTGCGGCAGCAGCTGCCGCCAGGGGGCGAGCCGGTCGTCCGCGGCCAGCTCCCGCAGAACGTCCCATTCACGGGCGAGGGCGCCGGCCGCCCGTTCGTTCCTGGGGTGTTTGACCACGACGGTCAGGTTGCCCCGCCGCAACCCGAACACCAGCAGATTGGTCTGGGGCCAGGTGGGGCGCCGGACCACAGTGACCTCGCGGGGATGCATCCCGCGCACCAAGCGTTGCGCCCGCAGACCGTCGGTCAATGTGCCGAGAACACGCGGAGTGCGCAGCGGCAGCAGCCCGAGCAGGGGATCCCACAGCGCACGGGCGCTCCGGTGACGCGGAGTATTCGGAAAATTCACGGAGTCCGCGAACTGCTCGGCCGGAGGTCCCGGCGCCGTCCCGGGCGCTGTCGTGAAGGTCGGGACACGGTTCACGATCAAACCTCCGGGGATGGCTGCCCACGGGCGCGACCCGTGCCGCGCACAACCTGCCGATCCGATAGGGCCAGTTGGCGGTGCTCCTCTCCGCAGCCCGGTGCTTCACCGGCCGCTCGGCTGCCGACGGCCGGTCTTTGGACAGATCTCATTCACCATAAGGCCAGTCATCCACAACTTGCTACATATGGCACTAATTCTGACATCATCTCTCATAGTGGCCATAGCGGTCAGCGGTAACGGTCCGTCACAAAGACAGCGAAGTACAGATCCAGTCCCTGCGGAGTGAGAGGTCACGAGTGATGGACGCGAGGCCCTTCCCGGACGATCGGCCGGGGCGTGCGCGGTGCAGGGCCGTCGCAGCTGCGGCCGCCGCGACGGCGCTGCCGCCCTGCATCAGCGAACTCTCCGGTTCCGCGCAGGGCGTGAACGTCGGCTCGCACACCTTCATGTGCCGACGCCGACGCGGCACATGGGTGAACTCCCGTGTGGACGCCCACCGTCTGCCCACAGTCGGTCACCGCACAGCGGCCCGCCCCATCGACGTCCGGAGAGACGATGGCTGATCTCCATGGCGGAGGGGACGCCGGATGAACGCCGGACCACCCCTCGACCGTGCGATGCCCACTCTCCTCACCAAGATCGGCAGCTATCCCCTGCACCACGGCGGCCTCGGCGTGGTGCGCACGATCGGGCGGCTGGGTGTCCCGGTCCACGCCGTCGTCGAGGACAGGTTCACTCCGGTGGCGTTCTCACGCCATGTCACCCGCAGGTTCGTCTGGCCGACGACCGGCCTGGAGGAACCGCGGCTGCTGATCGATGCCCTGCTGTCGATCGGCCGGGCCATCGGCTCGCGCTGCATGCCCGTACCGACCGACGACGAAGCCGCCATCCTGCTGGCGGAGCACTCCGACCAACTGGCGGAGTGCTTTCTGCTCCCCGCGGTGCCCTCCGGTCTGCCGCGGCGGCTGGCCGACAAGGCGAGCCTGCACAGGATGTGCGAGGAACTCGGTGTGCCCTCCCCGCGCACCCGGGCGCCTGCAGATCGCGACGAACTGGTGGAGGCAGGGCGTGAGCTGGGCTTTCCGCTGGTGCTCAAGAACCTCGAGGCGTGGAGCAGGCTGCGCAACCCGGCCGTGAGCGGCACCACCGTGGTCCGCGACGAGCGGGAGCTGCTGGCCCGGTATCCGACAGGCGCGCTGCCCCCGGTCCTGATGCAGGAGTACATCCCGAGAGAACACGCGGAGGACTGGATCACCCACCTCTACTGCGGTGCGGGCGGCACACCGCGCGTCGTCTTCACCGGCCTGAAGCTGCGCTCGTGGCCGCCGTACGCGGGGGTGACCACCAGGGCGGTCGCCCTGCGCAATTCCTGCCTGGCGGAGCTGGCCGCGGGGCTGTGCCGCCGGATCGGCTACAGCGGGCCGGCCGACCTCGACTGGCGTTACGACCGTCGCGACGGGCGTTACAAGCTGGTGGATTTCAACCCGCGCGCAGGTGCGCAGTTCCGGCTGTTCCAGAACGCCGACGGAATCGACGTGGTACGGGCAATGCACCTGGACCTGACGGGCCGTGACGTACCGGACAGCCCGCAGGACGAAAACCGGGATTTCGTCGCCGGTCAACTCGATCTGCCGTCGGCGGCGGTCTGGCTGCGGGACGAGCACCGGCTGCCGCCCGGTCTGTTTTCCTGGCGGCGTACGGAACGGGCCTGGCTCTGCCGGGACGATCCGCTGCCCGCTGCGGCCGACGCGATCCGGTTCGCGGGCGTTGTGGCCCACCGCCTCGGCCGTTCCCTGCATGCCCGGGGCGATTGACACCCAGCGGCGCCCCCACGTGAAGCAGATGCCAGGCACCTAGCGGATGCCAGGCACGGCCCGGATACGGCGCGCCCTGGCGCGAGCGCGTGGTGGGTCACGGGAGTTGCTGGCGGCTCGACCGCAGCGAGCCGCCCGATCGCCGTCGACCATGCGACGACATATTGTGAAATATAGTCCGTTATGAGCCGATTGGACGGAGGGTCTGTGGAAGATGCCTTCCCTCGCGCTGATGTGTGGGGGTCCCGGCTGCGCGGCCTCCTTCCCCTTCGTCCCCGGGGTGTGCTCACCCGGCCCGCCGACCTGCTGACGGCCCGCCATCTGGCGAACCAGCTGCGCGCTGACCGCGCCGGCTTCCGCGACCTGCACCGGCTGCAGCGGACGGTTTCCGATCTTCTGGTCTTCGAGCTGGAGGACGAGAAGCGGCCGCTGGTGGTCAAGCATCCCCGCAGCAGTAGAGCTGCCGCGTCGCTCGCCCGGGGGTGCGAAGCCGTGCGGGACCTGACGTTCGACGACCGGCTGGACGAGTGGCGGCGGCTGCTGCCTCCGATGGAAGTGTGCCGGCTCGGCGGACGGCTTCCCCTGGTGGCGGAAGGCCGTCTGCCGGGTGTCGAAGGCGACGAGCTGCTGCGGCGCTCTCCACACCTCACTCGGCAAGTGACTGCCTCCGCGCTCGGAGCGGTCTGCGAGCTGCACCGGGCAACCGGGCGGCTGGAGTGCGTCACGTCACACATCGGGCACTGGGTCGACCCCCAGCTCGCCATCCTGGCCGAAGAGATCCCGTGGTGCCGCCGGGGCCGTGGCGCAGCCGCCACGGAGGCACTTAGAGAGCGCCTCCGCAGCGGTCTGACCGGGCACAACTTGACGGTTGCGTGGACCCATGGGGACTTCCATCCGGGAAACATCCTGTTGAACGGGGAGCACGGGACGCTCACCGGGGTGATCGACTGGGCGAACGCCCGCCGGGACGGCCCTTGCGCCATCGATGCCTACACCTTCGTCCTGACACTGCGGCACCAGCGCGGCGGGCGGGAGTTGGGGCAGATCGTGGCGGATGTCGTGCGGCGCGGCTCCCTGCTGCCCGAGGACCGCCGTCTCCTCGCCGAAGCAGATGTTCCACCCACGGACGAAGGCCCCGAGGAAGACGTGCTGCCGCTGCTGACCTGGCTGTGGCATGTGGCGGGAAACGCGGAGAAGTCGGCGCGCTACGGACGCAGCCATCATTGGGTCGCGGGCAATGTGGTGCCGGTGCTCAAGGAGGTGGCGCGACGGTAGTGGTCGACGCCCGGCGCCCCGAACGCGGCCTCCTTCAAGCGTCGCGTCAAAGAGGCCGTGCGCCTCGTGTCCGTCTAATCTCGGCCTTAGTCCCGTCCCTTCTCACGCCCGGCAGGAGGAGTCATGAACTCAGCCGTCGCGCACCCAGTGGCCGGACCGTCGTGCCCCGTGCGGGTGACCAGCCCCGCTCCGCGGGCGGTCTGGCGGCAACTGGCCTCTGTGGACGAGAACACCCTGGCCAGCCAGACTCCGACGTGGCTCGATTGCATCTGTGCGACGGGACCCTTCGAGGATGCCAGCCGACTGTACGAATTCGAGGGTGGGCGCCGGCTCGTCGTACCACTGGCCCGGCGGCGAGGGTGGCCGGCGTGGCTGGTCGGCGAGGACTCCTGGCCGTCCGACTGGGGAATCGGCGGGCCCTTGGTCTCCCCCGGAACGCCCGACGAGACGGAGGCTCGCGTCGTCTTCGACGACCTCGCGCGGCGCCCGGCGCTCCGGGTCGGCGTCCGGTTCGGGCCCGGCGCCGACCCGGTGTGGGCACGGGCGGCGCCGCAGAGCTTCGGGGCGGAGGAACACATGACGCAGGTGCTGGACCTGGACGGCGGCTTCGGCACCGTCTGGGACCGGCGCTTCCACGGGCGTGTCCGACGGGCTGTGCGCCGAGCCGAGCGGTCGGCGATCAAGGTGGAGGTCGACCGCACGGGCCGGCTGGTGCCGGCCTTCTACCACCTGTACGAACAGTCAATGGTGCGCTGGGCGCGGCAGCAGCACGAGCCGCTGGCACTCGCCCGATGGCGCCAGACCCGTAGCTTCCCGCGGCAGCGTCTGGAGGCTGTTGCCGATCGGTTCGGTGAATCGTGCGCGATCTACCTGGCATGGTGCGCCGGCGAGCCCGCCGCGGCGATTGTCGTCCTCCGTCACGGCGACCACGCGAAGTACTGGCGCGGTGCGATGAACCGGGATCTCGCCCACCCGGTCCGGGCGAACTTCCTGCTCCACCACCTCGCCGTCGAGGACGCGTGCGAGGCGGGCTGCAGGTACTACCACCTGGGGGACTCCCGACCGGGGTCCTCGCTGGCCCACTTCAAGGACGGCTTCGGGGCCGAAAGCCGCTCGACCCCCGCCTTCCTCCGCGAGCGGCTTCCGGTTTCGGCCGCCGATCGCCGACTACGGAGCGCCGTCAAGCGCCTGCTCCGCTTCGAGGACGCCTAGGCCCTGGGGAGCGAATGTCACGCAGCGTGCGGAGCTGGACTCCCTGTGTGGCAGAGTGCCCGTCCTCGATCTAGCCTGAGGGGAACGACGATTGTTGGAAAGCCACGCTATCCCTGGCCGCCACATGGAGTCTCCGGTAACGCAGGTGCCCTGTGCGGATCACCCGTCGCTTCCTCGTCCGGGCTGCGCACAGGCTGGAGTCACCATGCGCCGTAGGCCGGACCGGATGCCCGACAACTGGCGGGCACAGTGAGCCCGGTGCGGCAGTCCAAGGACCACCTGCTGCGCACCGGTCACGTGCTGACGTTCAACGCACTGCTGACAGCGGCTCTCGGGGCGGGGTATTGGGCGTTGGCAGCTCGCTGGTACGACACCGGTGCGGTGGGCCGCAACTACTCGGCAGTGTCCGCGATGATGCTGCTGGCCGGAGTGGGCCAGCTCAACCTGACCAATGTGCTGCTCCGGTTCGTTCCCACCGCGGGGGACCGCACCCAACTGCTGGTCTCCAGGGCCTATCTGGGCGCTTGTGTCTTCTCCGTGTTCCTTGCAGGGATGTTTCTCTTCCTCGTGCCCTGGATCTCTCCAGGGCTGCTGTTCCTGCGCGAGCCGCTGCTCGGGGGATGCTACGTCCTGGCCACTGCGGCATACGCGGTCTTCGTCATCCAGGACGGTGTGCTGACCGGCCTGCGACGCCCGGACTGGGTGGTGTGGGAGAACGCCGTGTTCGCGGTGGGGAAGATCGTGCTCGTCGGTGTGCTGGCCGTCGTCATGAAGTCGACCGGAATCCTGCTGTCCTGGGCCCTCGCCCTGGTCCTCGCCGTCATCCTCACCAACGGCTTCCTGTACGCAAGAGCGTTCCCCCGGCACGCCCGCACCCCGCCGGACGAGCGGGCCGACACGAGCAGACCGACGCCGAAATACATTGCGCTGGACTACGTGGCAGCACTCTTCTGGCTCGGCGCGACCGCCCTGCTCCCGATCATCGTTCTCAACCGGTGCGGACCCGACCAGGCCGCCTACTTCTCGCTGGCCTGGCTCGCCGGGTTCACGCTGTACCAACTGAACGCGAGCATGGGCGAGTCGCTCGTCGTCGAGGCGGCGAACGACCCGGCTCAGCTGCTCAGGCACTGTCGGCGGGTCCTGCGACACACCGGAATGCTGCAGGTTGTGGGAGCACTGGTGCTCTGTGCAGCTGCGCCACTCGTGCTGCGTGTGTTCGGCACCGACTACGCCCAGAACGGGGCGGGTCTGCTCCGTCTGGTGGCTCTGTCGGCGATTCCCAACCTGGTCGTCATTACGGCCATGAGCGCTTGCCGGGCCCAGCGCCGGATGCGCATGCTGATCGGAATCCTGGGAGTCGTCTGCACGCTGGCCACCGGGCTGAGCCTGGTGCTGCTGTCGCCCCTGGGCATTGCGGGGGTTGGGGCCGGGTGGCTCATCGCCCAAAGTGTTGTGGCCGCGTGGCTGTGGTGGCGGAAGCCGCTCTGGCTGCCGGTAGGGAGCCGGTCGGAATCGCCGACGGACGGGGGCATGGTCGGACCCAAGTAGAAATCAGCTCCGCCGGGTGGCGAGACGGGCGTCGACGGCGTTGCGGATCCGGCCCAGCCGATCCTGGAGCCCGGTGAGCGGCAAGCGCTCGATCCGGTACTCGGCGAGGGTTCGTACGCCTCCGCCGAGGTTGGCCTTGAACTGCTCCAGCGAAGTGACCCCGCCCGATTCCCCCATCTCGTAGTAGCGGCAGCCTGCATCACAGGCCTCCTTGATGGAGCGGAGCTGAAGGAACTGGTTCGCGCGCAGCGGAGCCGCCGTCCGCTTGTCGCTCACGCCGCGCCAGTAGATGCAGATCGATCCGTGCAGCAGCGAGATGGTGGCGGCCACCGGTTCCCCGTCAAGTCTGGCCACGTGAATTCGGCAGGTGCCTGGGAGGGAAGCTGCTACCGCCTGGAATTTGGCGAGCGGCTCCGCACGCTTTCCGCGGCTGCGGACGACAGCCGAGGGCAGTTGCCGTTCCCGCGCTCGCCGGTCGATCCATCGCAGGTAGAGGTCGTAGAAGGCGGACACCAGCTCTGGCGAGTGGCCGCTTTCGATGACCAGGCCGGCCTGCTCGGCCTTGCGTTCCGAGGAGCGCAGCCCCCTTCGTGACTTCCCGGACCATCGCTGCGACCACAGGGCGTCCATGCCGCCGTCGAGATCCAGTACATGGACCCTCCGGGGCACGGTGACGACCCCCGGCGCCCCACCCGGCCACGCGGGTGCAGCGGCGAAGTCAGGACGGACGCTGGTGCGCAGTGCTCGGTCGGAGGCGAGATCGGCGAGGACCATGTCGACTTCGTCGGGGCGGACTCCTCCGGACGCCAGAATGCCGCCCGTTCCCCATCCCGGGGGGAAGGAGGACTGCAACGAGAGAGCGCGGAACCATGCCGGTCGGCGAACCATCGGCAGGACGAGCTCCCGTCCTTCGGCCGTCCGGTAGAGCCGGCTCGCGTCCTGCCAGCCACGGACGCTGCAGATGCAGTCCAGCCACTGCGGCAAGAGGAATGCCGTGGCTCCGGGGTCGGCGGCGAGCACCTTCGCCCAGGTCTCACGGGGAACGGGGCTCACGGCCCGTGTCACGCCATCACCGGTGTGGACGTCCCACTCTCGGGGCTCAGATTCGGGTGCCTGGTGGTGGCTCACGGATGCCCTCCTCACGACCCCGCCCAGGCGGATGGACACCACGGCCCAGTGTTCCGGCGAGCGGAACAGGAGGAGTCGGAGTGTTGACCCAAGTCTCCTGCTTCCACGATCCATTGTCCGAACACCCGCAGAGCCACGCAACGTGACGCGTGCGTTGGGGCAGTAGCGGCACACAGGAAACGGGCACCCGGCGCAACCGTCTGCCGCCGACGGCGTCCCCGCTTCACGTCCCCTGCCCGTCCCCCGCAGACCAGTGGTTCACCTTGAAGGATCCGTTCAGGCCGGCGCTCGTCGAGCCTGGCCAGCCCGGCAGGCATGCCGACGCGGCCGGACTCCGGTACCGCAAGCAGGGCGGTCAGAGCCCTGTCGCCGGGAGACAGGCGGGGCGCCCTGAACGACGACCGGCAGCCCGGTCGAAAGCCATCCACCCCGGTCCTCCCGGACGAGCGTGGGCCTTCGGCATCCACTATTGTGAAATACCGAATGAAAAGGTACGAAAAATGCTGAATCGACCGTCATGCCGCCGGTCCGAGATGGGTATGCGCGGTCGGTTCGCGAGCCAATAGGGGTGACTCGTGGGCCAATTGGACGGAACTCAGGCTTCCATGCGCATGGTGCGCCTTCACCAGAGGATTCCGTCGCTTCGACTGCTGCGGCGCGGGCGTCGCATACTCGACGACACGATCGATCTGGTCCGCCTGAAGCTCGATGCCCTGCCCGACGGCGTCTACCAGCCGGTCCCGGGCCTACCAGTGCGGAAGGCGAAGCGAGCGGTCGGCAGCCGGTCGCGATGGGCGGCGATGGAGCCGGTTGTCGAGCGGCTGGGCGTGAAGAGCGCGATGGATGTCGGCGCAAATGTCGGCTATTTCCCAATAATGCTCGCCAGTCGTGGGGTACCCTCGGTCGCGCTCGAATCGGTCCCGAAATACGTTCGGACAACGACGACAGCCGTGCGACGAAACCAGCTGGACAACGTGGCGGTGATGGAGCTCGAGCTTCGAGCCGACACACTCGACCTTCTGCCGGCAACCGACTGCACCCTCGTGCTGTCCCTCTGGCATCACCTGGTGCGAAACCAGGGCCTCGACACCGCCACATACCTCCTTCGGGAGCTCTGGGCCCGGACCGGCAAGGTGATGTTCTTTGACAGCGGCGAGGACGAGATGCCCGAGTCGTTCGGTCTTCCTCGTATGCTGCCGACGCCGGACGTCTGGCTCAGGGAGTACCTGCAGGAGAACTGCGCCGGGGCACGAATCGAACACCTCGGCCGCCATCGCGCGTTCGACGCCGCCGGTCTCCCGACGGACCGGGCGCTCTTTGCCGTGATACGGGAACCTCAGTAGAGGTTGTTGGCCGGCGAGCCCTACGTCGTGGCTGGCTCCGTCGGCGCCCACCCCCGCGCCCGCATCGCAAGCATGATGCCCTGCGATGATCACCCAGACGGCGGACCGAGCTCTCCGAGCAGACCGCCCATGCCTCGGCGCAGTGCGGCCGCGGTAGATCCGCGTGCGTCCAACTCGCGTACCACTCGGCTGGGCAGCCAAGAACACGCCCTCTGAGCCCGCGCTCCGCCCGGCGCACGGCCGTGCCCGGCCGCGAGATACACGGCCGGGCACGTCGGTCTCCGGGTCAGTGCTGCCAGACCCTCACATAGTCGGTCATCATGTCGGCCGGGGTCACGGTCGTCGGACTGCTGTAGACGCCGTTGTTCAGGATCAGGAACATCGGCGACGAGGTGATGCCGGTCGTGATCTGGCCCACCTGCTTGCCGTCGTAGTAGTACGTGACGACTCCGGGCTTCCACTCAGCTCCGTAGGTGTGCCATCCCGTGAAGTCACCGGGGGCGCAGCCGCCCGGACCGCCCGCCGGGGAGTGGAAGTGGTAGCAGGCCTTGCCGCCGCCGAGGGCCTCCATGATGTCCATTTCGCCGTCCTCGGGCCAGTTCTGCCCGTCCGTCCAGAAGGCGGGCCAGTTGGCGATCGCCCCAGGGGACGCCGCGGGGGTGTAGATCCTGGCCTCGAAGGCTCCGTAGGTGAACTCGGCCTTGCCGTCACTCTCGACCAGGCCGGAGCGGTAGGCGTAGGTCTTGCCGTCATTTGCGGTGGTCTGCACCTTTTCGGCCTTGAGGTGCAGGGAGCCTCCGCTGACGCTCACCTGGGAGGGGGCATATGCACCCAGTTCGGCGGAATTGACGGGCTTCGTGGTGCAGGTGGGGCAGCCCAGCCAGTTCGGGTTCCACTTAGAACTGTCGAGAGTGGTGCCGTTGAACTCGTCCGCGAACGCCGGGCGCCAGGTGCCCGGGATACCCAACGGCGCGGCGCCGGTCGTCGACGTGGTCTGGCTGGGGGACGGAACCGGCGAAGCCGACGCACTCGGGCTAGTCACCGGGCTGGGGCTGGTTCCGGTCGGGGTAGGGGTCGGGCTGGGCGACGGGGAGGCCGAAGCCGTCGGGCCAGGCGCAGGCGTGGCCGTGCCGCCGGAAGTGAACGTCTTCACCGGGGAGAGGTTGCGCCAGGTGTCGCGGTATTTGTATGCGACGAAGGCGGTGTACGTGCCGGCCGGGAATGTGCGGCTGCCGGACGTGAATGTCGTCTGCGAGGGGCCCAGGCTTGGCGCGGTCGCCCCGGGGAAGTCGAAGTGGGAGCCGTTCGCCGACCGTACGGCGACGGTCAGTGCCTGTACCCGGATCGTACGAGCGGAATGGACCTTCGCTGTCGCCTTCAGCTGGCCACTCGGCGATGCCGAAAGGGACAGCGAGTCGACGACCACCCCGGTCGACGGCCCCGACTGGCCCGCCCAGGCGGCGCTGCCCACAGCAAGGGTGGCGAAGGACAGCACGAGGACGGAAAGCTTCTTGCGGGCGTTCAGCTTGCGGCGGTGTTTTGAATATCTGAGCATTAAATGGATGACCTTTCGCCCCCCCGGCGTCCGGCAATAGGCCTGCCATTGCACGGAGCAAGAGCGGGCTGAAGGACTTGGACTCTGCGCGAGCCGAATCCGGCACGCAAGCACCGCCCTTGCCCTGAAACCCGTATCGGCCGGTCCACTGACCCTCAGGACTTGTGGCACACAGTCGAGTTGGCGAAAGTCAGAACCATTTCTGTGATGTCCGCCACAGCGAATTACATATCCCCCAAATGGGGCGAACGGCCTGGGCGAAACAGCCTTTTGATGTCGAAGTCGATGGATTGCGGAGCCACCGTGAGCCAGTGGCGCATCCCCATGGGGCCGATTCGCGACAAAAGGGGCATGACTCCGGGCCTTCGGGCTGCCCGTGGGCCTCCGGTCGCCCCAGTCCACCCGCATGCCCCTGGGCCAGGTGGTCAGGTCTGGCATGTCGGTGATCTCTGCGACCCAGGCGCCGGGCCGTTCGGTGCCGTCGGTGGAGTCGGTGCCGATCAGTGTCTGGCGTCCCCGCCGCAGGTGTTTGGGCAGTTGGGCCAGGGCGAGTTGGGTGGTGGTGATGTGGTCGGCGGCGGTGTTGGAGCCGGCGTTGCCGGGCCGCAGCAGGGCGGCCACCGGTTCCCCGGACCCGGCCTGGCCGTGGTCGACGAACGCGACGAGCGGGTGGTGGCCGAAGGTCTTTTCCAGGTCGCGGTGGCGTCCTGCCGGCGCCAGCGCTGCCGATATCGCACCGTCCAGGCCGGACTTGCGGACCGTCTCGACCAGCAGCACCGACCCGGCCTGCGAGGCCACCCCATTGCCACCGCCCTCGAAGCGGACACGCGGGTACAACCGATGCGCTTGCTCACCTGGAGAGTGCTTCTTTCCGTGCAGCCAACAGGACCCTAGACAAGTCCCATCGTTGCAGGTCAGCAGCGTTCTCCGCTTATTTGATCAAGGCATGGACGAGCAGGCCCATGAAAGCGCGAGGCTAGTAACTGGTGATCCATCGCAGGACGGTGGTGAGGGTTCTGTCGTCCAGGGTGCACAGGGCCTTGATGGCGTCGAGGTCGCCGGGCAGTGGCGGGATGCCGGTGGTGGTCAGGGCCGCGTGCACGTCCAGGCGGCGCTTGTCGGCGGCGGGTAGTGCGAAGGGAAGCCGCTGATTGGGGTCGGGGGATGGGAGAAGGTAGTCGTCCGAGGTGTCGGCGGGCGGGCAGGGAGCGTGCTCATCGATGTCCCTGGCGCCCGGGAAGCGATAGGTGTCAATCTCTGACGGCTGCGGCGCTGACGGAAGAGCAGAGACTTGCCAAGTGTGCATGAGGGCCTCCTGGGTTGGGTCGCTTCTGACTGTCAGGAGCCTTGGTGCGCCGGTTCAGTTGCACCCCGGACCAGGTACCACCCGAATGCCCCCAAGAGCATCATTTCGTCACAACGCAGAACACACGCCTTGAAGCGCAGGGGGAGATTGACCATGACCACGGTCGGTGACGGGGGGCGGTAGGACGGTCAGTCGAGCCGCGCCTGGCCACCGTTGTCGGCGCGAGCCGCGGGTGCGTTCAAGCCGATGACGACCTGGAGGGGGAAGAGCATGTCGCCGAACACGTCGCGGTGCAGGGCGTTCCAGTCACCGGTGCCGTACCGCAGCAGGATCTGGGCGGACTTGGCCTGGCCGGCCTCGTGGCACATCGTCAGCCACTCCTGCAGGCTGTCGGGCCGGGGTGCGGGCTGGTCGAGCTTTGCGGCCCAGTCGCGGGCGATGGGAAGCAGGCGCGGGTAGAACGCCTGGCGCAGCTGGGCGACCTGCTCGGGCAGGTCGTGGGTGAAGTAACGGTACTGGCCTGAGCCGAAGCGGTGACGGGCCATGTCGACGGTCGAGCGGAACCGCTCACTCTTGTCGTACAGGTCGGCGATCGGGCGGCACTCGTCGGGGGTGAGGAGCTGTCCGGTGAGCGTGTTGCCGTATTCGTTGAGTTCCTCGGTGAGCGCGTCCCAGTCGCCCGCCGCGACGCGGTCGGCGGCGCGGCCCTCGAGATGGGTGGTGTCGATCACGGTGTGGTTCCTTCGGTGTGCGGCGCCGCCCGGACCGCGGTGCGCGGGGTGCCGATCTGCTCGGCGAGCTTGCCGTAGCTGGTCGTGGTGCCGTACGGGATGGTCTCGACGGCCTTCCAGGCCTGTTGCTGGAACTCGGAGCCGCTGGTGACGTACTCGATGTCGAAGCGGGTCAGCTTGCCGTCGAAGTACGAGCGCAGCTGCGCGGCGATCTCGGCGAACGCGTCCGCGTCCTGGGTCCAGTCGTCCTGGACGATGGCGCCGCTCTTCTGGCCGGACAGGGCCAGGGAGGCGAGTGCGGTGCCGCCCTTCGCGGTGGCCGACTCCTCGCCCACTGCGCTGAGTTCTCGATGCGGAGTTCAGCCGGCACCGCGCGCGGACGCCGAAGCTCAGGACCGGAATACGCATGCGAGGTGGGCGGCCAGTTCCTGCGTGGTCGGCGGGCAGAGGCGGGTTCCGAGGTAGCCGTCCGGGCGCACGACGAACCCCGTCGGATCCTGCGCCCCGTAGGCTCGCGCGAACTCGCCCCGGCCGTCGCGGTACACCGGCAGCCGTGTGCCGTTGGCGGGTGCGCCCTCGGCGAGTACCACGCAGGGTTCTGTCTGGCCGTGGGACAGCTCCCGTGCTGCGGCGGCGAGTTCGTCGAGTCCGTCGCCCGGCGGGCCGTTCCCGTACAGCAGCAGCACGTGCCCGCGGTCCCGCAGTAGGTCGTACAGCCGCAGCGGATAGGCGGCGATCTCCCCGGTGAGGCCGCCACAGTCCGGTGCCCGGTCTCCGGGCTGTGGGCCGGCCCCGTCGCCGTCCGGGTGCGGCCGGCCCACGATCGGGCTGCCTCGGTAGCCGACGAGCAGCTGCGCCTCGCGCAGCATCAGGGTCGCCGGGTCCGTCGGGTCGGCCTGGATGCCCTCGGTGGCGTGCCGGACGGTTCGGCCGACGACCTCCTCGCCAATCGGCCGACGCTCGGCGTCGTAACTCGCGAGCAGCTGCGGATGTGCGGAGCCCCCGGTCGCGAGGGCGAGCTTCCAGGCCAGGTTGTACGCGTCCTGGATCCCTGTGTTCATGCCCTGCGCGCCCGTCGGCGGATGGATGTGCGCGGCGTCCCCGGCGACGAAGACCCGGCCGTCGGCGTACCGGTCCACCAGCCGGTGGCTGATCCGGAACACCGAGGACCAGCGCATGGCGGACGCGGTGGTCGGCTGCGGCGACAGCCGGTCCAGGACCGCCTGGATGTGGGGGAGCGCAGGGGCCCGGCCGCCCTCCAGGCCGTGCGCCACCCCGTCCTGGTCAGCGCCCTCGGTCCGCCGGGCCGTGGAGAGCTCGGGAGGCACGAGCATCGACATCCGGTAGCGGCCGGGGCCGGGCAGCGGAATACACACCAGCACGTCGTCGACGGCGCCCTCGGCATCGTGGTGCATGGCGCGTACGCCGTACCCGGGCGGCAGGTCCCAGTCGACCTCCACATCGGCGAGCATGTACTCCTCGGGGAAGGCGCCCCCTTCGAAGGTGAGCCCGAGTGTCTTGCGGACGACGCTGTGCGCGCCGTCGCAGCCCACCAGGAACCGGGAACGGACCTCCTCCTCCGTCCCGGAGGAGCTGAGGAGCCGACTGGACACCCCGTCGGCGTCCTGGGTGAACGACAGCAGCTCGGTGCCGCGCTCGATCCGGGTCCCGAAGCGGGCCAGGAACTCCTCGAGGATGCGCTCGGTCTCGTACTGCGGCAGCGCGGCGAAGCCGTACGGCACCTCGGGCGGCAGCACGAGGTCGAGCCGGGCCTGCTCGGCACCGTTGACGTAGATCAGCTGCCCACGCATCGGGACGGCCGCGTCCAGCGCAGCCCGCACCAGGCCCATCCGGTCCCAGATCTCCAAGGTGCGTGGCTGGATGCCCACGGCCTTCGCGAACGGCAACCTGGCCGGAAGCCGGTCGACGATGCGGCAGGCGACCCCGCGCCGTCGCAACTCCGCGGCCGCGGTCAGCCCGACCGGGCCGGCGCCCGCTACCAGTACGTCCGATACCTCGGTGTGCACCACTGGCGTCTCCCGGCGAGAGGCCCCCGTACGAGCGGATCCACCTCAATGGTCGCCCGCCGGGCGGCTACCGGCCACCGAGAACCCGATCCGTCACAACCGCCGTGACTGGGCGAGCTGGGCGTCGCGCCAGGCGGGATTTGTCAGACACGGCCTAGGTGGCCGGACCCGCCTTCGAGCCGGTCATAGCTGCAAGCCGGGGACCTCGAACCTGGCCGGATGCCCCCGAACGCTTCGGCGCGCGAATCAATCCGACGCCCTCGTCGCTCCGCCCGGGTAGGCACAGTTCACCATCACCGGTTTCGGCTGGCAGACGACGTGATGCGCAGCCACTCGACTGCCGCCCTCATTCGCGGCCCTTCCAGGTGGCCACATCGGCCTCGTTGCCCTCGGCGTCGGCCAGCGTCCACCACGCCGGCGCGTGCTCGTCGGTAACCAGGTGCCCGCATCCCGTACCGACCGTGGTGCGGGGCGACAGCCCGGACAGCATCCACCGACCCCGCGAGGCCGCCCGCGCCTTCACCGACAGCCTCACCCCGGCGCCGGACTCGATCCGTCGCAGTGCGCGGCGTGGAAAGCCGGCCGCGCGTTCGTCCAGGACAGGTGTCGGTAGGATCGCCTGTCCATGGACGCGAGCGCGGTAAGCGAGATGATCGCTGTCCCTCCGGGGCAGGTGACGCTGTCGGACCGGCGGACGCAGCGCAGCTGGTCGGTCGAGCTTGCGCCGTACCAGCTCGCGGCGTTCACGGTCACCCAGGCGTTGTACGCACAGATCACCGGCCAGCGGCCAAGCACCACCCAAGGGGACCAGTTGCCCGTCGAGGGTGTTTCGTGGTGGGACGCGGTCCGGTTCTGCAACGCCCTGTCCCAACGCGACGGGTTCGCGCCCGCCTATCACCTCCATGCCGACGGCGAAGGCATCGAGTGGGACGCATCCGCCGGCGGGTACCGGCTGCCGACCGAAGCCGAGTGGGAGCACGCCTGCCGTGCCGGTACGACAGGACCGCGCTACGGGCCGCTCGACGAGATCGCTTGGTACCGCGGCAACTCGCACGAGCGAATCCACGACGTGGGCGGCAAGCGGCCCAACCCGTGGGGCCTTTACGACATGCTCGGCAACGTCTGGGACTGGTGCTGGGACATCTACGACGCCGAGGTCTACGGCACGTACCGGGTGCTACGGGGCGGTGGCTGGTTCGACGAGCACTGGAGCTGCCGGGCCTCCGCGCGGCGCCGCAGCCACCCGAGCTTCCAGGTCGACGACGTGGGATTCCGCATCGCGCGTTCCATCGTGCGCTGATCCGCGTTGTGCGCGATGACCGTTTCCCGCACGTCCTCGAACGCACAATTCAGGGCCGGCGGGCTACCCATGCTGTTCTGGTGCCGCGGACGATCAGGTCGTTTCGGTGTAGGAGGCTGTGGGGTCCGTCGTCGGCGAGGAGCGTGTCGAGCGTGGCCAGGTCGTCGGTGGCCATCCGGCCCTCGAGGACGGGTCGGATTCGCCGGAGGTATGCCCGGGAGTAGTGGCCGGTGGAGGCAGGGTGCGGGGGCGTCACGTCGATGGGGAAGGTCCGTTGGTCACAATCGTGAATCTGAACTCGCAACCTATGGGGAGGCGGCGAGGACGGATTCGGCGACGGAGGTGCGGGCGTACAGCACGGAACGGCCGGCTCGGTGGGCACTGACCAGGCCCGCGTCGCGCAGCGCGGTGAGGCACTGGGACACTCCGGCAGCCGATAGCCCTGTGCGGTGGGCCAGTTCGGTGGTGGAGACCGGAGTCTCCAGTTCGGTCAGCAGCAGGGTCCGGGAGCGGCCGAGTACGGCGGCGAGGGCATCGGTCCCGGTGATGGGCCGCGGTCCCCACAGCGAGCCCGTGCCGCGCGCCGGATAGGCCAGTTGCGGCGGTTCCGGCGGCGTCACGCGGGTGAACGGACCCGGTCCGGTGAAGGCCGAAGGAATCAGCAACAGCCCCGCGCCCGCAGTATTGCGGGACAGGGGCCGCGGCCGGCGGGCCAGCCGGAGCGCGTTGTCGTCCCAGCTCACCGAGGGGTGCAGATCGTTGAAGAGGTGGCTCGTGCCGTGCTCGGCGACTTGCCGGGCCCGGTAGAAGATGTCGGCGTCGAGCACCGCCCGGATCCGTGCCCAGTAGGGCGCCAGCGCCAGCTCCCAGTAGGTCTCGATCTCTTCCGCGACCCGGACCAGGCGGGCCTGCGGCTCGGCGTACAGGGTCCGCGCCCGGGGGCCGAGACGCCCCTGCTCGTGCCTCAGCCGGTCGAGGTCCTGGCGGATCCGGGTGGAGGGAGCAGCCCGGATCTTGGCCAGCTCCTCCGCCAGCGTGGGCGCCGGCCCGGCGGGTGCCGGGTTGAGGAAGTCGGGAACATACCCCGAGGGCGGGATCAGCTCGGCGAGCCAGCCCCGGTCCAGCCCGGCGGCTGCCAGCCGTGCCCGTACTTGCTCGGCCCAGGGCCGGTGCACGGGGTACGCGGAGCCGGAGTGCAGCAGCCGGAAGCTGGGCCCGACCTCCCACATCGGCGAGACGGCGAACCGCACCTGCGCCAGATCGCTCACCGAAAAAGCCAGCTCCGCCAGCACCGCCACCCCGAGGATTCGCACATGTCTTAACCAATGGCCTGGCAGCCTACATCGTGGAGATCATCCCGGACATGACCTCAGAGACGATCACCGCGGCGGTATCAGGTACTTGGACGCTCGGCGACTTGGAGATCAACCGGATCGGTTTCGGCGCGATGCGCCTGACGCAGAGCGGCGAGGCGTTCGCGGACGACGCCGTTCCGAGTGACCGCGGCCGCGCGATCAGCGTGCTGCGCCGGGCGGTTGAGCTCGGTGTGAACCACATCGACACCGCCGCGTTCTACTTCTCGGCGCTGCGCTCCGCCAACGAGCTGATCAACCGGGCACTGGCCCCCTACCCCGACGATCTCGTCATCACCACCAAGGTCGGGCCTGGCCGGGACCCGTCGGGTGCGTGGCAGCCCCATGCCACTCCCGAGCGGCTGCGCGGCCAGGTCGAGGAGAACCTGCGCCAGCTCGGCCGTGATCACCTCGACGTGGTGAACCTGCGCATCGTGGGAACCGATTCCATCGCCGAGCGTTTCGGCGCACTGGCCCAGCTGCGCGACGCCGGGTTGATCCGCCACCTGGGCATCTCCAACGTCACCCCCGAGCACCTCGCCGAGGCCCAGGCCATCGCGCCGGTGGTCTGCGTCCAAAACCAGTACGGCATCGGCGTGCGGCCCGAGCACGACGAGTTCGTGCGTGCCTGCGGTGAGCAGGGTGTCGCGTTCGTGCCGTTCTATGCGATCGCCGGCGCCGGGCGTGAGGTGGGCGCGAGTGGCTCCGACAGCGATGAGGTGCTTGCCGTCGCGCGGGCGCACGGGATGAGCGCGGCGCAGGTGCGGCTGGCATGGACGCTGCACCGGGGGCCGCATGTGCTGGCCATCCCCGGTACCGGCAACCCTGAACACCTGGTCGCGAACGTGGCCGCCGGCGCACTGCGCCTCTCCGAGGACGAACTGGCCGTCTTGGACTCCATCCACCAGAGCGGAGCGTGAGCGAAACTCGACCATGCCGCCAGATTCCGGACACCGAGGTCAGCGCCTGCTGTCACCCGGAGCGAGCAAACTGGCGGCCACTCCGCATGCTCGACGACTCCGTTCACTTCACCCAGACCGTTGACTCGTCCTCGCCCAGGGTGCCCTTGACCGGCGCGTACGTGGGCAATGCAGGCAAGGACGCGGCACTGGACCGGGGATGGCTCCTCGGGCACTTCAAAGGGGCTGAAGGTCCTCTCCACAGCGACGCTGTGGAGATCAAATGGGGCGTCCATCCGCGTGGCGACGAGCGAATGCAGTGGGTGAGAGGTGAGGAACGAACGGCTCTCCTGGTTCTCATCAGCGGCCGCTTCCGCGTCGAACTCCCGGGACGCAGTGTTCTCCTGGAACAGCAGGGCGACTACGTCGTGTGGGGGCGCGGAGTCGACCATTCGTGGGTCGCGGAAGAGGAGTCGGTGGTGTTGACGATTCGGTGGCCGTCCGTACCCGGCTTCGCGGTGGCGCAGGAGGATCGGACGCGGCTGCGTACCTGACCGTGAAAGCGGGGGTTGGGATTGGGGGGCTGACGTGATCGCGATACGCACAACTGTCGGTCACGCGCTCTGGGTCTGGCAGGCGGGGCAGAGCTCGTAGCGTCCATCGGTCACCACGCTTCCCCAGCCGCGGCACTCGTCGCAGTTGCGAGCTTGGGCGATGTTCGCGCGGGGGGCGGGAGCGTTGGGGTGGGCTCCAGTGGTCATCAAGTCATGTTCCTCGGGTAGAGGCCTATGCATGGCTAAACTATGACATTTCATGCATAAGTATGCAAGCTGCACTCAGGTGAAGGGCCAGCCATGTCCGACGTGGCCTCAGCGGTGCAGCCGCCCATTGGCCGTCCTGAAGCAGCCGGGGTGCCGGGGCCCGGCGGGTGCACCACTCCGAGCAGTAACCCGCGACCGGGCGGCAGAGCCGCGAGCGCCGGGGTCCCGCTGGACGAGCCCGCGATGTCCCGACGACCTCGGTGTACCGGTTGCCGCTGTTGCTCGCGGCGTCTTCGCTCCTGGGCGTTACGAATCAGCCGAGGGGGTCGCTGCCGGGCGTTGCCGTCGCGCGCGGTGCGTCCGGTCGGTCCGCCGCCGCTGTGGGGGCCGGTTCCTCAGGGGTGCACGTGACCTTGTCACGAGGGGTGTAGTGAGTCTTGAAGTCTTCGTGCTTGACGTTTCGGCCGTCCTGCACGAAGTCGCGGCCGACGGATATGTCGAACCCTTCGAGCGGGGTCTGGACCTCGCACTTGGGGTCGCTGCCTGTCCGCGTGCCCGGCTGCTTGATGTTGGTGCGCGGCCCCTTGGTCGCACGTATCTCGTCGTACTTCTTCGTGCCGAGGAAGGTAATGGTCACCGAGGTGCTGGTGGATTCGGCCTGGATGTAGAGGGCGTGGCCCGAGTCGTTGGTCCAGCGCAGGTCGAGAGTGCCCCACGCGACCGTGGCTTCGCGGCCTTCGGGGTAGCGCTCGATGTAGAAGGAGTGGGCGCCGTGCTCCACGGGCTTGACTCCCGCGAAGAACATGGCGTTGAACATCGTGGTGGCGACTGCGGAGACGCCGCCGCCGGGAGACTTCTCGTACTGGCCGTTGTTGATCATGAGGCCGTCGACGAAGCCGTTCTCCTTGGTGCGCTTGCCGACGGTTCGGTTGAAGCTCCACTCCTGTCCGGGGAGGACGACCGAGCCGTTGATGAGCTCCACGGCGCGGCCGATATTGGTGCTGCGGTAGGGGGCGGCCGGGAAGTTCACGGTGAAGGAGGAGACCTTCTCCAAGATGCCGAGTCGCTGCGCTGATGCGCTCGTGAGTTGCGGCTGGACCTCGGTGGTGGCGATCTCGCCGGTACGGGCGGCGCCGGAGCGGGTCAGCAGGGGTACGACGGCCTCGCCGAGTGCCTTCTCGGTGACCGGCCGCCCAACGCGGGCCTCCTGCGCCACTACGACTCGGTCGTTGCCGTCGAGCCGGAACACGGCGTCCCGGGGGCTCTGGGCGGCTTCCCGCACAGGGCGGGAGACGGCGGAGTCGGCGAGCAGGCCCTTGGAGTCAAGGGCCGGCACGAGGCGTTTTTGGGCGTCGGGCTTCATCGTCAGGTGACTGCCGAGAGCGGAGGGGCCGATGGATATGCGTTTCTCGGCGAGGGTGAGCGTGACCGGGCCGGACATCGCGGGCCGGGCGAACTCCCTCATGGCCCGCTCGGTCTCCTGCGGGCCGATCCGCGGCTGCGTCTGCTTGAGGGGCAGCACGACGGGGCCGGCAGCCGGCGTGCGGAGGTATGCGTCGCGAATGGTGTCCAGGGCCTGGTCCGTGGTCACGGTGATGCCGGTGACCGGGGCGACGGCCTTGGCTTTGCCCTTGTCGAACGATATTGCCCCGTCGCGGACCTGCTGCTTGGCGGCTGCACCGATGCGGTCGACTTCGGCCCGGCTCTTCTGCTCGTCCATGCGGATCACCGGCTCGACGTCCCGGTCGTCGGAGGCGAAGAGCCTGCCGATCACGGTGACCGGATCGGATCCTGCGCTTGCGGCACGGTCGGCGGACGCGGCGGCGTCCAGGGACAGCCCGAGCGCACCGGGATCGGCCTTCCCGATGCGGTCACCGATCTTCAAAGCGACCGGCGCCGCGAAGGCCGGCCCGAGCTTTTGGTCCAGGACCCGCTGGGCCTGTGCTCGGCTCATCCCGCCGATGTCGACCCCGCGCACGCGTGTGCCCTCGGCGATGTCGTCGCCGGCCGCCAGCCCGGTGGCGTAGAGGCCGCCCAGCCCGAGCACGGCAGCCCCGCCTGCGACGGACAGAACAATCCGCCAGTTGCCAATTCCGCTGGGCGCGCGTCCCATGTCTCTCCCTGTGGCGCAGACCAGCCGGAAAGCGCTTTGGGCCGCCGGAGCAGCTCGGTGTACGTGGATTCGCACCAAATGATTCACCAAAACGGGCGAAATGCGGCATAAATGTTATTGATGTCACGCTCGAGGAGCTCCCTGGATACCAGGTGCGACCGGGGGAGCCGCCGGTGCGTGCGGTGGTGCGGTCAGGCGGAGGATGTCGCGGCGGCGAGCATGTCGAGGGAGACCTGCCACAGGCGGGCTGCCTTCTCTGCGCGACGGCGTAGCAGGCCATGCCGCGTCGCGTTCCTGGCCGGTGGCGTCCTGTTCACCCTCGCGCTCGAGGCCACGGCAGCAGCCAGGCCGCTGTCACAGGGCCCGCAAAGAGGGACTCCGGCCGACGAGTCTTGAGACCATGCCATCGGCCGTTCTCGTGGACCGACCACGAAGATCCACCTGGTGCGGACAGCAGGTGTCGGCCGTTTGGATCCCGATCGCGCACCACATGGCGGGGAGCGGAATCCTGGCCGCGGGTCGCTCGTCCGTGCGGGAGGGCGGGCGTCAATGCACCCGGCGGTCTTCCAGCGGGGCCGCCTTCAGCACCTCGTCGGTCGTGCGGGGCAGATGTGGGGTGTGGTTGACGAGCCGGGCGGAGTTTCCGACGACCGCGATGCTGCTGGTGTTGTGGAGCAGAGCCGCCAGGACGGGGTTCATGGAGCCGCCGGCACCGGCGAGCAGGCCGACGAGGTTGACGCCGATGGCGAGGCCGTAGTTCTGGCGTACGACGCGCAGCGTGTGGCGGCTGAGTTCGACGACGGCTGCGACCTGCTGCAGGTCGTTGCCCGCGAGGGCGATGTCGGCGGTTTCCAGGGCCACGTGCGAGGAGTGTTCGCCCATGGTGATCCCGACGTCGGCGAGGGCGAGGGCGGGGGCGTCGTTGGTGCCGTCGCCGACCATCGCCACTGTGTGGCCCTCGGCCTGAAGGTCGCGGATCAGCTGGAGTTTGCCCTCGGGGAGGGCGTGTGCGTGGACTTCGGTGATGCCGAGCGTGTCGGCGACGACCTGTGCGGTCTCGGGTGCGTCGCCGGTGAGCAGCACCAGGCGGGACACGCCGAGGTCTCTCAGCTGCCGGACGACGGTCTCGGCTCCGGCGCGTACGGCGTCGGAGACCCCGAGCATGCCGATCAGGTCTTCGTCGTGGGCGAGACAGATGACAGTCTCGCCGCCGCCCCGCAGCCGTTCCGTCCAGCCCTGGGCCTCGTCGGTCAGATTGACGCCGTGCCGGCGCAGCAGGGCCGGACTGCCGACCAGCAGCCGGGTGCCGTCCAGTTCGGCGCGCATGCCCATGCCGAGGACGACCTCGCAGGCTTGGTGGATGGGCACGTGCAGGTGCTGTTCCTCGGTGCGGGCGACGATGGCCTGGGCAAGCGGGTGACGGGCGTGCAACTCGCCTGATGCGGCCAGGCTCAGAACCTCGTCGGCGGTGAAGCCCTCGTGGAAGGTGACCACGCTGGTGACCAGTGGGCGGCCGAAGGTGAGCGTGCCGGTCTTGTCGAAGACGACGGCGGTGACCCGGCCGATGCCCTCAAGGTGGGTGCCGCCCTTGATCAGGGTGCCGCGGCGTGCTCCGTTGCCGATGGCGGCGCTGATGGCGGTCGGTGTAGCCAGGCCGGCTGCGCACGGGCAAGCGATCAGCAGCATGGTCATCGCGCGGCGCGCATCGCGGGTGAACACGTAGGTCAGCGCGGCCAGGGCGAAGGAGACGGGGACGAAGCGCCGGGTGAAGCGAGCGGCCACGGTCTGGATCGGTGCCCGGTCGGACTGGGCCTCCTCGACCCGGCTGATGATCCGGCCCACCGTGGTGTCCCGGCCGACCGAGGTGGCCCGGACGGTGAGCGAGCCGGAGGTGACGATGGTCCCGGCGTAGACGTGTGTGCCGGCCCGGGCATAGACGGGCAGGGCTTCACCTGTGACCGCGGCCTGGTCCACCAGGGCCTCGCCGGAGACGACATGTCCGTCAACCGGGATGCGGTGGTGCTCGTACACGGCGACCATGTCTTCCCGCTCGACGTCCTCGAGCGCCGCCTCGACCTCGACACCCTCCCGCACGAGCCAGACGCGCTCCTCACCGATGGTGAGCAGCTCCTCGATGGCGCGACGGGTACGGCGCAGCGTCAGGTTCTGGAGGAACTCACCGATGTTCAGCAGCCACAGCACGGTGAGGGCCACGGCGTTCTCGCGCAGCACCAGCGAGATGACCGTCGCCGCTGTGACCAGGGTGTCCGTCCCGGGAGAACGGCGGCCGCGCAGCGAGCGCAGGGCACCCCGGAAGAAGGGCAGACCGGTGAAGACCGTGATCGCGCCCAGGAATCCGGAGGAGCCGAGGGTGATCCGCGGCCGGCGCAGCAGGCGGCGCAGTGCCACGAGCGCCAGGACCAGGCCTCCGACCACCAGCCGGGCGACCTCACCGGTGGAGGAGTCGGGCGTGGACCGGGTGGGCGCGGCGGGCGCGGACGCGGGCGGGGCTTCCTCCAGCGCGGCTACCAGCCCGTCGACGTCCAGTCGGTCCGGAGCCACCCAGATCACGACGCTTCCCGTGCGGGGGAAGATCCGCAGCGCACGGAAGCCGCTGATGCCGTTCAGGCGCTCGTCAACCAGTCCGGCGCTGCCTGGGCGGGCCCGTACCCACGGAACGGTCAGACGGGCCCGGCCTGCGGCCACGGAGCGTACGACGACGCCGGCCATGATCAGTGCTCGTGTCCGTGATCGTGGTCCTCGACGCTCACCGCTGAGGGGGGAGGTACCTCCTCGCCCAGTGTGGTCCGGGCTTCCGCAACCATGTCCCCCGCCTTCAGCCGGGCTTCCTCGGTGGCCGAGGCGAGCCAGCGGCCGGCGACGATTCCGTTCGCGATACCTCCGACGAGGGCTTTGCGGGCAGCTGGTTTGGCCTCGGGCAGGCGCTTGGCCGCCCCCCGGATGATCAGGCCGCCCACCACTCCGGAGATGGCGTAATGAGCGAGGCGGCCAGCGGCGGCACCAGCGAGAGCAACTGGATGCATAAAAGGCTCCTTCGTCTCTGCCCGAACGGGCTCGACGGACCTCTCTTCAAGTGTGCGCCCGTGCGGCGAGCCGGGGCGAACGGGGGCCAACGGTGAGCGGTCCGGTCAGGCCCGCACGGCGGGCTGTTCCGGCGCGGAAAGCACGGTCCGGGGCGCCCGGTTGGCCCGCCGGGTGCTCGCCAGACGACAGACGAGATAGATCGCGAACGAAATGGTGGTGACGTACGGGCTGATGGGGACAGTGCTCCCGAGGGCGAGCAGAATCCCTCCCTCCATCGAGACCATCGCGAAGGCGACGCTCAGTACGGGCAGCAGCACGGGGGAGGCGGTGATCCGCGCGGCCGCCGCCGCCGGAGTGACCAGCAGCGCGAGCACCAGCAACGCTCCGACGATCTGTACGCACAGGGCGACCGCGAGGCCCAGGACCAGCATGAACACCAGGGACAGTGCGCGTACGGGAACGCCCCGCGCCGCGGCCACCTCCGGATCGACGCTGGCGAAGGTCAGCGGCTTCCAGACGATCGCGAGCGCGATGAGCACCACCACGGAGGTGCCGACGAGCCACGCCATCTGCGGGGTGTCGACGGCGATGATCTGGCCGGTCAGAATGCCGAACTTGTTCGCCGCTCGCCCCTTGTAGAGCGACAGGAAGAGCACGCCCAGGCCGAGCCCGAACGGCATGATGATGCCGATGATCGAATTGCGGTCCCGGGCGCGGACGCCCAGGACACCGATCGCCCCTGCCGCCAGCAGGGAACCGGCGATGGACCCCGCCACGATGTTCAGCCCCAGCAGCAGAGCCGCCGAGGCGCCGGCGAACGACAGTTCGCTGATCCCGTGCACGGCGAAGGGCAGATCGCGCATGATCACGAATACTCCGACCAGGCCGCCGACCAGGCCCACGAGGGCCCCGGCCAGCAGTGAGTTCTGCACGAGGCCGAGCAGTTCGCCGTAGTTGTCAAAGTTGAAGATCTGATGCCAGACGCTGGTGTCCTCCCCGTCGGAGGCGAACAGCCCGACCCCTGTCACGGCCGACCGCCGCCATTCGCGCCGCCCGCGTGGACGTGCACGGTGGCGGCGTCGGGTGCCCCGACGACGACGATGCGGCCCCTGACGCGGACGACATCGACGTGTGTCCCGTACAGCTGCGACAGGGTGGATGAGGTCATCACCTCGTCCGTCGTTCCGATCCGGAATCCGCCCCGGGCCAGATACAGGACCCGGTCCACCAGCCCCAGGACAGGGTTGATCTCGTGCGTGACGAATACGACGGCGGTGTCGGCGGAGCGGCGCCGCCGGTCGACGAGAGTGGTGACGGTGCGCTGGTGCTGCAGGTCGAGGGAGACCAAGGGCTCGTCGCAGAGCAGGATCCGCGGGTCGGTGGCGAGCGCCTGCGCGATGCGGACGCGCTGCTGCTCGCCGCCGGAGAGTCTGCCGACGGGAACATCCGCATAGGGCGTCGCGCCGACCGACGCCAGGAGCTCGTCCACACGGTGGCGGATCGTGCCGGGGGCCAGCGAGAGTCCCCAGCGATGGCCTTCCATGCCGAGCTGTACCAGGTCACGGGCCCGCAGCATCGTGTGTGCGGGGAGGGACTTCTGCTGGGGGATGTAGCCGATGTGTCTGCTGCCGCGCCGGGGAGTCCGGCCGAGGACCGTCAGCGACCCTGCGGTGAGCGGCTGCCGGCCCAGGAGTACGCGCAGCAGGCTGGTCTTGCCCGATCCGTTCGGGCCCAGCACCGCGAGGAATTCCCCGGGCCGCACATCGAGGTCGAGGTCGCGCCAGAGCACCCGGTCGCCGTAAGCCAAAGCGGCGCCCCGCAGAGTGATCACCGGTGCGGCCGGGTCCGCGCTCCCGGGGGCGGCAGGGCCCGGGCGGGTAAGCGGTGCGACGGCCTCCGTGCGGTCCATCAGCTGTCCAATGCGCTCTTGAGTGCGTCGACGTTGGCCGTCATCCAGCTGATGTAGTCCTCGCCCTGCGGAAGGGTCTCGGTCATGGGAACCACCGGGATGCTGTTGTCCTCGGCGGCCTGCTTGACCTTCTCCGTCTGCGCGCCGGCGGTCTGCTCGTTGTACACCAGCGCCTCGACCTGCTTGTTGGTGAACAGCTCAAGCGTGTGCTGGAGAGTCCTCGGGGAGACCTCGTCACCCTCCTCGACGGCCTCGCTGAAATCTGAAGGCGTGCTGTTCCGCAGCCCGCTCGCCTCGACGAGATACAGCGGGACAGGCTCCGTGACCGCCACGGCGGCGCCCGCGTGGTCCGCCTCGATCCGCGCTTCCTTGTCCTGGAGGGACGTCAGCTCCTCCTTGAACGTTTTCGCGTTCTGCTGGAAGACGTCTGCGTCGGCGGGAGCGGCCTTGGCCAGGGAGTCCGCGATCCGGTCGGCCAGCTTTCCCACCGTGGGGAAGTCGTACCAGACGTGCTCGTTCAGTTCGCCGCCCGCCGACGGGGTCTTTCCCGAAACGTCCACGGCGTCGATGACATCGGCCGAGGAGTTCTTCGCGCTGCGCAGCATCCTGCCGACGAAGTCGTCGTACCCGCCGCCGTTCTCGACGACGACTTTCGCCTTGGACAACACCAGCTGGTTCTGCGCGCTGGCCTCGTACGAGTGGGGGTCCTGTGCCGGGTCGCTGATGATCGAGACGACGTCTACCTTGTCGGCACCGATCTGCACGACTATGTCTCCGTAGACGTTGGTGGAGGCGACCACCGGGATGACGGACGACGGCGTGGCGCTCGGCGAGCTGTCGACCGAGGCGGCGTTCACGGAGCTGCCGCAACCGGATATCAGTGCCACGGCGACACCGACAAGGAGAGCCGGGCTGCGGGCTGAGGACTGCATACGCGTCATCCCAACCGAAGTGAAACCGAAACGGTTATCACTTGAATTATCGCCCCGTCGCTTCCCGCCTTCCACTGGAGTGCAATGGGGCAGGGCCTGGTCAGCGATGAACCAGGGGCGTCGAGGCGGTCCTCACTTCGTACGCATTCGAGCATGGTCGCCGAAGGGCGGCATCCGAAGGGACGCAGCCGTGGATGATGACGAGACACAGATCCGGGCGCTGATCGAGCGCTGGGCGAAGGCTGTGCGCGCGGGAGATTTGGACGGTGTCCTCGTCGATCACGCCGACGACATCGTGATGTTCGATGTGCCGCCGCCCAAAGGCGGAGTACGGGGCATTGAGCTCTACGGTGAGACGTGGCCGCCGTTCTTCGAATGGCAGCGGCAGGGCGCTTCGTTCGAGATCATCGAGATCGACGTCACGGCGGGCGACGATGTCGCCTTCGCGCACGCACTGCTGCGTTGCGGAACCCAGAAGGAGCTGCAGGAAGACCCCGAGAACCGGCTGCGTCTGACGGTCGGGCTGCGCAAGGAAGGCGGACGCTGGGTCGTGGCGCACGAACACCATTCCTTCCCGAGCATGGACTGACGTGGCAGGCCTGTCCGCCCTGGAGCGCATCGCCGCCGGGCCTGTTTTGTGCGCCGGTTGTGGACAGCAGGTCGTCGTCGGTGACGCCCGCGCTCGAAGCGGGCAGTCGCGCGCGACGGCGCCGCCGTCCTGCGGGCCCCCGAACGGCTGATCGCGGTACCGGCCGTACTCAGGCTTGCGAAGCGGACCGGTAGTCCGTATGCTCAAACTCATACGGACTATCGGTCCGCTTTCATTCGGGTGCCCCGTCATGAGGAACCGCCACCACTGGATATCGCGCTTCTCGTGACGAGTGGCCGTACCCGTCGGGCCGGGATCGCTGTGACTTCGAGCAGAACGGAAGCCTTGATCATGACAGTGCCAATGACAGCCGCGGAGCTGTACCGCCACGGTCTGCAGCTGCTGCTGGAGAAGAACATCCCCGCCTGGGTGGACCTGTGGGACGAGGGCGGCGTCCTGGAGTTCCCCTTCGCGCCCCAGGGCTGGCCCGAGCGGCTGGAGGGCCGGCAGGCCGTCGCGGACTACATGCGCCACTACCCCGACCACGTCGACGTCCACGACTTCCCCGACGTGAAGATCCACCAGACCACCGCCCCCGAGACGATCGTGGTCGAGATGCGCGGGGTCGGCCGCCTGGTGGAGACCGACAGCCCCTTCGACATGACCTACATCGCAGTGGTCACGGTCAAGAACGGGCGCATCACCTCCTACCGCGACTACTGGAACCCCCTCGCCGTCCAGCAGCCCGGCGCCGACTTCGCAGGAGAGAACCGATGAACACCCCTGCCGCAACGCTGGTCATCGGGGCCACCGGAACCACCGGCAGCCGTGTCGCCGCCGGGCTGGTCGCCGAGCGCCACCGCGTCAAGGCCGCCGGCCGCAGCGCCACCCCGGTGGACGGCGCCCAGGCCGTCCGGTTCGACTGGAACGAGCCCGCGACCTGGGGCGACGCCCTCGATGGCGTCGAGGGCGTCTACCTCGTCCCGCCCATCGGCTCCTCGGACCCGGCCGCGGTCATGCTGCCCTTCCTCCGCCAGGCCCGCGCGGCCGGCGTGCGCCGCGCGGTGCTGCTCAGCTCTTCGGCGATCCCCGCGGGCGGTCCGGCGGTGGGGCAGGTCCACGAGGACCTGCCCGGCCTGTTCGCGCAGTGGGCGGTACTGCGGCCCTCCTGGTTCATGCAGAACTTCACCGGCTCCACCCCCCACGCCCGCAGCATCCGTGAGGAGGGCGCCATCCTGACGGCCACCGGAGAGGGCCGTGTCGGCTTCGTCGACGCACAGGACATCGCCGCCGTCGCCGTACGCGCCCTGACCGACGAACAGGCCCCCAACACCGACCTGATCCTCACCGGGCCGCAGACGCTGAGCTACGACGACGTCGCCGCGATCATCGCCGAGGTCACCGGCCGGCCCGTGGTGCACCGGCAGCTGACCTTTGAACAGCTGCGCGACCGCTGGGCGGCCGAGATACCGCTGGAGTTCGCCACCATGCTGGCCGACATGGACCGCGCCATCGCCGACGGGGCCGAAAACCGCACCTCGGACAGCGTCCAGCGCCTCACCGGCCGCCCCCCGGGCACCCTGCGGGCCTTCGCCGAGAGGGAGCTGACGTGAAGCACCTGATGTTCAAAGACGACCCGGCGTTCTGGTTCGAGACCCTGCGCAACCTGCTCCCCGACAACAGCATCCTGGCCGGTAGCCGGAACGTGCCGGCGACCGGCCGAGCCCCTGGCTCCGCTGGGGCTCGACGCTTGTCCAGGCAAGGCGTCAGCGCGCACGCCTGCGTCGGCGGCCGAGATCAGGCCACCCTCACCGCGCGGGTGCCCGAAATGCGCTCTTCGTACTCGTGTGCGAGCCTGGTATCGGCCCATCGTCCGAGGTCCGCTAGCAGGAGGCGCGATCGTGGGCAAGAAACAGAGTCGGCAGAACCGCGGCGCCCGCACCGGCGGCAATGAACGCAGCACCGCGGTGGAGGCGACGGAGCAGGCAAAGGCATCGGCCGCACATGAGACGGTGCATCCGATCTCGGAGCCGGTCTCCCACAAGAAGCAGCGGAAGTTCGGCCACAACTGATCCTCGGTGAGGATCGCAGCCGAGCCGCAGCGGTGACACCCGCAGCGCGGGTGCCACCGCAGGGGGTGTTCTGCGCTCGATCGATCGCTGGGGACTGCTTGGCCAGGGCCCGGGCATACCACCACGACTTCCGGCGGTCCCCGGGCCGGTTGGTCTGCGTCGTTCACCTCCCGCTCGACCCGACCGCCTGCCCCAGCAGGGGGATCGCCCTCACGCGGCTGTGGTTCAGGTGACGTACTGGTACGGGATGCCCGAGGACGTGCCTGCCGGGGTGCGCACGACCACCGTCACCGTGCCCGGCGCCCCTCCGGGGGCGACAGCGATGATCTGTGTGTCGGAGACGGCGGTGAACGGCACCGGAACACTCCCGAAGCGCACTTCGTCGGCGAAGGTCAGGCCGCTGCCGGTGAGGGTGACGGTGGTCCCGCCGAGGGCAGGGCCCGATGAGGGGTTGAGACTGCTGACGGCCGGAGCCACGAGGTATGTGTAGTACGCGGTGCCCGGCCCGGGCGTGCTGGTGCCGCCCGGTGTGGTGACGGTGACGGTCACCGAGCCCGATCCGCTGGGGGCGTTCGCGATGACCTGGCTGTCGGAGTCGACAGTGACGCCGGTGGCTGCAGTGGCCCCGAAGCGGACCGTGCTGGTCAGAGTCAGGTTGCTGCCGGTGATGGTGACGGTGTTTCCGGCGGAGAGCGGGCCCTTGTCGGGGCTGAGCAGGCTGATGGTCGGAGCCGGGATGTAGAAGTACGGCAGTGGATTGCTGGCGCCGCCCGCCGTGGTTACCGTGACCACGGCGGGGGCGGCCGGCGCCGCCGGCGCGGTGACGGTGACCTGGGTGGCGGAGTTGCCGGTGATGACGGCAGGACTCGTATTGAACTGCACCGAAGTGGCCGCTGACAGGTTGGTACCGGTGACGATGACCGTGTTTCCCCCCGAGGTCGGTCCCCGGCCAGGCGCCAGAGAGCTGAGCACCGGAATCGCGACATAGGCATAGGCGAAGCCGTTGCTCGTGCCCGATGTCGCAACAACAGTGACGTTCACCGTCCCGGAGCCCGCCGGCGAGGTGGCGATGATCTGACTGGTACTGATCACCGTGAACGAGGCCGAGACAGTTCCGAACTTGACGGCGGTGACACCGGTGAAGCCGCTGCCGTTGATCGTCACCGCCGTGCCTCCCGCGATCGGTCCCTTGTTGGGATCGAGACTGCTCACTACCGGGGCCATGGCCTGTTCCTTCCCGGACTCCTCAGGATGCTGCGCCCTGGCTGACGTGTGTCGGCCAGGGCGCAGCGGGTTCATGTTCGGCGCTCATCGGGTCGTCCCCGAATCGAACCGGCAGGTGCTGGCGACCCGTTGGCCCTGGGTGGGGCCGGGCAGGACCGGGGGCCTCTCGTTTGGATCGTGCCGGGTTCGCGTGCCCTGGCACGCGCGCTCGCCGCGTTGTCGTCGGTCGGCATGGCTCCGCCATGCCTCCCTCCTCCGCCTTGCGATCGCACGCACCGGACGCCGCGCACCCCGCCCTGCGGGCGGACGGCGCTATCTGTCAGACACGGCCTAATTGACGGTGTAGACGTCGCCGGCGACGATCGCGGTCTGGCCGCCGGGAGTGGTTGCCCGGACGTCGTACGTGCCTGCGGCGAGTCCCGCGGGGACGGTGGCAACGAGGGTGGTGTCGGAGAAGCTCGAGAAGTCGGCCTGGACCGCGGCACCGCCGGCCGTGGGGGTGAAGGTCACGATGCTGACGTCCACCAGATTTGCGCCGGTGACCGTGGTGTCCTCACCGACCAGTCCTGATGTGGGAGCCAGGCTGGTGACGGTCGGGACGTCGTAGTAGGAGTACTGGGTGGGGGCGCCGAGCGGGATGCTGGTACCGCCGGCGGTGGTGACGGTGCAGTCCACCGTGTCGAAGCTGGCACCGCCGAAGGCGCCGTGCGCGGGGCAGGTAACGGTCAACTGGCTGTCCGACACGACGGTCACCCCGGTGCCGGCACCCACGGCGCCGAACGTCACCCCGGTCGCGGTCAGCAGGCCACTGCCGAGGACGCTCAGGGATGTGGCAGTCGCAGGACCGGTGTTGGCACTGAGAGCATTGGGCGCCGGGGGGTCGATGTAGAAGAACGAGAGCGCATTGCTGGTCGAGGTGCCCGCAGTGACGCTGACGTTGACCTGGCCACCGCACAGCACCGGGATGGCGACGGTGACGGTGGTGGCGCTGACGGTGGCGGGGTTGATCTTCTTCGTTCCGAAGTTGACCTTGGTCGTGCCCGACAGGCTTGTGCCGGTCAGCGTGAGGGTGATCCCGTTGTGGCTCTGGGTGGGCGTCAGCGAGGTGAGAGTTGGCATGGCGGGTCTCCTTGCGCTCGTCGTACGGCCGTGGCAGGAGTGGTGCGGATGACCTTGAGTGGTACAAGTCCCCACTTCACGGAATGTCCCGGGCGTCTCCGGCGGGATGTGAGGCCGGGGATGGAACTGATGAGCCGCCACAGCGCGTCGACCGCGCGCAGCGGGACCGGTTGTGATAGGCGATTGAGGTCTCACGAAGCCGTGAGGCATCGCATGGCGGAACGGCCCGCGACTCACGGGGGATGGCCGGCCGGCCCTGACGCAAAGGGCCGGCCATCCCGTGGGAAGCGCTGACGGGTCGAATGACCCGGACGGTCCGTCTCGCCTGATTCGATTCAATCCGATGGATGCCGACACCAACAGAGCGCATTGAGGGTGTCGGTGGTTTATGCAATTGTCATATTGACTTTGCATTACTCTTTTTGTGCGCCGGAGTACGCTGCTCTTCACCGGCGGCGGGCGGTGGTGACGAGCTGGCGGCGGCGCTGAGGAGGCCAAGCCGCAGGCGGCGGGGGCTCCCAGAGCCGGGGCTTCCCGTCAGGGCGAACATCGGCATCCAGGCCGGCAGGTCGAGCGCAGGCCGGCCGTTGCCCGCCTGACGGTCCGGGCCGCGCTAAGAGCCGAACACCTGGGTCCAGGTCCAGTCGTCGGCGACCAGGCCGAGGCCCATAGTGGTCAGAGAGCAGTTGAGGATGTTGTCGCGGTGGCCCTGCGAGTTCATCCATGACTCCATCACCTGCTCGGGAGAGCTCTGGCCGCGGGCGATGTTCTCGGCGCCGGGGGCCTCGTGCCCCTGTGCCTGGGCCCTGTCGACGAAGGTGCGGCCGTCCTGGCTGGTGTGGTCGAAGTAGCCGTTGGCCGACATGTCCTCACTGTGCAGCTGGGCGGCGCGGGCCAGGCGGTCGTCGAGGGTCAGGGAGCGGCAGCCTGCTTTGGCGCGCTCAGAGTTGACGATCGCCAGGACCTTCTCGGCCTGGCTGTCCGCGGGATTGGTGGGTTTGGGCTGCTGCGCTGGATTTGTCGCCGCCGGTTTGGTCTTTGACGGGCGCGGGGTGGCGGCCGACGCGGTCGACGAGGGCTTCCGGGCTGTGGACTTGCTGGGCGAGGGAGACGGGGACGCCGAGGCGGTGGGCGACGGGGAGGTGGCGGGTGCCGAAGGCGTCGCGGACTGCGACTCGGTGGCGGACGCCGACTGCACCCGATCCCTCTCCTCGTCCGGCGACAGTAGGGCTGTCCCGGCGACCGTGCCTCCCGTGATCAGCAGGGCGGCAGCGGCGGCCACGGCGGTGGCACGCCGCCGCTTCTGTATTCGGCTTTGTATCCGGCGACTTCGGCGGTCGTGCGGTCGGCCACCGCCCACCGTCCTGAGGGCGGCGGTGTCGTCGCCCGGCGCTCCGGGCACTTTGCCCGAGACTGTGGAACCGTCCACGCCCAAGTGGCTGTCCATGGCTGTGTGGTCGTGGTCGCCCATGCCCGTGTGGCCGACCGCGCCGAAGGCCGCCGTGTCGCCGGGTGCACCGGCACCTCCGAAGGCAGCCAGCCCCGCGAGCCCGCCCAGCACCCCGGCCACCGGCACCAGGCCGAGGCCCACCAGAAGGCCCTCGGCAGGCACCAGTCCGGCTTCGAACCCCGAACAGAGGGCGCAGTCACGCGCGTGCCGCGCGATCCGCTTGCGCCACAGCGCCGACGGGATGCCGTCCCAGATCCCGATCGCCTGGTCCAGGAGCACGCAGCGGGGCACCGCGGACAGCGCCCGCACGACCACACGGGCCGTCTCCAACTGAGCCTTCATCCGCTGCACGCGCACAGCGGTGTGCTGCGGCGACAGCTCCAGCGCGGCGGCCACCTCGGCCCGCCCCAGCTCGCCCGCCGCCTCCAGCCACCACAGCGACAGCAACGCACGGTCGTCGGTGTCCAGCCAGCGGGTGGCGTCCGCCACCTCGCGCCGTTGACCCTCGAGACCGAGCCGCACGATCGTCAGATCCACGAAGTCCGCGCCCGGGTCGGCCACGTCGTACGCCTCCTGCAGATCCGAACTGGCCGGTTCGGCACGGTGCTTGTGCCAGTGGCGGCGTATCTGGTTCATCGTGATGGCCACCAGCCAGGACCGGACGCCGCCCGGGTCACGCAGCGATCCGAGACCGCGGAGCGCGCGGATCATGGTCTCCTGCACCACGTCGTCGGCATCGGCATGCCCGTTCAGCGCCCGGCCCACGATGTTGTACACAAGCGGCAGATACGCGGCGACAAGCTCGTCCTGTGCCCGCTGGTCGCCTCGCCGCGCCGCCTCGACCAACGCGCTGTCGTGTTCCCTGCTGGCTGCCACGCCTGTCCACTCCCTTTCTCGGTCCTTGCTTTTCTGTCCGACACAGGGGAGACCCCCGGCCGGGGAGCGCGATAACAGAAAGTGCGTCGCGAGCCGGGGCGCACGCTATGCGAATGAGTTTCGAACGGTGGCGAGTGGGTCAGGATGTGACGCGTCGTGCTGAAGCGGTGCCGTCGAACGGCCGTTGCTCGAACTGGGCGCCCTGGGCGTCTCCCGCGGTCAGGTGCAGGCCGGTTGTGCGGTTTTCTCTGCCCTGGGGCCGTCGATGGTGTGACACTGGTCGCCTGCGTCACTGGTTGTGACGCTGAGTCGATTCGGTTCAACGACGGGGGTGGGTATGACTGGGGTTGAGTTGGTGGCGGCCGCGCTGGCCGCGGGTGCTTCGGCAGGGCTCACGGACACCGCGAGCAGTGCGATCCGGGACACGTACGCAGCGTTGCGCGAGGCGGTTCGGCGGCGTCTTGCTGCTCGCGGCGAGGGCAGTGCGCGGATCCTGGAGGCGAGCGAGGTCGAGCCCGGGGTTTGGCAGGCCCAGTTGAGCGAGTTGCTGTCGGCATCCGGTGCCGACCGGGACGAGGAGATCCTGGCCACCGCACGGTCGTTGCTCCGGGATCTGGGCGTGGCCGGTTCGTACGCCGGGGCGAACGTCGTGGACGCCCGGGAGGCCAAGGGCGTGCAGGTGGGTGACCACAACACGCAGACCAACACATTCAACTGACAGGGCCGCGCTGGTGGGTGCGGACGAAGGCGGCCACGTAGTCGATGCCCGCGGGTCCAGGGGCCTGCAGATCGGCGACGGCAACCTTCAGCTCAACGCGTTCGCGCCCGTGCACCCGGCGGCGCGGTCGGCATATCTCTACCAGGTGCGGGCGATTGCCCCCGATGTCCTGACGGGCCGGGAGGACGAGCCGGCCGAACTCGCGGACTTCTGCACCCGGCCCGATGCAGGCGACTACCTGTGGTGGCGCGCCGATGTGTGGGCGGGAAAGTCCGCCCTGCTGTCCTGGTTCGTTCTGAACCCACCCTCCGCGGGCAACGTGCGGCCGCCGGGCCGCGTCCTTCTGGGCGTGAACGAACTCCTCGACCCCTCCAGCCCTGACCACTATGAAGAGACCGTGCTGCCTGGCCCGCTGTGGCGCCACGCCTTGTGGGCGGCGGGCATTACCGTCCTTGGGGTGGGCCTGGGTTGGGCCGGCGCCTTGTTCCGTACCGGCCCCGAGGAATACGGGCTGCCGCCTGCCGCTCCGGGGGCAGTCTGGCCGTATCTGGTCGCCTGGACCGCGATCGGCCTGGCGGCGGCAGCCGTACTGCGGGCTGCCGCCGCCAGGGTGCCGGTCTACGCCCCAGGGCCGATCGCAGTCGTGCTCACCCTCCTGGGCACCCGGCTCTCCCTGGGCTGGCGGCCGGAGGCTCCTGTGCTGGGTGCGATGGCCGCGGCCGCACTGACGGCGGCGGCCATATGGTGCGCCCTTGCGCTGCGCTCCGGCTCCCTCGACAACCGCGCCGGGGGAAGTACGTCCGGCGGGTGAGTGGGCGGAAGCCGACGTCACGAGGCTTCGTAGCCAGCATGCGCCCGGGAAACGATAAACGCCGGACTGAGCTCTGCGGCACGGCCGTGCACCAAGGTCATGTGGCTGCTGCCCGTCGGGTGGCGGTGGCCGGGGCCGCCGCGTCCCGCCGCTGCATTGCCCGCCGTAGGGCGCACGTCTGTCGAGGTCAAGGCAGTGTGGTGTGCGCGAGCGGCCGGTGGAGGGGGACGATAGTGAGGCCGGGGCTACGGACGTGGGCGCATGGTCCTGGCCTTCACCAGGCGTGATGTCGTGGCTGTGATCGGAAGGAGAGCCCGGAATATGGGTGCGACTGAGCCCTCGCGGGGCGATCTCGACGCGGCGGCCGCTCCGTCGGGGCCGGGCGGCCTGCTCGATGTGCTGAACGTGGCGGCCGTTCTCCTCGATGCCGAGGGCAGGATCGATCTCTGGAGTCCGCAGGCCGAGGACCTGTTCGGCTACAGCGCCGAGGAGGCCCTGGGCCAGTACGCCGCCCGCCTGCTGGTCAGCGAGGAGGCCCTGGAGCAGGTGCTGACGCTGTTCGCCCAGGTCATGGAAGGCGGCGGCAGCTGGGCCGGCGTCTTCCCCGTCCGGCACAAGGACGGCAGCACCCGGCTGGTGGAGTTCCGCAACATGCGGCTGCAGGACGACCAGCGGGACTATTACGCCCTGGGCCTGGCCGCCGATCGAACGACGCTACGGCAGGTCGAACGGGACCTGGCATTGTCCGCCCGACTGGTGTCCCAGTCGCCGATCGGACTGGGTGTGCTGGACACCGATCTTCGGTACGTCTCGGTCAACCCGGCGGAGGAGCGGATGAACGGCGTGCCTGCCGTCGAGCATATTGGTCGGCACGTCCATGAGGTGCTGCCCTTCTTGGACGAGTCCTTCGAAGGGGCGATGCGCGAGGTGTTGGCCACTGGCACCCCGGTCCTGGACCAGTACACCGTCGGCCGCACCCCGGCCGACCCGGACAACGACCACGCCTGGTCAATCTCGTTCTACCGGCTCGAGGCTCCCAACGGGAACGTCCTGGGGGTGGCAACCTCCAGCGTGGATGTCACCGAGCGGCACCGCGCCGTCGAAGAACAACGCCACACCGCCCTCACCCTCCAACGCAGCCTGCTGCCCCACCCGCCACCGCGGCGGCCGGGGCTGGAAGTCGCCACTCGCTACCGTCCCGCACAGGCCACCATCGAGATCGGCGGCGACTGGTTCGACGTCATTCCCCTGAGCGGCGACAAGACCGCCCTCGTCGTCGGCGACGTCATGGGCAGCGGGGTAGCAGCCGCAGCCACCATGGGCCAGCTCCGCACCGCTACCCGGACGCTGGCCGATCTCGATCTCGACCCCGCCCAGGTTCTGCACCACCTCGACCACATCACCGACGGACTCGACACCCTCGCGACCTGCGTCTATGCCGTCTACGACCCCCGCACCGCGCAGTGCCAGGTCTCCCTTGCCGGGCACCTGCCGCCCGTTCTCCACCATCCCGATGGCACGCGCGAGCTTCTCGACCTGCCCACCGGCGCACCGCTGGGCGGCTGCGGCGTCGCCTTCCACACCACCTGCCTCGACATCGAGCCACGCGCCCAGCTCGTCCTCTACACCGACGGCCTGGTCGAGACCCGCGACCAGCCGATCGACGCACGCCTCGAAGCTCTCCTCGACGTGCTCGATGACCCCAACCGCTCGCTGGACGACACCTGTGACCTGCTTCTGCACACCCTGCGCCACCCGGGAGACCACGACGATGTGGCCCTGCTCATCGCCCGGGCCGGCGAGCTCCTTGTCGTCGGGGATCAATGCGGTGCGTGACGCTCGTTACGGTCGTCAGGACGCCGGAGTAAGACCGAGCGAGAAGAAGTAGGTGCCGACGGCCGCCAGGTACGTGGGATCCGTCGTCTCGCTGTCCGTGACGAACTGGGGTGCGGCTTTGATCTCCTCCCAGGTCGACGCGACCGTCACCGTTTGGGCGCCGGTGTCGATGCGGGTGACCGCGCCGGCCGGGATGAGGACACTCCTGCCGAACAGCCATACGCCGTTGTCGACGACCAGGTGCTGGATCCCGGGTTGGTCCTGCTGCCGGTCCACCTGTCCGATGGCCCCGTCGGCGGCCTGGACGGCGAAACCCACCAGCGACTGCTCCGGGGTGTAGCCGCTTCCCTGCGCGTATGCCCAGATGCTGCTCACGGCTTCGTCTCTCCTCGCTGCACCGTCAGAGATAAGGAACCAAGGTGACGTCATCGGCATGGTCGCCGCATGGCACACCGCTTGGCGCCGTCCTCTGCGCATACCCCCTGCCACTGAAACCGCAACCGATGGTTCACCCGTCGGCTCTGGACCAACTCGATCCGGAAGACGCTCCCCGCGCCCGGTACGGCGGGCTTCGGCCGTGCCGTGAATGCCGCCTCGGCAGCTGCTGTCGGACGGGCACAGCGTGGCCGGTGGTCGGAGTGAGCGAAGCGGCTCCGGTCAGGTGCGCAGGATTCCGTTACGGCCGTCGTGTCCGTCGGCCTGGTCTTCGTCGAACCAGTAGTCGCCGGCCGCGAGGTAGCGGAACTCATATTGCTGCTCGCCGGGCAGTGTGACGGCGACGGCACGCGTGCCGTCCTTGCGGGCGGCAAAGGTATGGGTGCCGGGCTGCCAGTCGTTGAAGTCGCCGACGACGCTGACCTGACCGTCGGGTTGGTCCGCTGGGATGACGAAGGTGACCTCGGTGTGCTGCTTTCCACAGGAGCGCTCAAGCATGGGAATACCTTCTTCTGGGAGGGCTTGGGGTCAGGTTCCCGCCCCGAGCCGCTCCCGTCGCGCCCGGCTGCGCCGACGGTGCGGCCCTGTCGCCCGAACAGCCCCTTTCGGCCAGGGTGCCCAGGCGAGGTGCGGCCGGGCCGCCGGCCTGAGCGCAGCCGCAACGGGCAGCGGCACATCCATCGACCGGTCGGCATCGAGTATTGGATGACTTCGCGAGTCAATCGGAGATCAGCCGAGTGATCACCATCGATGAAGTTTGATCGCTGTGTGTGCGGAAGAGGTCCCCTCAAGGACGGGTGACGGTTCGGTTGCATGGTGGTGAGCCGCCGTTGCCTTGGTTGGATTGCGTCGTTTGGCCGGGCATGGATGCCTCCGGAAGTGACCCGATCCCGGTTCCCGATGCCCGGCTCATGGGCGCCTATTGGCTCGCCTCTCGGGTGCATGAAGAAGACGACTGCATGTGGTGTGTGCAGCTGCGGGAGGCTGACGTCCGGGCCCATCGGGCATCCCCGGGGGAACAACGTTCCCCCACGGCATGGGTGGTGCCCCCCGGTCTGCCTCCCCGTCCTTCACAGCCCGGGGGGTGATGGCGGTGCGGGTGGCGATGGTCGGCCTTGCCGTGGTCACCATTGTCGCCGGGGTTCTTGCAACGGCGATGGGTGGCTGAGGGGTCAGCCGCCAGTATCCGGCGAGGCCGCTGGTGGCGGTGGCGGTGGCGGTGGCGGTGACGGTGTCCAGGCTCATCGTGATGCGGGAGTTCCGGTCGTATCGATCCCAGTTCGGCATGGGGTGGGGGCTGGGACTGCCGGTGCGGATGAAGGAGATCCAGGACTGGTGCATGGTTGTGGCGAGGCGTCTCGGACCCTGGGGCTGAGGCCTGTCAGGAACGGTGCCTGCGACCACTTGTCGAACTTGTTGAACGTGAATCGCAGCTCCAGGCAGTGCGCGGCGGCCAGTTGACCGTTGTGCGCGGGCGTGCGGAGGTCGAACTGATAAGCCCGGACGGGATGCCCACGGGATGCCCACGGGTTGCTCGGCGCTCGGCGAGTGCCAGGCGGGTCGCAGGCGTCCTGAAGAACGCCGCCGAGAGCTGTTCGAACTCGTCCTCCGTCAGACGAATCTGGTCGCCAGACGGCGGCTACGCTCTGGGCGCCTGCGAGATCCGCACCATGTTGCCCGAGGGGTCCCGGAACAGGCAGTCGCGCGGGCCCCAGGGCTGGTCGATGGGCTCCTGAAGCACCTCGGCGCCGGATGCCAGCACCTTCTCGAAGGTCGCGTTGAGATCGTCGGCGCGGAAGACGATGTCCGGCAGGACGCCCTTGGTGAGCAGTTCCTGCAGGGCGTCGCCGTCGGCCTGGGATCGGCCGGCGTGCGGTTCCGAGAGCACGATCCCAAGGCCGGGCTGGGTCGCGCTGCCGAGGGCGACCCAGCGGAATCCGCCAGAGGCGACGTCGTTGCGCACCTCAAGGCCGAGCGCGTCGCGGTAGAAGGCGAGCGCCTCGTCCGGGTCGTTGACGGTGATACTGCAGTACTGGAGTGCGATGGTCATGCGGCCAACGCTAGAGCGCGGTTTCGCGGACCGCTTCTCGAATCCTGCTCGGTACGTCTCCGGTCGGCCGGGTGCGCACCTTCGCCACACACGCCGGCAACGCCATCGCCCGCTCGATGCGGCGGGTCATGAGGTAGCTGTACGGCGTCTCGCGCGAGAACACACTCGTCCCGGCTCCCGGCTGAGGGCACTGACGCCGGCCGCCGTGGGCCACGAGGGGGCTTATGACGGTCGGCGGCGGGACCACTCCCGGTAGGCGGCCACCGCAGTGGGCAGGGTCGGGAAGATCAGGTCGGGCCGACGGATTCGGTGAGTCCGTAGGCGTCAAGCTCTTCGCGCAGGTCCTGTTTGACCCGGGCCATCGCGAACACGATGCCGCGTGCGCCCAGTTCGCGGCGCAGGGAGTCGACGGAGTCCAGGGCGGTGATGTCCACTTCCACGTTGGCTTCGGTGTTGAGCACGAACCAGTTCACCCGGCTCGTCTGCTCTATGACGGCGGCGAGTGCGCGGCGGCGGAAGTCCTCGGCGTTGGCAAGGGCCCGGCAAGGCACCATCGCCCCCTCGCCACGTAGTGCACTTCTGTGCTCCCACCGGAAGCCCTGAAAGCGCGACAGGCCTCCCGGACAGGGGCCGGTCGGCCCCTGTCCGGGACCTGCGGCCCCTCCTGTATGCCCGCCGCGACCACGACGCTGGAAGCGGATCACCCGATGGATCCACCACGCTCCCCTGGAGGCGTGCACCATGACCCGCACTGTCACCGTGGGCCTTGACGGATCACCCGAGAGCCACGCCGCTGCGGAGTGGGCGGCCCGGGAAGCGAAGATGCGCGGCCTGCCGCTGAGGCTGGTCAACGTCTGGGAGCCGGTGCCGCCCCTGGCTCGGGCTCCTCTTCTCGGCGAAGAGACCCAGCAGCACTGGGCCGAGCGAAGCGAGATGGGGGCACCCACGGCCGGAGGCCGGGGGAGGATTCCACGCGAGGCGGCCGAGGCGCTCCGGCTCAGCCGCCAACTGGCCGCCGCCTTGCTGGTCGTCGTCGGGCGCCGCATCCGCCGCTCGCCGTTCGGAACCCACATCGGGCCCGTCACCCATGCCGTACTGCACCACGCCACCGCGCCCGTCGTGGTGATCCCCCACCCGTGACGGAGAACAGATCTCCGTGTCCCGGCAGGTGACCTCGGTCGGCGAGTGCTTCGATGACGTAAGGCGAGGCCCCGAAGGAAGGTGAGTTCGATGGAGCTGCCCCTGGTAGTGGGCGTGGACGGTTCCGAGTCGAGTCTGAGAGCCGTGGACTGGGCGGCCGACGAGGCCGCTCTGCACAGAGCGCCCCTGCGCCTGGTGAATGCCTCGCTGTGGGAGAGGTACGAAGGCGCCGCGCTCGCCGACGACCTGGGCAAGCCCTCGGAGCGAGTGCTCGCCGAGAACATCGTCGCCTCGGCCACGGACCGCGCCCGCCGCCGCAGCCCGGATCTGAAGATCTCCACTGACATCCTGCCCGAGGACGCGGTGACCGCCCTCCTGCACGAGGGCCGCAACGCCTCCGCGCTGGTGATCGGCTCGCACGGGCGCAGCGGCATCGCCGAGCTGCTGCTCGGCTCGGTCAGCCTGGCCGTCGCCGCCCGTGCCGACTGCCCGGTGATCGTGCTCCGCGGCGGCCACGACAGCCGGCCCGGCCGCGGAATTCATCAGCGCATCGTCCTCGGCGTCGACGAGCCGCCGGAAGGATCGGCCGCCGTGCGGTTCGCCTTCCTTGAGGCCGAGGTGCGGCATGCCGAGCTGCACGCCGTACGCGCCTGGCGGCGCCCGGCGCACGAGACCACCGAGCACCCTCTGCCGGCGGGGGAGCCTGCCCGCTATGACGAGAACCGGGCAGCGGAGACCGTGGAAGAGGCGCTGCGCGCGGCCGTGGCGGAGCATCCGTCCGTCGAGCTGCACCGCCGGACCGTCGAAGGCCCCGCCCGCACGGTGCTGATGGACGCCTCGGCCACCGCCGATCTGCTGGTCGTCGGCGCCGAGCGACGCCACGGGCACGTCGGGCTTCAGCTCGGCCGGGTCGCCCACGCGGTGCTGCACCGTGCCGTCTGTCCTGTGGCCGTCGTGCCCCAGTGGGTGTGACGGTGATGGCCGCCGTCTCAGTCCGTCAGATGGGCCGCATGGTCGGGGACGTACGTCTGCAGATCCCGCGGCGGGCGGACGTAGCCGGTGGACGGTGGCCTGGCCGGAAGTTCGAGCACCGGCGGCGGCACCTCGTGGTACGGAAGGGAGCCGAGCAGATGGGCCATCATGTTGAGCCGTGCCCGGCGCTTGTCGTCGCTCTCCACGACGTACCACGGTGCTTCCGGGATGTCCGTGTGCACCAGCATCTGGTCCTTGGCCCGCGAGTAGGCCTCCCACCGGGTGATCGACTCGAGGTCCATCGGCGACAGCTTCCAGCGTCGCGTCGGGTCCTGGAGCCGGCGCCTGAACCGCTGCTCCTGCACGGCGTCGCTCACCGAGAACCAGTACTTGCGCAGCAGGACCCCGTCCTCGACCAGCATCCGCTCGAAGATGGGGCACTGGTGGAGGAAACGCTGGTGCTCCTCCTTCGTGCAGAAACCCATCACATGCTCGACGCCGGCGCGGTTGTACCAGCTCCGGTCGAACAGGACGATCTCTCCGGCGGCCGGCAGGTGCTCGACGTACCGCTGGAAGTACCACTGGGTGCGCTGGCGCTCCGTGGGCTTGGGCAGGGCCACGGTCCGCGCGACCCGCGGGTTGAGGTGTTCCGCGACCCGTTTGATGGTGCCGCCCTTGCCCGCCGCGTCCCGCCCCTCGAACACCACCACCAGCCGGGCGTCCTCCGCCCGCACCCACTCCTGGACCTTCACCAGCTCCGTCTGCAACCTCAGCAGCTCCCGCTCGTACACCGATCGCGGCAGTGTCGCCACCGGCCGCTCCTTCTTGCCGGCCATGCCGCCTCCTCAGCTCGATGACATTACGGAGTCACTCATGCCCGAGGCCAAGCACCAGGACAGCACCGTACGGACGGAACCGACCGTACTGACCGACGAGGAACTGCGCACCCTTGACGCCCACTGGCGGGCGGCCAACTATCTGGCCGTCGGGCAGATCTATCTGATGGCCAACCCGCTGCTGCACGAACCTCTGCGCCCCGAGCACATCAAACCGAGGCTGCTCGGCCACTGGGGCACCTCGCCGGGGCTCAATCTCGTGCACACCCATCTCAACCGCGTCATCAAGGAACGCGGTCTCGACGCGCTGTGCGTGTGGGGCCCGGGGCACGGCGGGCCCGCAGTCCTCGCCAACTCCTGGCTGGAGGGCAGCTACAGCGAGACCTATCCGGACGTCAGCCGGGACGCGCAGGGCATGGAGCGCCTGTTCCGCCAGTTCTCCTTCCCCGGCGGCGTGCCCAGCCATGTCGCCCCGGAGACCCCGGGCTCCATCCACGAGGGCGGTGAACTGGGCTACTCACTCGCCCACGCCTACGGAGCCGCCCTCGACAACCCCGACCTGCTGGTCGCCTGCGTCATCGGCGACGGCGAGGCCGAAACCGGTCCGCTGGCCGCGTCCTGGCACTCCAACAAGTTCCTCGACCCCGTCCACGACGGCGCCGTCCTGCCCATCCTCCACCTCAACGGCTACAAGATCGCCAACCCGACGGTCCTGGCCCGCCTGCCGGAACCCGAACTCGACGACTTGCTTCGCGGCTACGGACACGAGCCGATCCATGTCACCGGCGACGACCCGCTCCAGGTACACCGCGACATGGCCGCCGCACTCGACCACGCACTGGACCGGATCGCGCTCATGCAGCGCACGGCCCGCGAGGAAGGCAGGACGGAACGGGCGCGCTGGCCGGTGATCGTGCTGCGCACGCCCAAGGGCTGGACCGGGCCCGCCGTGGTCGACGGAGAGCCCGTCGAGGGCACCTGGCGCTCGCACCAGGTGCCGCTGGCCGGCGTGCGCGAAATCCCCGACCATCTACGGCAGTTGGAGGCCTGGTTGCGCTCCTACCGGCCGGACGAACTCTTCGACACGCACGGCTCCCCGACCAGTGAGGTGCTCGCCTGCGTGCCCGGAGGCGCGCGCCGGTTGGGCGCCACGCCGCACGCCAACGGCGGCCTCCTCGTACGCGAACTGCCCCTCCCGCCGCTGGAGCGCTTCGCCGTCCCCGTCGACAAGCCCGGCGCGACGCTGCACGAACCCACCCGGGTCCTCGGTGATCTCCTCGAAATGGTCATGGAGGACTCCAGCGACCGTCGCGACTTCCGGCTGGTCGGGCCCGACGAGACCGCGTCGAACCGGCTCGGAGCGGTCTTCGCCGCCACCGACAAGGTCTGGCAGGCGAGGATCGAGCCGACCGACGAACACCTCGCCCGGCACGGCCGGGTCATGGAGATCCTCTCCGAACACCTCTGCCAGGGCTGGCTGGAGGGCTATCTGCTCACCGGCCGGCACGGGCTGTTCTCCTGCTACGAAGCCTTCGTCCACATCGTCGACTCCATGGTCAACCAGCACATCAAATGGCTGAGGACCTCCCGCCAACTGTCGTGGCGGGCCCCGATTCCCTCCCTCAACTATCTCCTCACCTCGCACGTGTGGCGGCAGGACCACAACGGCTTCTCGCACCAGGACCCGGGCTTCGTCGACCACGTGCTCAACAAGAGCCCCGAGGTCGTACGGGTCTACCTGCCGCCGGACGCCAACACACTGCTCTCCGTCGCCGACCACGCCCTGCGCAGCCGCGACTACGTGAATGTGATCGTCGCCGGAAAGCAGCCCTGCTTCGACTGGCTGTCCATGGATCAAGCCAAGGCCCACTGCGCACGTGGCGCCGGGATCTGGGAGTGGGCGGGCACGAACCACGAACGCGAGCCGGAGGTCGTCCTGGCTTGCGCCGGCGACGTACCCACCCAGGAGGTCCTCGCCGCGGCCGGCCTGCTCCGCCGTCATCTGCCCGAGCTCGCGGTGCGGGTCGTCAACGTGGTTGACATCGCCCGGCTGATGCCGCGCGAGGAACACCCGCACGGGATGAGCGACTTCGAGTACGACGGACTGTTCACCCGCGACAAGCCGGTGATCTTCGCGTACCACGGATATCCCTGGCTGATCCACCGGCTCGCCTACCGCCGCACCGGCCACCCCAACCTGCATGTCCGCGGCTACAAGGAGATGGGCACCACCACGACCCCGTTCGACATGATCGTCCGCAACGACCTGGACCGCTACCGGCTGGTCATGGACGTCATCGACCGCGTCCCCGGGCTCGCCGTGCGCGCCGCCGCCGTACGTCAGCGGATGGCCGACGCCCGAACCCGCCACCACTCCTGGATCCGCGAACACGGCACCGACCTGCCCGAGGTCGCGGACTGGACCTGGACCGGCTGAACCCCTCCTCAATCCACCGAGAGGAGCTCTCGCCATGACCGTACGCATCACCGTCACCACTCTGGTGGGGACGGCCGATGAGCCCCGGGGGAGCCTCAACCGGTGGCTGTGCCCCGCGCGGAATCCGGACCAGGCCGGCATGGGCCGAATGTCCCCGGCCGGGACCGGTTCGCCCCTCCCCGGCAACGCCCTGCGGTGGAATCGTCCGAAGTGACGCCCCAGAGTGGGTGTGTCGGGAAGGCGGTGACACCGTGGACAGGTCGCTGTATGCAGGAGTCGACGGCTCGGAGCCGAGCCTGCGCGCGCTCGACTGGGCGGTTGACGAGGCGGCGGCGCACGGCGCGCCGCTGACCGTCGTCCACTCCTGGCGCTGGGAGCAGTACGAGAGCCATGAGCCGTCCTTCGGAGTGAAGCGGGGTTCGTCCCAGGTTTTCGCTGAGAACATCACCGGCTCGGCGCTGGCGCGCGCGGAACGCCGCAGCGCCGCATTGAAGGTCACGAGCGATCTGACGGCCGACGACCCAGTGACCGCGCTGATTCAGGCGAGTCGGGAGGCGTCGGCAGTCGTGGTCGGTAGCCGCGGACGCGGAGAACTGGCCGGCCTGTTGCTCGGCTCCGTGGGCCTGGCGGTCGCCGCGCGTGCCGTCTCGCCGGTGATCGTCGTACGCGGCGAGGAGGCGAACCTGCGGCGCGGCTTCCACCGGATCGTCGTCGGCATCGACGAGCCCGAGAAGTCCCGTGCGGCCCTCGAGTTCGCGCTGCGGGAGGCGGAGGTGCACGGTGCCACGCTGTGCGTGGTGCATGCGTGGCGCTGCCCGGCCCGCGAGATTCCTGACCATCCGGACCACCGGGCCGACACGGAGCAGCACACGCGGCATACCGAAGAACTGCTGGACGCCGCTCTGCGGCTGGTCGGCGGCGCCGACCGTGTTGCCGACATCCAGCGTGCGGCCGTCGAGGGCCCGGCCCGACCAGCTCTGCTGGACGCGGTGCTCACCGCGGACCTGCTGGTTGTCGGGGCCCGTCGCCGTACCGGCCACCTCGGCATGCAACTCGGCCCGGTCAACCACGCCGTACTGCACCACGCGGCCTGCCCAGTGGCCGTCATCCCGCACGAATGACCGCAGCCACGGAGGAGCGGCTGACGCCGCACTCCGCCGTGCCAGGAGACTCACCATGGAACGCCACATCACCGCAGGCATCGACGGATCAAGCGAAAGCCTGGACGCCGCCGACTGGGCGGCCTGGGAAGCCTTGCGCCGCGGCCTGCCTCTCCATCTGGTCCACGCCGCCGACGAACCCGCGTCGCGGACCCGCCTCCCGGAGCTCGATGCTCCCGCAGAGCGTGAGCGCACGGCTCTGGACCACGCCGCGATGCGGCTGTCCTACGGCCACCCGACGCTGACGATCCGTCCCAGCCGCATCTCGGGCCCTCCGGTCCCCGCACTGCTGGCCGCCGCCGACTCCGCCGAGACGCTGGTCCTCGGCTCGCGGGGATACACCACCTTCGCGGCCTTCATGGTCGGCTCGGTCGCATTGGGGGTCACCGCCGGCGCTTCACGACCGGTCGTGCTCGTACGGGCGGGGGAGCGGCCCGAGGACGAACACGAGGACACGACGGCCGGCCCGTACCGCCCGGTCGTCCTCGGCCTCGACCTGGACCACCCGTGCGACGAGGTGCTGGAGTACGCCTTCTACGCAGCGACCATCCGCCGTGCCCCTCTCCATGTCCTGCACACATGGATGGTGCCCCTGGTGCCGTCGGCATCCGCCGACGACCCCGAGGAGGAGAAGGCTCGTGCTCTGACGGCGGCGCTGGCCCCCTGGCACCACACATTCCCCGAGATCCAGGTGCGCGAACAGTTGATCCACGGCCGAGCGGGCCACCATCTGCTGATGGCCTCCACCAACGCGAGTCTGATGGTCATCGGGCGCAGCATCGCACCGGGCGGCGAGCACCTGGGGATCACCACTCGCTCGGTGATCCACCATGTGCTCTGTCCGGTGGCGGTGGTGCCACACGCCTGACGGACGGCGTCCCTGGGGTCGTTTGGGACCGGCCTTTGGGCCGTGTCTGACACATCCCGCCTGGTGCGCGACGCCCGGCACGCACACTCGCTGCTTTGTCGGTCGCCGGCGCGTGTCACACGATGTCGAGTACGTCGCTCACCGGCCGGCGCGGAGTCGCCGGGCCGGCAGGACCGTATCCGAGGCGGATCACCATCTGTACGTGCGCTATGGCCGATTCCGGGTCCCGCACCGCCCACCGTAGCTCCGGCCATTCCAGCGCATGGGAGGTGAGGGATGTGACCAGTCCGTCCAACGTAGCCTGTAGCAGGACTCGTTCCATCGCCTGACCGGCTCGGAGCCAGTCCGCCGGACGGTCGGTGGCCGTGCCCAGCAGGGCGATTCGGGGCCGCGTCTCGAACGTTGCCGAGTCACGTCCGGGGATGAGGCGTCGGCCGGCGAAGTCCCTTACGGGAGCGGTGACATCTCGTTGACGAGGACCGAACGCATAGGCGGGAATTCCCTCCGTGCGCGCAGCGTCGTCCTCCGCGCCCGTGCCCGTCCAACGGGACGTCTCCTCAACCTTGCTGGGGTCCAGGGCCTCGCGGCCTTCGGCATCGTGAATCAGGTCCATCACCGACTGCACATGCCACTCATCGGGCACGTACAGCCGAACACCTTCGAGAATCGCGGCACTTCGCAGCTCGTCGAGGATCTCCGTCGGGATCTCCTCGTCGGTGAAGGGAAACCGGCTGGTGTGCCGACGGCGGATCGCCGGGTGAAGGACAGCCAGATCGTCGTCCGGACTCGTGAGCCGGCTGAGGCCGACCTCGGCGAGCAGCCATGGATCGGCGGGGTCGGGAAGCAATGTGGTGACCGGTTCCCTGCCCGCGTGGGCAGCTGCCACGCGGAGGTTGAACAGCGCGGCGCCGCAGCCGAGGTGCAGGGCGCGGTTGGCCGGGTCGGCCTTCGGTATCGCGTGCTCCACGTCGGCGCGGACCTGCAGTGATCCGCTGTCGCGCAGGTAGCGGAACTTCCATGGCTGGGCGTTGTGCATGGACGGAGCAGTCGCGGCGTCCTCGATGAGGGCTGCCACGGAGGTCGCGTCGAGTGGTGGTGAGGACACTGGAGCCTCCTCGCTGTGTGTGGTCGTGTGCGACGACCGCGCCCTTCCAGGGTCACCGCCCGGCAGACGCGGCAGGAGAGGCCAAGGGTCCCTGGCTGGGACCGAACGGCACGGTCCGTTGCATGCGGCTGTAACCGAAAGGATTCGCGCCGTCGCAAGCCGTAGTGCTCTCGGTCATGATGGCGAGCCGGGGCACTCGGCGGGCGATACCGTGAAGGTGCGTGTGGCGTGCCGTGTCCGCTCGACCTTGTCGGAGGGCTCATGGGTGGGGAAGACCGGGGCGACGGGGGCCGCGTCCCGCGCCTGCGGCTCGACGAACTGCTGGAGGAACTCCACGCCCGAATCGACGAGGTGCGCGGCACCAGGGACCGGCTGAACGGTCTGCTGGAGGCGGTGCTCTCCGTGGGCCAGGAGCTCGATCTGGCTCAGGTGCTGCGCGGGATCGTGGAGGCCGCCGTCGTCCTGGTGGACGCCGGCTACGGTGCGCTCGGTGTTGTTGAGGACGGAAGGAAGCTCGCCCAGTTCCTGCCGGTGGGCATCAGCGACGAGCTGCGCGCGCAGATCGGCGACCTGCCGTCCGGACACGGGCTGCTCGGCGAACTGATCCGGCATCCCGAGCCGTTGCGGCTGGGCGAGCTGTCCGAGCATCCGGCGTCGTCGGGCTTCCCGCCGCACCATCCGCCGATGCGCTCGTTCCTCGGAGTGCCCATCCGCATTCGCGACGAGGTGTTCGGCAATCTCTACATGACGGAGAAGCAGGGCGGGGCCGAGTTCGACGCCGAGGACGAGGCGGTGCTGTCGACACTGGCGGTCGCCGCCGGAATCGCCATCGCGAACGCCCGGCTCTACGAGGAGGGCCGGCTCAGAGAGCGCTGGCTGGCGGCGAGCGCGGAATTCACCAGCGCGCTGCTGTCCGGTTCCTCGGAGATCCAGGTGCTCGAGGTGATGACCGAGCGGGCCCGTCAGATCACCTCGACCGAGATGGGAGCGGTGTATCTGCTGGGCCGGGGCGGCGAGCTGCGCGGGGCGCTCGCGCTGGGCGAAGGCGCCGAGTCGCACCGCGGCGTCGTGTTGCCCCGGGAGGGAACGCTGGCCGCTGCGGCGCTCGCCGAGGGTGGTCTGATCACCGCTGTGGACGTGGCCAACGACGAGCGCGTGACCTTCGAGCCGGGCCGGTGGGACGGCTTCGGTCCTGCCGTGGCCGTCCCGGTCGGCACGAAGGGGAAGGTCCGGGGCGTGCTCATGCTGGCCCGCCGTGCGGGACGCCCCGCGTTCACCCAGGCGGAGACCGCGCCGGTGTCGGGCTTCGCGGGCCAGGCGGCGCTCGCGCTCGAACTGGCCGACCGGCGGCGGGACGCCGAACAGATGAGCCTCCTGGCGGATCGTGACCGGATCGCCCGTGACCTGCACGATCTCGCGATTCAGCGGCTGTTCGCGACCGGTATGACACTGCAGAGCGCGCAGCGTTTCGTCGACCACCCGGAGGCTTCCGAGCGACTGGTGCGCGCGATCGACGACCTCGACACCACCATCAAGATCATTCGGTCGACCATCTTCGGGCTCCGGGACCACGAGACGCGGAACGCGTCGCCGGGGCTCAGGATCCGCGCCGTCCGGACCCTTGAGGAGGCGGCCCTGGTGCTCGGTTTCGCGCCCGCACTGCGTATGGAAGGCCTGATCGACACCGACGTACCGCGCCCGGTCGCCGACGACGTTGTCGCGGTGCTCGGCGAAGCGCTCACCAATGTGGCCCGTCATGCGCGGGCCTCGAAGACGGAGGTCTCGCTGGTGGCGCAGTCCGGGACGCTCACCGTGACGGTTCTCGACGACGGTGCCGGCATCGCGGAGGACGGCCGGCGCAGCGGTCTGCGTAATCTGGCGGAGCGAGCGGAGAGACTCGGCGGTGAGCTGTCGGTGGTACACGCCGCCTCGGGCGGTACGCGACTGGAGTGGCGGGTGCCGTTGGCCGGACGGTCTTGAGGGCGGCGGGGGAGCCAAGAGCGGCACTCGGGGTAGTGAGGGGGCCGGTCAGCGGGGTGGATCCTCGTGTCCGCGGAATTGGGCGGCGATGACCGCGGCTTGGACGCGGCGTTCCACACCGAGCTTCGACAGCAGCCTGGAGATGTGATTCTTGACCGTCTTCTCCGACAGATAGAGCTTCTTGCCGATTTGACGGTTGGTCAGACCTTCTCCGATCAGCTCGAGAACGGCTCGTTCCCGATCCGAGAGCACGCCGAGCCGTTCGTCCTCGGCCGGCTGCGCGGCCTCGGGATGGCGCACCGACTGCAGCAGCCGTGCGGTCGTCGCCGGGTCCAGCATCGACTGGCCGGTCGCCACGGTGCGTACGGCGGAGACGAGGTCGGAGCCCTTGATCTGCTTGAGGACGTATCCGGCGGCGCCGGCCATGATCGCGTCGAGCAGGGCGTCCTCGTCGTCGAAGGACGTCAGCATCAGGCAGGCGAGTTCCGGCATGCGTGAGCGCAGCTCGCGGCAGACGGTGATGCCGTCGCTGTCCGGGAGGCGGATATCGAGAACCGCGACGTGGGGACGCAGCGCGGGCCCCCGCGTCAGAGCCTGCTCGGCGCTCGCCGCCTCGCCGACCACGTCGATGTCGGGCTCGCCGTCGAGCAGGTCGTGCAGTCCACGACGGACGACCTCGTGATCGTCGAGGAGGAAGACCCGGATCGGGGTCTCCGCCGAAAACGCCGGTACCTCGGACATGTCAGCCCCCTGCAGTTCTCTGATCCCACTCGATCATGTCCACTGCGGGACGGGCGCGACAGGGCCGAATGGTCCCTGTCGCACGCGTATCTGTCGCACGCGTCCGTGTCGTTTGTCCGGCTCGGCCGCAGCGATTCATGGCGCGGCCTGCGCCGGGTTGTTCGCGCTTCCTCTCATGGAAAGGGAGCCGCAGCCGACGGGAGCCGTTTCTTGCTGGGAGTCGCCACCGTGCCCGGGCCGTGAGTCAGCTCCTGAGGATGCGGTCCTTCTGAACGGCGAATTCCTCGTCTGTGAGCACCCCCTGCTCGTGGAGCGTGCCGAGGCGTTCAAGATTGCTGATCGCCTCATCGGTCAGGCCGGCCGAGGGTGCGCCCGGCGGAGCCTGCGCCGGCGCGGCGGGCTGTACATCCGGCTGGTCCACGGTCTGCTGCGCGGCCGCTTTCTCGGCCTGGTGTCTGGAGACACGGCCGGAGACGGCGGTCGCGGTGCCGGCGACCACGGCGGTCCGCGCGGCGACTCCGACGACGCCCGGTCGTCCGGCGCGCCTCATGGGGCGGCCCCTCATAGCCCTCACTTTTCCTTTCTCGGTCCGGGCCAACGCCGGATCAGGCGGCGGCCTCGAGCGCCTGCTCCACCACAGGAGCGGGAATGCGCTCGTGCGCCACCAGTTCGCCCCCGGCATTGCGGATGGCACGGGAGATGGGCGCGGCCCATGTGTCCTCCCAGACGAGAACCGCCGCCGAGGAGTTGGGTACGAGCCCCTCCGCGATCAGTTCGAGGTCCTCCTCGCTGAACAGGCCGCCGACCTCGCCGTCGATGTCGTCGAACACCGAGGCTTCCGTCGGGTCGAGAGCATCGAGTTCGACGTACGAGACCGATCCGTCCTCGTCCTTCTTGATGAAGGTCAGGTCGAGGATCCGTACGGTGCCGCTCGCCACGAGGTTCTGCAGCTCCGGGGCGATCTCGCCGCGGAAGCGGTTGCCCGGGAAGGCGATGACGACATACTCGACAGGTCCCACTTCCATGGCTCCTGCCCTTCCTTGCGTGTCCTTTGGCGGTCCTCAGGTGGCGAGGACCTTGGCCTTGGCCTGCTCGTACTCGGCGTCCGTGATGTCGCCGTGGTTCTTGAGCTCGGCGAGCCGCGCCAGGTCTTCGGCATGGCTGGTGGTCCCGGCACTCTCGCGTACGTAAGTGCGGAACTCCTGCTCTCTCTGCTCGGCCCGCCTCATCGAGCGCTCACCCATCCCGCGGCCCCGTGCGATCAGATACACGAAGACACCCAGGAAGGGCAGGATGACGACGAAGACACACCAGCCGGACTTGCCCCAGCCGCTGAGTGCGTCGTCGCGGAAGATGTCGCCGATGACGCGGAAGAGCAGCATGAACCAGAGGATCCAGAGGAATATGTAAACCGTGGTCCAGAACACGCTCAGCAGCGGGTAGTCCGCTGCCAGATTCAGCGTGACGTCGTTCATGGTCGGTCTCCTGTCGGTTGTGTCAGGTGCCCGGGGCCGCCAAGGTCACTGACGCGCCATGGCGATACGGATGCGTTCTTCGGGCGAGAACGATCGTGAACGCCCACGCCAGCCCTGTGTCCACCCTGCCGTGGCAGCTTGTCCTGCCGCCTCACCCTGCGCGGGTGAAGATCGGCTCATCCGGTGGCGGGGGCTCCTCGACGGATTCCCGCCACAACAGGGGGAGGCGGCCGGCTGGCTCCTCCTCTCCGCGCCCAGTCCGGAACCGACTCCCGGATGTCGAGGTTGACGGCCCCCGCCATGGCCCGGCCATGGCACTTCTCTCCAGCCGCCGACGCTGCCAGGCCGGGCACATCACCCTGGCCAGGTGACCACAACTGGTGATCACGGGGCCCCGGAGGTTCAGTGGAGGGTGTCGCCCGATCACAGATTCCACTCTCGTGAACCTCGGTGACCTCCATGAAGAACCCCGCAGAGCCCGCTTCAACCCGCCGCCCGGTCCACCGCACCGTGGCCCCTTCCGGTGACCCGATGCTCGCGGTCAGGTTCACGGTTCCATCGGTGCCGAAGCGTCTGGTCGACCGCCCGGCGCTGCTGGAGCGTATGACGGCCGGGGTGCGTGGGCCGCTCACCCTGGTCAACGGGCCGGCCGGTGCGGGCAAGACGGTACTCGCCGCACAGTGGGTCACTGAGGGCCTGGCGCCGCCCGCGACGGTGTGGCTGACCGTTGAGCCCGGCGACGCCCCCGGCGCCTTCTGGGCCTACGTCCTGGAGGCGTTCCACCGGCACGGAGTGCGGCTGCCGCCCGAGGTCGGCAGGCCCACGCGCGCCGAGGGGGTGAACCAGTCACTCCTGGTGCGTCTCGCCGACGCGCTGGCCGAGTCTCCGGAGCCGGTGGTGCTGGTGCTCGACCAGGTCGACGTGGCTCGAGCCCCTGAGATAGCAGAGGGTCTGCACTTCGTGCTCCGGCACGCCGGCGACGGCCTGCGTCTCGTGCTCACCGGCCGCACGGACTGGCTGTTGCCGCTGCACCGCTACCGGGCGGCCGACGAGATCACCGAGATCCGCAACGCGGACCTCAGGTTCACCGGCACGGACGCCGAGGCGCTGCTGAGCGAGCACCGGCTGGAGATTTCGGAGGCGGGGATCCGGCTGCTTGTCGAACGCACCAAGGGCTGGGCTGCCGGACTTCGCCTGTGCGCCCTGGCGATGCAGAGCAGCGCCGATCCCGAAGTGTTTGTCCGCGAGTTCGCCGCCGACCGCACCACCATCGCCGACTACCTGCTCACTGAGGTGCTCGATACGCAGCCGCCGCCCACGCAGGACCTGCTGCTGCGCGCCAGCATCACCGACCGCATCAACCCCGAGCTCGCGGACGTGCTGACCGGGCGCGACGACGCCGACCAGACGCTGACGGGGCTTGCGCGTGCCAATGCCTTCCTGGAACAGGTCGACGAACTGGCCTGGTACCGGCTGCATCCTCTGTTCGCCGAGGTGCTTCGCGCGCACCTGAGGCAACGAGCTCCCGGTCTTGAGCCACTGTTGCGCGGGCGGGCGGCGCGCTGGTTCGCCCGGACCGGGCGGCTCACCGATGCCGTGGCGCAGGCGGCCGCCGCGGGTGACTGGCAGTTCGCGGCGGGGCGGCTGGTCGACTGCATGGCGATCGGCAGGCTCTTCACCGGCCTGGAGACGGAGCAGCTGGGCCGTACGTTCGCCGCCATGCCGACCGACCTGACCGGTGCGGCTCCGGCTCTGGTCGAGGCGGCCTGCCGACTCGCCGACCAAGATCTCCCCGGGTGCGCAGCCGGGCTGGGGCGCGCGGACCAGTACCTGACCGACGCCGCAGGCCCGGCGGCGCGGCTCAGCCGCGCCTTTGTCGGGGTCCTGGCCGGGCGCCTCGCCCACGACCTTGCAGCCACCGAGCAGGCGGCCGCCGACGCCGAACGTCTACTGCACGAGATCCCACCGCCCCTGCTCGGGCAGCACCCCGAGATCCGTGCCATGGTGCTGGCCGGTCTCGGAGCGGTCGAGCTCGACGCCGGGCGTCTCGACCGTGCCGAGTCCGGCCTCACCGCCGCCGTCGAGGGGTGCGGACAGCCGGGGATGGAGGACCCGCTCTGTGACTCGCTGGGATCGCTGGCCATGGTCGAGCTGCTGCGGGGGCGGCTGCGGCAGGCGGAGGAGCACGCGCGCAGATCCCTCGCCGTCGCCGAGCGGTCCGCGCATCCGCCGGAACGCCGGGCCGGTCTCGACCACCTCGTCCTGGCGGGCGTCGCGGCCGAGCACGACGACCTCACAACGGCCCGGACCCACCTCGACCTGGCGACCATGGCCGCCGGACCTCACCCGGAACCTGCCGCCGCAGTCGAGGCCGCCGTCATCGGCTCCAGGCTGTCGACAGCCGAGGGCGACTGGGAGGGAGCGCTCGCCGCACTCCACGGGGTCGGCTCGCCCGCGGGCCCCTCGCAGCTCTCCGCGTGGACGGTGGACGAGCTGGCCATCGCCGAGTCCTGCGCGCATCTGGCACACGGGGACGCGGGCGCAGCCCTCGACGTACTGGACGCTGTGGTCTCCGAACGGCCGGAGCACGCCGTGGCCCGGGCCCGCGCACTGCTGGCAGCGGGACGCAGCGAGCACGCGATGAAGGTGCTGGCCGAGCTGCCGGCCGAAGGGCCCGTCACGACGACGAGCCGGGCGCAGGCGTGCCTGCTCCAGGCCCAGGCCGCCGCGGAGTCCGGTTCCACCGAGGAGGCACTCCTCTTCCTGCGCGAGGCGCTCGCCGTCGCCCGGTCCGAGGAGCTGCGGCGGGTGTTCGTCGAGAGCGGTCCTTGGGTGGGCCGCCTGCTCCGCCAGAACCCGCAACTGGCGCAGGCACACGGCTGGCTGCCCGCCCACGTCCTCGGATACTTGCGTGCGGGAGCCTTTGAGCAGCTGCCCTTGGTGGTGGAGCCGCTGAGCCGGCGGGAAACCGAAGTGCTGCGCAAGGCCGCGCAGCTGCTGTCGACCAAGGAGATCGCGGCCGAGCTGTACCTCTCCGCCAATACGGTCAAGACGCATCTGAAGAGCATCTACCGCAAACTCTCCGTCACCCGGCGCAGCGAGGCCGTCCACCGGGCCCGTGACCTCGGGGTGCTGTGACCCGGGCACCAGCGATCGGCGACAGGTTGGGCGAGTTTCGCCCGAATAGGGCGATGCCGTGCACGGGGGCGGGGGCCGACGATGGCAGGGGAAAGCAGCAGGACCCCATGCCTCGGCTCCGAGGGAAGTGCTCGCATGCGCTACGAATTCCGCATTGCAGGCGTCGTGTCGGACGCGCTCGCCGAAGCCTTTCCCGAGCTCGACCGCGTTCCGGCGCCCGAAGAGACCCTGTTCCTCGGCACCGTGATTGACGAGGCCCACATGTACGGCCTGCTGAACCGCTTCCAGTCTCTGGGCCTGCGTGTGCTCGAGATGCGGCGGATGCCTGGATGACCCGAGCAGCTCCTGCCGGCCGGCCACGACCGCTACGGCTCACCGGCACGCTCCTTCGGCTCGCCGTTCCGGCCTGTGGCCGCCAGCAGCGCGAGTACGGCGAGCACGGCGAGGAGGATGAGCACCAGCAGCAGGACCGTCAGCACCGTCGGGTGGTTCCACAGTGCGAACACCAGCGCAAGTACAAGCAGTACACCGATGGTGAGCCACCGCCGCTGGGCGTCCACCCAGGTGCCGACCTTGCCGGTGCGCACCCCGTGGGCACCTCCCCAGCGTGCGGCGGAGTCGGCCGTACGCTCGGACGTTCCTCGCACGGCACGCGGCAGGCGGCCGGCGCCGGACAAGTAGGCGCCGATGGCCACCACTACCCCGAGGACCAGGGTGGTACGGATGCTGGCGCGCAGGAAGCGCAGCAGCGTGTCGAAGACCGCCGCGGCCGCGGCCGGGGACTGCACCTGCGCGGGCAGGTGGTCGAGGTAGTAGCGGCGGGCGATCACCAGGCCGATCGCGAGGATCAGGCAGGCAAGGGCCGCGCAGAGGGTCGTGGTCACCAGGGCCCGGCGGCGGCGGCGGGCGAGCAGTACGCCGATCGCCCCCAGTACGACCGTGACCACGGGCAGCCAGTTGCCGAGGACGTCGAGCAGGTGGGCCGCGTCCTGGATCTTCTCCAGCTTGTCGGACTTGAAGAGCACCATCTGCTTGTTGACGTCGGGGATCTTCGCGGCCGGGGAGATTCCGGCGTTCACGAGGTCCTTCTTCACCGTCTCCACGGCGGTGCCGACATTGAGCGTGACGGTGCCCTCGCTGACCTCGACCGCGCCGCGGCCCTGACCGGTGAGCGCGTGATCGACGGCCGAGTGGGCGGCGCGGTTGGCCTCCGTCCAGACCGTCTCGAACCGGTCGCTCTCGACGAAGCGGGTCGCCACCTTGGTGACGGCCGAGTTGACGGCCGAGTCCAGCTGCGGGCCCAGCGCCTTGATCGCGGTACCGGCGCTGGGCGGCAGGCCCTGGGACTCCAGCCACGCCGCCACCTCCGCGGTGACCTTGGAGCCGTTGACCCGGACGCCGACGGCTTCGGTGATGCGGTGGACGGCGGCATCCTCGATCGCCTGGTTCGAGGCGAGCGGGGCGACGGTCGACACATACCGGTCCGTGTCCAGCACGATGCCGTGCACCCAGACGGTGATCAGGGAGACCGGTACGAGGATGCAGGTGATCGTGATCAGCACGGCCGAGACGGTGCTCATCACGATCCGCCCGGCACGCGAACCTTTCCGGCCCGGCGGCGTCGGGACGTGAGGTGCGCCCTCAGAAGGCTTGGGCGACTCCGGTGGCGCAGTCATGGCACTCCCTGGGACGGCTGGGGCGAAACTGGCGCTTGCCGTCCATTGGATACGCACCGTAGTGACATGCGCACCTTGGGTTGCGCTCTCCGGGCGACAGCCCGGGGGCCTCGGCCCGCTCGCTGATGCGCGGAGGAATGGTCAGCAGGCGGCGGGGGCCCGCTGCCTGCCTGCACCGCCGAGGCGGCCGGTGGAACGAAGATCACCCGCTTCGGGTGATCACGAGAACCCTCATCAATCGCGATCCTGAGACGTACCCCCCTCCGCCCGACATCACGGACGTGGGGGTGATGCACGCCGAAGGAGGCGAAACGCATGCGCGGTATCCGTCATCGCAGGGCGATGCCAGTGCAGACAGCCCCGGGCGAGTTCGGGAGGGGCGCCTGGATCGTGATCGGTGCCTCGACCATTGCGGTGGCGGCAGCGTTCCATGCCGTCGCCGGTGTCGCGGAGATACTCCGGGACATCATGCGGAACGAGCCGCGCAATACGTACGGGAAGGGCGAGTCACCTGCCGTGGTCCCCGAGAGGCTGGCGCACGAGGCGGCCGGCTGGGTCCTCATCGTCGGTGCCGTCATGGCGCTGGGGGCGCTTTCCCACGCCGTTGCGACTCTTGCGGAGCTCGTCAGGGACATCCTGCGAACGAAGGCGCAAGCCACGCCTCAGTAAAGACCGACCACCGACCACCGATCAGCCGGCCCGAGCGGGACGGTCAGCCCCTGAATCGATACCTTCGAGGTGATCTCCATGAGCCAGCAGACACCGACCGGAGGGGACTGGAACACCGGCCCTGCTCCGGGCAATGCGCCGCTGCGCGGCGACAGCGACAGCGGTAGCGGTAGCGGGGGCACGGTATTCGCCGCGGTCCTGCTCCTCGTCTCCGGCATCCTGGCCATCTGCCAGGGCATTGCGGCCATTGCCGAGGACGACGTGTACGCCCGGATCGGCAACTACGTCTTCGAGTTCGACCTGACGGCGTGGGGCTGGATCCACCTCATCCTCGGGGTCATCGTCGTCCTCATCGGATGGGGTCTGTTCCGCGACATGAACTCGGCCAGGGTGGCCGGAATCGCAGTCGCCGGCCTCAGCATGATCGCCAACTTCATCTGGCTGCCGTATCAGCCATGGTGGTCAATAACCATCATCGCGATCGACGTGTTCGTCATCTGGGCCCTGTGCATCAGCTGGTCGCGCGCGACCAGCTGATGGCGTAGCCGTCGCGGCATTCGGCGGGCTCGGTGCCGAGCAGTCGCACTCGCCCGGCACCCCGCCAGTCCCGCATGAACGCGCCGGTGGCCTCCTTGTCCAGGTCGGGGAAGGGCTGCCCGCCGACTTGCCGCGGACAACCCGGTCACGGCCGACGCAAAGGCCTTCACCGACCGCGGCGGGCATGCCCGGCCGGGCTGCGGGCACGCGCTTTCGCCGACCTGTCGGGAGGTGCGTTCTGCGGCCGCCAGGCATCACCGTGCGGAGCGGTGCGCCGCGTCGGTGAGGAGGGTGCTCCACGGTGCCACCGCGTGTGCGGCGCAGTCTTACGACTGCGCCGCACAGTTTTACGACGCCGACGTGGAGGACAGCAGCTGTTCGGTCCAGATGGTCTTGCCGTCGCGCGTGTGCCGGGTGCCCCACCGCTCGGTGAGCTGGGCCACCAGGAAGAGTCCGCGGCCGCCCTCGTCGGTGGTGCGGGCCCGGCGGAGGTGTGGTGAGGTGCTGCCGGTGTCGGAGACCTCGCAGATGAGGTGGCTGTCACGGATGAGCCGTAGGGCGATCGGCCCGCCACCGTACCGGTAGGCGTTGGTCACCAGCTCGCTGACGATCAGCTCGGTGGTGAAGTCCATCTCCTCCAGGCCCCACTCGGCCAGCTGGGACGCCGTCAGCGTCCGGGCCCGAGCTGCGGCGGTTGCCTCGACCGGCAGCTCCCACGTGGCCACCTTCTCCGCCGCCAGGACGCGGGTACGGGCGACGAGCAGGGCCACGTCATCGGCAACGGCGTCGGTGGACCGGTCGTGGAGCAACGCGCCCTCCACCGCCCCGCACGTCTCCTCCAACGAGCGGGCGGGCACGGCCAACGCCCCGCACAGATCGGCCAGACTCTCGTCGACGTCCCGCTTGCGCCCCTGGATGAGGCCGTCGGTGTAGAGGGCCAAGAGGCTGCCTTCGGCCAGTTGCAGCTCGGTGGCCTCGAACGGCAGCCCACCCAGGCCCAGCGGCGGTCCTGCGGGCACATCGAGGAGGTGTACCTGTCCGTCCGGCGTCACCACCGCGGGCGGTGGGTGGCCGGCGCGGGCCAGGGCGCAGTGCCGCGAGACCGGGTCGTAGACCGCGTACAGGCAGGTTGCGCCGACGACTTGAGGGGAACGTTCGTCCGTCGGCTCCTGCTCGGCGGCCAGACGGTCCACGAGATCATCGAGGTGGGAGAGGACCTCGTCCGGGGTGAGGTCGAGATTGGCCAGGGTGTGCACGGCGGTGCGCAACCGGCCCATGGTGGCCGCCGCGTGGATGCCATGGCCGACCACGTCGCCGACGACAAGGGCGACGCGAAGCCCCGAGAGCGGGATGACGTCGAACCAGTCACCGCCGACGCCGGTCGTGGCGTCGGCCGGCAGGTAGCGGTGGGCGACTTCGACCGCCGGGTGCCTCGGCACCTCGTGCGGGAGCAGGCTGTGCTGCAGGGTGAGCGCCGTCTCGTGCTGCTGGGTGTAGCGGCGTGCGTTGTCGATGCAGACGGCGGCACGGGAGGCGAACTCCTCGGCGAGTGTGAGGTCGTCCTCCTCGAACGGCTCGAGCCGTTGCGACCGCCACAGGCTAAGCACGCCGAGCACGAGCCCTCGCGCGATCAGCGGCACCACCATCAGCGAGTGGATGCCCAGGTTGAGGGCGCGCTCAGCCCGCTCCGGGTCCATGGAGAGCCACCCAGTGGGGCCTTCCATATGCGCGTCGAGGATCGGACGCCGCTCGGCCAGGCACCGCGCCTGCATGGTCTCCGGCGGGACGTGAATCGTGTGGCCCACCGGAAACATCACCTCCGCCGTGTCCGGCAGGATGCTGCGGACCGCCGCCCGGCGCAGGGGTCCGAACATTTCCTGGACGGGCTCCTCACCGCGGGTCACCGGCTCCAGCAAGTCCACGGAGACGCAGTCGGCAAGGCTCGGGACCGCCACGTCGGCCAGCTCACCCGCTGTCCTCGTCACGTCCAACGAGGTCCCGATGAGGGCACTGGCCTCGTTGAGCAGGGCGAGGCGACGTCGGGCCCGGTAGCGGTCGGTCACGTCCTCGACGGTCTGCGTCACCCCGAGGATCCGTCCGGAGGGGTCCTGCATCCTGAAAGCCGAGATCGACACGACCAGCTCGCGGCCGGGGTCCCGCCGCAGACCGCAGGGCTGCTCGGTGAAGATCGAGGACTGGCCCGTCTCCAGCACCTCCCGCAACTGCCTCATCACCGTGTCGGTGTCCTGCTGGACCAGGAAGTCGCTGGTGCGGAGCCCACGGTGCTGCTCGACCGGCAGTTGGCTGAATCGCGCGATCGCCCGGTTCACTCGCAGGATGCTCAGGTCCGGTGCGAAGACGGACAGACCGATCGGGGAGCGGCGGAACAATCCGTCCAGGACCGACCTGTCCGTCTCCCACTGGATCACCTCCTCGGCGGGCGCGGCGACGAGGAACCATTCGCCGGGGGAGTCGCGCCTCACGATCGCCCGGGCCCGGCACCCCAGCTCCACACGTTGCCCGTCGCGGTGCCGGACGGGCACGACCCCGAACCACCCCCGGTCGCGTACGCATGCCGCCACTGCGTCCATGACGACGTCCCGGTCGCGGGGGTCGACCAGAAACTCGGCCGTCGGCCGCCCGAGCACCTCCTCGGGCGGGTAGCCGAGCAGCGCCTCGGCCCGCTCGCTCCAGCCGACGACGATCCCGTGGTCGTCCAGCACCACCGAGGCCGCGCGCCGCACCGCGAACGGGTCTTGTGGGCCCTCGCTGAACGTTGTCACCGGAGTGTCCATCGCTACCACCCTCACACCTTCCCGGCGGGACCGCGCGTGTGGCGCCGCTCGGGGTGGCTCCTCGACGAGTTCCGGGGGTGCAGAGCTCTGGCGAGGAGCACCGCCACATCGTCCGGGGCCGTGGAGGGCAGCAATCGGTCGAGGATGTGGTCGCAGATCTCGTCCAACGGGCGGTCGAGGTGTCGCAGCGCCTGGGCGAGCTGTTGCATGCCCTGGTCGAGGTCTCTTTCGCGGGCCTCGATGAGGCCGTCGGTGTACAGCACCAGCAGACTGCCGGGGGGCAGTGGCACCTCCTCGGTCTGGAAGTCCTGTCCGCCCGCTCCCAGGGGCGTACCCGGGGGGCCGTCGAGGAACGTGATCGTCCCTCGGGCGTCGGCCACGGCCGGGGGTGGATGGCCGGCTCTGGCGATCAGGCAGCCGCCGGCAGCCGGGTCGTGGACTCCGTAGACGCACGTCGCCATTTCGTTCTCCCCCAGGTCGGCCACGGTGGCGTCCAGGGAGCAGAGGATCTGAGCCGGGAGGATGTCCTGGCGTGCCAGCGTTCGCACCGCTGTGCGCAGCTGGCCCATGACGGCCGCAGCATGGATTCCGTGTCCCATGACATCCCCGATGACCAGACCCGTCCTGCCCTCGGGCAGCGCGATGACGTCGAACCAGTCGCCGCCGACCTCGTGGTCGCTGGCGGGGAGGTAGCGCCCGGTGAGTTCCAGGCCGGTCACTTCCGGCAGCGAGGTGTTCGTCAGGCTGCGCTGCAGCGTGATGGCCGCCTCTCGCTGGCTTGTGTACATGCGCGCGTTGTCGATGTTCAGCGCCGCTCGGGCGACCAGCTCGTCGATGAGCATGCAGTCCTGCTCATCGAACGGCTCGCGGCTGCGGGTACGCGTCAGCACCACGGTGCCGAGCACCGTGCCGCGGGCGACCAGCGGGACCAGTCGCGCGCAGCCCATACGGGTACCGAGGTAGGCACGCAGTCGCTCGGCCTGCGGATCGGGGATCAGCGCGGGGATGTCGGCCTGGTAGAGGTTCATGGGGCGCCCCTCGGCAATGACCTGCTCGTACACCGAGCCGAGCGGGACCTGGAAGGTCATTCCCGCCGTCAGTTTCGCGGTGGGGGCGGACGGATCGGGGAAGGCGGCCGCCATACGACGCACCACACCGTGGGTGGATGCGGCGGCCTCATCGGGGTCGAGCACCGCTTCCAGCAGCTGTACGTCGGCCGAATCGGCCAGCCGGGGGACCAGCACCTGCACCACTTCCTCGGCGGTCTGGCGCAGGTCCAAGGTGGTCCCTATACGCGTGCCGGCCTCGGCCAGCAGGGCGAAGCGCTGCCGCGCCCGCCCGGCCTCGGCCTGCGCCTGCTGCCCGTCGGTGATGTCGATCAGGGAAGCGATCAGTCCCAGAGGCCGGCCGGCGCTGCCGAGCAGCGGAGCGTAGGAGCAGGACCAGGTCCGGTCGTGATCGGGATCGGCCGGAGTGCGACCGGTGCGGCGGACATCGACCACCGCCTTACCGCGATCCAGCACCTGCTGCATCACCGTCTCCAGCGCCGCGGCGCTGCCCCCTGGTGCGACCTCGGCCGGCCGCTTGCCGAGGTGCTCGGCCGCAGACACGCCGTGCATCCGCGCCAGCGCGTCGTTGACCCGCAGAAAGCGCAGATCGGGGCCGAACATGGCCAGACCGATGGGGGACTGGCGGAACAGACCTTCCAGGGCCGCCAACGAATCCCGCATGCGCAACACTGCGGAGGTCTCCACGGCGATGACCAGGACGCCGGTTCCGCCCTGCGGGTCCGCAGCCGGGCAGATCCACATCTCCATCGGCACCAGGTGCCCGTCGCGGTGGCGCACCGAAAGGGTTGCGACAACCGCCTCACCTGCCACGACCCTCTGCGTCAGCTGATCGGCCAGCTCCCGGTTGGGCCCGGGGACCAGTATCGGAATCCCGTACCGGCCCAGCAGCTGCTCCGGCCCGTAGCCGAGCAGGTTCCGGGCGGCGAGCGACCACTCCACGATGCGCCCTTTCGCATCCGACCTCCACAGCGCGATCGGGAGCAGGTCGCGGAGAACGCCCGCGTACCCGACTGCCGACAGGGGGTGATCGGGTACATCACTCGTCGACTGGTGTGTGTCCAACGCAATGACCTCACCCCGGGGTGTGTGGGCCTCGGCCTGCCGACCACTCCCTGGCGATCTCCCCGCCGAGCGCTGCTGACGCATGGGCGATGCAGCGTCCTCGGGTATGGCGACTCTGGGCGCAGCCTTTGTGGGTGCGATTGCTCATATATCAGCCTATCCGAGGCGCTGGCTGGGGCGAACGGAGCCCGGGGACCGCCGGCCGGGCCGTCGACGAACCGGTTGGGCCAGGGCCGTGCCGAACGACCCCTGCCCGTAGCCGCGCGGGACGCGCATCCTGAGAGGTACATGAAGCAGCCGCCGCGCGGCAGGCGCGCGGGCGGCGGAGCGCACTCGGGAGGACCGCCATGACCACCACGACACTGCTCAATGTGCTTCCGAAGGACGGGCGTGACCACCTGATGTCGTTCTCACACGACGTGACCTTCCCCGCAGGCACACGGATCTTTGAGGACGGCGGACGAGCCGATCAGTTCTGGATCATCCGTACAGGCTCGGTCAACCTCGACCTGCAGGCACACGGACAACGCGCAGCGACGGTCGAGACGCTCGGGCACGGCGACCTGCTGGGATGGTCGTGGCTGGTTCCGCCGTACATCTGGCGCCTGGGTGCCGAGGCCTTCACCTTTGTCCGGGCCCACGAGTTCGACGCCGCGGCGGTGCGGGCCCTGTGCAATGAGGATCCTGCGCTCGGACTGGCCCTGACGCGAAGAGTCCTTGAGGTGGTCGCCCACCGGCTGCAGATCACGCGGATCCGCCTCCTCGATCAGTACGCACCGCACGGCAGCGGAACCACGCTGACCGCGGAGTGAGCGAGGCCGGAAGGGGGTGGCAGGGGGAGCGGGCGGTTTGGCGGCTCGTTCGTTCAGTCGTGTGCGACCACGGCGACCGGTGCGGTGGAGTGGTGCAGCACCGCGTGGGTGACCGGGCCGATGTGGCCGGAGTGCGGCGCCTGCTGGATACGCCGGCCGACGACCACCAGTTCGGCATCGGCAGAGGCCCAGACCAACTGCTGTGCGGCCGCCCCGAACACGGCGTCTTCGACAATGTGCACCGAGGGAAACTTCTGCCGCCACGGGATCAGCATGTCGCTGAGCGCCTGCGCGTACTGCTCGCCGGACTCCACAGCTGCGAGGCGGGTGTAGACCAGTGGGGGTGTCCAGCCGTGCACCACCCGGAGGGTGCAGGCACGTCTGGCAGCAGCATCGAAGGCGAAGGAAATGACAGCGTCGCACGCCTGCTGGAGGTCGACCCCGACTACCACGTCGAGGTAGGGGCCCGGCGCGCCGGCTGCCGGGGAATCGGACGGGGGAACGTCCTCTCGCCCGCTCGGTGCCCGTACCACCACGACCGGGCGTTCGGTGGCGCGCAGCGTGGCCAGGCCGACGGAACCGAGGAGGAAGCCAGCGAACCTGCCCAGGCCACGGGAACCGAGTACCAGCAGGTCCGCCTCTTTCGCGGCGATCGACAGCGTGTCGGGTGGCAGTCCTGAAAGCTGCTGGGTGGTGATCTCCAGGTGTGGATGGCGTTGCCGCAGTCCGTCGGCGGCCTCATTCAGCATCCCTTCGGCCTGGCTGTGCTGCACGCCTTCGGGAGAGGAGGCCGGGTCCAGATCCTGTGGCCGTTCCTGCGCGTGTACGAGGCGCAGCGGTACCCCGCGCAGTAGGGCCTCGCGGGCAGCCCACTCGGCGGCGGCGAGGCTTTCCGGTGAGCCGTCGAGACCGACCGTGACGTTGCTGGTCATAAGGGCGACCTCTCGCGCTCGGTTCGTGCCCGAAGGGGACTCCCGAGAGTCCGCGTCAATGTCGGCCGTCGGGCTCCGAGCCGCCCATGTCCAGCCGGAACGGCGGGTATTCGTCCGTCATCAGGGCCGCGTACGCGACAACCCGCAGCACCCATCGGTTCAGCCCCATGATCAGGTCGAAGAGGTCGCTCGGGTACTTCTCCCGGAAGGCGACGACGACGGCCGCGACGATGGTGAACACGGCGATCAGCCCGCCGCCCCACCAGCCGCTGCGGAAGCCGCCCATGAAGAACGCGAGCACGATGTAGTGCGGGATGGCGAGCAGCCACCACTTCACCAGCACCAGGCCGCGGGAGAGCCGCTCCGGATAGGCGATGTCGAGCCGCGCCGGATAGCCGGGCTCCTCGCCGAGGCTGAACGGCGGATAGCGATCGGTGGCCAGCGCGCCATACGCGTAGTAGGAGACGCGCCAGGACCAGCGCAGGACCCCGGCGTTGAAGTCGAACAGCGGCCTCGGATAACGCTCGGTGAACAGGATCGCGAAGAACGCGATCACGCTGACCAGAACGAAGGCGATCCACAGGAAGAACAGCACGATGTAGTGCGGGATGACCAGGATCCACTTCACCAGCCAGAGCCAGCGCGACAACGGCGCATCGAGCACCGCCTCCACGCTGACCGGCCGGTATACCGCCGGAGTCGTCGTCATGACCTTTCACTCCTTCGTGCAATGGCAGTTGACGTCATGGACAGGCCGGGCGGCCCGTCCTACGGAGCTCCCGGGTGCGCGCGAGCTGTACACGGCGTGCTGCCACGCGCCTTCCGAAGCCGCCGCGACCGTGCTCCTGCACATGGCGGGGGGTGCCATGGACTTCGTCACCAGCCATGGTGACCACGTCCTTTCGCGATCGGTCTCTGCCCTGTCCAGCGTGGGGCGGGCGCAGGAGCGCCGCAAGGCCGGCCGGTCCAAAGGAGGGGGTGCTTCGGCCGGGACCACCTGATCGTCTCGGCGTCACTCCGCGTGGTCGGCGCTTGGACGTTCCTCCAGTTCGGGGTGAGCATGGCGACGCTCGACGACGCCAGTGCGATCGCAGCTTCGGAGGGCGAGGAGACGCCCCCATCGTCGCCCCGAGTCGGAAGGAGTTCCCGGACATCGCCTTCAGCGGCCTTCGGATCCCCTTTCCACCTGTAGTTCCTTGAGTTCCGAGGCGACACCCTGAGCCCAGGACCGGATTTGCCCGGTGTCCCGGAAATCGCCGCCGCGTCCCTGTTTGATGATCATCCGGGCGATCCTGCCCCGGGCGCCTTCGAGCAGACACCCGCCGAAGGTGATGTGTCCGCGTGCGTCGAGCAGTTCCGCCGTACGGGCCGCGCCCCGTACAGGTGGGATGTCCCGTTCGCCGGCCGATGCGTCCAGCGGGCCGCTGCTGAAGAGCCACACCGGGCGGTCGGCGAGGTCGCGCCGGTGGCGGCGGGCGAAGCGCACCGCGTCCCGGTGCCAGCGGCCGGCGTACAGTGCGCCGCCGAGCACCACCGCGTCGTACACCGCCGGTTCGATGACCTCTGCGGCCGGGCGCGCCTCGGCCTGGAGGCCCTGCTCGCTCAGAGCCTCGGCGATGGTCGAGGCTATGCCGGCGGTGGAGCCGCTCTTCGTGCCGTACGCGACGAGGACGCGCGTCGTCATGTCAGTCACCTCTCACAGCCTGCGGAGCCACGCCTGGGTGACACCGTGAAATGTCCGTTCCGACGGTTGCGGAAGAGAGTCCGGCGGTGCGTGAGGTTGTCGACGACGGCGACGACCCCGTCCACCTGACTGGTCATCCGCAGCGCCGGGCGGTCTCGGAGATCACTCCGAATGACCTTGTCATCGTCGATCACCGGCAGCCCGCCGATCCGGTGCTCGCCGAGCAGCTGGGCGACCTCCCATCTGCCGCTCGGCGCCGGTCGTCTCGTGCCCTCCTCTTGGCCCGTCGGATTCAGCGTCCGGCCTCCGACGGGCCGGCCCCAGGGGCTGTCCGGGTGCGTGAGGGGGCCGAAGGTCCCGTATCGGGGACCTGGCGGCCCCTGCGTCCGCCTGCGCCGCCCTCGCCGCACGGATGCTGCTCGGCCCCGTTGGGGCGGTTCGCCCTGCTGTTGCCGCCGTTCGTGTCGGCTGGGGTTGCGTGGCGGGTTGGTGTGGTCTGGTGGGGGTGAGGTCTGGGGGTTGTCCAGTTGATGAGTATGACTCCGGCGCTTGCGCCGCTGGCGAGGCCGAAGAGTGCCGCGTTGGTGCCGGGTCGGAGGCGGCCTTGTTCGGTGGCGAGGGCGAGTTGGAGGGGGAGGGTGGCGGCTCCCATGTTGCCGGTGCGGTGGAAGGTGGGGACGACGGTGTCGGATGGGACGCCGAGGCGTGCGCAGAATTCGTGGACGAACGGGACCGAGGGCTGGTGGACGCAGAGTAGTCCGAGTGTGTTCGGGTCGCTGTGCTGGGATTTCAGCCACTGTTTGGCCTGGGTGTCGAGGCCGAGGAACGAGGCCAGCAGCCGGTCGGAGTCGATGTGCAGTCCTTTCGGCAGGCCGGGGGCGTGGTAGGGGTTGAAGAGGGTGGCGGCGGGCCAGCCCGCGGAGTTCGCCATGCTGGTTGTGGCGATGATTCCGGGCTCGGGGGATGCTTCGATGAGCAGGGCCGCGCCCATGTCTCCGCCGGTCAGGGAGGCGAGGGCGGTGCGCAGTTCGTCCGGGCCGGTCAGTGTCCAGCGGCTGAGCCGGCTGAGGGTCTCTCCGCAGGCCACGAGTACGCGCCCGTAGGCGCCGCAGCGGATGAAGGCGTCGGCGACTTCGAGGGCGTTCAGGACGCTGTTGCAGGCGTTGGAGACGTCGAAGACAGGGCAGGTGAGGCCGGTCTTCGATGCGACGATGTGGGCGTTCGCGGGTTCTTGGACGTCGGCGCTTACCGCGGCGAACAGCAGCAGGTCGATGTCGCCCGGTTCCAGTTCGGCCTGCCGCAGTGCCTGGAGGACGGCGCGGGAGGCGAGGTCCGATGGCAGGTCGCCGTCGTCGGCGACGATGCGTTCCTGTAGTCCGTACAGCCGCGTAAGCAGCCGGGCCGGGACGCGTACACCGGGACTGTGCCGGCGCAGGCGGTCCTCGATGGCCTGCGCCGTCTGCCGGCCGGGGGGCAGGTGGACGGCTACCTGCGCGATACGGCTGTGGACACTCATGCCGTCTCCTGACCGGGCCCGGACCGGCCGGGGCCGGGCATGGTGCGGGGCAGACCGCTGACCCTGTGCTTGACCCTGTCGGTGAGCCACAGTGGTGACATTGCATGGAGCGGTACGAGGAGGCGGGCGTCGAGGCCGACGGTGTAACGCGCTCTGGGGCGGCGGGAGGACAGGGACCTGGTGATGGCCCGGGCGACCGGTTCCGGGCCTGGGACACGGCGGTTGACGGCGGTGAACAGGTCGCGCATGCGGTCGTATCCGGCCCCGCCGCTGGGATCGGTTCCGGCGAGGTCGACCACTGCCCGGTCCAGCATCGCGGTGGCGAACGCCCCCGGCTCCACCAGAGCGACCTTCACCCCGGCATGGGCCATTTCAACGCGCAGGCAGTGCGTCAGCGCACTCAGTGCGTGCTTGCTCGCGCTGTACCAGCCGCCCATCGGCCAGGGCACCCGCCCCAGACCGGATGACACGTTCACGATGCGGCCCTCGCCACGACGCCGCATCCCCGGCAGCGCGAGCCGGCAGATCCGCATGGCACCCAGCAGGTTCACCTCCAGCAGATGACGCGCCTGTTCATCGCTCACGTCCTGCAGGGCACCGGCCTGCGGCACGCCGGCGTTGTTCACCACGGCCCATGCACCGCCACCCGTCATCTCTTCCACCCGTGCCATCGCCTCCCGGCAGGAGGCCGGCTCGGCGACATCCAGCACAACCGTCCGCAACCGGCGCCCCTGCGCAGCCGCGACAACGGTCAGCGCGTCCGCCTTCTCCTGGCTGCGAGCCGTGCCGATCACATCCCAGCCGCAGGCGGCCAACATCAGCGCTGTGGCCGAACCGATGCCCCCGGAGGCGCCTGTGACCCCTACGCTGCGCACTGTCCGACGATCCGTTGAGGTACCGGTCGACGCCATCACGCCCCCTTCGATCGATCAGAACGACGCCCTGCACGCGACCCGCACCCGGTGATCAACGATCAGGTCGGTGCGTGGTTGTGGGCCTGTCGGCAGCCATCCGTCTGACCGACCACCAGTCACGCGGCCGTGGCCGATGGGATCGGGCGACGCCGGTAAGGGCCGCTGCGCTTGCACCGGCGGCCGCTGCTCGTGGCGGCCGTGTGAATGCATCGGATTTACCGCGTTGTGGTCCGGACGGAGTTGAGGGTCACGTCTTGCTTGGGTGCTCCGTCGCTCTGGCCGTCCTTGGTGCCGTGCTCTGCGATCGTGCCCAGTACGTCCATCCCCCGGGTGATGTCGCCGAACGGGGTGTAGTTCGCAGGCAGCTGGGTGTCCTTGTACACGAGGAAGAACTGGCTTCCGTTGGTGCCAGGCCCAGCGTTGGCCATGGCGACAGTGCCCGCCGGGTAGGTGGCGCCTGTCAGGTTCTCGTCCTTGAACTGGTAGCCCGGCCCGCCGGAGCCGGTGCCTGTTGGATCTCCGCATTGCAGGACGAAGATCCCATCGGTGGTGATCCGGTGACACTTGGTCCCGTCGAAGTACTTCCTGCCGGCCAGGTGCGCGAAGGAGTTCGTGGTGCACGGCGCCTTCTCGGTTGCGGCGTTGAAGGCGACGATGCCCTGGCTGGTGTTGAGCATGGCGGCGTACGGCTTGAGAGCTGAGACATCGGTGGGCGGCGTCCCCACGTCCCTGGCCGCCTGCCCGGCGGGCGTGTAGCCGCACGTGGGGACAGCCGAAGCCGGCCCGGTGGGCCCGGTGACGAGTCCAGCGACGAGTGCGGCGCCAGCAGCCACGCGCGGAGCGTTCGAAAGCATGGGGTTCCAATCCAAGAGCAGGGACTGGATCTTGATATCGGTGCCCTGCGCTGCTCCGGGGAGAAACGCCGTGCAGGTCCTCCGATCGAGGGAGCAGTCAAACCGGGCGGCGCAGGCGATCGCCCCCGCAGGCCGCGGCCTACAAGCAGATCGACGCACGGATCACTGCCGAGGTCATCACCTCGGCGCTGCGGACATCCACGGTGACACGTCACCTTGCGCGGCTCGTGGCCGCCCGAAGGCAATCGTGTGTTCGAGCTGGCGATGGCAGGATGCACGCATGGCAATGGAACGTGAAGCCCCTTCGGAGCTCGACGCCCGGGATCCTGGGTTTTGGCCTCGCGAGGGCGGGATCCCCAGTGACCTGTTGGTGGCGAAGTCGCTGGTGTACGACCTGAGTGGGTTCACGGCCTCACGTCCGGCGCCTGAAGCGGAGAGCGCCGAGTACGGGGCATACGCGTTCACGCTGGATGGCCTCTCGGTCAGGTTCCGCGTGGCCAGGACAACCCCCACGAAGGTTGGTCAGTTCGTCACGGTGTGGAAGAGATCTACGGCCGGGCCGATCGAGCCCTTCGACGCTGAAGATCCCGTTGATCTGTTCGTCATCAGCACGCGTGAGGGCCAACGGTTCGGTCAGTTCGTGTTTCCGCGGGACGTGCTCTGCGAACGGGGCATTGTGTCGACGAACGGTTCTGGCGGCAAACGGGGCTTCCGCGTCTATCCGCCATGGGTGACGACCACCAACCGGCAAGCCCGCACCACACAGACGTGGCAGTTGAACCACTTCCTGCAGCTGCCTGAAGACGGGCCCATCGACATTGCCCGCGCCCGCGCGCTCTATCACGCCTGCGGCCCGATATGTTCCGCGCGCCCCCCTCGGTCAGACATGTGATGCTCGCATCCGGTTGGCCCCATGCACGGCGCGCCTCGGCCGTGCGGGCGCCGCCCGGTGGAGGATCGGTGGCGCGACGGCCCGGGAAGCGAGCCGCTCGATGCTGCCCGCGGTCGGTGAAGAGGTCCCTGCCATGAAGCTGTTCGACGGCCCGGTGGTCCAGATGCCCTCTGAGCGGGCGATGATGCTCATCAACCGTCGCGACGCCGAGGACAGCGCCGCGCAAAGGCACCGGACAAGCGCCGCAGGGGGTTTCTGGCGAGCGTGGACCCACTGTCGCTTTTCGAGCCGGCCAATGGCACCGGCCGTCGAGGACGCCTGGATTTGTTCGCTGTCCGGCCACCAGCGGATTGGCGACGGGCTCAACGCCACCTTCGCTGCCGCCCCGGCAGGAACATGAGCAAGTCAAGGGGAGGCGAAGGCGGTTACACCCCTCGCGACGGCCACTACGGCGAGGCGGTGTTCAGGCCGGAGCAGGCAGGTGAGGACGACCGTATCGATCTCGGAGCTCTCACCTACGACGACGCCACCCTGACGCGGCTGACAAAGCTGGGCGCCGGCCCGGGATGGCACTGCCTGGACCTGGGCGCGGGAACGGGCACGGTCGCCCGCCGCCTCCTGAGCCAGGGGGGCGTCGCCGCCGTGCTCGCCGTCGACCGCGACGTACGCTACCTCACCGCCCGCCCCACGCCCGGGCTCACCGCTCTGGAGGCGGACATCACCGCCCCGGACTTCGGCCCCGGTCAGTTCCAGCTCGTCCACGCCCGGTTCGTCCTCATGCACCTGCGTTCCTGGCAGCGGATGGTCACCAAGCTGAGCACCCTCGTCGCCCCCGGCGGTGTGCTGGTCCTCGGTGACGCGATCGACCTGACCACCGCGACGGCCCCCACGACCCCGTACACGCAGGTGATGCGGGCCATGTGGCAGGGGCTGAAGGACACCATCGGGACCGACGTCTCATGGGTGCCGGATTACCCGCAGCTGCTGCGGGCTGCGGGTCTTGAGTCCGTGGCGGCGGAGATCCATGTGCCTCCCCTGCTGCCGGGCAGCCCCATCAGCCGCTTCTGGGCAGGGACATGGGACCGCGCGAGGGAGTCGATCGTGGCCACCCGTCTGGCGGACGAGGCGGCGGTCGACGCAGCGATCAGGTATCTGGACTCGCCCGACTGTGCCGCGCTCTCACCGGGGATGATCACTGCTTGGGGCTGGAAGCCGGAGGAGGCCTCACCATGAACACCCCCGCTGACCCTTCGGAGCTGGAGCGCGTCTGGGAACTCCACACCAGCAGCGAGTTCGCCACGCTCGATGTCGATACGACGATGGCCACGATGACCGACTCCCCTGTGGTGCTCCATGTGCCCACGGCGATGGGTGCCCGTGGCCGTACGGCAGTTCGCGACTTCTACCGGCGCTGGTTCGTGGGCCGCAACCCACAGGACTTCACGATCACGCCTCTGACCCGCACCATGGGACACGACCGCATCGTCGACGAAATGCTTGTCTCCTTCACCCACGACATCCACGTGCCCTGGATCCTTCCATCGGTAGCGCCAACCGGGCGTCCCGTCAGGATCGCAGTCATCGCCATTGTGTCTTTCGACGGAGCCCTGATCTCGAGCGAGCACATCTACTGGGACCAAGCCTCGGTCCTCGCCCAGACGGGGCTGCTAGAACCCGAGGCACGTCGGCGGCTTCCGGTCGTGACAGACCAACGGGCCACCTTGACCGACGGCCCCCTCAACCATCTGACGGACAAGGGCAACTGACCCGCAATCCGCACTCGGTCCGGTCCCGGTATGCGTCCAGCAGTTGCGCACGCGGCCGCTGAGGGTCAGGCCCGACGACGGGTACGGAGTGACCGGATCGCCTTCAGCGCGAGGACCAAGCCCGTAAGGGCCAGGCCGCAGAGGGCAGCATTCATGTTGCCGAGCCCGAAGCCGGCAAGGACCACCATGCCGCTGAGGGCGTCGAATAGGTCCAGCCGGGCTTCGGCGCGCGGTTCCGGTTCGGGCCGGCGCATCCGGCGCAGGGCGGAGATGACGGAGAAGAGCTGGAGCACGGCCAGGGCGAGGAGTGCCCAGCGGAGCGCGACGGGTATGTCCACGCCCCGAAATCTAAGGGTCGACCGATCGTCACGAGCGACCGGTCGGTGAACTGCGGACCAAATCCCGTCAGCGAGCCCCGGGTCCCGCCCCGGACGTCCATCCGCTGACTGGGCTTGATCCGCTTTGACGGACATCCGCGATCAGGGGTTCGTCCCCAGACGTGGCCGGTACGGTCGCATACTCCGCCCCCAACAACACGGACGACCGGGACGACAGCGCATACGACGCCCGCCTCGAGCAGATCGGTACCGCCGAGTGCCGCGCCGCAGTCAAGTCCCTTCAGCGTGAGGCACTGATTCGGCGCGAGGCGATGACGGAACGGTACGGCCGGTGGGCCGAGGGCGAGAGAAACACCTTCCGGACCATCGGCAGCGTGGACCGCGCCTTCGAGCTCGCCGTGCTGCGGCTGCCGATGATGTTCTGGATGCATCAGCCGACGGGCGGCTGCGCATCCATACCCACGGCCGCGGCGACTGACGACGTGCTCTACGCATGGGTCGCCAAGGTGACCCGGCTTCCCGTCTACACCGACCAGACCCTCGAAGCCTTCACGCCGTACTTCTACCAACTGGGAACCCAACTCGGGTACGCACAGTTCGTCACCCCGTACCTTGACGGATTGCTGCGCTATCCGGGCATTCAGGAGATCCGCTCCTACGTGCCGCGGGACATCCCTCTGCGTTTCCTGGCCGCTGCGATGGCGGACATCGACCGCTGGGTACGCCACCGCGGCAGCTCGCTGATGTTCGTCGACGGCGAGAACGACGTGGCGGTCGCACAACCCTTCCGCCTGGGCAACGGCACCCACGACTCCTGCGTCTTCAACGTGCCCGGTGCCAATCACCACGTCTCCATCACCGGCTTGCGTCCGGACGACGCCGAACGCCACCGTCGCACTGCGCCGCTGGGCCGGCACGTCCGCGGGTTCGGTGATCGGCGCACAGTCGGGGGTCGACCACCAACGCCGACCTGGCACGAGGGCGAGGGCGACGCGAGCTCGCCCCCGGGCCGCGTCGGGCGCTGGGCCATGGGCCGTAACCTGCTCGGCCCAGCACGCAGGGTCGACGCGGCCCGCGCGGGGGCGGGCGAGGGCGGCGCGTATGCGGAGGCGGTGGCCGCGGTGCGGACCGACTGAGCTGGTCCCGCCGACGTCAGTCCTTGCCGTTGGGCTTGTCTCCGCTGTCCGCCTTGCTGCCGATGACCTTGAAGTCCTTGTCGAGGTGTACGTCGGCCTGCTTGTGGTTGTCGAGGGTGACCTCAACCTCGTAGTAGCCGTCCTCGTCGCCGGCCTCGGTCTCGGTGACCTTGCCGCCGCCCGTGTGTGCGAGGGCGGCGGCGCTCGCCTTCTCGAGCGCGGGTCCCGTGATGGGCCTCTCGCTGTCGTCCCCGCCGCTCGTGGCTACGGCGATTCCGGTGCCACCACCGACAAGGGCGACCGAGAGCGCGGCCCCGACGATCCACTTGCCTCTGCGCTTCATGCCGAATCCTCTCGCCGAAGACCCCCGTGCGCCGTACGCTGCGCGCGGCCGGTCCTGCGGCTTCATCGTGCGACACGTCCGCTGAACAGAGGCTGAACGAACCTGAACGCATGGTCGGCTGGGTGGGGCTGTCGGCGAGCTGTAGGTGACCTGTCGATCGCCGGTGCGACCTTGGAGCAAGGGTCCGTGCGCCTCTGTGCGCGGACGTTCGCAGCCGTCCGGTCAACCTCAGCGCAACGAGCCCGCTGTCATGTCGCCCGTACGGCGGGGCGGCCGCTGACCCCGGTTCGCACCTTCGGGGCCGGAACCGCAGGCTGGATCAGCGGGCGTTCGGTGCGAAGCGGTCGAGGAGTGCGTCCAGGCCGGCCGCCAGCCCCTCCGGGCCGCCGTGTTCGGCGATGGCCGGGGCGGTCTTCCGCAGCCGGGGAAGTTCCTGGACGGGCATGCGGTGCAGGCCGAGCCGGAACGCGGGCTCGGTCTCCTCGGAGTTGTCGACCATGGCCTGCAACTCCACGAACGCGTAGCCGAGAATCCAGGCAGTGATCGCCCGGCAGACCATGGAAGCGGTGCTCTCGTCCAGTCCCGCCTGTTCGAGGAGGACAAGTACGCGCTCGTGGTCCTTGAGTACCGCGAGTGGCCGGCGGGCCAGAGGTACGGCCAGCATGCGGGTCGCCAGCAGGGGAACCACATGCGGGTGCGCCATGGCCACCTGGTGGGTCGCCCGGGCGACCCGGTGCAGTTCGGCCCGCCAGTCGGGTTCCGCGCCGAGCGGGTCGGCTGCCAGCGCTACGTCCAGTTCCAGATAGAGGGCTTCGACCAGGCCGTCCAGCATCGCGTCCTTGCTCGACGCGTACCGGTAGAGGGTCATCGCCTCGACGCCGAGCTCGGCCCCCACCCTGCGCATGCTCATCGCCGAGAGGCCCTCGCGGTCGACCAGTTCGAGGGCGGTGGCCAGCACGCGTTCCCGGCTGAGCCGACCGTTGCGGCCCTGGTGCCGGATGCGGCGCACGCTCGCGCTCCGTCCCTGCTCGGCGTCCTTGTGGTTCTTCGCCATGTCCGTTCTCCAGACTGGAGCGGGCCGCCCCCGTCTCCTCTTGACTGAAGGGAGGAATCGGATGAAGGTGTATGTATACATTGTAAACCGGATGCGTTGGAGAGCGCGAGCAATCTCCGGAAGAGGATGACGATGATCTCCGTTCAGGTGAGCCGGTCTCGGACACCTTCCGTCCCCCACCCGCTGCGGCGGGCAACCGACTGACCCCTTGCCGGTCCCGGGCGTCCCTGCCCTGTGCGGCAGGCCGCAGGCCGCGGAGCCGCGGGCCGCCGAGGTGCTCATCCCGCTCGGCGTGCCTCGGACGGGCTCGCGTTCTCCGCCGGCGTGCGCCGTGCAGCCGCGCGCCGGCCGGGTGGAGCCCCGAGGCGCCGGCGCGCTCGCGCGGCCTCCTCCCGCACCACCCGCGGTCGTCGCACAGGTGACGCCGACGGCGGGGGCGGCTGTCCAGCGAATCGGTACGTGTGGCCCCGACGTTCCAGGTGCGGGTCCGAGCACAGGCCTGACGGAGGCGAGTCCTGATGGCGTACCTGACGTCGGCCCGCTCCGGCAGGTCCGGCTTCCGTCTCCCGCACGGCGAGCCGGCCGGGATGCCGGCTGCGGCACGCCATCTGATGCGTCACCGGCACGCGTACGACGCGGTGATCGACTTCCAGAACGGCATCCCCTTCTTCTCGCCCCTGTTCACCCCGCGGTGGACAGCCGACATCTGCGTCATCCACCACATCCATCAGCAGCAGTTCGACGTGCGCTTCCGGTGGCCCCTCAACATGCTGGGCCGGGGCCTGGAGAAGCAGCTCAGCAGGCGGGTGTACCAAGGGCGCCCCGTGGTCGTGGTCTCCCCGTCCACGCGGTAGGGGACGCGGCGCGATCTCGGGTTCCACAATTCGAGCTACATCGTGCCCAACGGACGGCCGGAACCGCCCGTGTCCGTCGGAGCACCCGATGCCGATGCCACCCGCGGCTCCCATGGAGAACATGACCTTCCACCCGAGCGCCGCCGCCACTCAGCAGGCCGGATTCCGGGCCTGCAAGCGCTGCCGGCCCGACACCAGCCGACAAACGCTGCTGCTTCTTCTGACAAAGCCGGCGGTGCCCGAAACGAGCCAGAGCGGCACGGCTGCACCCTGGTTCCCGTCAGGACGCCAGCTGTCCGCATACCTCGGCGGCCAGCCCGTCGGCGGCATCAAGCGCAGCCGCGAGTGCGTCCGGGGCAGTGCCTGGCACGGAAAACAGCCCGTGGGCCCGCGCGGCGAAATCCAGGGGAGCGGCCGGAAGTTCTCCAGCGGCCTGGACTGCCCCTTTTTCGTTCAGCACCCAGCTCCCGGCGTGAGCGTGGAGGGCCTGCACGAGAAGCCCAACCGCACGGAAGAGGCTGCCGGCGATATAGAAGGCGTCACCGTCGGCCATGCCCTTGCGGGCAATGGACAAGGTGAACGGGACCTCCCATTGTGCATGGGCGATGAGCGCTTCGCGCAGCGGCTTCGGATAGCTGTGAGTTTCCTGCTGCAAGCCCCGCAGCTCACCGCTGGGGTCGGCGAGGATGCGCGCAAGGGCTACCTCGCCGACATAGGCGTGGGAGTACACCCCCAGTGGGTGGCCGGCCTGGGTTCCCACCTCGTAATGCCCCGCCTGGCACTCCTGCCAGATGCGGTGTACCCGGTCCAGGTCGCGGTAGATCCAGTCCACGCGGTGGCCGTCGACGGTCAGCCAGGCGCCGCCGTCCACCCACGTTCCCCACCCGCCCGGCTCAGTTACCTCAACTGATCCGCCGGTCAGCTCGGCCGCGAGCAGACGCAGGGTGGCGGTATCCAACGGCGGCCGGTAGTACAGGCCCAGGTCAAAGTCGGAGTCCGGACGGTGCGTTCCCCTCGCCCGGCTGCCTCCCAGGCACACCCCGACAACTCCGCTGACGTCGGTCAGTCGATTCGCGATCTCCACCAAGCGATCCACAACCCAGAGTCTGCAGAACCGGGCCGGCCTCTGCGACCGTTTTTCGCTCGCCCGCAGCCCTCGGGATGAAAGATCGGTGAGGTCTCTCGCACGGCGGGAGGCACCGGCTTTCGCGCTGTTCTCAGGCATCCGTGCGTCGTATGTGCAGATGGCCATCGAGAGGGAAGGAGGGCGGTGCTGCGGGCAGGACTCTGTCGAAGTCGTAGCCGCTCTTCTGCGCAACGCGGCACGATGCCAGGTTGTCCTCCTGATGAAGGAGTTCGAGACGTTCCAGCCCGTCGGCCGCGAAGGTGTCGAAGGCCCAGCCGGTGAGAACCTCCAGAGCGCGGGGGGCCACACCCCGCCCGCGAGCGTGCGCCGCGGTCCAGTAGCCCACCTCGGCTGACGGTTTGCCGGACGTGATTTCCTTGAGGACCACGTTGCCGACCAACTGCCCGTGAGTTGACTCGGGTTGTGCTTCAAGGACTGCGAAGCCGAACCTGTCTCCTGCCGCCCAACCCCGCTGCTGGGCCTGCACCCACCGCGCCCCGTCAGCATCGTTCTCCACGGGAGAGCTTGTCCATTGGCGCAAAGCGGGATCCGCGGACACCTCAACCAGTGCGGCAACGTCCACCACGCACCAGGGTCGAAGGACCAGAGCGGGAGCGGACGGCGTCGCGCCCGCCTGCAGTATGACGGCGGCGTTCACCAACCGATCATATCCGGCAACGTTCCCACCTGACGCTGACCAAGCCCGTCCCACGCCCCCTCGCGACCGGCCCACTGTCGCCGCACCCGGACACGCAGAGCCCGGACGGACCACTCGAGCACCGGTGGTCGGACAGTCCGACGGGCTGGCCGAGTAGGTGCGCCTCACAGGGGTGGCCGCGCGGGGTCCGTGCCGGTGTGGTGCGGCAGTCGATTCGCCAAGGGGCCCGGCAGGGTGGTCTGAGCGTTGCTCTGTGGGCGGCCTCGGTGGACCCGGCCGCTGCGAGCGGCCCGCCGCCGGTCCCGTACACAGCGAGGACCGCGGTTCAGGCGGGTCGGGTCTCCGTTCCAGTTACCCATCCGCGGACCGGTCCGGTGCCCTCTCTATCCGCGAGCGCAACGTGTTGGCGCCCCTGCTGCTGGACGGCAAGTTGGCCACGGCCGAGCTGAAGCTCCGCTACTGGCTGCTGCAGGGGCACACGTGCTTCCCCGTCGTCATACCGTGGCGGCCCCGGCCCCATGCGTCGGTGCGGTCATCGGCTCCGTGGCAGAGCGCTGGTGGGGGAGCGACGGTACCGAGAAGACCCGGCCCGTGATCAGCGGCGGCGTCCCCGGCCCGCGCGGCCAACAGGGCGAAGCTTGAGGTGACCACCGACTCGGTGGTCACCTCGTTCGCGCTCGTCCGGGCGGGCGCCACGACCCACTCCACCGACAATGACCAGCGCCGCGTGCCGCTCACGTTCCGCCTGACAGGCACGGAGACGTACGAGGTCACGGTGCCGGCCGACCGGGGCGCGGCACTGCCAGGCACGTACTTCCTCTTCGCGCTGAACGCCCAAGGGGTGCCCAGTAAGGCCAAGATGCTCAACCTGGGCTGAGGCCCGCTGCCCGAGTGGCTTCCCCCTGGGGGCAATGCCGGGGAGCGTCAGGCCCCGGCCTCAGTGATGTTGACCATCCAGCCGATCCCGAACTTGTCCGTACACATGCCGAATACGTCGCCCCACATCTGCTTCTCCAGCGGGACCGACACATTGCCCCCGGCGGACAGCTTCTCCCAGTAGCCGCGCAGCTCGTCGGCGTCGTCGCCGCTCAGGCTCACGGCGAAGTTGTTGCCGGGCTTGTGTTCCGTGCCGGGAGGGTTGTCGGCGCCCATGAGTGTGAAGCCGCTCGGGGTCTCCAACTGGCCGTGCATGATCTTGTCGGCGTATCCGGGCGGCGCCTCGGAGCCGAAGTCGCCGAAGGTGTTGACCGTCAGGGTGCCTCCGAAGACGCCCTCGTAGAACTCCATGGCTTGCTTGGCGTCACCGGCGAAACTGACGTACGGGTTGAGTCGAGAGGCCACAGCATGATCCTTTCGTGATGGTTTGTCAGGATCACACAGTAGTCCCGGGCGGCCCTCTGGGCAGGTTTCTGCGCCGCCATGCCGCGAGTGGTGTGCCGCTATGAGCCCTGTTTGCGATCTCATCGAGGCGCGGGAGCGGTTCGCGTGGGCGGCCGGGCGCGCCTCAAGGGCTCGGGACCTGGCGGGTGACCATGGAGTGTCGTGCGACGATTCGTCGGCCAGCAGGAAGCCACGAGCAGGAACGAAGGGTGATGGAGTACATCAATCTCGATGCGCAGGTCGGCGGCCTGTCAGGCGTCTTGGACCCCACTCGTTACCTCGAGCGTCTGCCCTCGTTGGCTGACGGTCTGCCGGCCGGAGCCCGGGACTTCGCCACTGACCCGGACCACTACGGCTTCTCCGGCAAGCGGTGTGTGAAGGACCTGGAACTCCAGCACATCCGGGGTGTCGGCGCTGATAATCCGCAGATCGAGATCCAGTTCCGGCACAACTGCTGGAAGCACGACGAAGACCTGGTCATCCGCTACACAGGCGTATCCAGCTTCATTGCCGGAAGCCCCGAGGACGACGACTGGGAGAACCTCGGGACCGTGATCCTCGACGAGGTCCTGCCCCACCAGGACGGATGCAGCCACGAGATCGCGTTCAGGAAGGGCACTCTCACCGTCATCTGCCGTGACCTCGTGGCGACCTGGACCGAGGCCGACTGCCCCGGCAAGCCGTAAAGTCACGTCCCCTGCGGTGCCCGTTGCTTGCAGAGAGCGTTCCGCGGTCGAGGACGTGGACGGCTGGGCACGTCCTCACCTTTGCGGGGCCGCGATTGCATCGTGGGCTGCCTCATGCCTGCATTTGAGTACGTGAAGACGTAGGGACTGAGTACGTCGTCCGATTTCCTGCGCCGCGGGCGGTGCTCGAATGGAGCCATGAATCCGCACGCACCCCGCCGCCCCCGTATGCACCGTGTCACCACCACGGGCACCGCCCTTGCCGTGACCCTGCTCCCGCTGATGGTCGGCGTCCTGGTGGCGAAGTCGATGGGTGCGGATCCGATGTCCCCGGTGAATGCCCTCATCACCAGTGGTGGTCAGCGTGCCCGGGTTTGCCCGTCGCAGCTGCGCAGCTGTGGCCGTACCGCCCTCCGCCGTTGGAAGCCCATGGCCGCGCGTGTCCAGGTGGCTCGGCTGGGTGCAGGGGCATTCGCCGGCGGACGTGCCGCTCGCTCGGTCTCTGTCAACGGCGGCTGAACCAGAGCGCTCAGCGACCCCGTCGCGGGTAGGGGGCTGCGACTGACCCACGACCGACCCGCGCGTCCGTGGACCGTGACAGCTCTCGCCGAGGAGACCGGCGTATCGCGAGCGACGTTCGCCCTATCGGCGGTTGGGAAACCGCACACGGCGTCGAGCTGCCCGAGCCCTACCGCACTTTCGTCGCCGAGGTTTCCAACGGCGCGTTGGAAGGCCCATCCACAGCACATGGGCTGCTTCCACTGGGCGAGCGCGGCCCGCTCGTCAAGCGCGACATCGACAACCTCGCCGGCACCGACCTCATCATGGACGGCCAACCGACATCACACTTTCCACTTCAGTAGCCTTGTACCATGACGATGCACAAGACCGTCGATGTGAATGTTGACGCGATGATTGAAGACCTCAGGACACTCGTCGAAATCGAGTCTCCATCGCGCGATCTCGACGCCTTGATGGCATCGGCCAAAGCTGTCGCCGCTGTCATCGAGAGCCGCCTTGGCGGGCAGGCCATCCTCGTTGAGAGCGAAGCCGGGCCGCACGTCCACTGGTCAGCTGGTGGCGATCCCCATGTACTGATCCTCGGTCACCATGACACGGTGTTTCCGCTCGGCACCCTTGAACGCCGCCCGTTCACGGTCGAAGACGGGCATGCAACCGGCCCCGGGGTCTTTGACATGCTTGGCGGTTTGGTACAGGCCGTTCATGGCCTGGCGACGCTCGATGACCGGTCAGGCGTCGAGATCCTGGTGACCGCCGACGAGGAGGTTGGCTCCCGCTCCTCTCGATCTCTCATCGAAGAACGAGCCCTGGCCTGCGGCGCTGTACTTGTGCTCGAGGGCGCCGCTGATGGCGGAGCCCTGAAGACCGGCCGTAAAGGCTGCGGCACGTTCCAAGTCTCTGTCGCGGGCCGGGCGTCGCACGCAGGCCTTGAGCCCGCAGCCGGGGTCAACGCCCTGATCGAAGCATCACACCAGGTACTGGATATCGCAGCGCTTGGACGACCCGACATTGGCACGACTGTTACCCCGACCGTCGCGTCCGCAGGAACCCTGGACAATGTCGTTCCCGCAGAGGCGACCGTCATCGTCGACGTCCGGGTCGAGTCGGCCGGCGAGAAAGAACGAATTGAATCTGCGTTCGCAGCACTGGCTCCGCATCTCGATGAGGCGAAGATCGCGGTTCAAGGAGCTATCAGCCGACCCCCGATGCCCGAGTCGGCGTCGGCCGAGCTCTTTGCGGTGGCAAAGCAGCTGCTTCCTGACCTCGAAGGCAAGGCGGTCGGCGGCGGAAGCGACGGCAACTTCACGGCCGCACTGGGGGTGCCAACACTTGATGGCCTTGGAGCAGTCGGGGGAGGTGCCCACGCCGACCACGAGTACCTGGTGATCGAAGTCATGGCCGAGCGGGCGAACCTTGTTGCTGGACTGGTGAACGCGATTCGAAACACATAGGAGAAGTCAAGAAGCCCAGGCCGAACGCGCCGAGGCGAGCTGACCTGCCGCCACACGGAAGGGGCCGCCCGACAGCCCGCCCAATCCAGAGCAGGAGTGGCCAGTCAGGGGTGACCGAAGCCATCGCCTCGCGACACCGAAAGGGGTCCAGCCAAGGTGTCTGTAGACGCTTCCGTTGGGCGGCGGGTCGCGCTGGGCGACGTGCGCGGCGACCGCGTCACCGACTACCAGTAACAAGAACGAGATTCTCCCTGTGGTGGGGAAACCACCGGAACGTACCGGATTCGATGCCGGAAGCCATTTGTGTGAACTTGCTCACAGAGTGGAGTGGTTGTGCCCCATAGTGGTGAGGCAGCGGTCGCCGCAGGGGGAGGGATGATGACGTTTTTCCTGGTGCTCGTTCTCATAGGGGTGGCCTGGTTCGTCGTGGGCTCTGTTCGCAGGACGAGGCAGAGCGCGTTGCCCGAGCAGGCCCCGGATGGGAGGCCTGGGGTTCGCTCAGCCGCGCCGTCGCACATGCGCGAGCCGCGGGACATCGCCCCGCTGTTCCCCGACTTCTACCACGGTGTCCTGTTCGCCGTGGGCAAGGAGCCCTCTCCCCAGAATCTGCTCGCGCTCATCGAGTACATCGGGCAGATGCTCACCTTGAACGCCGTGGTCTGGTTCCAGCAGACCGGAGAAACACAGGCCCACGAGCGCTTCATGGAACGCTTCGGTGGGGGTGGAGGGGACGAGCAGAAGTTGGAGATGATCCCGGACGACATGATCGACTTCTTGTGGTCGTGGCGCCCTTCGACACATCAGGCGCTGCGCGACTGGATACCTGAACTGGAGCAGATGCTGACCGGACCTGACAGCATGTTGTGGAACTTCGGCGATGAACTGCCCTTCGGTATCTGGCACATGGAGGATTGAAGGCTGTGCCGGACTCGCATGCCGAGCCAGGGGAAGTCGATCCCGCGGCAGCGCTCCGCCATGTACGGGAGCTACTGGACCGGTTCCGCGCTGGTGATACAGCCGTAGTGTTGGCGGACGAGGCATCTCAGGAAGCCGCGAGTGCTGTTTCCGTGCAGCCCACACCCGAGGCCGTCGCAGCTGTGGCCTGGCTCTATCAGTACCGGGCACTTGCCGTCGGTGAGATCGCGGGCGAGGACGCGCAGCTGGCCTTCGCTCTGTTCGGCAAGGTTGCTGGGGTACTTCCGAGGGAACTGCCCCCGCATGTGGCTCAGTTGATCGCCCTCGGACAGGCCGGCCCTGGCCACCCCATCCACCGCCTGTCGCAGACGGTGGTCGAGGCCGAGCACCTGCTGGAGGGCAGCGAGACGTCTGGGGACCCCCTCATGCTCGACCGGGCGATCGGCATGCTCACCGATGCAGCCGAGACATGGCCGGAAGGCAGCGCCAGGAGACACGAGGTCCTCGGGCTGCTGGGCCGTGCGCTGCGCCGCCGGTACGCCTTCGAGCCGACGCAGATGTGGCGGCTGGAACGTGCGGTCGCGGTTCTCAAGGATGCGGTCGAGGCGACGCCCGCAGGGGACTTGACCGGCCACATGCATGCCCACAATCTCTGCTCCGCCTGCCTCGACCGATACGAGGCGACTGGGGACCTGCGGGATCTGGATGCCGCTGAACAGGCCAGCTCAGAGGCGTTGCGTCTGATCGTGGGAGGCGACTCCCAGCGCCCTCGGCTATTGACCCAGCGCGCCGATGTGCTGCGCTCCCGCACATCGGCGGGAGGCGAGTTCGGACTGCTGGGGGAGGCAGCTGACTTGTGCAGGGAGGCCGTTCGCACGGTGTTACCGGACAACCCGGCCGCACTGCCTGTCCATGCGATGGCCGCCAGCGTGCTGAGCGACTGGTACGTGTACACCCACGACCCGGTCGTACTGGACGAGGCGATCCGCTCCGCGTCCAACGCCGTGACCGGGATCCCGGAGGAAGACGACCGGCACTCGGCGCTCGCGTGTCACGGTCGGCTGCTCATGCTCCGTGCCCAGCGCACGGGCGACCTGGCCGACCACGACGCCGCGGAGCGTGCCCTGGCTGCGGCCGTCGGCGTGCTGCCGCCGGGGCACTCTGCCCGCACCGCGTACTTGGGCGACCTGGCCGATGCCCTGTACGAACGCCACCGAACCTTCGGTGACGAAAGCTGCCTGCGCGCTGCCCTTGACCACGCCCGGTGTGCCGTCGACTCCTCCGCCGAAGGCGGCACGGCCAACCCCGCCTTGCTGGACACCCTGGGGCGCATCCTGGTCAGGTGCTATGACACGACCGGTGACCCAAGAGACCTGGACTCCGGCGTTGAGCGGCTGCGGCAGGCGGAGGAGCAGTCCCCGCCTGGAAGCCGGATGCGGGCCTTGGCACTGCTGCATCTCGGCAACGGTCTGATGCAGCAGGCCGCACTCGTCGTCGCAGCAGCGCGGCGGAACCAGATGCACGCCGAGGCCATGACCGCAATGAAAGAAGCCTTGCAGACTCTGCCGCCCGGTCCTGACAGCCTTCTCGCGCTCAACAACCTCGGCACGCTGGCGCGCCGGCAGCGCGAAGAGGACCGGAAGGACGGGCAGTACACCGCACAGCGGATCTTCAGGGACATCCTCAGTTCCACGGCGAAGGATGACCAGGCCCACCAACTGGCGGCGCTCAACCTGGCGTTGAGTCTGCTGGACGAACATGAGGCCGTGCCGGATGGGGACCGGTCGCTGCAGGAGGCCGAGGAACTGCTGCGCACCGCACAGCGAGATCGCATGCCTGGCCAGCACTCCTACCCCACCGTGGTCTGTGCCCTGGCTCGCTGCCTCTCTCTGCGCTCCGCGCCCAGCGGCCGGCGAGGCCCGGACGCCGAAGCCGTCGCGCTGCTGCGCTCAGTCATGGACGCCCGCGGTGGTTGCCCGGTCTACAGCCGTGTCTCCGCCGCCGTCCAGCTTGGCGGCCTGTTCGCCGACGTCGACGAATGGGCGCAGGCTCAGCGGGCGTATGCCGAAGGGCTCGACCTGCTCACCGATGCCGTCACGGCCTCCCAGGGCCGATCCGCCCAGGAACATGGTCTTGGTACCTTCTTCGGCCTCGCCTCCCATGCCGCCGCCTGCGCCATCGGTGCGGGAGACCCGGTGCGCGCGGTCGAACTGCTGGAGCGGGGCCGGGGGTTGCTGCTGCCTGCTGATGCCCGGCCTGCGTCGGCCGGCACGGGCGGACTTCTCGCCACGGGCGGGCGCACCATTGCCATCGTCAATGTGAGTAGACACCGCTGCGATGCGCTGCTCGTGTCTGGCGGAGCTGTGACCGTTGTCCCCCTGCCGAGGCTCAGCCACGCAACTCTGATCCGCCAGGCTGCCACGTTCCTATGGGCCGTGCAGCGGGCACAGGATCCCGGATGCCGGCCGGAGGAACGGTACAAGGCACATCGAGTGGCGGTACCTGGCGTTCTGCGCTGGCTGTGGCACTCCACCGTGCGGCCGGTGCTCGATTCCTTGGGGCTGACCGGGCCCCCTGCCAACGGCATGCCATGGCCGAGGGTCTGGTGGTGCCCGACCGGGATGATGTCCTTCCTACCCCTGCACGCGGCGGGAGAGCACCGTTCGCTGTACGACGGGTCAGCCGGGGACGGCGCGCTGGACCGTGTCGTGTCCTCGTACACCCCCACCCTGCGCACCTTGGGAGTCGCTGCCGGTCGCGCGGCGGTCGTCAGAGCCCCCGAGGACGGCGACCTTCTCGTCGCGGCACCGCAGACCCCGGGCACGCCCGAACTTCCGCAGGTGCCACACGAGATGAGTAAGATCCGCGGACATCACCCAGGCAGTACCTTTCTCCTCGGTGCGGAGGCGACGAAGGAGCGGATCCTCGTCGCGATTCAGCAGCACTCCTGGTTCCACTTCGCCGGTCACGGAGTGCAGAACGTCGAGGTCGCCGACAGCGCACACCTGCTGCCTCATGACTACTGCGGCGGCGGCCGGCGGATCGACCTGTCGGACCTCGGTCAACTGCGCCTGGACAAGGCGCAGCTCGCCTTCCTCTCGGCCTGCCGGACAGCGGTGGGTCAGCTCACGCTGGCGGACGAGCACGCGCATGTCGCCGGACTGCTGCAGTCCGTGGGTTTCCCGCACGTCATCGCAACACAGTGGACGGTGCGGGACGGCGTCGCCGCGGCCGTGTCCGCCGAGTTCTATCAGGCGGCGGCCCGGCGCGGCAGAGCGTTCGATCCCGCGTCCGCTCTTCACGAGGCGATGCGCGAGGTCCGCAGGTCGCATCCAGAGCCGTACCTGTGGGCACCCTTTGTGCACTTCGGACCGTAGCCCACCCCTGCTGCCATCGAACCGGGATACGGTTGCAAGCTCAGGTGCCGGATTCGAACACCATGGTGGGTTCGTCGGACCCGCGGTACACGTAGGCCGTCAAGCGAAGGCCAGCCTCCCGTTCTACCGCGGCGTTGACCGGCAGCGGCTGGCGCAGCGCGCGGTAGAGCTGCTGACGGTGCAGATCGAAGGCCGCCTGCAACAAGATCGCGTAGTCCAGGCAAGCACGTGGCAGCGACCAGCGCCAGGCGTAGTTCACGGCCAAGAGGGCCAGCAGGGCCCAGGGGGTCCAGTACACGGCGGGCAGCACCAGCAATGACCACAGCCCCGCGGCTACGGCGTTGTCCAACCGCTGCCGGGCAGCGGCGAGATTCTGCTGGAAGGACTCGGGCAGCAGCGTCCACAGATGGGGCCAGAGCAGCACGGCGTCCAGACCGTACTTGTGCAGCGGCTCGGCCTCCGCGGCACGCAGGATGTTCCCGGCACGCGTCGGCATCATCAGCTCCGGCTCGCGAGGACTCCAGCGCAGTCCCGCTTCCAGCCGCGCGTAGCGCCGGCGCTCCTCCGCGCTGAGAGGCGGCTGCCCCGCTGCAGACGGGTCCCCGGTCAAGCGAGCGTGCAGTGGATTCCACGCGGCGGAGGCCGCCGCACGGCGCCTCACGTGTCGTAAGCGAAGCCGGCCGCTCAGAGGTGACAGGAACCCAGGCCAATAGCCCTCCAGCAAACGCAGCGCCGGAAGCGTCAACTGCCGCATAAGCAGACCGGATCCGGAGAGAACGACCAGAACCACCAGCAGTAGCGCGATCTGTTCGCCGATACGCATCGCTCCCACCGAGTCCAGCCGTCCGGCCAGCGCCTGCCTGGGGCGGGGCCGCCCGGCGGCCCAGGCCATTACAAGGATGAGCCAGAACACCGCTGCGGCGAGACCCGTGGCGACCCACCGCTCAACCAGCTTCCCGGCGGCCGCACTCCAGAAGGCCGGCACGTATGCTCACCCCGTTTCGCGGCTGAGGAGGCGTGTGCACCCGGAGCATCGCGGCACCGGTTCCCCGACGAAGCTACGCAACCAGGTGTCGGGTTGGGAGCAACTCTGGGTCCGGCAAACGAACTTGGTGGCGCGCGTACCACTGGTCGAGTCTCCGAGGAGTGCCTGGTATCCGCTGCCACCTGGCGAGATGTTTCGGTCGCTGCCCTGATCGAGTCGCTGCTCGACCCAGGCCCAGACGCGGGCGTCGGCGCGCAGCGTCTGATTCAGGGCGCCGCTGTTCGCGTGATAGCTCGATGCGGAGAGTGCGCGATTGATTTCCGAGGCGATCCGAGGAGCGTCCGCGCCGACGAGTCCGGGGAGCAGTGGAAGGACTTCCTTGGCGGCTTCCTCGGTTGCTCGGTCAAACCTCACGTTCCCCCCACTACCCGCACGGCGGTCATGGCGCCGCACTTCCCCATGTTCGCCGAGATGTCAGTCTCGCACCTGCCTCCCTGTCTCGGAGCGGGATTGCTGAGGTTCGGCTTCGGGCTCGGCCGCTTGGTGTGACGATTTAGAAGTTACGTGGAATCACTTGCGAGGCTGGCGGCCTCGTACGGGGACCCACGGACTGAAGGGATCAGCGGTACCAGATGGTCGAGCTGAGGGAGAGGTGGCCGATACTCGGTCGACACGAGCAGGCGGCGGCCTGGCTGCAGGTGTGGCAGGACTTGGGACGGGCGTCGAGGACGATCGATGCCTACGCCCGGGGGCTGGCGGAGTACCTCGAGTTGTGCGAGCGGGAGAGCGTGGACCCGGTGCGGGGCCACGCGAACTCATGTCGCCTTGTATATATGGGAGTTGGGCTCGCGGCCGAGCCGTCGGGGCGCAAACGTCGTGGCTCTGGACTCGGGTGCCGGGTTGTCGAACGCGACGCTCCAGCAGCGTCTGGTGTCGGTGCGGTTGTTCTACGACTTCCTGGTCGAGGAGGGGCTGCGCCAGGACAATCCCGTCGGCCGGGGACGCTACACGCCTGGGGCCCGTGGCGGCGGGCGGCAGCGTGGGCTGGTGCGGAGGCTGGTGAAGCTTCCCTGGATCCCCAACGACGAGGAGTGGCGGGCCGTGCTGGCGATAGCCGCCGCTGAGCCGGTGCGCACCCGGCTGATGCCGGCCTTGGCCTACGATGCGGCCCTGCGCCGGGAGGATTTGTGCTCGCTGCGTACCGACGACCTGGACCCGGGGCGGCGGCTGGTGCGGGTGCGGGCGGAGACCACCAAGAGCCGCCGGGAACGAGTCGTACTCTACTCGGCGGCGACCAGGTTCCTGCTGTCGCAGTACCTGGTGCACCGGGCCACAGTCAGCCGGGCGCGTGGTGGGCTCTTCCTGGCCGAGTCGCGGCACAACTTCGCCCAGCCGCTGGGCCTGTGGACGTGGTCGAAGGTGGTGAGGCGGAGCCCGGCTTACCGACATCCCCACGCCCGCAGGCCCCACGCCGCGGGAGCTCAGCCTGCCCGCCACTGTCACCATGCTGCCCATCGTCGAGGTGCGCCAAGGCAGGTGAGCACGGCTAAACGATCTTAGTGGATGCCCTCTCACTGGGGGCGCAAGGGGGCGTCCAGCAAGGCGTAGACCCGCGCTCGATCTTTGCGCGGCGCGCTTCGATTTCACCTCTTGGTGGGTATGGGCCGCTCCTTCCGTGTCCGTTGCTCGTTGCGATCGGTGATCACGTTGCGGAGTGTGGCCCACCATCCTGCTGTTCTCGTGAGCCTCGCCGCACTGTGTCGATGCGACGAGCAGGAAAGGGGACGGCATGCACCTGACTCCGCACGAGCAGGAACGGCTGCTGATCCATGTGGCGGCAGACGTCGCCCGACGGCGCCGTGATCGCGGGCTGTTGCTCAACTATCCCGAGGTCATTGCGCTGTTGACGGCGCACGTGTATGAGGAGGCTCGAGCCGGAGCCACAGTCGACTCCGTCATGGAATCGGGCCGGCATGTCCTCAAGCGCAGCGAGGTCATGCACGGCGTCCCGGAGATGATCAACAATGTCCAGGTCGAGGCGACGTTCCCAGACGGCACGAAGCTGGTGACGATCCACGATCCCTTCGACGAGCCGGACGAGGAAGTGGCCGTGCACCCCGGCAAGTTCGAGTTCGTAGCCGAGCCCGAGCCGCACCCTGAGGAGAAGTGCCCGGAGCATCGTGAGGCGCCGGTGAGTGCCCTGCCGGTGGTCGAGCAGCCGCACCTGGTGAGCTTCAACGACGGCGAGCCGGTCACTCGGCTGTGGGTGCGCAATCTGTCGGACCGGCCGATTCAGGTCGGCTCTCACTTCCACTTCGCCGAGGCGAACGCGGGGCACGGGTCCGGTGACGAGGCCAAGCCGGGGCTGGTCTTCGACCGTGAACAGGCCCGCGGGATGCGGCTGAACATTCCCTCCGGCACGTCGGAGCGATTCGAGCCCGGTGACGAGCGGTGTGTGGAGCTCGTGCGGATCAAGGGGCAGCGGAAAGTGAAGGGACTGCAGATCAAGGCCGGGAACGGAGAACTCGATGGCTGAGGCACTGACGCGTGAGAAGTACGCCGACCTGTACGGCCCGACGGCGGACGACAGGGTGCGGCTCGCCGACACCGGCCTCGTCATCAGGATCGAGGCGGACTGGGCCGGCGGGCCCGGCCGCAGCGGCAACGAAATGATCTTCGGTGGCGGCAAGGTGATCCGCGAGTCGATGGGGCAGTCGCACTACGCACGCGACAGCCGGCACAAGCCGGTCGACACCGTGATCACCGGCGCACTCATCGTCGACCACTGGGGCATCGTGAAGGCCGACGTCGGGCTGCGCGACGGCGAGATCGCCGCGATCGGCAAGGCGTACAACCCCGAGACCATGGACGAGCAGACGTTCGACGACAGCCGTGCATCGAACTTCGTCGTCGGACCCGAGACGGAGGTCATTTCCGGCAACGGTCGGATCCTCACCGCGGGCGGCGTCGACACACACGTGCACTTTCTGTGCCCGGGCCAGATTCACGAGGCGCTCGCGGCCGGCGTGACCACGCTGATCGGCGGCGGCACGGGGCCTGCCGAGGGCAGCACGGCCACCACGGTGACGCCGGGAAAGTGGCACATCCACCGCATGTTCGAGGCGCTCGACCAGTACCCGGTCAACATCGGGCTGCTCGGCAAGGGCAGCACGGTCAACAAGGACGCACTGACCGACCAGGTCAGGGCTGGCGTCCTGGGCTTCAAGATTCACGAGGACTGGGGCGCGACACCCGCCGTGATCGACGCGGCCCTGGCGGTGTGCGACAGCACCGGTGTCCAGGTCGCCCTGCATGCCGACTCGCTGAACGAGGCCGGCTTTGTACAGAACACCCTCGCGGCGACCATGGACCCGAAGTCGGCGCGGCGGCGCGAGAAGAAGTACCGCAGCCTCCATGTCTTCCACGTCGAGGGCGCCGGTGGCGGCCACGCACCCGACATGATCAGCCTGGTCGGCCTGCCGAATGTGCTGCCCGCCTCGACCAACCCGACCCGCCCCCTGACGGTCAACACCGTCAAGGAACACGTCGACATGATGATCGTCTGCCACCATCTCAACCCAGAGATCGAGGCGGACATGGCGTTCGCCGACTCCCGGATCCGCCCCTCCACGATGGCCGCCGAGGACCTCCTGCACGACATGGGTGCCATCTCGATGATGTCCTCCGACGCCCAGGCCATGGGCCGCATCGGCGAAATGATCATGCGGACGTGGCAGACCGCGCACGTGATGAAGGACCGCTACGGACACCTCGACGAGGACACCCAGGAGGCGGACAACTTCCGTGTCCGGCGGTACATCGCGAAGTACACCATCAACCCGGCCATCACACACGGCATCGCCGGCAAGGTCGGGTCCGTCGAGCAGGGCAAACTCGCCGACCTGGTGCTGTGGGAGCCCAAGTTCTTCGGGGTGAAGCCGCACATGGTCATCAAGGGCGGCCAGATCGCGTACGCGCAGGTTGGTGACGCCAACGCGTCGATCCCGACACCGCAGCCGTTCCTGCCGCGCCCGGTGTGGGGCTCCTGCGGCCGCTCCACGCAAGCCAACTCCTTCAACTTCGTGCCGGAGCTGGCCCTGAACGGCGACCTGGGCGACCTGGGACTCGTCAAACCCCTGGCGCAAATCAAGAACACCCGGCAGGTGACGAAAGCCGACATGAAGCTCAACAGCGGCCTGCCGGAGATCGCAGTCGATCCCGACACCTTCGACGTCAACATCGGCGGCGCCGTCACCTCCGACGTGCGAACGAAGATCGACGGGCACGCGGTGGGCCGCACCTACGCGACCGAACTGCCCATGGCCCAGCGGTACTTCCTGTTCTGACCGAACTGTGGATCGCCTCCCCGGCCGCCCCGTGACGCGTGGCCGGGGAGGCTCCCGGAATCCGGGCAGTGGCACTGTCCCGGACGCCCGGCGCTTCCCGTACCCGTTCCTCGCTCTGCTCCCAGAAAGGCGGGCCGCTCCCACCATGACCCGTGCAGCCCTGATCGTGCTGGCCGACGGTCGTTTCCCCGCCGGCGGGCACGCCCATTCCGGTGGCGTGGAGGCGGCGGTGGCCTCCGGCGCCGTGCACGACACCGTAAGCCTGGGGGCGTTCTGCCGTGGGCGGCTGCACACAGCTGGACTCACCGCCGCCGGCCTCGCCGCCGCCGCGGCCGACGGCCACGACGCCCTCGTCCTGGACGAGGCCGCCGACGCCCGTACCCCCATGCCCGCACTGCGGAAGGTCGCACGTCGGCTCGGCCGGCAAATGCTGCGCGCGGCCCGCGTTACCTGGCCCTCGGCCGACCTGGACCGGCTCGCCCGCGACCGGCCGCAGGGCGTGCACCAGCCCGTCGTCCTGGGAGTCGCCGCCCGCGCGGCGGGCCTGACCCCGCTGGACGCCGCACAGGCCGCCGCGTACGAAAGCATCAGCTGCCCGGCGACCGCCGCAGTACGGCTGCTCAGTCTCGACCCGTTCGACGCGACCGCGCTGCTGGCGCGACTGGCCCCCGAAATGGACGACGTGGCCGACGCCGCTGTCACCGCCGCGGGCCGTCTCACCGGCCTCGGCATCGATGCCCTCCCGGCCGCCTCAGCGCCGCTACTCGACCTCACCGGCGAACAGCACGCCGCCTGGACGGTCCGCCTCTTCGCTTCCTGAAACCGGTCATGCCGGCCCTGAACCACCTGATGCCGAACTGGAGTTGACGTGCACCTCGACCACCCCGTGATCACGCCCCACCGCCACACCTACAGCGCCGAGCCTCTGCGGGGCGACAGCAGCCGCCGCGCTCTGCGCATCGGACTCGGCGGGCCGGTCGGCTCCGGCAAGACCGCCACCGTGGCCGCGCTGTGCCGCGCGCTGCGCGACGAGCTGTCCATTGCCGTGGTCACCAACGACATCTACACCCGTGAGGACGCCGAGTTCCTGCTGCGCGAGGCCGTGCTGCCGCCCGAACGGATCACCGCCGTGGAGACCGGGGCCTGCCCGCACACCGCGATCCGCGACGACATCTCCGCCAACCTCGAAGCGGTGGAACAACTGGAGGAGACACTGCGGGCTGTGGACCTGGTGCTCATCGAGTCCGGCGGCGACAACCTCACCGCCACGTTCTCGCGCGGTCTCGTCGACGCCCAGGTGTTCGTGATCGACGTGGCCAGCGGTGACGACATCCCCCGCAAGGGCGGGCCAGGCATCACCACCGCCGACCTCCTTGTCGTCAACAAGACCGACCTGGCACCGTACGTCGGCGCCGACCTGGACACCATGGCATCCGACGCACGACGCCAGCGCGGAGACCTGCCCGTCGCCTTCACCAGCCTCACTCAGCCCGACGGGATCCGCCCAGTCGCCGACTGGGTCAGCAGGCGCCTGGCAGCCTGGCGGACCGGAGCAGCCGCATGACCCGCACCACCGACTCCGCACCCCTGCCAGGACCAGGACGGGAAGCGACCGGTCCCGTCCAGAGGGCCGCACCCGGAAGAGTGCGCCCCACCGGCACCGAGCACCACGACGCCGGGCACGACAGTCCGCGATCCGCCGGGGCGGGGGCGAGCGAGGAATCCGTTCCCCACCCCAGCGGCGTACACGCGACGGCCCGGATCCGCGCGGAGCACAACGGCCGTACGACCACACTCCCGTTGCTCCACAGCGACGGTCCCTTTCACTTGAGGCGCCTGCGGTGCCACGACGAACGGGCACGCGTCAACGTGCTCGGCGCGATGAGCGCGCCACTGGGCGGGGACCGCCTCGCACTCGACATCACGGCCGACACGCGGGCCCGCCTGGACGTCACCACGTCCGCCGCCACCATCGCCCTGCGCGGCTCCACGACCGACCCCGCCACCTACGACGTACGGCTCACGGCAGGCAAGGACGCGTCCTTGATCTGGCTGCCCCAGCCACTGATCAGCACCCGCGGCAGCACCCTGCACCAGACGTACACCGTCGAACTCGCCTCCACCGCCCGACTGGTGCTGCGAGAGGAACAACTACTCGGCCGCACGGCGGAGCCCCCCGGGCACCTCACCACCCGCCTGACCGTCCGCCGCGCCGGCCGGCTCCTGCTCGACCAGCACACCGCCTACGGCGGCCCCGCCCCCGCCTGGGACGGCCCCGCCGTCCTGGGGAATCACCGCGCCTGCGGCCAACTCCTCGTCGTCCGACCGGACATGACAGTCCTTCGCGAACCGGTTTACCTCGGCGACGACCCTGAGGCGGGCTCTGCCGTGCTGGCCCCGCTCGCCGACAGCAGCGCCCTCCTTGTTACGGCCGTCGCTTCGACCCCCGCCCGCCTGCGCGACCTCCTCGACACTGCCCTCGCACACGCCGAAGGGAACGCCTCTCCAGCCGCGCCGCGGATATGGTCACCGAGGTGATCGCCATCAGCAGTGAAGGCTACGAGTGCGGCTCCATCTCGTCCTCCAGCCCGGGGATGCTGTTATGGATGTCAAGCAGGCGGCCGTGCAGCCTTCGGGGACGGCCGGTCGGCTGCTGAGGGCGGTCGAAACGCGGTGGATCTCACGGGCCACGTAGCGCTTTAGGCAGCCCGTTATCTCCTTCTTCGACATGCCTTCGGCGGTACGGCGGGCCATGTAGTCACGGGTGCGCGGGTTCCAGCGCAGACGGCAGATCACGATCCGGTGCAGGGTGGAGTTGGCCTGCCGGTCTCCGCCCCGGTTGAGCCGGTGACGGTGGATGCGGTCGGAGTGGAAGCCCAGCATGTCCGGCACGGCCTTCACCGCAGTCGGCCGCCCGGATCTCACCCCGGCGCACCGCGAAACGCATCGATCGGCGAGGGCTGGGCCTGGCAGGTACCGGAGTTACTCGCCCTGGCAGCGGACGCTGTCATCCCGGGAGACAACGGTGATGGCAACGGAGACTGCGGCGATGGCGGTGATCGTGGTGCTGGGGGTGAGCTGCTGGGCGACGCCACCGGCGATCGCGGCACCGATGCTCTGCCACGTCATCCGGCCGGCGGACTCAACACCCTGGACCTGGCCGCGGACTGGATCAGGGGTCAGCGCGAGAAGCTGTTCCTGCAGGGGCAGTGTGGCCACGAACCCGACACTGGCAACGAACACTGCCGCTGCGACGACCAGGACGGGCGGGCCGCTCGCGAACAGCAGGTAAGGGGCAGCGAGCAGCAACCGCAGGGCCACGTGCCGTCCGGCACAGCACCCGGACGGCACGTCATCACAACAGGGCGAACGTTGCCGGATGCGGCACGGCACCAGCAGTCGGCACACCGGTCCGCCGCTCGCCGGCGTCACCAACCTCCCGGCCCACCACATTCAGTTGGGCACGCTCACCGGTTCGCCCGCTCCATCGATGGCGACCTCTCGACGTCGCGCTGGAGGCGGACGATGTCGAGATCTTCGGGCTGAAGACGTCCAGGTCGGCCGACGCGGGCCGACCTGGACGTCATGATCAGACGAGGTCGAACCGGTCGAGGTTCATGACCTTGTCCCACGCTGCGACGAAGTCGTTCACGAACTTCTCCTTCGCGTCATCGCTCGCGTAGACCTCCGCGAGCGCGCGCAGCTCGGAGTTCGACCCGAAGACGAGGTCGGCACGGCTGCCGGTCCACTTGACCTCGCCCGTGGCGGCGTCGCGCCCCTCGAACGTGTTCGCGTCCTCGGACGTCGCCTTCCACGTCGTGCCCAGGTCGAGCAGGTTGGCGAAGAAATCGTTGGTCAGAGACCCGGGGGTCGTGGTGAGGACGCCGAGCGGCGACTGCTGGGAGTTCGCGCCCAGGACGCGGAGGCCGCCGACGAGGACCGTCATCTCGGGGGCGCTCAGGTTCAGCAGGTTCGCCCGGTCGGTCAGCAGGTACTCGGCCGGCAGCCGGTTGCCTTTCCCGAGGTAGTTGCGGAACCCGTCGGCGGTCGGCTCGAGCGCGGCGAACGACTCCACGTCCGTCTGCTCCTGCGACGCGTCCACGCGGCCCGGCGTGAAGGGGACCTGGATGTGGAAGTCGGCGTCCTTGGCGGCCTGCTCGACGGCGGCAGCGCCGGCGAGCACGATCAGGTCGGCGAGCGAGATCTGCTTCCCGCCGCTCTGGGCGGAGTTGAAGGACTCCTTGATGCCCTCCAGGGTGCCAAGGACAGAAACCAGCTCGTCGGGCTCGTTGACCTCCCACCCGCTCTGCGGCTGCAGGCGGATGCGCGCACCGTTGGCGCCGCCGCGCTTGTCGCTGCCGCGGAAGGACGAGGCCGACGCCCACGCCGTGGACACGAGCTGGGACACCGTCAGGTCCGACGCGAGGATCTGGCTCTTGAGCGAGGCGATGTCCGCGGCGTCGACGAGCTCGTGGGTCACCGCGGGCAGCGGGTCCTGCCACAGCAGCGTCTCCGAGGGGACCTCCGGGCCGAGGTAGCGCACGATCGGGCCCATGTCGCGGTGGGTCAGCTTGAACCAGGCGCGGGCGAACGCGTCCGCGAACTCGGCGGGGTTGTCCTTGAAGCGACGCGAGATCTGCTCGTACGCCGGGTCGAACCGGAGCGACAGGTCGGTCGTCAGCATCGTCGGGGCGTGAGTCCTCGACGCATCGTGGGCGTCGGGGACGGTGCCCGCACCGGCGCCGTCCTTCGGCCGCCACTGGTGCGCGCCCGCGGGGCTCTTGAACTGCTCCCACTCGTAGCCGAACAGGATCTCGAAGAAGCTGTTGTCCCAGGTGATCGGGGTGTTCGTCCAGATGCCCTCGAGGCCGCTGGTGATGGCGTCGCCGCCCTTGCCGGTGCCGAAGGAGTTCGCCCAGCCGAGGCCCTGCGCCTCGATCGGGGCGGCCTCGGGGTCGTCGCCGACGCTCTCCGCCGGGCCCGCGCCGTGGGTCTTGCCGAAGGTGTGGCCGCCCGCGATCAGGGCGACCGTCTCCTCGTCGTTCATCGCCATGCGGCGGAACGTCTCGCGGATGTCGCGGGCCGCGGCGATCGGGTCCGGATTGCCGTTGGGACCCTCGGGGTTGACGTAGATGAGACCCATCTGGACCGCGCCGAGGGGGTTCTCCAGCTCCCGGTCACCGGTGTAGCGCTCGTCGTCGAGCCAGGTGGTCTCGGGACCCCAGTAGACATCCTCGTCGGGCTCCCAGACGTCCGCACGACCGCCGCCGAAGCCGAAGGTCTCGAAGCCCATCTGCTCCAGGGCGACGTTGCCGGTGAGGATCATGAGGTCGGCCCACGAGAGGCTCTGGCCATACTTCTTCTTGACCGGCCACAGCAGGCGGCGGGCCTTGTCCAGGTTCCCGTTGTCCGGCCAGCTGTTGAGGGGGGCGAAGCGCTGCTGGCCGGCCCCGGCGCCGCCGCGGCCGTCGCTGATCCGGTAGGTGCCCGCGCTGTGCCAGGCCATCCGGATCATGAACGGGCCGTAGTGGCCGAAGTCGGCGGGCCACCAGTCCTGCGAGGTCGTCAGAACCTCCGCGATGTCCTGCTTCACTGCCGGGAGGTCGAGGGTCTTGAACGCCTCGGCGTAGTCGAACTCCTCGCCGAGGGGGTTGGCCACGGCGGGGTTCTTGGCGAGGATCTTCAGGTTGAGCCGCTCCGGCCACCACTGGCGGTTTCCGCCGCCCTGGGTCGGGTGCGCGGCGCGTCCGTGCGCGACCGGGCAGCCACCTCCGCCCTCCGTCTTCGCGTCTACGACGATTGCATCATGGTTCTCAGACATGGGAATCCTTCCGGACCAGGCGGATCACGTGCTCAGGAACTGCGGGCGGTGGAACAGTCGGGGCACAGGCCCCGGTTGATGACGGTAGGCCTCGTCGATCGAGAAGCCTTGGCCGTCGGACGCGGTCAGGCAGGGGGCTCGCCGACCGCGCAGTCGACGTCAGTGACGACACGACGCGTCCCTCGAACCGGGCCGGGCTGCCGGCCGGTTCGATGCGGCGTACGAGTCCCGCCGCGGTGAGCGCGTGGAGGGCTTCACACACGACCTGAAGGGAGATATGGCCAACGCGATCGCGCACCCGGGAGGCGATCGCCTCGATGTCGAGGTGGTCACCGTCCCGGACGGTCTCGAGCAGCGCGACGCGTGCAGCCGTCACCCGCAGGCCGGCAGCGCGCAGCGCCTCGGCGGTGGTCCCGTCACGTCACTGTCTCCTGCCGTACTGGAGTCTTCCTGTCCCTTGGCTATCGCCGGAACCGATCCTACAATGGACAGAGTCCAAGTCAATAAGCCCGCCAAGCCCATATCCAATCGGAACCCGGACGTCCACGGGTAAACTCCGGGCATCCCACCGAACCTGAATAGGTGAACCGATATGAGTGACCTGCTGGAGCGACTGCGAGGGCGTGGCTGGCGGATGACCTCCCAGCGGCGTGTCGTTGCGGAGGTCCTCGACGGCGACCACGTGCATCTCACGGCCGACGAGGTGCACGCCCGCGCGGCACAGCGGCTGCCCGAGATCTCCCGGGCGACCGTCTACAACACCCTGGGCGAGCTGGTCACCCTCGGTGAGGTCATAGAGGTCCCCACCCACGGCCGCGCCAAGCGCTACGACCCCAACGCACACCACCCGCACCAGCACCTGGTGTGCTCCAACTGCGGCACCATCCGCGATGTCCACCCGACCGGCAATCCGCTGACCGACCTCCCGGCGGAGGAGCGGTTCGGATTCACGGTGTCCGAGGTCGAGGTCACCTACCGCGGGCTGTGCCCGTCCTGCGCCTAAGCGGTCAACTCCGAAAGTCCTTCGGAGCTTGACGCGATTGGTGTGGCTGTGTGGGGCACGGCAGGCTGGGCAGCGGCCAAGGCCGCTGCCCAGCGCTGATGAGGGGTCATACGGGGTCGCTCCCGCGTCCGAGGTGATCCCTTCCCGTCCTGGCGGGGTTCATCGCGGGAGTCGTCTCGTGGTCGGCGTTTTCTGCGTGTTGTCAGGCGACGCGAAGGATGCTTTTGCCATGGGTTGTGCCCTCGGCGAGGCGCTGCACGGCCATGGCCAGGTCTTCGAGGGCGTACTCGGTGGTGATGTCCATGCGGACCTTGCCGTCGGCGACGAGGCCGAGTGCGCGGCGGGCACTGTCGGTGAGCCGCTCGGGGTGGGTCTGGCTGAGCAGGTTGCTGTTGTAGGTCAGGAGTGACTTGCCGAACATGAGGAGGTCGTTGGCGTTGGCGAGGACGGGTTCGTATGTGGCGAGGTTGCCGTATGCCACCAGTCGGCCGTGTGCTGCGAGCTGTTCGAGGCCGGCGGTGCGGGTCGAGCCGCCGACCGGGTCGAGGATGACGTCGGGCTTCTCGCCGTCGAGCTTGGCCGGGAACTCCTCGCGGAGCAGGAGCTGGTCGTATCCGAACTGCGCGGCGTAGTCGGCCCTGTCGGTAGTGCTGACCACACCGACGATCCGGCCTGCTCCGGCCAGTCGGGCGAACTGGGCGGCGAGCGTGCCGACGGAGCCGGCGGCGGCGTGGATCAGCACGCTTTCGCCGGGCCGCACGTGCGCGGCGGTGTTGATCAGGTCGTAGGCGGTCGGTGCGCCCCACCCGAGACCTGCGGCTGTCCTCAGCGGCATGCTGCCGATGCTCAACGTGAGCGTGGCGGGTGCCAGGACCACCTCGGCGTAGGCGCCTGAGGTGGTCAGCGCGGTGACGGCCTCACTGACACGGCGTGCGTCGATACCCGCGCCGACCGCGACGATGTGCCCGGATGCCTCGAACCCCGGGACGAAGGGACGCGGTACAGCGAAGTGGCCGTCCCTGACCAGGGTGTCGCCCCACTGGATCCCGGCGTAGGCCACACGGATCGCCACTTGGCCGGGGCCGGGGGTGGGCTCATCGAGTTCGGTGATCCGGTAGTGGTCGTCGGTGTCGAGAACGACAGCCTTCATGATTACAGCCCCCTGCGTTGACTCAGTATCCTTACAGTCGAGAACGGTAGGCAATGTAAGGTTCCTGAGTCAACCCATGAACCTGTCAGTGGAGTGGGAGCGCGCGGTGGAAGCCCCGATCGAGAACGACCTCTGCACCCGGATCAGGCGGTCGGAGCAGGCGTTGATGGCGCACCACGAGGCAGTACTGCGTACCTATGGGCTGACCATGACGCAGTACACCGTGCTGTTGGCCCTCTCCCGCGAAGGCGGCATGTCCGGCGCCCAACTGGCCCGCTCCTGCGGGGTGACGCAGCAGAGCATGAGCAGCGTGCTGACCAACATGGAGACCAAGGACCTCATCCGCCGCGAGACGTCCCCGGTGCATGCCAAGGTGCAGATCGCCACCCTCACGGATGAGGGGCAGGTGCTGCTGGACCGCGCCTACCAGGAGGTGATCATCCTTGAGCGCGCGCTCACCGACGCGTTCACGCCCTCCGAACACGCCGCACTCTGCGAACTTCTGGAGCGCGCCACCACCGTCCTGATCCAGCAGACGCGCCACGCGACAGCCCCGCCGGCTACCTGAGCCCGCGGCCGCCGCGCGCGCGGGAGCCCCATAAGTGCGTACCCGCTCTGGAAGATTCAGTCATCCGCCTGCGATGCCTGCCTGTTCTGCCGTACCCGTGATGCTGACCGTCGCCGAGCGCCACCGCCTGAACAAGATGGCCTACGGCCACAAGACCCCAACGACGAGTACGTCATCTCCAGCGGCGAGAAGACCTCCATCCGGGCCCGCTGCCGCTGCCATCCGACCCTGGCGCCAGGACAGGCCCGGGCAATGCGCGTCAACCACGAGTACCCGTGTCTACTGGGTCGTCGACAACGGCTCCTCCCACCGAGGGAGGAGGGCCATCGACCGCCTGGCCACGGCGTTTCCGAACGCGGTCATGGTCCACACCTTTGTCCACGCCTCCTGGCTGAACCAGGTGGAGATCTTCTTCTCGATCGTCCAGTGCAAGGTCGTCTCACCCAACGACTTCACCCACCTGACCCAGGTCCGGAACCGGCTCCGAGCATTCGAAGACCGCTACAACGCCACGGCACAGCCGTTCCAGTGGAAGTTCACCACCTCCGACCTGGACGATCTGCTGGCCCGCCTCGACCGAAACACACTCGCCGAACGACAAGAAGAATCCTCCGTCGCGCTGGCTGCTTGATCAACCGCCGGAGGACTTCCGGTGGTTGACACCGGAGCCGGTCGTGGGCGCCGCCGCTCAGGTGTCGAGGTGATGAGGATCGGTGATTTGGGTTTCCGGTTCGTTTCGAGTGATGCTCGCGATCAAGTGGTGAGAGGCGGTCGTGCTCGCGGGCGGCGTGGAAGCACCAAGACCTGCCCCGGACCTGCGGATCCTGTTGTTCCGTCAGCTCCTGTGCGGAGCCAGTCGATCATGATTGAATGCTGCGCGTCGCGGTGCTCGGGGTGCTGAATGCCGCGCGCGCCCGCTCTCTCTTCGCGATGTGACGCGGGTCATATCGGACCCATGTCACGAACGGAAGGGCAGCTTGCGTCTGGTGGTCGTCCGCACAGCGGGAACGACCGACACGAAAGAGACAACAGAGCGATGAACACGACAGCAGCGCAGCAGCACGAGGTCCTGGTCCTGGGAGCCGGCTACGCCGGGCTCTCCGCCGCGATCCAGCTCGCGGCCCGCACCAGGAAGCGTGGGAACCTGCGAGTGACGCTGGTCAACCCCTACGTCAACTTCACCGAGCGGCTCCGACTGCACATGACCGCCACCGGCCAGGAGACGGCCGAGATGAACATCCCGGAGCTGCTGGACGGCACCGGCGCCGCCTTCGTCCGCGGCTGGGTCACAGCCGTGGACGCCGAGGCGAAGACCGTCCGGATCGACGACGACCGGGTCCTGCGCTACGACACCCTGGTCTACGGCCTGGGCAGCATCGCGGACACCGTCGCCGTCCCCGGCGTGGACGACCACGCCTACACCCTCAACAGCCCGGAGGACGCCGCCCTTTTCGCCGACCGGCTGACCCGGCTCGACGGCGGGACCGTCGTGGTCGGCGGCGGCGGCCTCACCGGCGTCGAGGCCGCCGCGGAGATCGCCGAGCGGCACCCGGAGCTCCAGGTGGTGCTGCTGGGCCGGCAGGAGCCGGGCGCGAGCATGCACCCGAAGGCCAAAGCCTACCTGGACGCGGCGCTCGCCCGGCTCGGCGTGCGGGTGCGCAGCGGCGTCGAGGTGGCCAAGGTGTTGCCGGACAGCGTCGAGTTCGCGGACGGCTCCGGCGTCCCGGCGGCCGCGGTGCTGTGGACCAGCGGCACCCGCGTCTCGCCGCTGGCTGCCACCGCGGGCCTGACCGTCGACGAGCGCGGCCGTGTGGTCACCGACAGTGCGCTGCGCTCGGTCTCCCACCCGGATGTCTACGCCGTGGGCGACGCGGCGGCGATCCGTCAGGGCTACGGCGTGATGCACGGGACCTGCCAGGGCGGCATGCCCACCGGAGTGCACGCGGCCCTCTCGATCCTGCGGGTGCTGGCCGGCAAGGAGCCCAAGCCCTTCCGCTTCGGCTACTACCACACACCCGTCAGCCTGGGCCGGAACGACGCCGTCGTGCAGTTCACCCACCCCGACGACAGCCCGCGCCGGCTCATGCTGACCGGCAAGCGGGCCGCGAAGTACAAGGAGACGGTCACCGCCGCGCCGTGGCCGACCTTCGCCCGCATGAAGAAGATGCCCGCCTCGGGCGCGTTCTGGCCGCACGGCGGCCGCTACACCCGGATCCGGAGCGCCAAGTGACCCAGCCACAGCAGGCCGGCCCCGACCAGCTCGCCTTCCAGCAGTACCGCACCCTGCTCTTCTCCGTCGCCTACCGCCTCCTCGGCACCGCCGCCGACGCCGAGGACGTGGTCCAGGACGCCTGGCTCAAGTGGTCGGCGGCCGACCGTTCCCAGGTCGCCGACCCCAAGGCCTATCTGACCCGGATCGTCTCCAACCTGGCGATGGAACGGCTTCGTTCGACCCGCCACCAGCGCGAGACCTACGTCGGACCGTGGCTCCCCGAGCCGATCCTCACCAGCCCGGACACCGCCGACGGCGTCGCCACGGCGGACTCGGTCTCCATGGCCCTGCTGGTCGTCCTGGAGACGCTGAGCCCCCTGGAGCGCGCGGTCTTCGTGCTGAAGGAGGTCTTCGCCTTCAGCTACGCGGAGATCGCGGAGGCGGTGGAACGCTCGGAGACAGCGGTCCGGCAGGCCGCGCACCGCGCCCGGGAGCACGTCCAGGCCCGCCGGCCCCGTTTCACCGCGGACCGCGCCCGCCAACGCGACGTCACCGAGCGCTTTTTCGCGGCGGCGACGGGCGGCGACATCAACACCCTCATGGAGCTGCTCTCCCCGGACGTGACGCTGTGGACCGATGGCGGCGGCAAGGTCCGCCAGGCCCTCAAGCCGGTCGTCGGCCTGGAGACCGTGGCCCGTTGGTTCGCCGCGCTCGGCACCGTGACCTACCAGGGCATCGAGCCCGGGCAGATGCGGGCAGAACTCACCTGGATCAACGCCGGCCCGGGCGTGGTCTTCCGCGGCCCGGGCCGCGTGGTCGCCACGCTGACCTTCGACTTCGACCCGGAAGGCCGCATCTCGACCATCCACAACGTGGCCAACCCGGACAAGCTCCACGCCGTCGCCGACGGCACTCGGTACGAACTCTCCTGAGTTGCCCGATCATTGTCGAAGCCCTCCGGAATCCCCGTGAGCGCCCGGGTGTGGCATCCCCAGCACGGCCCAGGTGGAGCTTGGCCGGCGCAGTCGAGGGCGTCCTCGGGTGGGCCGGTGAAACCACCGGTGGGCAGGATGGGGTCTGTGTAGGGTTCGTAGCTAGTGCCGGATCAGGCAACGTTTGCCTGTTGTGATGTGACGCGCCGTCCGGATGCTGTGGCTTCACGGCCACATCAAGCCGGTCAAGAGACGGACGCAGTTCCCGGAGTTCTGCCGCTACCTGCGCACCCTCTACCCGCCCAACACCCGCATCGCGATCGTCTGCGACAACTTCTCCCCGCACCTGACCACGAAACGCTGCCAGCGGGTCGGCTCCTGGGCCGCGGCGAACAACGTCGAGATCGCCTACACCCCGACGAACTCCTCCTGGCTGAACCCCCGACGTACGATCCGCTGTAACTGCTGGCCCTGCTGGCCGGTCAGTCTCCTGACCTTGTCCGGCTCCGCCACCTCCCCGTACTGGATTGGATGGCGCCAACATCCAACCGGCACCTGCCTCGTCAGCGTCAACCCGGTGAACCTATGCGGTCAGAGCGCTGGCGTGGGGGGCTTGGTGACATCGGCGGGGGGCCGGGCAGGATGCGCTCCGGCCCGGCCCCTCACCTCCCCGACGCGGCGGCTCAGCCCCAGACGCTGGTGTAGTTGTACTGACGGTCGTAGCGGGGCGTCCACAGGCTCGGGTACGGCTCGGTGATGTTGCCGCACGGGCGGAGTTCGACCGGGTTGCGCCGGCCGGTGTCGTGGAGGCACTTGCCGCTCGCTGCCTCGACGATCTCCCAGTGATCGTTGCCGCGGTCGACCCAGCGGAAGTGCTGGCCCGGTCCCTGGCAGTGGCCCAGCACGATCGGGGTGTTGTCGGCGGTCGACGCGTTCTGGGCGCCGATGCAGTACGTGCCGTAGACGCCGATGAGGAAGAGACCCGGAGTGCCCGAGGGCATGAAATAGAACCGCTGGTGCAGTCGGCCCTTGCAGTCGAACCGCTGGATGATCGCACCCGGGTTCTGGGATTCACCGCGTACATCCATGCACTGCCACGAGTACGAGGCGCGCATCTCGTAGATCGCGGCGTTGTTGATCCACGACGTGTAACGGATCGGCGGGTCGGCCGCGTTGGCCGTGCCGGGGATCAGCAGAACGAGCAGCGATGCCAGGACCGCGAGGATCCCGACGCGGTTCACACTTCGAGCCATTTTGCCTCCTTCTTTGCCTGGATTCCGGCGGGCACCGTGACCTGACGCGGTGGTTTGATTGCTCGTCGTGTCCGGTGCCGGACTGCCCCGAAAGCTAGTGGTCTCTGGCGTGCGGCTGTACCGCCGGTTCAGGGGGGTTGTGTGAGCGGGGAAGGCGTGTCGTGAGTGTGGGATCGGGGCTCCAACGGGCCCAGGCGTTCATGATTCTGGCGACGGGCCTGTACCGGGCCAGCCATCTGGTGGCCGGGATTGTCGCGGTCGCGCAGCACCAGCGTGGGCGGCCGGTCGCGTGGGCGGCACTGGGGGTGGTTCTTGTGACCAGCCTGCTGGTCTTCGGCACAGCCCGGTCGCGGGGGTGGTTCGGCACATGGCCGCCGGTGGCCGACACGGTGGCCGTGGGGTGCGTGATGCCGTTCGTCGTCTTCGCGGGCGGTGCGCGGCACCCGGCGGACATGGCGTGGGTGATGCTGCTGGGCGGGTCAGCGAGCTCGGTGGCGGCGGTGGCGTTCACCAGGCGGGCGGCGGTGTATGGCGTGGTAGCGGCGCTGGCGTTGACGCATGCGGCCGGGTACCGGCTGACTGGTGCGGACATGGCTGTGATCGCGGGGAACCTCAATTCGGTCGTCGCGTCGGCCGTGCTGGCCGGCGTCTTCTGGTGGTATCTGCGCCGCCAGGGCAGCCTGCTCGACGCCGCGACTGCGCAGGCGCTGGCGGCCGAGTCCCAACGGGCCCGATACGTGGAGCGGATCGCTCATCACCGGGCGTTGCACGACACGGTGCTGGCGACGCTGACCACGATCGCGAGCGGCCGGGTCGACGCCAACGCGCCGCTGGTGCGGGAACGTTGCGCCAGTGAGGCCGCGTATCTGCGGCGGCTGGTCCAGCAGCATGCCGACGGGGAGCCCGCGCCGGGGACCGCGGCGGCGCTGGAGGGCGCGGTGCGGTCGGCTGAGAGCCTCGGGCTGCGGGTGAGCGCCCAGTACCACGGTCTGCCGGAGATACCGGCGCATGCCGCCGCGGCCCTTGCGGACGCGGTGACGGAGGCGTTGAACAACGTCCTGCGCCACGCGGGTACGGGCCACGCCTACGTGACGGCTGCACGGGAGGACGGGCGCGACCGGGTCGTGGTGACCGTCGTCGACCAGGGTGTCGGCTTCTACCTCGAGGATGTCGCCAAGGGGCTCGGCCTGCGCTGCTCGGTGCGTGCGCGGATGCGCGAGGCCGGCGGCGCGGCCGAGGTCGACAGCGCGTGCGGCGAGGGGACCCGGATCGAACTGAGCTGGCCCGCGTGATCACCGTCGCGGTGGTCGACGACGACCGGATGCTGCTCGACGGACTTCGGGCGTGGCTGGACAACGCGACGGGCATCCGTCTGACGGCTACGGCCGACACGGTGGACGGACTCATCGCCGCCGGCCCGCTCTGCGACGTAGTCCTGCTGGACCTGGTGCTGCGGGACGCGTCCCTGCCCGCCGAGAACATCCGGCGGCTGCGGGAAGCGGGCAGCAGAGTGCTGGTCATCAGCGCGGTGGCCGACCGTCGGCGGATCATCGCGGCCGTCGCGGCGGGAGCGGACGGCTATCTGACCAAGGACCACGATCTGCCGACATTGGTGAATGCCGTCGAGGAAGTGGCCGGGGGCGGCACGGCGCACTCGGCGGAGCTGGCGTTCGCCTGGGCGTACGACGACGCTCCCGCGCGCCCTAGCCTGTCGCCGAAGGAGCTGGAGGTGCTGCTCGGTTACGCCTCCGGCCTGACGCTCAAGGCCACGGCACGGCGCGCCGGGGTCAGCCCGCACACGGCCAAGTACTACCTGGACCGGGTCAAGGACAAGTACCAGCAGGCGGGCCGCCCGACCTACACGAAGATCGACCTGGCGCTGCGGGTACGCGAGGACGGGTGGGCGCCGGACGGCTGAGCCCGGTGCCCTGGGGAGGCGACCGCTGCCCAGGCCCGTGGGGGGCAACTGCTTCCGTGGTCGTTAGTGTGGGGCTGATCTTGGACCAGGTCCGGGTGGACATTTACGGTCGACAAGCCGGCCAACCGTGAATCGTCGCCTCCGGTCTGCCTGCAGGTTCGGTGACGTGACCGGCCACATACCGCTCGAAGGCACAGGGGCCTGCGACGTCGAACACTCATTCCTGTCAGGGGCTGCGTCAGTGCCGACGGCGATTGGATTCGACCCGAGTCGACTTGGCGCGGACGCTTCCCTCGACGCGAATCGCACCAGGAGACGAGTTGATCACGGAGTACCAGCAGAAGCTGCGCGAGCGCTACATAGCCGCGCCCGTCATGCCGGCCCCGGAGCCGTGGCAGCCGGTGCTCGACCGCAGGACACCTATCGGCGGCCTGCTCGGCATCGGCTTCGCCGTCCACCCCGACAGCGCGCACGATCTCGTCATGGTCGTGTCCGGTGACGGCCAGGCTCTTCGACGCGGTAACCGGCAAGGACGGCAGCGCCCCCGGCCGTCAGCGTCGTCCTCGCCTGCACGGGAGTCCGCCGAGTGGACTGACGCCCGCGTCGAAGCAACGGGAGCCCTTAACGCGACTGCGAGCGGTGTTCTTGACCTCAGCCTCTGGTCAGGCAGAAGGGATGCCCGGCCGGGTCGGGTCATGAGGCGCATTCGAGGGGTCGGCGCCTGGGTCGGGTCGCTGGTCGGCCGCGGGCCAGGTGCCGTGTCAGGGGCTGGATCTCGACGCCCTCGAGCTGACGGTTCCGGATAGGTCGCCGCAGGTCTTCACACCGAAACAGCACATTGGACGTTGGTAGCTGGACCGGCACATCCGCCGGTGTGGGTTTCGCTGCCGCGCACATCCACCGCTCGGAATCTGCCTATCGGCTCGGGAGCGATCGCGGTAGCCCGAACCATGGGAGCACGCTGTTGTCGAAGCGGGTCATGGCGCAGATCCGGTCGCCGGTGAGGGTGATGACGATGAGGCCGATCCCTTGGTGGATGCCGGTAGGGGCGCGCAGGTAGGCACCGAACGCCGGCTGACCGTTGGCTCGCGTCGGCACGAGGTCGAACCTCCGGCCCGAGTCGAAGATGCTGGCGCAGAAGCGGGCCACGACATCCCGGCCCTGGTATTCGAACGGGAACGGCGGCATGGAGATGGAGACGTCGGCGGTGAGCAGGGCGACCAGACCGTCGACGTCCCCGGTCTCGTACGCGCTCACGAACTTCGCCACGATCGCATCCTCAGAGGGTGAGTCGCAGGCGGGAGGCCGTTCGCGGTCGGCGGCCGGCGGCCGGCCGCGCTGCAGGCTGGCGCGCGCCCGTTTGAGGGCGCTGTTGACCGATTCGACGGTCGAGTCCAGCATCTCGGCCACCTCGTTCGCGTGGAATCCGAGGACGGCGCGCAAGATGAGGACGGCGAGCTGGCGAGGCGGCAGGACCTGAAGAGCGGTCACGAAGGCAAGGGAGATGGCTTCGGTCTGCTCGTAGCGGGCCTCGGGGCCGAGCGGCACGTCGATCGCACCCTCGAGGAGGGCGTCGGGATATGGCTCGAGCCATACGACTTCGCCGAGCCGGGTCGGCTCGGGCGGTTCAACCCCGGGGATGTCCCACTCCTTGGCGGGTCGTCGGCCGGCCGAGCGAAGCGCGTTGAGGCACCGGTTGGTGGCGATCCGGTAGAGCCAGGTGCGGACCGAGGCACGTCCCTCGAACCCCTCGAGACCCTGCCAGGCGGCCAGCATCGTGTCCTGGAGGGCGTCCTCGGCGTCCTGGAAGGATCCGAGCATCCGGTAGCAGTGCACCTGTAGCTCCCGGCGGTGCGGCTCGGTCAGCGCTCGGAACGCGTCGCCGTCCCCGGCCCGCGCCCTTGAGATCAGGTCGGCTGTCACGACCCTCACCATCACGTCACCTTCTTCCCGCAGCTTGTCGCACTTCCATCCTGATATGGACACCGGCCGAGGGGCGAACTGGGCGGTTGGCGGGCGCCCACTTTCCCGACGTCGCGGTGTCTGAATCATCGACGGCTCTGACGATCCGGTCGCCGGCGGATGGCGAAAACGGCGGCGATGCGCAGATGAGTCCCAGCCGTCGGTCTTCACTCATGAGGTGGGCAGGTGTGACCACCAGGGCACAGAAAGGAACCAGAGATGATAGTGCAAGACAAGGTTGCGGTGGTCTACGGAGCCGGAGGCGCGATCGGCGGCGCTGTCGCACGCGCCTTTGCGCGCGAGGGGGCCAAGCTCTTTCTCACCGGGCGCCACCTGGCACGGGTCGAGGCGGTCGCCAAGGACATCGTTTCAACCGGCGGATCCGCCGAGGCGGCCGAGGTCGACGCACTCGACGAGCAGGCTGTGGACAGGCATCTGCAGTCCGTGATGGATCAGGCGGGCCGCGTCGATATCTCGTTCAACGCGGTCGGCGTCCCGAATGCGAGGATTCTGGGTGTCCCTCTGGCCGAGCTGGATGCCGAGCAGTTCTCCCTGCCGATCACGTCCTACGCTACGTCGTACTTCCTGACCGCACGCTTGGCCGCAAGGCGCATGATCCCGAGCAAATCGGGGGTGATCATGACCGTCACCGCACTCCCCTCGCGGACGGGCACCCGCTTGAACGGAGGGTACGGTCCGGCGCAGGCCGCCAAGGAGGCACTCACTCGAGACCTATCCGCCGAGCTCGCACCTCAGGGCATCCGTGTGGTCGGTCTGCGACCACACGGCATGCCGGAGACAAGCACGATGAGGGAAGTCTTCGACGCCAAGGCGTCGGGCATGACCTGGGAACAGTTCCAGGAGTACCTCGCGAGCACGACCCACCCGCGACGGGTCATGGCGCTCGATGAGGTGGCAAACATGGCGGTCTTCATGGCGTCCGACAAGGCGAGCGGGATGACGGGAACTACCGTCAACCTGACCATGGGCAGCCTCGATGACTAGGGCCTCTCGTGTGGATCGTGCCGGGTTCGCGTGCCCTGGCACGCACGCTCGCCGCGTTGTCGTCAGTCGGCATGGCTCCGCCATGCCTCCATCCTCCGCCGCGATCGCACGCACCGCGGTGACATCAGCCGCTCCGCGCCGGGCCGCTCACTCATCGGCCTGATCCAAACGGAAGACCCTAGGTCAGAGAGCCTGCGTCCGTTGCTCGCTCCTCCGGCCGGAGCCGTCCCAGCGAGACCGGCTGATCGGGATCCGAGACAACCTGATCGATCGGATCGCCGAAGTTCAACGCGAGGGCCGGCTCGGCGAAGTCGAAGGCCTCGAGATCAGTCTCGCCGGCGCCGAGGACAAGGTCGCTCAACTTGATGCAGCCCTCAAGCCCACGGTCACCCACCTGGGCCTGCCCACCCTCGTTCAGATCGCCGGACGCTCCAACGGCCCTGACGTCCCCTCCTGAACACGGCCCAGACCGGTTCGCCCTCCGGGCCCAACGATGCAGGGCGAACCGGTAGTTCGGAGAAGGGCTGCTGTGCGCTGGCTGCAACGGCATGGTGGAAAAGTGCAGCCACATCTATGGGTGTCCCATGGCGGAGTACCTCAACGACCCCCCGGCCACGCTGCTTCAGCTGGTCTACCGAAGTGGCTGGAGTGGATCCCAAAAGGACCGGCAGACGAATCGACGGCCTCGAATTCGACCCCTTTGAACAACGACGGCCATATGGGCCCGTAGCGCCCTACGGCTGGAGCTCGATCGGCGACTATGACGATGGGGCGGGTTGGAACCCAGACGAGGTCGCCCACGACTCGCTGGTCTCCGTCGAGGTGGAGACCACGGGACTGAAGAACGCCTACGCGGCGCAGATCGCCGTCGTACGCCGCGGCGGGGGGTCAGCACCAGCCTCCGCCGAGGTGGGAGAACGCCTTCCAGGCGGCCCTGGTCTTGGTTCCGGCGATGCCGTCGATGCCGCCGGTGTCGTAGCCGATGTAGGTGAGGAAGCGCTGGAGGCCGCGGATGGTGTTGGGGCCGACGCTGCCGTCGACGGTTCCGGCGTTGAATCCGCGGTCGTTGAGGAAACGCTGCCAGGCTTTCCAGCTGTTGGAGCCGAGCTGGCCGTCGATCGCACCGGGGCTGAATCCGGCGTCGCGGACGTAGCACTGTACGCTCTTGGCTTCGGTGGTGGTGAGGCCGAGGTTGTTGACGGCCTGGATGGTGACGGTCTGGGTGGGGACCTGCTGGGCGGGTGCGGCGGTGGCTGTGGTTGCGCCGGCGAGGGTGCCGATGCTGAGGGCGGCGGCTGTGAGGGTTCCTAAGAGGGCTTTCGTGAGCGTGTTCGATGTCATGTGTGTTTTCCCCAATACGGGAATGACTGGGACGGCGACGACGCTACCGTCGGCCGTCTGTGAACGGGTGGTGCCGGTTGTGAGGGTTTTGATGGCTCTGGTCAACATTCCGGGATGGCTGAGCGTGACTGACCGTCAGTTCGATCTTTGAACTGGCGGGTGATCAGATACTCGACGTGCTGCTCCGCACCTGGCGGCCGCGGCTATCAAGGACATCCAGGTCATCGGGGCGGGAGTGTGGATCACCGCCATGGCCGGTGCTGAGGCCGCGCCGTGTCCTGACTGCGGGACGGTCTCCCGCCGGGTCCATGACCGCTACTGCCGGAGGCTTGCCGATGTCGCGACGGGCGGACAGCCGGTGCCGATACGCCTGACGGTCCGCCGGTTCCGGTGTGAGGCACCTTCTTGCCCATGAAGCGGACCGCTTCCATCTCTGGCTCAACCTGTGCAAGACGGTCGCTGCGAAAGAAGGCATAGATGCGGTCTCAGGCAGGGAAGTCGACCGGCATCGCGCGCCACTTGATGCCGTTATCGGTGACGTAGCGGACCGCGTCGAGCATCTGCCGGTGACAGTAGCCCTCCGTCATGTCCGACGGATACCGCCGCACCCTGTCCGGGCGGTCGGCCGCGTTCCCGAACCGATGCGCGAGACAATCGCACGCCGACGGCGCCGAGTTGAGCCGACCAGGCATCCCGTTCGATCACATACCGTCCTCATGATCGATAGAGATACGGCTTCTGAGGTGTTCTCCAAACGACATGGCACCCCAGCAGGCCAGCTGATCACTACCTGCCAGATGCAGTGCGACAGGACACCAGGTCAGAGGCTCGATGGCTCTCGCTGATCGGCGAGAACCGTCCAGGAAGCGGCATGGATCTGAGACTGCGGCGGATGACATGCTTGAGACGCCGTGAGACCTCCAGGTCACAGGCACAGCAGATGACACGAACTGCGAGAAACCGCTGCTAGATTCGTCCGCCATGCGATCACGTGAGTACGACCTCGACTTCCGCGACCGGGCCGGCCGGATACGCGCCTGGGGTATCGGTCTGTTGTCCTTGGCGGCGCTCCTGTGGACATGGTGTGTCCTGTTGCTCCTCACGCCGTACGAAGTCGATGAGGAGCCCGGCGACCGTTACCCCCAGCAGTGCGAATCACGGTTGTTGACGGAGCGTGGTACGGCCAACGAGGGCCTGCAAAGGGGTGATTGGTGTCAGAACGAACGCGACTGGCCCGAGGCCGTGGCCGTGCTCGGGCTGTCCGTGCCGGTGTCAGTCGCTGGTGTGGCGCTCTTCACGAGCGGCAGCGTGAGCAGCCGGATGAGCGCCCACGCCGAGGCGATGCGCGAACTGGACAAGCTCGCCGACGCACGGAAGACGTAGCCTGCCCGGTCGGCCATCAGCAGGCTCATGAGGGGGGCAGAACTCCCTTCTTGTCTGCGTGAGATGCCAGAACGGAGGGGCTGAAGGGACTCAAGGGACCGGAGAACTGATACAACGGCACGCGGTGGGGTTGTTCGGACTTTCCGTGCGTCAGAGTTCTACACTCTTCCCGAATCACAGTCCCTTTGGTCCCTGACGATTGCCTGCTGGTCCTTGTGACCAGCAACTTTGCTGCAGGGACCTCGCCCTCGGCGAGTGCCGCGCCCAGTCGCTGGACCATGGCGGCGGGGTCCGCGGACCCAGGAACCGTCACAGACACCGGCCGGGTCTGACTACCTGTGCAGAAGCTGACCTCGGGCCGTCGCACAGATCTGCCTCGTCCGGATCATCCGGGTCACGGGAACCGGTGCGGCTGGGCTGGTAGTCGGGGCGCAGGACTGTTCCCGACTCTGGCCCGACTGCGGTTGCGCGTCATCCCTGTCCTCGTGCCGTCAGAGCGCCTGAATGTCCGTCACCATGGAATCGACCGAACGACGTTGAAGGGGGCATTGTGGGCAGACACGAGAAGCCGCCAGCTGAGCTGTCTCAGGGTAAGCCGCCGCCCGGGAACTCCGACGGACAGGTACCGCCCCCGACCCCATCAGATGGCAAGCACAAGAAGTAGGCACTGTGTCCGAGTTCGGTGAACAGCGTCGGCGCCTGGCGGGCGTCATGGAGCGGCGGGGCGCCTGGCCTGCCCGGTCCGCATGGATCCGTGAGGCCGTTGATGCCCTGCCCCGGGACCTGTTCGCCCCGGACCGTCTGTGGCGCTGGAACGGGAAGACCTACGCGCCGGTGGACCGAGAAACGGATGCCGGACAGTGGGCGGCCGAGGTGTACGGCGATCCTGACGCGGCAGCTGTAACCCAGGTCACCGACGGCCGCGCTTCCTCCAGTCTGTCCTGCCAGGCCGTGGTAGTGGACATGCTCGAATCCCTCCACCTGGAAACGGGGCAGCGTGTGCTCGAGCTGGGCACCGGCACCGGATGGAACGCAGCCCTCCTCGCCCGCCGGGCCGGCCCCGGTCAGGTGACCAGCGTGGAAGTGGACCCGGAACTGGCCGCCGGCGCCCGCCAAAGCCTGCAGAGTGCAGGTGCCCATGTGGCGGTGACAGTCGGCGACGGCACCGCAGGATGGCCGCCCAGCGCGCCGTACGACCGGGTGATCTCTACCTATGCCGTCGACCGGATCCCATGGGCTTGGGTCGCCCAGATGCGCCCCGGCGGCCGGATCGTCACCCCCTGGGGCCGGCTCGGGCATGTCGCGCTCACCGTCGCCGACGACGGCCAATCAGCGACCGGCTGGGTACAGGGCCTGGCACAGTTCATGCCGACCCGCGGCACCGACACTGGCCTGGACGACTTCAGCCAGGTCTGCGGCGACGGCCCCGCCGCCGACGAGCATCCCTGGGAACGGGAACTCGCACCGCTGCGCGACGACTGGCACCTGAGATTCGCCCTACGCGTCGCGCTGCCCGATGTACGGATCACGGTCGCTGCCGACGAGGACGGACTCAACGCCCGGCTCCACGACGGCACCGCCTCGTGGGCCGCACTCTCCGCCCTGCCGGACGGCAAGACCCTTGCCCATCAGGGCGGCCCGCGCCGCCTGGCCGACGAGCTCGAGGAGGCGTGGGATACCTGGCTGGAGGGCGGCAGGCCGGAGCTGTACGACTACGGCCTGACGGTCGAGCCGGAACGCCAGTACGCCTGGGCGCAGGACGCCGCAACCGGCCCGCGATGGCCTCTCTGACCAGAGCTGATGATCCCTTGCCTACTGGTCCGCCCGGTCACCACGCCCAACAGGACCACCTTCGTCCAGGGCGCCACGGCCGAGAGCTTGCTGGCCGTCCTGCGGGGGGACCTCAGTGCCCAGTCCTGTTAAAGGGGGGAGCCGACGAGCCGGGTAGGCAGGGCCCTCCGGAAGGTAGCGGCTGCCGGGCCTCTCGTAGGACTGCCACTCGGGCACGAGACGTCGGACGTCCGCCGGCGCTTGGCGCCGGGGGGGGCGAGCAAGCCCCGCATTTCGTCGTAGCGGGCGTCGACGCCACCTCCACCCGGATGACTTTCGTGGCCAGCCTCGCCTGCTTCGAATGGACCTCAAGCCCGGGAACGTCGGTTCCGCCCCCACCCGGTCAGGGCATCTTGAGGCATGCATGAAGATCCGCAGGGGTGAGCGCCGGGTGCTGCGCCGCGGGGGCAGCCACGGCGCAGCACAGGAGACCACCCGCGCGGAAGGCGGTCAGCTCTGGTTCAGAGGCAGCGCGACGTCGAACACCTGCCGGTTCGCGGGGAAGGCGCCCAGGCTGGTGGCGGTCCCGTTGAGGATGTTGACCCTGTAGAAGCGGTAGGAGCCGCCGGACTGCAGGGCAGCGAAGCCGTGGTTGGTGCCGGCCTTCGGGGAGTAGTAGATGTCGAAGCCCGCGCTCGGACCTGCATTGACACCGAGGTTGCCGGTGGGGGCGAGGGTGCCGGCGTTGGCCGGGGACTGCACGGACACCCGGTCATTGACCGTGTCGATGTCGAACAGGGTCGTGGCGGTAGCGGCGTTGAGGTCGTTGTTGGTGTAGGCGGCGCCGGTCACCCCGAGTGCGGTGGACGGCGGCACCGTCGGGTTGGTCAGGGTGCCGTCGACGGTGGTGACCAGCGGGGCGGCCGGGTCGTCGATGTTGTGGCGCAGGTTCTGGCCGGTGTCGCTGATGACCCGCAGCCGGTTCGCCGCCGGGTTGAAGTCCACCCCGAACTCGGTTCCGGCCAGTGCGACGGTGAGCTGAGAGACCTTCGTCGCCTGCGCGTTGGAGGTGTTCAGGGTATAGATGCCGCCCTGGTCGCCGACCCCGTACAGCCTCGAGTTCTGGACCCGGAAGTCGATGCCCACCAGCGTGGTGTCCCCGGTGAGCCCGTTCACCGTCCCCAGCAGCCACACCTTCGACGGGTCCTTCACATCGAACCTGACCAGCCGCTGATCGGCCGTCAGCCCGATCACCGACAGGCCGCCGCCTTGCTGCCCACCGGTACGGTGCGATGCCCCGGCATCGTCCGCCCAGGCACCCGAAGCGGCAGGAATCACCGACGACACTGCAGCGGCCAGGGCCACCGCGAGAACTGCTCTGCGCATTACGTCTCCCACGTGAGTCGAGCGCCCGCACTGCCGAGCGCCACCCACCGAACATAAGCGCCAAATGCCTACCCAAGCGATATATACACGGCCAGACGGCACAGCCGTAACCGATCGGCGTGTCGTCCAGGGGGCTGACGAGATCGCACCCTGCCCCCGTAGTGGCCACGCAATCCATGACCTGAGACAGGCGCGACGCCCCGTAAACCCTCACTTCGAGACCCGAGGGCCCGCCGCTGAGCGGCACGGCCGCTTGAGCAGCGTCGCCGACGAGGTCGCCCCCTCGCGTACGGAGACGGCCACGCGCATCAGGTGGCGGAACTGGGACTCGATCAGGTCGAAGTCCATGACGTGCTTGCCCGGCTCGCCGAACAGGGCGTCGATGTGCACGTACTCAAGAAGGGTTTCGGCGGTAACGTCGGCCGGACGTCCTCGGGTTATGACGGCCGCCCGCCGAACTGCCAGTTGTGCACCTCAATGTCGGCGTACCGGTCCTGGGTCAGGATGGCGCGTGCCGTGTCCGGGTCCGGCGCCCGGAGCAACGCCGCCGTGCCCAGCCAGGTGGCGCGGTTGTCGGACAGCAGCGGCCCGTAGGCGATCAGCTCGTCCCGGTCGGGCGGCACCGCGAGGTCGGCGGCATGCCCCGTGCCGAGGCCGAGCACCAGGTACTGGTTGCCGCCGGTCCGGCCGCCGGGGAAGTTCCACATGGTGCGCCCCAGCGTGTTGCGCCACCGTCGCAGCAGCACGTCCCGGTACACGCCGGCCTGGTAGTTCGGCTCGTCGAAGGCGAACGCGCGGGCGGCGACGGGATCGGGCAGGTCGACGATGTGCACGCTTCCGGTGGGTGTGTTGCCGTCGCTGGCGAGGGTCGGGCCCCGGGCGATCATCTCCTTCGCGTACCGGTCCATATAGGACCAATGCTCTTCCAGCAGCTTGTCGCGCAGCGCTAGGGAGCCGGGCCGGTCGCGGTGGTAGCAGAAGAACTCCATACCCATAGGGTCTCTTCACGGAGGTAACCAGGTCGAGCGGGTTTCACTGCGATGACCGCTCGGCAGCCTCACCCAGAAGCACGCGTGCCGACTCCGCGTAGCGGATGGCCGTCGTGCACGATGCCTTGGGACTTCAGCGAGCCCGGGTAACGGCTCTTTCCCTGAGAGTCGAGGATCTGGCGAAAGCTCGGCTCTCCAGTCAGCAGCTCACCTTCGATCGGCAGACGGAAAGCGCCCGCCGACTTGAACCGGTCCTCGATCGTACTGCCGCAAGATGGCCCGGCTCGGTGGGGCCGGCGACCCTCGTCCGATCGTGACAGCGCCACACCTGTCTCAGGGGCGGCAGCTGACGCGGATGCTGAACTGTTTCCTCGGGCGAGTTCAGGCGGCCGACTCCTTCAGCGCGGCTTCAAGGGGTGCCTGCCGAGCGTGCCGGCGGCGTTGTGCCCAGCGGACGGCGAGCGGTGCTGCCAGGCCCGTCAGAGCGAACAGGGCTCCTACGACGTACCACCCGGGGCGACCCCAGGTGATGCAGAGCGCGATGAGCAGACCTGGTCCGAGAGCGAAGGACACCTCGAAGCCTGCGGCGGAGTGCCACAGCTCGCCGACCGTATGGATCACCACCGCGGTCATGAGCAGCGTTGCAGTCACCCAGGCGGGTGTCCCTGCGGACAGCGAGATCAGCGAGCAGGAGACAAGGAACGCCACGCCTGACCGTCGGTAGGCACTTCTTGTCGCCGTTGGGCGGCTGCGTCGCTTTCGGGGTGGTGAACGCCTTCTTGATGTGGGCAGCCGCTGGTCGCCGTTGCGAACCGGTAGCGGCAGCGTGCTGGTCTTTCGCATCGTCCACGAGTTGCTCCGTTCCACTACCCACCTCTTGGGCAGCAGAACGAAGCCCTTGGTGTCCTTGGGCCGGGGAACGACCTTGATCGTGATGCCCAGGGTGTCCTGGGCCCAGGTGCTGAACTCCTCGCCTCCGTGGTCGTTGTCCGCAAAGACCAGGACGATTTCGGGGTGTTCGGTGTGGAGGCGGGTGAGACGGATGCGGGCCGCGTCGCGGTGCTGGACGTCGGCGGGGGGGACGCGCAGGCCGACGAGCAGGCCGTCCTGGTCAACGCCGCCAGTGCCGGGCGCGGCAGACGGCCGAACAGAACACCGCGATCGCCTTCACCGCCGGCATCAGGGGCTCTCCGCTCCCGCGACACAGCCGCGGCCCCGAGTCGTCGTCCGCGAGGCCGACCAGCCGCAGCCGAGGAACACCGTCCCTGCCCATGCGGGAACCGTACGGCCGCCGGCCATATCCGCCCAGCTTTCGTATCGGGCGCAGAGGAGATGTCAGTGCGGCGCAGGGTTGTGTCGGTGAGCAAGCCACGGTGGGCGCACTCAGATGTGGAACTCGGGCGGGAAGCCGGTCCAGCGCAGCTCTGCGGGCAGATGCAGCATGTCGTTGGAGAAGAGGACGGAGGCTGGTCGGCCGGGCGCGTATCGGATGACCGTCAGGGCTGCGTTGCCGTGGTTGAGGCCGAGCCATCGCCACTTCGGCGCATGCATGGCGTCCCGGACGAGCCAGGCGACCAGGAAGTTGTGGGTGACGATCAGTTCGTGCCGGTCCTCTTCGCCGTCCACCGGCCCGGTGAACAGGTCCAGCGCCTGGCGGGCCAGCGCGGGTCCGTGCTCCCGCTCTTCGGCCGTGGCACCGTCGAGGAAACGGAGGAAGAAGTCTGCGGATTCTGTCGGGAGTTCGTCTCTTTCTGGCATGTAGGGGACGTAGTCACCCGCAGCTTCCGAGAGGTGCAGAGGAACGTTCTTCAGCTGGTCCCCGATCAGGCGCGCGGTCTGCTCTGCCCGGGGCAGCGGGCCGTGGTGAACGGCCGCGAAGGGGATGCTTTGGAGGCGTTGGCCGAGCAGTATGGCCTGCTGGCGGCCGCCCTCCGTCAGCCCGCTCTCATCCGGTGATGCCTCGCCGTGCCGGACGAGATGAAGGTATCGGGTGGCTGTGCCGGTCATTCCAAACCCCTTCGAGCGCACTATCGATCTTGTGTATCGGTGGACGCTGCCCCCTCCAATGCCGGTTCCCTCTGCCGTGTGGTCAACGGCATGGCAGCGAACTTCCCGAGCCGCCATCAGCAACGGACACGGACACGGACACTGCGCGGCTACTGACATAACCCTGCGCATCCCACTGACATCAACCCTGCGCCCGACATCTCGGGTGTGGCCGATCAGCCATACCCGATAAGTCCTTGACCTGCACCAAGGACCTACTTAACTTGTCATGCAAGGACCCGACACAGCTTCGCAGCTTGTTCTTTGAGGTCTGGCCGGGTCGCGTTCGGTGATCATTTCGAGGCGTTTCACGGTTTTGCCCACGTCGTAACGGGTGGCGGGCCGTTGGTTCTTGGAGCCGAGTGGCCTGCCGGGGCCTGGCCGGGTGGGTTTCGGCGCATGGGCGGGGCAGCTCAGAGGCTGTCGCACGGCTCCTGCCCGGTGAAAGTCAAGAGTGCTTCTTGGGCGTGTGGTTGATGAGCTTGTTGAGGTTGTGCACCGTGCCGAGGAGCTTGATCTCGGCGTCCACCGCCTGGCGGCCGCGGTAGTTGAGGTGTCGTCCGAAGCGTTGGAAGATCTGGGCGAATCCCGGCTCGACCAGGGCACTGCGTTGACGGTACTGGGCCCGTCCTGTTGAGGTGGCGAGGCGGGCCGCCATGTCCTGCTGGCCGGCAGGGGCCTGCTGACGTTTCGCGGGAAAGCCTGCCTGGTCGGCATCGCTGGTGACCGAGACCAGTAGCGGGAGGTCGGCGAGGGCCTCGAAGGACGCGGCGGAAGCGTACCCGCTGTCGGCGAGCCAGAGTTGGATGTCGCCGGGGAGCCGTGCGGCCTGGTGATTGTGCTGGGTCTTCTTCACCATCGGAGTGAGGGCCGTCCTGTCCGAGGGATTGTCGTGCGCTTCGATCGCCAGCAAGAATTGACGGCGGGCGCACACGATCTGGATGTTGTATCCCTGCAGGTAGCCGCCGCGTTTGCCGGGAATCAGCCGGGAGTCGGGATCGCTCAGGCAGGCACGGGACTCCGGAGAGGGGGCTGGTCGGGGTGTGCGGGCCCGCTCCAGCCAGGCCCGCATCTTCACCAGTCGCGTTCGCTGGCGAACGAGGACGGTCTTGTGCTCCATCGGGACCGGCGGCCGTCCGTTCGCTCCACGACGTCCTGCCGCCCGGTCCTCTCGGACGCGGAGCTCGTACTTCTTCAGCTTCTCCTGGTGAGCCTCGGTCTCGGCGGCCAGGCGCTTCTCCGCGCGGGCCACCATCCGCTCGGCGGCTTCGACCTTGATCCGGATCTCGGTGGGTGAAGGCATAGCCCGTTCATGCAGTCTGTCCCTGGCCACGTGGGCCCGGGTGAGCCGGTCGCACAGCCGGGACAGGCGAGGCCAGTTGTCGCACGTGTCCTCGCCATCGCCCTGTGCTGCCGAGCCATCGGCCTCGACGCTCAGCGCGTGGTCGACGACATCCTCCATCAGCGCGTGGATCTCTTTCCCGCACTGGGAGATGGTCTCCTCCAGGCGCTGGAGCCGCTGGTTGGCGTCGCGTGAGGCGTTCGCCTCCATCGGTGAGCCGTCCACGGCCACCGCCGAAAGATCGACCAGGCCACGTCGGCCGCACAGCGACAACACCTGCACGAACAGCGAGTTCAAGGCGGCACGGTGGCGTCGTACGAACCGCGCGACGGTGGAGTGGTCCACTCGGCGGTTCGCGGTGATGATTCGGCAGCCCACGTCGTCCCAGCAAGCCTGCTCGATACGACGGGAGGAACGCACTCCCTTGCTGTAGCAGTAAAGGAGCAACGCAATCAGGCTCGCGGGAGGGTAGGCCACCCCACCCCGCCCGTCGTCACGGTAGCTGTTCTCGAACGCCGATAGGTCAAGTAGCTCGACGACGTCGAGCACCTTCCAGCACAGATGCTCGGGCGGCAGCCACTCCCGCACATCCCGCGGCATCTCAAGATCACATTCACGGTCGCACGACAAGAAGTTCCACCCCACCGGCCAAGATTCCGACGCCTCCCTGATCCTCGGAACCGAACAACGAATCGCTCTTGACCTTCACCGGGCAGGAGCCGTGCGACAGCCTCCTCAAGGCGGTGCGGACGTTCCGAAACCATCGGCGGACCCCGGGCCGGGGCGAGCCGACCGGGCTCCGCGGGCTTCTCCCAGGGGCGGCGTAGGTCTTCGGCGAGCGGGCGGGCGAGTCGGAGTTGGGTGTGGGCGGTGATGATCAACCACGTCCAGCGGTCCGCTGCCTCGGGGGTACGGACCTTCGGGCGGGTCCAGTCGAGCGTCTGTTTGATCATTCTGAAGGGGTGCTCAAGATCGAATCATCGCAGGAACGCCTGCCCGCGCAGATCGACGTCCGTGCCGGTCATCCCGGTCTTCGAGGACCACAGCCAGACCGGCAGCGGGTCTCCGCCGCCAGGCAGGTGGTCTACCTGGAGGCGGATCAACGTGCCCTCGATATGAGGGAGTTCGCCGTCGTGGACGATCCAGGCCGAGCGGGAGGTGAGCCGGGGATGGATCCGGTCCCAGGCCATCGTCTGCGCGGTGCCGTAGCGGTCGGTGACCTGCCGACAACTTCAAGTGAGACGACCGCGCGGAAGTGCTGCTGACCGACCATGCCAAGGCCGCCGCAGTGAGATAGGCGAGCCCGGTGACGGCTGCCAGCGCCTGCAATGCGGTGGTGCCGCCCGCCAGGCATGTGGTGGCGAGGAGCGCGCCCGCGCCCATGCCGGCGTTGCGCAGGGCTCGGCCTCCCGCGAGAGCGGCGTCGCGTTCCCGGCCGTGGGCGACGTTTCCCGCACACCGTGAACTATCACCTGTGGGTGATATTCCGGAGGCTCGATATCAATTCGCGGGTGTAAGTGGCCTGTTACCTTGCATACGGCGCTTGAAGGGTGCCCTGTTGAAGGGATTGATAATGGCAGACCTGTTTACCGTGAGGGTTACCGTCCGTGGTTATGAGACCGATGCGCAGGGCCACCTCAATGGAAACGTGTATCTGCAGCATGCGGAGCACGCGCGCTGGGAGTTGCTGCGGGCAGCGGGGATCGAGCAGAAAGCGCTGCTGGCGAAGGGCGTCGGCCCGGTCAATCTGGAGAGCACGATCCGGTACCACCGCGAGGTGGTCGTGGGTGATGACGTCGACATCACCTGTGCCTTCATCTTCGGGGAGGGCAAGTCGTTCCGGGTGGAGCAGACCTTCCATCGTCCAGACGACAACACCCTCGTGGCCGAGGTCTTCAACGTCGGAGGTCTGCTCGACCTGAAGGTACGCAAGCTGGTCGCCGACCCGCGCGAGTACTTCCGCGCCGTGGCCTCCGACCCTGGCGTGTTCGGCCTCTGACACGGATCCACCGGGCTGCTGTCGCGGCCCGGTGGAGGTCCGGGGGCGAAGCAGGCGGTCAGGCCCGCGCCCGTTCTCGCCACTCCGGCATGATCAGCTCACTGGACGGGCACGCCCGGAGACGGTGGAGAAGGAGCGTTCGATCATCACCGGGTCGTCCGCGATGGCGCGCATCAGCGTCAGACGGCGATTCGGCCGGAGCCCGGCCACCGCCAGGGTGTCCCGGTAGCCGTCCATGACCAACTCGTCGCGGTCGATGGCGTATTGGCGCGCGGCGTCCAGCCGGGGCCGGTCCTGCAGACCGTCCGCGACACCGTCCGTCAGGACCGTCGCCTGCCGGAAGGCGCCGGTGAGGCCCTTGCCCGTGATCGAGTCCTTGTGGACACAGGTGTGTTGTTCAGCGCTGGGTCAGTGAACGTCGCCAGGAAGTCCCCGGCACTCCTTGCGGCTCGTGTCGGCGTACACGTGAACGTGCCCAGTCCCGTGAGGGCCCGGAGTTCAGCGGAACTGAAGTCTTTTCACGGTTAACTTCGGATAGTGGTGGGGTCTGGAGAGGGATGGGTGTGGAAGTTCGTCGGTTATTCCTGCGCAGGGTGGTGGGTGATGGCGGGCTGGGCGGCGTACCTATTCGGGCCGGAGGGGTGGGTATGCCGGGCAGCGGTCTTGTGACCGAGAGAGGGCTCTGGTCCACTTCGTGTGGTTCGGTGACGCTCGGTCACGCCAATAGAACCCGCTTGCGTAGGAGTTCGAATCCTGCGCGGCCGAACATCTGGCGCTTGAGCATCTTGATCCTGTTGACATGGCCCTCCACGACACCGGAGTTCCAGGGGAGGGTGAGGCCGGCGGTGACGGCGTCGAGGTCACGCAGGAGGTGCTGAGCGAAGTGGCAGAGGCTGGGCAGTTCGGCGGTGGCGCTGGCTGCTTCGATCCATTCGGGGAGTCGGTCGCCTTGCAGGTCAGTGACCATGTGGGCGAAGGAGCGCACGTGCTCGGCGAGTGCTGTCAGTTCGGGGCAGTTGGCCAAGGCGGCTTTGAGGTGGAGCCGGTCGCCTTCGGGCAGGGCGTCGGGGTGCGTGAGGATCCAGCGCGTGACGGCGCGGGCTGATGGCGGTCGGGGGCCGACCGGTTGGGGCTTGCCTCGAAGAGTCCTGCTGACGTAGTCGCGGACGCTGGCGTATCCGCGTGGATAGCCCTGTTCCTTGATCTCCTCCCACAGTTTCCAGGCGTTGGTGCAGCCTTCCTGCCAGCGCTGATCGAGGTAGGGCTTGTAGTCGTCGAGCCTGGTCGCACGGCTTTGCCACTGGCCGGTGAACATCTCCTCCGGGGTGGTGGCGCGGGAGAAGCGCAGGATGGTGTTGAGGGTCATGCCGAGTTGCCGGGCGACGGATCGCTTGCTGTGCCCGGCGGCGAGGAGAGCGTGGATGGTGGCGTGTTTGGCGCGGGTGCGTTCGGCGAACCGGTGCCCTGTGGGCCAGGGCGACGACGCGGTCGGCTCCGGCTCTTCCTGAGGTTCTTCAGGCTGCGCCGGCGTGGGGCGCAAGCAGCCTCGGTGCCGGTAGACGCATTTCTCGGCGGCTTCGCCCAGGTTGTGCCAGAGGTGCCATCGGTCGGCGACCTGGAGGGCCTGCGGGGCGCCACGGGTGGCGCCTTCGGCGAAGAACGGGGCCCGGTCGCGGCAGACGATCTCGATGCCGGGCCGCTCGGCGAGCCAGGCCGCGAGCGTGTCTGCCTCCCGGTCGGGAAGCAAGTCGATCGGACGTCGTGTTTCGACGTCGACGAGCACAGTTCCGTAGATCCGGCCCTTGCGCTGGGCGTATTCGTCCACGCCGACCACGCGGGGTGTGGTGGTGGCGGGGTCCGGGAGCGAGGCGATCAGCCTCAATAGGGTGTTCCTGCTGACCGGGATCTTGAAAGCATCCGTCATGAGGGCGCCTGCCCGGCCTGCCAGCGCGAGACCGACCGACACCAGCGTCGATCGCAATCGCTCGGTCCGTCGTCCGAACCGGCGCGTGAGCCCAGGGACTTGCTCAGCGAAGGTCTTGCGCGTGCAGGAGTCCTCCGCGCAGACGAACCGCCGCACTCGTAACGACACCACGACCAGCTTGCCCGCTGTCGGCAGATCACGAGGAAAACGCAGGTAGGAGCCATGTATTCGCCCAGACCAGTATCCGCACTCCGGACAGGCCGCCCGTCCTGCGGTCGTACGAGCCTCGACCCGGACGACCGTGTCGGTCACCTCGACCGACTCGATCAACACGCCCTCGACCGAGGAGAACAGCAGCTCATCCAGCTGCGGCAGCACTTCGTTCACGGCGAAGGACTGTCGACCACACCACCGTCCAGCCGGGCGATTTTCGGGCGACCTCAACTGCCATCGCCCGAAGATCAACAGTCACCCTGCGTGCACACCCACACGAAGTGGACCAGAGCCACTACTGCTCGATAAAGCCAGTCACCACAATGACCAACAGCTACACCCAGAGCCCAGACATTGCCGTTCGCCCCCAAGTCATTAGCGGGAACGTCGAGCTGCACCGGTGTCACCGAGGGCCGTTTCGTGGGTCAGGGTGGGCGGGCGTCGGCGGCGCGTCCTGTGAGGCCGGAAGCGCCCGTCCCAAGCGTGCCAGCGGGGACAAAGCCATCAGCACTGGGGACAGCATCATGCCTGCGGCCGTCACCAGAAGGCTCGCGCGCAACCCCCACTCCTCCGCGAGAAATCCGCCGAGCAGAGAGCCAAGCGGGGTCAGTCCCATGCCGACAAACGTGATCGTCGCGGCCGCGCGGCCTTGCATCCCGTCCGGGGTGACAGCCTGCCGGACGGCCATGACCGTGACGTTCACCAACTGGCCGCCGGTCCCTAACACGAAGTTGACCGCAAGGAGCGTGGGGATCGTCACCGCAGAGGGGCCGTGCAGCGCGGGCACGCATAGGAACGCGCCGTCGCCGAGTGCCGCCGCGGACACGAGCACCGAACCATAGCCGAACCGGCTCGGCAGGCGGGCGGCCAGCATCGAGCCCAGGAGCGCGCCCGGCCCCGTCGCCGCGAGCGCCAGCCCGACGGTGGTGCCCGACAGGTGCAGTTCCCGCGGCAGGAAGAGCAGATAGACGGTCATCATGGCCGCGAAGGAGAACTGGAAGGCGGCCGAGGCGAGGCACACGGTCCGCAGTGAGCTATCGCTGATGACAAACCGGAGGCCCTCATGGATCCGCCGCCATATGCGAGGGGGACGTTCCGAGCTCTTCGGGATCGATTCACGGCGACGGATCCGTCGGATCGACAGGAACGACAGCGCGAAGAACAGCGCGCTGGAGGCGGCAGCGATCGGCGCCGACAGCAGGGACACCAACGCGCCGCCGAGGGCGGGACCGCCGATCTGGGCGGCGGACCGGCTGCCCTCGAGTGCGCTGTTGCCCCGCACCAGCTGATTGTGTTTCACCAGCCGTACGAGAGACGCCTGGTATGCCACATCGAAGAACACGGACAGGGCCCCGACGGCGAAGGCGACCACGAGCAGCGCGGGCAGGCCGAGCCAGCCAAGGAGGCCGGCCACGGCGGCGGCGCCCAGTGCCAGGGTCCGGCCGACGTCCGTCAGCACCATCACCGTGCGGGTCCGCCACCTGTCCACCCACGCGCCGACGAAGAGCGAGAGCAGCAGGATCGGCGCCTGCCCCACCGCGCGGAGGACGCCCAGCTGGCCGGCACTGGCGTTGAGCGTCAGGACGGCGAAGAGCGGAAGTACCACCAGACTTGCATGTTCGCCGAGTTGAGAGGCCGTCTGGCCCACCCAGAGTCTGCGGAAGTCGCCGTCCCGCCACAGGCTTGACGGAACAGGTCGACTGGAATCGGATACAGCGGACGGCACGGGGATCCCTTGGATTTGCCGACGACGAGGCCCGCCACCCGGCGCACAACAGGTGCACCGACGGTTCAGGCAGGGGAAGGCTCGCTGTGCCGCAACATCAAGGGCAGCACGCGATGACAGGCCGATCACGGCCTACAACGTCAACGCGCGCTCGGACAACCGAGCATGTCTCAACTCCTCGTGGGTCACTCTTTGCCCGAACACTAGGCCCTCGATGGCCCGGCGCGAAAGTCGATTGAGGCCCGTGACAGACGGCCAGAACCAGGTCCGGCATGCCGCCACACCTCCGGCCCGGTGGGACTCTACACAGCCCCAGATCAAGACATCCCCTCACGGTGATCCCGGCGGATCGTGGCGCACGGATCCACCTTCGACTGCGAAGTCCCCATGAGGCCCCCAGCGGGATACACACACCTCACCGTCCCACCGCAAGCCCTCAACCAGCGCCAGAACCAACTCTGAGGGGCCACGAAGTTTCCGGACAGGGACCCAATAGGGTTGTCCTGAACAGGAAACGAGGAAGAAGTGGCGCCACCCAGCAAGTACTCGCCGGAGTTCCGCGAGGAAGCCGTCCAGATCGCGTTGAGGTCAAGCAAGACGATCTCCGAAGTCGCCCGGGAGCTTGAGCTGAACCCGGAGACGCTACGCGGCTGGGTCAAGAAGCACCAGAAGCAGCAGGAACCGGCTCCCGACGCGGAACTGACGGTGAACGAGCGGGCGCGTCTGAAGGAACTCGAACGACGCAACCGCGAGCTGGAGATGGAAGTTACCTTCCTGAAAAAAGCCGCAGCGTACTTCGCGAAGGATCCCCGGTAGCAAGCAAGTACGAGTTCATCGACGAGATGCGGCTCGACACCGAGGAGTACGCATACAGCGTCGAGTTCATGTGCGGCCGACTCGGCGTATCCAGATCCGGCTACTACGACTGGCGATCCGCCGGAATCCGCGACGGCCCAACGGCGCGACGAACTGAAACTGCTCATCGAGAAAGCCTTCGACATGTCCGACGGCACCTACGGCCACCGGCGCATCCAGGCACAGCTGGACCGCTGGGACATCACCACCGGCCTGGAACTGGTCCGCCGGCTCATGCGCGAGCTGGGCCTTGAGCCCTGCCAGCCGCGGCCGAAGAGGTTCAGCCTCACCCAGGCCACAGTCGGCCAGGTGCCGGACCTCGTCGGCCGCAACTTCACCGCTGACACACCCGGCGAAAAACTCGTCGGCGACATTACCTACATCGCGACCGGGGAAGGCTGGCTGTACCTCGCAACGGTCATCGACTGCTGCACGAAGGAAGTCATCGGTTACGCGATGGACGACCACTACCAAACCCCACTGATATCCAGGGCGATCCGCAACGCCGCACGGAACAGGAACCTCTCGGCCGGCGCGATATTTCACTCCGACCGCGGAAGCAACTACATGTCAGCCGAATTTGGGAAGACGCTCGACCGGTTCGGGCTCCGCAGATCCTCCGGCCGCACCGGGATCTGTTTCGACAACGCCATGGCCGAATCATTCTTCGGCTCCCTGAAGAACGAGCGTGTATCAAGGGTGACTTACCTGACCCGCGAGGCCGCTCGGCAGGACATCACTCGCTACATCGAATTCTGGTACAATCGCAAACGCCTCCACTCGGCGGTGGGTTACCGCCCTCCACGCGAAGTCCACGCCGAATACGAGAAGTTGCGAATCGCCGCGTGAAATAGACGGTCAGACACCTGTCCGGAAAACGCGAGGCCCCTCACTCACAGCACAAACTCAGCTAGAAGGTGACCCCCACAACCATCGCGAAACGACTCCCTCTCTCGGGTTCTGGTCCAACTTCTGTGGAGCGGTGACGCTCAGTGTTGTTGAACGGCTCTGCGCATGGTGACGTGCCACCACGACCGACGGTGGTGTCGGTGGGACGGTTGATAATGCCGGTCATGGCAGATCGCAGTCCGGCCCTCCGGATCATCACCTCCGCGGCGCGGGAATCCCTGAAGCCGCTCGGCCTGGCCCAGCGTGGGCGGTCGCGGGTGTGGATTGATGATCACGGGTGGTGGCTCGGGGTTGTGGAGTTCGCTCCGCCGCGCACTGCCGGCAGCGGTCTGCACGTCGGTGCGATGTGGCTGTGGCACGACGTGGACCACCTGGCCTTCCATGCGGAGACAGCCCGAACCGGACCCGAGCTGTTCCGCGCCGAGGACCAGTTCACGCCGCTGGCACTCGAACTCGGCCGACGGGCCGCGGCGGAGGTGACTGTGCTGAGGGAGAAGTTCCCGGCTCTGGCGGACGTCGCCCGGTACCTGACGGCCAGGCCGCTGCGGCGGGGATTCCTCTGGGAGAGCTTCGACGCCGGGATCGCAGCCGCCCTGGTCGGGGACACGGACACGGCCCGCGATCTCTTTGAGCGAGTCCTACGAGAGGACGCGCTGGCGCCCTGGATGGTCGAAGCCCAGGAGAAGGCACGTGAGCTTCACGTGATCGCAGCAGATCACGATGCAGTGACCGCCTGGGTCGCACGGGCCGTCGACTCATGCCGGAGCAAGCTGGGCCTGGATCCCGTGCTGCTTGCGATCAGCTGAACGGCTCCGCTCGTTGAGTGACGGAGCTGCGGTCAGGCCAGCAGGACTCGCTTCCGCAACAGGTCGAAGCCGGCCCGGCCATACATCTGACGCTTGATCATTTTGATCCGGTTGACGTGGCCTTCTACGACGCCGGAGCTCCAGGGCAGTGTGAGCCCGGCGGTGACGGCGGCGAGATCCCGTTCGAGGCCGTTGACGAAGGTGTGGAGACGGGGGAGGTCTTCGGCGCGGACCGCCTTGATCCATTGCGGGAGCTGGTCCCCCTGGAGCTGGGTGAGCATCTGCCCGAACGCGCGGACGTGCCCGGTGAGGGCATCCAGTTCAGGGCAGCAGGCGAGGACGGATTTGAGCTTCAGCCGCTCGCTCTCCGGCAGGGTGTCGGGGTGAGTCAGGATCCAGCCGGCGACCGTCCGTGGGGACGGCGGACGGGCTTCCGGTGCGGTCGGGGTTGTGCGAAACGGCTGGAGGTAGGCGCGGACGGCTCCGTATCCGCCGGTGTAGCCGTGCGTCTTGATCTCTTCCCACAGAGTCCAGGCGTTCGTGCAGCCCTCGGCCCATCGCTCGTGCAGGTACGGCTTGAAGTCGTCGAGCTTGGTCCTGCGGTTCTGCCACTGTCCCTGGAACAGGTCTTCCGGGGCCGCGGCGTCCGCAAGCCGCTGAACAGTCCGGTAGGTCATGCCGAGCTGGCGCTGGATCGAGCGTCGGCTGTGGCCAGCGGCCAGCAACGCGTGGACGGTAGCGTGCTTAGCGCGGGTGCGATCAGCGAACCGGTGCCCGGTTGGCCAGGGCGAATCGATGTCGGCCGATTCTGGTGCCAGCGTCTTGTCCACGGGCGGCTCTGCGGCGGTCACACGGAGGCAAGCGCGGTGGCGGGAGACGCACCGCTCGACCGCTTCGCCGAGGTTGCGCCACAGGTGGAACCGGTCGGCGACCTGGACAGCGGTAGGCGCCCCGATTCTGGCACCCTCGGCAAAGAACGGGGCGCGGTCGCGACAGACGACCTCGATCCCCGGGCGCTGGGTCAGCCAGGCCGCGACAGTGCCCGCCTCGCGATCCGGCAACAGGTCCACCGGTCTGCGGGTCTCGACGTCGACCAGCACGGTCCCGTAAACGCGCCCCTTGCGCATCGCGTACTCATCGACGCCGACTACCCGTGGGATCCGCGGTTGAGGCTCCGGGAGAGCGTCGACCAGCCGCAGAACCGTGTTCCGGCTGACCCTCGCCCCGAAGACGTCGGCCAGCCGGGCGCCGGCGCGGCCGGCCAGGGCGAGGCCTACCTCGGCCAGCACCGACCGCATTCGTTCGGTCCGTTGGCCGTATCGGCGAGTCAGGCCCCCGACCTGCTCGACGAACGTTCGCCGCCCGCAGGAAACGTCTTCGCAGGTGAAGCGCCGGACACGAAGCCGCAGTACCACCCGCCGCCCCACAACGGGAAGGTCAGCGGGAAACCGCAGGTAGGAGCCATGAACCCGTCCCGACCAGCTCCCGCAGCCCGGGCACCGAGCACCGGCCGTCACACATCTGACCCCGACTCGGATCGCCTCACCGTCGTCCTGCACCGACACCACCCTGATCTCCGGAGCCGCCAGGAAGAGCAGCTCTTCCAGGCGGAGCAGTTCCTCGCGCACAGCCCAGAACCATCAGCCCGAACGGGGCCGTCCCTGGCAGTTTCCGGACGATCTCGCGGGACGTATCAGCAAGATCAACGATCACAGGGAGTAGGCACACCACAGAAGCTGGACCAGAACCTGAGTTTGGGAGGCACCAGGTCTCTTGCCAGGGCAGCATCGGGATGCTCTTGGCGAAAGGTGCTGGTCATGCCGCAGATGTCGAAGGTCGAGCTGTACGCGGCGATCCGGCGTGACCATCGCGGCGGCATGTCGATGAGGGAGCTTGAACGCAAGCACGGCGTGACGTGGCGGACCGTGCGCAAGGCGCTGGATTCTTCCTGGCCGGAGCCGCGCAAGAAGCTGCCTCCCCGAGCCACCACGCTGGATCCGTACAAGCCGGTGATCGACGAGATCCTGCGAACAGATCTGGACGCACCGCGCAAGCAGCGGCACACGGTCACCCGGATCTTCCACCGGCTGGTCGAGGAGCACGGGGCGGACGTCTCCTACGGGGTGGTGCGCTACTACGTCGCCGGCCGGAAGCCCGAGATCCTGGTCGAGTCGGGCAAAGCGCCACTCGAGGCATTCGTTCCGCAGACTCACTTGCCCGGCCATGAGGCGGAGGTCGACTTCGGTGACGTGACCGTGCGACTGGCCGGCGAGCTGGTGACCTGCTATCTGTTCTCCTTCCGGCTGTCGTACTCGGGCAAGGCCGTCCACCGCGTGTTCGCCTCCTGCGGCCAGGAAGCCTTCTTCGAAGGCCACGTCCACGCACTGCGGACTCTGGGCGGAGTGCCGAGGACCAAGGTCCGCTACGACAACCTGAAGGCCGCCGTCGCCAGGGTGCTGGGGCAGAGCCGGGGAAGAGTTGAGGCCGACCGGTGGATCGCCTTCCGCTCGCACTTCGGCATCGAGAGCTTCTACTGCCGGCCCGGCATCGAAGGCGCCCACGAGAAGGGCGGAGTCGAAGGGATGATCGGCTACTTCCGCCGCAACCACTTCGTTCCCGTCCCCGAAGTCTCCTCGCTCGCCGAGCTGAACGAGATGGTCGAACAGTGGGACCGGCAGGACGACGCCGGCCGCATCGGGTCCAGGCCCAAGACGGTCGCGGAGTACTTTGCACTCGAACAGCCACTGCTGATGCCGCTGCCCGAGGAACCGTTCGAGACGGGCCGGGTGTTCACCCCGCGGGTCGACCGCTACGGCCAGATTCCGGTCCGCACCAACCGCTACTCGGTCCCGATCCGGCTGATCGGCAAACGCGTGCGGGTTGTACTGCACGCCTCTCATCTGGTGGTTTACGACCAGAACGTGGAAGTGGCCCGTCACGAGCGGCTGATCGCGAAGGGCGCCGTCCGGCTGGACCTGGACCACTACTTGGAAGTCCTGGTTCGCAAGCCCGGTGCCTTCCCGGGCTCCACTGCCCTCGAACAGGCCCGTTCAGCAGGCAGGTTCACCCCGGTCCACGACGCTTGGTGGGACCAGGCCCGCAGGATCCATGGCGAGCGGGACGGCACCCGGGCCCTGATCGAGGTTCTCCTGCTGGGGCGTCATCTGCCCCACGAGCATGTCGTCGCCGGCCTGGCCGCGGCTCTGCGAGCCGGGGCCATGACCGCGGACGCGGTCGCTCTGGAGGCCCGCAAGGCCGCCCAGGCCGAGACCGAACCCACCCCCTCGGCAGGCCAGCTGGTTTCCGGGAAACCGTCGGCGACAGTGACGTCCCTGCACGAATGGCGGCTCGCGCATCTTCCGCCGGACACCAGGCCGCTGCCCTCGGTGACCCCCTATGACCAATTGCTCCGACGCCGCCGCACCAGTGGTGGCGACCACCGTGAGGGAGAAGCACAGTGACTCTGCCCCGCCAGCGAGGCTTGACCGAGCAGGCCGCCGACGCCGCCATCGACAGCGCCTGTCGGCTGCTGCGGCTGCCCTCGATCCGCAACGAGTTCTCCGATATCGCCGAGCGGGCGCTCAAGGACCAGATGAGCTACCGCGGGTTTCTCGCAGAGCTGTTGATGGCCGAGTGCGACGACCGGGCCCGCCGTCGCTCGGAGCGGCGGATCAAGGCGGCTGGCTTCCCGCGGGAGAAGTCGCTGCGGGCGTTCGACTTCGACGCCAACCCGAACATCGACGCGGCGACCATCCACACACTCGCCAGCTGCGAGTGGATCAAGAAGAGCCAGCCGCTCTGCCTGATCGGGGACTCCGGCACCGGCAAGTCCCACATGCTCATCGCCCTGGGCACCGAGGCCGCGATGAGGGCTACCGCGTCCGCTACACGCTCGCCACGAAGCTGGTGAACGAGCTGGTCGAGGCCGCCGACGAGAAGCAGCTGAACAAGACCATCGCCCGTTACGGACGCGTCGATCTTTTGTGCATTGACGAGCTCGGCTACATGGAACTGGACCGCCACGGAGCCGAACTACTCTTCCAGGTTTTGACCGAGCGCGAGGAGAAGAACAGCGTCACCATCGCCTCCAACGAGTCCTTCGGCAAAGCGCACATGTTCCGGCGAACCTGTGCCAGGCCGCACCGAACCATCCAGGTTCGGTCAGGCTCAGGTGTTCTCCAGGCGGCGGCTCTTGTGCCATGCCTCTGTGAGGGGTCTGACCGAGATACGGGTCGGAGGGGCGCTGAGTTGATCTTGAAGCTCTGAGAGCCCCCGTCCCGTCACCCGTTCGGCTCAGTGTCGTTGGTCGTGATGTTGTTGTCGTCTGGGCACTGGGCGGGATTGTGACCTCGATCGAGCGGGCATCACGCATTCAAGTTCAGCAGGGACTTAATTCTCCGTTTCGTATTATTGATCAGAAACTCATTGGGTTCACTCGTCGAGGACGTAGCGGACATGTCGACCGCCGAAGTATCCGCTCTCCGGCGCCTCCCGCCTCAGCGGCAAGGAACTCCCCGAGGTCGGCAGCTGGACGTTCTTCGCCCTGGGCCTTGGAGGCCGTCGTCGTCCACGAGTGAGACGGCCCCCCTCCCCGAGTCTGGGCGAGAGGCTCGCTCAGCGCGTGAGTGCGCCCCACGTCTGAGGGCCGACGATGCCGTCGACGGTGATGGCGAGGCGGGTTTGGAACTTGCGGACGTGCTGCTCCGTGACGGGGCCGAACCTCCCGTCGACCGCGAGGGCCTGGAGGTCCGGCACGTGGGCGTTCAGGAGGCGTTGGAGCTTGCGGACCGCGGGGCCGCGCGAGCCGTTGCTCAGGGTCGGTGTCCCGGACGCGTCCTCCTCCGCTCGCTCACCGCCCGTCAGCATGCCCCAGGTCTCAGGACCCACGACACCGTCGATCTCGATGTCGACACGACGCTGGTACTCGCGGACGCGTTCGTCCGTGACGGGGCCGAAGTCGCCGTCGACGTCCAGGGGTCCGAGGTCCGGCACGTGGGCGTTCAGGAGGCGCTGGAGCTTCTCCACCGCCACTCCCTGCGAGCCCGTGCTCAGTGTGGGCGTGCCGATGCCGTCGCCCGCGGGCGTGACGCCGCCTCCGCCCGGGGCGCCAGACGGCTGTACGTCCAGGTACAGCGCGTACACCCCCAGGTCTCCGTCACCGTCCGTACCGCTGCAGATGACCATGTCCGTGAACTGCAGTGTGTGCGGATCGTTGGGGCGCTGCCGTATCTGGCGCCGGCTGTTCGCATCCAGCAGCTTGTCCTTCGGGATGAAGACAGCCGCCGGGTTGAACGGGTCGTCGGCGAGGCCGAGGAGGTCGCTCGCGATATCGACCAGGCCTACGACCAGGAAGTCGATGAAGGGTTTGGCGAGGGCGGCGCCCGCCGGACTCGTGGCGGCGGCGACGGCCGCCGTCGCCGCGGTGGAGATGGCCTGGGCGACGGCCTGCTTCCCCTGCTCGATGTCACCGGAGTCGTGCTGCACGAGCGCGAGGGACACGCTGAGGTCCTGTGCCGGTCCGGAGTACAGCAGGCGCTGGGCGCTGAAGATCCTCAGCTCTGGAGGCCCGAACGTCAGCGTGCCAGCGTCGGGGAACTTCACCGCCGGCTGCGGCGTCATTCCGGCGATCAGCTGAACGCTGCCGAAGATGTCGTCTTTCTTCTCTTGCCTGACACGGCATTCAAGCCCTGTCCACACGACCTTCACGTCAGCCATGGCTCATCAGGTCCCTGAACTCGGGGCCGGACGGCGAGGCTGTCCCCGTGGGCCGCGGCCGGCCGGCCGGGCGAAGTCCCGCACCCCGCGCCCTGCCCCGGGTCCGATGACGGAGTGGGGTGGAACGCCTCTTACTCACGACTGTAAGCCTGCGCACGCGAGGTGTCCTGCGTTGGCGGGGCTGTCCGGACGTGGGGCCGTTCGGATCAGCCCGGGGCCGCGGGGTGTGGCACGAAGCCTCGTTGACCAAGGTCTCGAAGTCCGAGTGGCCGCAGTAGGTGGCTGCCCGGTGATCCGCGTGGGGGTCGCTGCCGACCGCCGTCACAGTGACGTCGCCTATTGATCCAAAACGCTTTGGGTTCGTGCTCGTTGACGGTGTGTGAGTGATCTGGTGGGGAATGCGAGGACCTGGTCGCCGGCCGCGCAGGAGGCTGTGCGGTTGCTGGCGGTGTCCGCGCTGGTGGAGGGGCGGGACCGGGCTGAGGTCGCGGCTCTGTTCAAGGTGTCGGTCAGGGCCGTAGACAACTGGTGGACGAGGTGGCAGACCGGTGGCCGGGACGCGCTGCTGTCGCGTGCGCGGGGCCGCCGGGTGGGCGAGCATCAGGTTCTGTCCGAGGCCGAGCAGGCCGCCATCCGACAGGCCGTCCTCGATCACACCCCCTCCGTCCTGGGGCTTTCCGGTCAGCTGTGGACACGGGCCCCGATAGGCGAGCTGATCTTCAAGCTCTACCGGGTCCGCTTCACCGAGCCCGGTGTGGGCAAGTACCTCAAACGCTGGGGACTGACGTTCCAGCGTCCGGACAAGCGGGCCGTCGAGCAGGACGCGGAAGCGGTCCGCGTCTGGCACGAGGAGACCTGGCCGGCGATCCGGGCTCGGGCGAAGGCGGAGAGGAGTGAAGTCCTCTTCGCCGACCAGGTCGGGATCCGCTCGGACCAGGGCACCGGCCGCACCTGGGGCGCCAGAGGAAGCACTCCGATCGTCCGTCGCACCGGGAACCGGTTCTCCGTGAACGCGATGTCCGCGATCAGCACGAAGGGCCGGATACACTTCATGGTCTTCACCGAGTCGTTCGACGCGAAGGTCATGTGCCGCTTCCTGGACCGGCTCGTCGGTCACTTCGACCGCAAGGTCCATCTGATCGTCGACCGGCACTCGGCCCACCGCTCGAAGACCGTCCGGACCTGGCTCGCCGACCACGAGGCCCAGATCGAGCTGCACTTCCTGCCGTCGTACTCACCGGAGCTGAACCCCGACGAGCTCGTCAACGCCGACCTCAAACGCAGCCTGCCCCACACCCACCGGCCAGGAACCAGGCCGACCTCGCCACCGAAACCCGCAGGTTCTTCCACCGCCGACAACGCCAGCCCCACATCTTGCGCGGATACTTCGGCGGTCGACATGTCCGCTACGTCCTCGACGAGTGAACCCAATGAGTTTCTGATCAATACAGTGCGCGATACCGTCCGGCGGATACCGTGTGCCGATACGCAGGTGGTGATACCACAAGTGGCGATCTTCCTTCACCCGGATCTACCCTTGATTCATCGCCTCTCGTGAAGTGAAAGCCGAGAGCGGGGCACCCATCCAGAGCCTTCCAGGAGGCTGTCGTGCCAAGAATCAGTCAGCCTCCACCTGATGATTTCGCGCAATCCGGCGAGAACGTGGAGATCAGACAACCCGAGGTGACGTCCGATCACATCGGATTCGACCCCGACCAGTTCCCCACGGAGCTGGTCGACGCGCGAGCCGCGATCGAAGGGATCCTCAGCGGTCAGGGGGAGCAGCGCAGCGGACTCCGATCCGTGGACGATCTGACCGAACTGACCAACGTGCAGGGCGTCGGCATCGGCAGGGCCACACCATCCGAATATGGGCCCCGCAGCAGCGCCATCGAGCCGGGGCAACCCACCTTGAACGTCTATCTGGCCCAGCCGAGAAACGCCGACGACGTGGAGGCGTTGATCGTCGAGCAGATGGACGTGCGCGTCGCCGCATCGTCAAGGGTTCCGATCATTCCGGTGGTCACCGGCGAGATAGAGGCGCAGGGGTTCACCTTCCACAGCAGGCCGGCACCGGGTGGCATATCGATCAGCAGCCCCGTCAGCCCGGCGAGCAGCGGCACGCTGGGATGCCTATCCACGGGCCGATCGTTCCCGCGCGACCAGAGAACGCTCCTCATCAGCTGTAACCACGTCATCGCGGACGCCAATGCCGGACAGCTGGGGAATTGCATCGCCCAGCCCGGCCGCGCCGACGCGGGGGTCTGTCCGCAACATCTCATCGCGGTGCTCGAGCGTTTCACCAAAATAGAGTTCGGCGGCGTCATCAACAGCGTCGACTGCGCGACAGCATGGGCGGATCCGGCGCAAGTCAACCCCAACATCCTGATCAACGGAGTCCTGGGGCCGGTAGAGGTGCCCATCAGCACCACGACAGGGGCGGCCACCATAGGGATGCTCGTCTTCAAGAGTGGCCGGACGACCGAGGTGACAGCGGGAACCGTCAAGGAGGTCGGTGCCTCTCACTGGGTCGGCTACGGAGGACAGAACGCCTATTTCTCAGGCTCCCTTGCGATCGAGGGGACCGGAACCTTCGGTCCTCTTCCCTTCAGCAAGCCGGGAGACTCCGGCGCGATCGTGACGACTTTCGATCTCGTCCAGACTCCGGTCGGCATGGTCTATTCCTCGTCCAGCACGGTGAGCACCAGGTCGTTCGCGAACCTGATCGACATCGTCACGCAGTCTCTCGACGTCTTCATCGTCGACACGATCTGACATCGCCACGACCCGACCGCCGGGTCGTCGACGAGCGGAGTGGGTGGACGAGCTCGGCGATACCGCGGTGGTCAGTAGGTCCTCGGGGGCTGTGGAGATGTATGAGGCTGTGACCTCGGCTTCCGCCTGATGATCGGCGATGGTGCAGTCGGCCCATCCCCGCCCGCTGAGAGTCCAAACGAGCTGCATGTCACCCACGATGACCGGCCTCCTGGCCGAGGAAGTGCCGGACATCGGCTGCGAGAGTGGACATCTGCTCGCCGGATTCCAGCCAGGTGGTGACGGATACCTACCAGCTGCCAACGAATATTTGCCACGGACGGAGGGTCCAGGTCAGCCCAACATGGCCGCCCGAGCGGAAGACCGCTCTGACAGTGAGATCACGGTCGTTGGTCTGCCAGACACGCTCTCCCTCCCAGCCCTGGAAGCCCTCAGAGAGGTCCTCCAGGAAAGGAGCCAGGTCTGCGCCCCAGTTCCAGGCTGCCACGCCGTCCAGCCGAGCGTTCAGACTGGCCGCCCAAGCCTCGATGGCGTAGTGCACGCATTCTTCGTCCTCATCGAAGAGGTCACAGAACTTCACAGAGACGGCCGGTCGTCCTGGCAGCGGACGGTCAATTCTGCTGGTTCGTCGGGGACAGCGTCTCGAGAGCTCATCCCAGGAACACCAGGTCAAGGAGGTGCCTGTCGTCACCGTGATTGCAGGTCAGGCAGGCGGCCGGGGTCGATGTGGTCAGCGAGATAGATCATGGTGGCCTCGGGGTCCATGCCGAACGTGGCGGCAACGAGCTTGGGGTCCATGGTGTTGACCAGGTCGAGCAGTCGAGTGCAGCGGATCATACGGGGTGGGAACCCGCAGGCGTCGAGGACGTGACTGACATAGGCGGTGGACGCCGGTCCCCGGCCCGACTTCGTCTGGCGGGTGACCATCACATGCGGGTTGTCAGTCTTCTGGTCTTCGCGGTGGCCCAGGCAGCCTTCCACTGCCGCCCAAGACGGCGGATCCAAAGGAACCGGATGCGGGCGGTCTCCGAGCCGGGCGGTCCGGGCACGAAAGTCGAGGTCAACGGCCTGCAGCATCTTGACCTCGCGGCTTGAGGCACCGTGCAACAAGGCGAGCATGCCCAGCAGGGCTTCGTGCGGGTGGACGGCCGGATCCGTTGTCCAGCGGCGGAACAGCACACGTTGCTGGTCAGGTGTCAGCGTCGCACCCGTGAAGCCGCTCGGTCCTCGGGCAGTCAGACCGCGGGCAGGATCGACGAGGACGATCTTCCGGGACCGCGCGAAGCGGAAGAACTGTCCGAGCACCACCAGCCGACGCTTTCGGGCCTTGGGCGACCTGGCCAGGAAAGCTTCGAGATCGTGCACGTCGGTCAGTGCCCAGTCCTGCTTTCCGCGCTCGCCGGCGAGGAACAGGGCGAGGTCACGCACGATGGCGAGTGCGGCTTCGATGGTGGCATCGGTGCGGGGCAGCGTTCCGGCACGCCGGGATCGCTCGCGTGAGCGGATCATGAAGTCGGAGAAGGCCTCCACCGAAGGTCGCAGGAGGCCTGGGACCGCGAGGACGCGGCGTTGTCGGCGGCCGGCCGCGAGCCGTTCGGCCTGGTCGGTGGCCATGGCCAGACCGTGACTGGTGAAGAAGGTCTCCAAGGCACGGGCGAGGGAACCCATCGAACGGCCCGGGCGGCGGGATCGTTCGAGTACAGACTGGGGGAGGTTGGGCTGGTCATCCCGAAGGAGCCACCCGAGCGAAGTGATCATCGTGCAGGCCCGGCCGACGGAATACTTGGCAGCGAGATCTGTGGTGAAGTCCTGCAGCCAGGCGGGGGGATTGTCGAGTTCGGCGATGAGGTGCTCGGCCCGGACGAAGGGGCGGTCGGGGTGACGCTGCCAGCAGGCCGAGCACAGTCCCAGCCCTGCATGCTTCCGTACTCTGCCGCATTGCTCGCAGGCCCGGGGCGGCTGTTTGGCCTGCCGGGGACGCGAGCAGTGCCCGCACCAGCCGGTGTCCTCGCGCAGATATCCGGGCCGGCTGCAGCGAGGGCATGGATCCTTGGCGGCGTCGCGTTCGGACTCCCGCATGCAAGTGCGGCAGAGAGCCGAGGATTTACTCCGCACCGGGTTGCCGCATCCGGTGCATACGCGAGAGCAGGTGATGCACCGGCCGGTGTCCGCCCGGAGGACACGCTGCTGGCTGCACCGGGGACAAGCGGCCCGGGTCGCGGCCTCTTTCTGTTGGGCAGTGCAGCGGCAGCAGTAGTGCCGGTCGATGAAGCCGACCGGGGCTCCGCAACCGGTGCAGTCGCTCTGTTTGACGCCCACGATGCCGCCCTCTCCAGGTCACAGCGGAGGCATCGAACGGCCCCGCGCGGAGACTGCCTTCGGCAGGTCGGCGACCGGCCGAAGCGGGGCTGCGGGACGTTCGACGGGGGTGGTGTCGACCTCGAACAGGTCATTGGGGGTGCAGTCCAGCGCGGTGCACAACGCGATCAGAGTGGACATCTTCACCTGAGAAGGTTCCTTGCTGAACAGCGCAGACACCGAGGCGGACGACATCTGCAGCCCGGCGCGTTCGGCCAGCAGCCGCTGCAGCTGGGTGCCGGTCCAGACCTCGCGCTGGGCGGCGGCCATCCGCAAACGCCATCGGATCTTCATGCGGAGCTGTCCCCCTCGGCGGTGAGTTCGCCGAGCGTGGCGGTCACCGCGCGGCGATAGGCATCCTCGATGAATGTCGCGGAGGGACGGACGTATCTCATGGTCGAGCTGACCGTCCAGTGACCAAGAAGCTGCTGGATGGCCACCAAGTCCACACCGCGCTCGTAGTTGTGGGTGGCGCAGGCCCTCCGCAGGGCATGCGGACTGAACCGGTCGGTCGCCGGCCTGCCTTCGAGTTCCATCAGATAGCGCAAACGGTTGCGGATCGTCCCCCGGTGCAGACTGCCACCGGACTCGTCCGCGAACAGCACCGGTGAGTCGGGGAACTTCCCGCGGACGTCGTCGAGGAACCAGCGCAGGACAAGGTCGAGCCCGTCCAGCATCGGCACCCAACGCGGCCGCGGCCCGGACGTGCGAGCCCCTTTGCCGAACCGGATATGGAGTTTCCCGAACGGTCCCCGCGTGAAGTGGAGGTCCGGGCGATCCAGAAGCGACGCCTCTTCCGAGCGCAGGCCGGCGTGATAGAGCGTTCGGAACATCGCATAGTCACGGGCGGCGGGCGCGTACTTGCGGGCCGTGGCAATCCGGGCCTTGAGGAATTCGAAGAACTCCGCGACCCGCTCTGGGGTCGGCGGAGGCAGCTGGGCCGGGGAGTCATCGCCGACATGCCGGGACGCGTTGAACTCATCGACCGGGCAGACCAGACGGACGCCGAAACCGGCTTCGATCTCGACGGCCTTGCGGACCTGCAGAAACCGGTGGAAGCCCTTGAAGATCTGCACGTACTCGCGGCGGGTCGAGGCGGCCCGCCCGGCAAGGGCCAGGTCACCGACGACACGGTCGATGTCTTCGGGAGTGACGTCCCAGGCGGGCCGGCCCAGCGCGGTGAGCGTCCGTTCCAGCAGTCCGATGTCGTTATCGACCGTCACTGGACTGAACCCGCGGGCCCGCCACGAGGCGACGAACGCCTCAACGCAGTCGGCCTGAAACTCCCACGGATCGGCGGTCACCGGCTCCAGCAGGACGGCACCACCCTGGACCACCCTCAACTGGGATGCCACCGGCACACCTTCCTCGCACCTGACCGATCAAGGCAGCACCTGGAGAATCCGGGCACCACCACGAAGACCAACGAGGACAGCAGAAGATGGATACGGGCCGGTGGCAGCGGCGATCCACGAAAAGGAACATGTGCCAGCCCCAGATGGCTGGACCAAGACGTTCACGGATCCCCGACTTTGCGCGGCCATCGTCGACCGTCTCACCTTCAACGGCACCATCATCGAGACCGGCACAGACTCCTACCGCCTCGCCAGTACCCGAGCACGAGCTGAGCAGCCCGCCAAGGCCGGCTGACCGCAGCCTACGTTCCTCGGCGGCCAGCCGTCCTGGCGGACGGCTGGCCGTCCCGCGTTCGCGGTGTCCTTGGAAAAGGTCTCAAGAATCGAGCACGGCGGCGACGCCCTCGATCTCGACGAGTTGGTCCTTGTAGCCGAGCACGGTGACGCCCATCAAGGTGCTGGGGACGTCATGGTCAGCGAACAAGTCCCGGACTACCTGCCAGGCAGCCACCAGGTCCTCCCGCCGGGCCGATGCGACGAGGACCCGGGTACTGATGACGTCCTGCAGTGACGCACCTGAGGCAGAGAGAGCGGCCTGCATGTTCTCCATGGCTTTCGCTGCCTGGCCTGCGTAATCCCCGATCGCTGCTGTGGAGCCGTCATCGTTCAGCGGACACGCCCCAGCGAGGAAGATCAGGCGTGACTCGGCGGGCGCAGTGGCCGCGTAGGCGTACTCGGCGACGTCGGACAGGGAGGCGGAGCGGATCAAAGTGATGGCACGAGCCACGGTTGTCGGGTCCTTTCCCATCGGATGTTGAGCGCGGACATCCTGCCAACGACCAGTTGGCTCCCGCCTTCCCTTTTTCTCGCCGCCCCACGGCAACGCCGTCATTTCTGCTCGACATTCCCGCACCGGATGATCACCGACTGACTCCGGAATCCATCAAGAAACGCTGTTCCTAGAGATCAACGTAGCCATGGTGACGCATCGTCTTCGAGGATCAGGCGCGCGGCTTGCGCGTATCGGATGGCGCTGGCGGTGCTGATGCCAAAGACGGCGGCAAGGTGCAGGGGGCGGGGCTGCGGTTGAGCGCTTCCTCCAGCCAGCGGTCCACGCGGAGCCGGTCGAGGGTGGCATTGTGGCCGCGGAACAGGTTGTCGATGTAGTAGCTGGTGACTGGCCGGGTGTTGTAGGCGGTGCGTCCGGAGACGAGCAGGTGGGATGTCGTCCAGATCGAGTCGCCGGCACTCAGTGATGCGTGGGCCGACCTGCGTCATAAGCCGTGCCGCCGTGAAGTTGCGCGCGCCGGTGGCGAACTTGCGGCAGGTCTCCAGCACGTCAGCCCACCCTGGAACAGATCACTGATCTCTCGTTCGGATGGCGGAACCCGGATCAGCAGCTGTGTCGTTCCTCGCTGCCGATTCATCTCGTCTAGCGGGCAGCGCACCGCGATGCCGGTCAGGCTGTAGAGCTCGACCGAGTGACGCAATTCCAGGTACTGGAAGAAAACGGACAGCGCATCGGCCTTGCCTCGCCGAGTGGTTGGCGCGAGATGCCGGATCACTTGCCCGAAGTACGCATCGGCGTCCTTGGGTTCCATCTCCCATCACGGTCGGCTGAACCAGTCCCGGATCTGCTGAAGATCGATGAGATCGTTACTGATCGTCGTGTCCGCGGTGCCAGCGGCGGCCCGCGCCAGGACGAACCCCGACAGCACACCGGTCTCGAACTCCGCCAACTCCTCGGGTCCGGCAGGGCTTCGCGCATCGCGGAGATCTCGTACAGCGGACAGTCCCACGAGCCCTCCAGGTGACTTCAGGAGGAAGTCACCAGGGGTGAACTTTCATCAGAACGAAAAGAGTTGATGCTGGCGGACGTGTCTGGTCCCCGAACCGCTGGCCAGCCGTTGGCGAACCGAGCCACGCTGGTTGCCTGCACGTGGGAAACTCCGGGCAACTGACTCAACGGATGAACGGGCTCTGTCGCTGATCACGTGACGGGGTCGCGTCCCGCTGCGTGGTGCAGGCCGTGAGGACCTGCGTCGGGTCTGGCATTGGAGCGCACCGCACGTCTCGATAACCGATCGACACCCTGATCTTGATCGCGTTAGCTGGGTGGCATGCCCGAACTGCGTACCGACCGTCTCCTGCTCCGCCGGTGGCGGGAGTCCGATCTCGAGCCGTGGGCGGCGATGAACGCCGATCCTGAAGTCCGAGAACACCTCGGGGGGTTGCTGACGCGGGAGCAAAGCGATGGCGTGGTGGCATTCATGCAGGCCGAGTTCGACAATCGAGGTTTTGGGTGGTGGGCGCTGGAAGCACGGGAGACCGGTGAGTTCATCGGCCGCGTCGGCTTGGACGAGGTGGACGAGGACATGCCGTTCGCGGGGGTGGATATCGGGTGGCGGTTGATGCGTTCGGCGTGGGGTCATGGCTACGCCACCGAGGCAGCCCTGGCCTGCCTGGCCTTCGGTTTCGAGGACCTCGGGCTGCCGGAGGTCGTTGCGTCGACGACCGTCAACAACGTTCGTTCCCAGGCAGTGATGCGCCGGATCGGCATGACCCGAGACGCGGCTGACGATTTCGAGGATACGAGCGTGCCCGAAGGGCCGCTTCGCCAGTGTGTGCTGTACCGCACCCCCGCAGAGATGCTCACGTCCTACACCACCCGGCGGGACGCCATCGCCTCGTCGTGAGGACGGCTCGGTCTGTTTGAAAGTGGATCTAGGGCGTGTTGTGAAAGTGCTGGTCACAGCCACTCGTTGATGGCTGCGACGAGGACGGTGGCCTCGTAGCGGACGGCGAGTTTGTCGTACCTCGTCGCCACGGCCCGGTGGCGCTTGAGGCGATTGATCCCGCACTCGACCGCGTGGCGCTCGCGGTAGTCGACCTTGTCGAACTTCGGTGGCCGACCGCCGCGGGAGCCGAGCTTCTTGCGGTTGCGGATCTGGTCCTTCTTCTCCGGAATGGTGCAGCGGATGCCGCGCCTGCTCAGGTAGGCGTGGTTCCTCCGGGAGCCGTACGCCTTGTCGGCACGCACCTTGTCCGGCCGCCTGCGCGGACGTCCGGGCCCCTTACGGGGCACCTGGATCCGCTCAAGCACCGGCTCGAACTGCGGTGAGTCCCCACGCTGCCCGGCCGTGATCACGATCGACATGGGCTTCTGCCCCTGCTCGACCGCGAGATGCACCTTGGTGGTCAGGCCGCCCCGGGAGCGTCCGAGGCCATGGTCGTCCGGTTCGGTCTCCATGCCGCCGGGCGGCTCCTTCTGGAGATCCCCCTTTTCGCCGCCCCAGCGGCGTGCTGGTGGGCCCGGCACACTGTCGAGTCGACGCTCACGTCCCAGGTGATCAGCTCCTTCGCATCCGCCTGGGCCTGCAGTTCGGTGAGGATGCGCTTCCAGGTGCCGTCCCGCTGCCAGTGCCGGAACAAGTCGTAGACCCGGTCCCACGGCCCGTACCGCTCCGCCACATCCCGCCAGGGCGTCCCGGCACGGGTCCGCCACCGTATGCCGTTGATCAACTGCCGCTTGGGCCATATCGGCGGACGGCCGGACTTCTTGCCCATCGGCAAGAGCGGCTCCAGCCGGGCCCACTGGTCGTCCGTCAGATCTCCACGTGCCACGACGCGTGATCATCCCACGATCATGATCCACTTTCACAACACGCCCTGGAAGACGAACGGCGGACGGGCGGATTCGACAACCGCACCGAAAAGTCTTCGACGGCCGCCGGCCGAGGCGTCCCGCCTGCTTGAATTGCGGCCCACCCAGCCGTCCGCCACCAGGAGATCCGTATGCGCCGAACGCTCGCCGTGCCCGCCTTCGCCATGGTCCTGCTGCTTGCCGGGTGTTCCGAGGAGTCGGAGCCGATCACCGGGGAGTGGGTCGCAGACGGGCCGCAGCCGCCGGGGTTCTCCGACTTCGCGGACCGGGCGATGATCCGCGTCGACAAGGACGGCGAGGCCCTGCTCGGTACCTCGCCGATGAGTCTGTGCGGGGACGCCAAGGTGACGGCCAAGGATGAAGACGGGGGCGGCGGGAAGGAGTACCGCATCGCGTTCAGTTCCGCGTGCATCACCGTCAACGTTCCGGTGAGCCTAGAGGTCGTGGTCGACGGGGACACCTTGGAGGCCACTCCTACAGGCCTGCAGGGCGGGAAGCCCTTCCGTTTCCGGCGCGCCGACTAGGCGTGCTGCGAAAGTCTCACCTGCCCCGCGGCGCCCGGCGGGCCCGCCCTTCGGGCGGACGACGCGACTTTCGCAACACGCTTTAGAGGCAAGCGTGGCGAGCCCTGCGGCGCCTCCGCACCGTCCGGGGCGTGCAGCACAGTGCGGCCGGGACCGCCGCCGCCCTGGTTCTGCACGCCCCAGCCCGAGGGCCGGCGCGACCAGAGGGCCTCGCGCACCGGGGACGGTGGCGCCAGGCGCTCGGTCGACGGCGTTGCAGGAAACGCGCCGTCCGACCGGCCGGACGTGCTCGGGGCGCGCGCACCCACCCCCGGTACCGCGGCCTGGACGTCGCCCTCCAACCGGTGAAGAAGCAGTGTTCCTACCTTGCGCTGTTCCCCAGTCGGCAGCCCAGCGTGCCGCGGCGGAGTCGCCTGTATCCAGAAGTGGGCCACGCTGCTCTCCTTCGCTGTCGGCCAGCAGCCCGTAGTCGTCCCGGAAGGCGTCCCTATCCCCGCAGCGGCGTCACCAGCCCCAGCTCGTACGCAATGATGACCAACTGCACCCGGTCCCGTGCGTCCAGCTTTGTCAGCAGCCTGCCCACATGGGCTTTCGCCGTGGCCATGCTGATATGCAACTGCGAGGCGATCTCCGCGTTGGACAGTCCACGGCCGACCAGGGTGAGCACCTCCCGTTCGCGGGCCGTGATGCCCTCCACCGGTCGCGGGGGCGGCGGGGTGGCAGCGGGGCGGGCCGCGAACTCCGCGATCAGGCGGCGTGTCACGCTCGGCGCGATGAGGGCGTCGCCCGCGGCGACGATCTCGACCGCGGTGAGGATCTGGTCCATGTCCATGTCCTTGACGAGGAAGCCGCTCGCCCCGGCACGGAGCGCGCCGTAGACGTACTCGTCATCGTCGAACGTGGTGAGGATGAGGACCTTCGGTGGCGTGCCGGAGCCGGCGGTGATCCGCCGGGTGGCCTCGATGCCGTCCATGCCGGGCATCCGGATGTCCATCATCACCACATCCGGCGCCAGCTGGTCCGCGAGCCGTACCGCCTCCTCGCCGTTCGCCGCCTCGCCCGCTACCTCCAGCCCGGGGTGGTCGGTGATCAGCACCCGCAGCCCGTGCCGGACCAGCGGCTGGTCGTCGGTGAGCAGCACCCGGATCATGTGACCGCCGCCGGCACAGGGAGCCGCGCCGCCACGCGGAAGCCGCCCTCGATGCGCGGTCCTGCGGTGAACTCGCCGTGCAGCAGTGCTGCCCGCTCCCGCATGCCCGTCAGTCCGTAGCCAGCCGCGCCGGGCAGACCGGACAGGCCGCGGCCCTCGTCGGTGATCTCGATGGACAGGTCGTCCTCCCCACAGTCGACGGATACCCGGCAGGCGTTGGCGTTTGAGTGGCGGACCACGTTGGTGATCGCCTCCTGGATGATGCGGTACGCGGACAGCTCGATCTCCGCCGGCAGCGGCCGCCGTTCCCCCCGCCACTCGATGTCCACCCGCACGCCCGCGTCCCGGATCCGCTCCACCAGCCCATCGAGATCGGCGAGCACCGGTGCCGGGCCGAGCGGTGCACCGTCGCCCGGATCCGCCTGCCGCAGCGCGCCGAGCATCCGCCGCAGGCCCGCCAGGGTGTCGCGGCTGGTGCCCTCAATGGCGGCGAGGGCGTTGCGGGCCTCCGACGGCTGGGTGTCGATGACGCGCCGACCCACCCCGGCCTGGATGGCGATGACGCCGATGCTGTGCGCCACCATGTCGTGCAGCTCCCGGGCAATCCGCAGCCGCTCCGCGGTGACGGCCTGCTCAGCGGCCCGGGCCCGCAACGCAGCCGTGTGCTGGCGGCGTTCGCGGACCGAGTAGCCAACCGTCCAGGCGGTGACCGTCATCAGCGCCAGGAAGGCCGAGGCGGCGAGGAACGACGAGGAGCCCTCACGGTAGTAGCTGGCGCCCCCGATCTGTACGCCGAGCGCCACCAGTGCGGCGACGGCCGCCGTCAGCCGCGGCCGGGTGGCGGCGATCCATCCGACGGTGAGATCGGTGAGCAATGCCTGCAGATACGCGATCTGCCACGCCTGCGTCTCCGCGATCGGCATGCTGCTGGTCAAGCCGTGCCCCGCGGCCATCGCCGAATACGCCCGCACGGTCGCCGCGAAGGAGGCGGTGAGCAGCAGCACCAGGGCGGGCAACGGCCGACGCAGCACCAGGGGCAGCAGCAGTACGGCGAGCATTGCAGCCAGCAGCAGGCGCATGCCGGTCAGTTCGCGGCCGGTGTTCAGCACGACGACGTACAGCAGGACGACGTATGCGATACCTGAGCACCAGGCCAGGGACTCGGCGAGGAGCGACTGCGGAGTCTCCTGCGGGGCCTTCATGGGCCGATCATAGGCATGCGGCCTGCACCTCGGCATTGGCCTACGGGCGTACTCCCGGGGGCTAGCCCGGACGCTCCGATTGCGGTCGGCGGTCCGATGCCCGAGGGGGGTCCACACCGGCACCGTGGACACCATGATCGAAGCAACCGAACTCACCAAGCGCTACGGCAAGACCACCGCCGTCGACCGGCTGTCCTTCACCGTGCGCCCGGGCGTGGTCACCGGGTTCCTGGGCCCGAACGGTGCCGGGAAGACCACCACGCTGCGGATGGTCCTCGGCTTGAACCAGCCCACTGGCGGCACCGTCACCGTCGACGGGCAGCCATTCGGCGACCGTCCCCGCGGCCTGCAACACCTCGGTGCCCTGCTCGACGCCCACGACGTGCACGGCGGCCGCACTGCCCGCGCCCATCTGACGGCGCTGGCGGTCGGCAACGGGCTGCCACGCCGGCGGGTCGCGGAGGTACTGGCAGAGGTAGGCATGGCAGACGCGGCCGGCCGTAGGATCGAGGGGTTCTCCCTGGGGATGAAACAGCGGCTCGGTATCGCCGCCGCCCTGCTCGGCGACCCACCCGTACTGCTCTTCGACGAGCCGCTCAACGGCCTCGACCCGGAGGGAGTGCGCTGGGTGCGGAGCCTCTTCAAGCAGCTGGCGAGCGAGGGCCGCACAGTGCTCGTCTCCAGCCATCTGATGCGGGAGATGGAGCAGACCGCCGAGGAGCTGATCGTCGTCGGCCGCGGCAGGCTGATCGCGGCGGAGAGCCTGCGGGACTTCGCGGGCCGCAGCACACAGCGGCGGGTGAGCGTCCGTACCCCCGACGCGGACGTCCTCCCAAGGCTGTTGGCGGACGAGGGCGCTGCGGTACGGGCGGAGCTCGACGGGTCGTACACGGTGACCGGTCTGCCCGCGGACCGCATCGGCGAGCTCGCCTTCGCGCACGGGGTGCGGCTGCACGAACTCAGCCCGCACTCGGCCTCCCTGGAGGAGGCATTCATGGAACTCACCGCTGACAGCGTCGAATACGCAGGAGCCGCCCGATGACCCCCGTCCTGGACAAGGCCCCCGTCCGCCACCCGGTCCGGTCGCCCGCCCTCTTCCGCCATCTCCTCGCCGCCGAGTGGATCAAGCTTTGGTCGCTGCGCTCCACGTACTGGGTGCTCGGCGTCGGCGCGCTGACCGTGATCGGCATCAATGTGAACTCCGCGGCGTCCAACGCGGACCGGCTGGCGCATCAGGCACAGCGGCCGCCGGAGCCGGCTGGGATTCCGCACCGCCCTGAGTTCTTGTTCGATCCGCTGCACACGGCGTTCGTCGATCCCGCCTGGCAGCTGTTCATGATCATCGCTGCGACGGTGGGGGCGATCGCGCTCTTCGGCGAGTACTCCAGTGGGCTGATCCGTACGACCTTCGCCGCCGTCCCCGACCGGCGAGCGGTGGTCGCCGCCAAGGTCACTGTGGTGTCGGTGGTCATGCTGGCGCTCGGCACGCTCGTCTCCGGCACCTCCTTCGGCGTCACCCAGATGCTGCTGCGGGAACACGGCGGCCTGTCGCTGGGTGACCCGGGCGCACTGCGCGCCGTCGCCGCGTCCGCTCTGGTGGCACCGCTGTGTGCGCTGGTCGGTATGTCGGTGGCCGCCGCCGTCCGACACGCCGCCGGCTCCATCGTCGCGGTCATCGCCCTGCTGTTGCTGGTACCGGCGCTCTTCGAGGGCGAGCGCTACCGCTGGGTCAAGGAGATCGGCAACGCCATGCCGCTCAGCGCCTGGGAGCGGCTGGTGACGAACCCGGAGCGGGCGCACGACCTGGGCAAGTACCCGCTGACAGTGACTGAGGCGTGGATCGTGTACGGCGCGTGGGCCACTGCGGCGGCGGCCATCGCGGTGCTCGTGGTGCGACGCCGGGACGTGTGAGTGAGGGCTCACCGCCCCGGGATTCGGCGCCCCCTGAACGATCCTCATCGGCGCGGTGCACTCGACGACCCCGGCGACCGTCGGCTCACGGCTCACGGCTCACGGCTCACGGGCTCGTTCGCGAACCACCGGAGCCGCACCGGAGCGGGCCATTCCGCGTGGCCGAGGTCCTGCAGCATCGCATCGAGCCGTGCCGTCTCTGCCTCGTACGGAGCGGCCCACCCGGGCACCGGAATCCGCGCGGGCCGCCGGCCGAGGCAGCCCTCCAGGACCCGGTTGCGCAGCCTCGGATCGAGGGATGGTCCCTCAGTGCTTCGAGGTCCAGCACCGCGGGATCGTCGGTAGGAGCGGGCGGACACGGTGGGGGTGGGTCGCGGAGGCCGGGGCGGCGGGAACGTCGGCGGGGTGACCTTACGGGCGGCCTGGCCCGCGCCATCCTGGTTACTCATGCCACTCACCTTCCGCCTGCTTCGCTTTCGTTCTCCACCGGTAGAGCACTCCCGGCGCGGACCGACGGCAACTCTAGGATCCGCTGGATCTCCGCATGCGTATAGCCTTCGAAGTTCATGGCACTTACGGCCCGGCTCCGTGCGTCGCAGGTGTCGTTGAGGTCGCCCAACACGCGCCCGGCGAGAGTGGTGCCCGTGTCGCGGCCGTCGTCATGGCAGGACCGATCAGTGCGCTGTCCGCGGCTGGGCATCGGACCGGTACCGGGGGAGCAGTTTCCGAACTTCTCTGTCGTTCGGCTGACGCATCCGGGTCGCGGAATCCGGAGTGTGCCAGTGACTGCTCCTCCACAGGGGCCAGGACTCTCCGGTCTCGATCTGACCAGCGCCGTCGACCACCTCCTGGACGAGCTGCCCGCCACATCCCGCCGGCCGATGAGCACCGTCGAACTCGAGTTAGGGACTGCGCACCGCTCCCCTCCTACTCCGTTCCAACCTCATCCGCAGTTGCGCGCTGTTCTCGGGCGGGTGACGTCTGGGGCAGTGAGGTCCTGGGATCACGGCTGCCGCCGTACGCTCCCCGTACGACATGAAGGACCCGGGGGAGGGGCAGCGGTGAAGCAGGAACGGGCTACGGCCATGGTCAGCGAAATGCTCCAGCGTCTGGCCGAGGGCGGCGGCTGGCCTTTGGACCTGGTCGACGCGGTGTATGTGTTCGGCTCCTACGCCCGCGGGGCTCTGGAGCCCGGCGACGTCGACGTGGCTGTGGACTTCCGCCAGGACGAACGGATGCAGCAGCGCACTGTCCCTACCTCGTCTCGGGGGGCCGGGATCCGCGCATCGACCTGCGCCAGGCACTAATCGGCCGACAGCGCGGCATGCAATTCCAGTTCGGCGCCACCGAGCGGCAGCAGCTGGAGAAGGACGATGTGGCCATGCTGCGCCTGTGGTGCCGCAGCGACACCTTGGCCCAGGCCCTGGCCGTGCCGCACGGCATCAAGGAGGACGCTGCGGCCGGCCGGGCCCAACGCGATGACATGACCGAGGAGTTCGAGGGCGTGGACCGGTACATCCCCCGCCCGGTCCGCGCCGAGTTGATTGCCTGGCGCGACGCCGGGCTGGTCACTTTCACCCGGCTCAACCTCCCCGAAACCCAGACCGTGTCCGCGGGCAAGACCATGGCCTGGGTCATCAACACCCGCTGGAAACCCGACAGCCGCTGTGCGCCACCCCGACCGCCTCTGCCGGTCCTGTACCTGCTGCTCAGTCCCGGCGGGCGCCCTGAACAATCCGGCCGATGACGGCCGCGGCCTGCTCCGGATGCCCCTTCAGCCACCTGCCGAGGTGTTCCCGGACGGCCTCACCGACGCAGGCACGCACTGCGGCGCCGCCCAGCACGCCGTTCGTGGAGCCGAGGAACTCGGGACGGTCCAGCTTCACCGACACGACCGCCGTCAGGCCGTCACCGATCCGGTCGACACCGAGATCGGGGTCCGCCGCTGTCAGCAGTCGCCGCTCCCGCGCGTACGCGTTGAACGCGGCCGCCACCCCGTCGCGGAAGCCCGCCGCGTGCGTGCCGCCCCCAGGGGTGGGACGGCTGTTGGCGAAGGTCCGGACCCGCTCCTCACGGGAGCCGCACCAACGGAGGGCCACCTCCACCGTCCCCGCTATCCGCGGGTCCTCCCGCTCGAAACCGATGACGTCCGGGTGAACGGGCGCGCCCGCCCTCGCGTCGAGGAAGGCGACGAAGTCCCGCGCCCCGCCCGGGTACTGGAACCGCTCCGACCGGAACCCGCCCGGGGGTCGTTCCTCGGTCAGTGAGATGTCCAGGTCCCCGTTCAGGAAAGCCAGTTCCCTGAAGCGTTCCGCCAGCACGTCGAACGAGAACTCCGCCGTTCCGAAGATGTCTGGGTCGGGTAGGAAGGCGATGGTGCTCCCGCCTCCGGTCGCCGGTCCCGCGGCGGTGGGCGGGGTGAGCGCGATGCCTCGGGCGTACTCCTGGACCCAGCGCACCCCCTCGCGCCGCACTTCGGCCGTCAGGCGGCTCGACAGCGCGTTGGTGACACAGGGCCCGATGCCGAAGAGACCCAACGACGCGGCGTTGCGGCCGCGGGGCTCCGCCCCTGCGTGCATGCGGGTCAGCAGGGCTTCGAGGCCGGGACCGCGGGTGTCCCCGGCCGCCTCGACGGGGACGCCCGGCCCGTCGTCGTCGACACGCACCCAGCCATCAGGCGTGAGGGTGACGTCGACGGAGCCGGCGCGGCCGGCCAGGACCTCGTTGACCGCCCGGCCGGAGACCTCGAACACCAGCTGGTGCAGGCCGCGTTCGCCGGTCGAGCCGACGTACATCCCAGGCCGCTTCCGAACGGCCTCCAACCCCTCCAGTACCTGGATGTGGGCAGCGTCGTACCTGATCGCGTCGTCACTCACGAAGTCCCCCTTCGATGGTGTCCAGCAGACCTCCCCAGCCTAGGCGGATCCCCGAAGAACACCAGGTCAGAGCCGGTTTGTCGAGGACGTGGGCGGGCGGGTGAGCGCCTGTCCGGAGGTGGTCGACCCAGGGATTGTGAGCCGCTGCCAAAGTGCGGCCGGGGGCCCGCCGAGGCCGCGTACGAGCCCGCTCCCGGCGGCCCCGAGGCCACCGATTCCGGTACGCGGCACGCCCCGCCCGGAATACCGCGTCTGGCTTCGTTCACTTCTAGCAGGATCAGGCACAAATTCCGTAAGAGAGCAGTGCCTGGGGTTCTTCTGATCGGCAGACTGGAGCCATGCGGGTCGGAAATGTTGCCGGGAGTCATGCTGTCCGGTTCGGTGTGACGGTTGGGGCGGTGGCCGTGGCGCCGCTTTTGTTGGTTGCTGGGGGTCCGGTGCGCTATCGCTTGCTGCGTCATCTCTATCGCGAGGATGGGCCAGGGCTCGTGGACAAAGAGCCCTGTTGGGTGAGTCCCTGGTACTTCGTGGTCAATAACGCGCTCGTCTTGGCGCTCTGTTGGCCGTCGAAGTATGTACTCCAGCGAGCGCCGTCCTGCCTGAGCAGGTCCGTCATCGGACGGCGGTAAGAAGTACCCGTTTGCGGAGGTAGGGGAAGCTTGGCACGGCCGAACACAGAGGCCCGGATACAGGAACGCGCACGCATCGCCAGGGAGATGCACGACATCGTCTCGCACCGGGTCAGCTTGATGGTCGTGCACGCCGTTGCCCTTGAAGCCGGAGCGGCCGGCGACAACCAAGTGGCCACCGACACAGGGAAGTTGATGGGTCAGATGGGCCGCCAAGCACTCAACGAACTGCGCCAGGTACTGGGCGTACTCAGGGAGAGCGACGGCAGCGACGAGGCCCCGTGACACCACAACCGACGCTCGACGAAGTGGCCGTGGTCGTGGAGGAGTCACGGGCAGCCGGTGCGCCAATCACCTTCGAGATCGCGGGCGACGCGGCGCGCGTGGCCCCCTCGGTGCAGGCCGCGGTGTACCGGCTGGTGCAGGAAGGCCTGACCCAATGCCCGTAAGCACGCGGCTCACGCCCCCGTACGCGTCACACTGCGGCACCTGCCCGGCATACTCAAGGTCGTCATCGACAACGATCCGCCCACCCAACCCGCTCCGGCACCTCTGCCCAGCGGCGGTCATGGGCTGACCGGACTGAGCGAGCGCGTGTCCATGCTGGGCGGCACCGTCGACTGGACAGCCCGCCAGGACGGCGGATTCCGCGTCACAGCGACCTTCCCCGTGCCTGACGAACCACAATGCTAGGCACTGAACGAACTGCAGATCCACGGGCGATGAGGTGGGCATGGGCATATGGGGCTCTCCCTCGAACCGTCGCCGCCCTGCGCACGCTCACATAACATCGCTTTGCCTGTCGGTCAGCCTGCGCCGGGAAGCGCGCGTGGCCGGCAGAGTTGAGATTGCGATCGCCCCAGCAACGGCGGCTGCACCGAGCAGTAGCAGCATTCCCGGGGATGGAGGCTGGGCTATGCCCGCGCCGAGCCCGCTGGATCGGCCCTGCAGGTCGATCAGCCAAGTCGATGCGAGCACCCCCAGGATGGTCCCTGTCAGGGCTGCTGCGGCCGCAATGAACCCTGTGCTTGTGACAATCACTGCCGCGATCTGACGAGGCGTCAGTCCGATGGCTTTGAGGGCGAGAAGGTCACGGCCATGTTCGCGAAGTCCCGCGGCGATGACCGTGAAGAGTTCAGCCAGGCCGATGAAGGCGAGCACTCCGACGAGTCCGATGATCACCCCGCGGGCGGCGGAGAGTTGGTCGGCGGGGTTGGTGTTCTTTCGGAGCTCGAGACCGCCGTGGGAGGACTCGGCCAGTGAGGTGCTCACTGTGTCGGGGTCAGCTGCACGCGCGAGGACCAGGTTGTAGAACTCGGGCCGCAGCGCGGGGTCCCCCTCGCGAAGTGTGGCGACGGTAGTAGAGATCACTCGACCGTTGTCCTGCGGCTCGATACTGCGGCCCACGATATGGAGGACTATCGGGCTTCCTCCGACGGTCATCCGGACCCAGTCGCCGACCTTCGCTCCCACGAGGTCAAGAAGTCCCTGGCCCGCCACTGCTTCGTCCGAGCCCTGGATGGTACGGCCCTCTGCGATCGTGAATGGGTAAGGGTGTTCAGAGGTGCCCAGCCCTCGGAGCGTGATCGTCCTCGTCTGGCCGGGGACCAGCGCCGCGACTTCGACGCCCGGGTAGACCGCAGTCACGCCCGGTTGATCGGACAGCAGCTTGCGCGCCGTCGCGTCGTCGATGCCCTCCGGCTTGGCGCGAAGTTCCGCGGCGAGTCCCACGTCTTCGGGTCGGCTTTCAAAGCGGTCCAGGGTCGACCAGGCCCCCAGGGCAATCGTGATCATCAGCAGCGGGAGCGCGAGCCGCCCCACGGCCGCTGCGGCGCGCGCCGGGCGGTGGAATGCCCCGCGCCAGCCGAGTACGAGTGCGGGCGGTGTCCTCAGCTGCAGAGCGAATCTGGCAGTTCTGGAGAGCCGCCGGCCGCTCTTGACGGCTCCCCGGGCAATGGGAATGGGTGACACGCGGCCGGCCCGCCATGCAGCCAGGCCGGTGGCCGCTGCGATCACGAGAACCGCTCCGAGTGCCGTGGCAAGGGGGGCCCAGGCATGCTGGGGCAGCTCGCGCCACAGCACCATCGCGTCCCCGATGCGGCCGGGAATCCGGGGGCCCAGTGTCTCCGTGACGACCGCCCCGATGGCAACGCCTATGACCGCGAAAGCTGCATGCTCGACGAGGAACGCGCGTACGACCTGACCGGGGGTGAAGCCGACGGCTTTCAGGATGGAGATGTCAGGCAGATGGCCGCGAACGCGGGTACTGATTGCTCCGGTTACCGCGATGGCGGCGGCCAGCAGCGCCCCCAGACCGAAGGAGCCAAGCATCAGCCCCAGGAGGCGGTTGTCGCCCTCGGTTTCGGCTCGCGCCTCTTCCCACGTGGAGACTCTGGCAACCTGGTCGGCACCGATCAAGGTGACCGCCTGCTGCGCGGCGAAGTCGGTGTCCTGGGGATCGGCCAGCCGAAGTCCGACCGTCTGTCCGACACGACGGGTGTCGGGTTCGACCCGGTGAAGTTGTGAGGGCAGCAGCCAGGCGATGCCCGGCCTCACCCCATGGACGAAGCGCGGTTCTGCCGTGTCCGCGAGCCCCACGACACGAAGAGTCGTGTATTCGCCGTCGCTGCCCCGAACTCGAAGAGCGTCGCCGGGCTTGGCCCACAGCGCATCGGCGACCGATCGCTCGAGCACGATGCCATTGGGGACGCTATTGTCCAGCCAGTGTCCGGAATCAACCAGTGGGCGAGCCGCGTGGGGAGGCTCGGTTTCGGCGCCGCGCAGCTCCAGTGACACGCTCGCACCCCGGATTTCGGCGGTGGCCGGGGCAGTCGGGAACGGCCCGGAGAAGGCTTTGACACCGTCAATGTCAGTCAGTTTCGATGTGCGTTCGTCGGCTCGGGTATGGATCCATACGTGTGCGCCGGAGGACTCGGTGAAGACGCGCTGCCACGGGTTGGCCGCATATTGCAGGAGCCCGCCCGCCAGCAGCAGGGAGGCGGTGATCCCTGCGATCGCCAGGACGATGAACAGTGCCTCGCCGCGGTTGGCCCGAAGGTCGGCGTGCGCCCAACGCACGATGGCCCGCATCGGTCAATCCTTGAGTCTCAGGATGTCGGCGACAGTGCTCGGCACGTGCTCAGGCCCGCCGAGGACCGCATCGTCGACGACTTGGCCGTCGAAGAAATAGATCACTCGGTCCGCCGTGCTGGCAGCCCTGGCGTCGTGCGTGACCAGCAGAATGGTTTGGCCACGCTGATGGAAGCGGGCCAGCAGTCGCAGGACATCGCGGCCGCCCTTGCTGTCCAGGCTGCCGGTCGGCTCGTCGGCGAGGAGCAGGCGCGGGTGGTTGACGAGGGCCCGGGCCAGCGCGACCCGCTGCTGCTCGCCCCCGGACAGCTCGGCGGGCATGCTGCGCCGCTTGCTCTCCAGGCTCAGCTCGGCGAGCAGTTCCTCGCAGCTCTCCCTCGCCTGCCGTGGACTCTTGCCGGCCAGCAGTGCCGGGAGTTCGATGTTGTCGGCCACGGTCATGTTGGAGATCAGGTTGAAGAACTGGAAGACGATTCCGATGCTGCGTCGGCGTAGCACTGCCCAGCGAGCCTCGCTCAGCGAGTCGACCTGGCGACCGTCCAGCCAGAGTTCCCCGCTGTCCGGGCGGTCCAAGCCACCCAGCAGATGCAGCAGCGTGGATTTCCCGGCGCCCGAGGGTCCGGTGACGGCAACGAATTCGCCGGGCTCCACCTGCAGATCGACGCCACGCACGGCTCTGGCCTCGGCGCCTTCCGCACGGTATGTCTTGACCAGGCCCTGCGCCCTGACCATTGGCTGCGGAGCACCGGCAGCAGAGGAGGCGTCCCGGCTCATTCAAGCTCCTCCTGACAGCGTTCCAGCCAGTCGAGGTCGGCCTGTAGGTGCAGCATGGCACCCTCGATCAGCAATTGCGAGATTCGCTTGTCACGGTCTTCCGAGGCTGCGAGCTTGGAGAGGTCACGCATGGCATTCAGGCAGTAACGACGCTGCTTGTTGATCAAACTGATCCGGTCGGCCGCGCCCGTCTCGTGGGCGAGCGCCAGCTTCATGAAGAAGTCGTCCCGCACCTTCGGCGCGGCCGGCTCCTCAAACCAGTCAGCCGCCACCTCGCGCCCGGCTTCGGTGAGCTCGTAGATGCGTTTGTTCGGCCGATTGGATTGGGCGACGTCTTCCCCTTTGATCAGACCTGCGTTCTCGAGGCGACCGAGAGTGACATAAATCTGACCGATGTTGGGCTGAGGGTAAGCTGCACCCATGAGCTTCTCAAGAGCCTGCTTGAGCTCATATCCATGAGCCGGCCCGTTGAACAAAAGCACCAGTAGGGCGAGACGCACTGCGCATCTTCCCCTCGCCGCAGATCACGGAGGCAATCGTGACTTCCTCCGGCTTTGCTTCCTTCTTCTGCCAGCCCTGGTTTCCGTAATGGCTAACAGGTATGCATAGAGCATACGCCGGGAGGGCGACGTACGCGCCACACGAAGGAGGCATCCATGCGGTGGGCGCGAGCCGCTGCTGGAGGGCTCATCGTCGGAGCCTTGCTCCTCGGGGGCTGCACTGGGGATGGCGGCAGCGCGCAACGGCCTTCTGAGACCGGCCCGATGACGTTCGTGACTGGCGGTGACCTGACGGATTACCTGCGCAACGTGCTGAGCGAGTGGAACCGCTCGCATCCCGCCGAAAAGGTAAAGGTCATCGAACTGCCCGAAGCTGCGGACGAGGTGCGCGCACAAATGGAAACCGGCCTGCGTTCGGGCAGCGGCCGTTTCGACGTGCTCAACATCGATGTCGCATGGACTTCGGAATTCGCCGCCTCTGGTTGGATCACCCCGCTGGATGCCGACCGGTTCCCGCTCGACGATTTTCTGGCTCCCCTCGTGGACACCGCCACCTTCCGGGGAGAGCTCTACGCAGTCCCCTACGTCACCAACGCGGGACTGCTCTACTACCGCAAGGACCTGATCAAGCGAGAGGGCCGGCAGCCACCACGCACCTGGCACGAACTCGAGAGCATGGCGAAATCGATCGCGCCGAAGTACGGCCTGGACGGCTATGCCGGCCAATACCTTCCCTATGAGGGGCTCACGGTCAATATCGCCGAGGTCATCCAGTCTGCCGGGGGCCAGATACTCAGCGACGAGGGAGCACGGGTCACCGTCGATTCCCCCGCCGCCCGCGAGGGGCTGGACTTCCTCGCCCGCGGCGTTCGCGACGGCTGGATACCCAGAGGCGCCCTTGCCTTCAAGGAAGAAGAATCGCGGCGCGCATTCCAGAATGGCGACCTGCTCTTCCTGCGCAACTGGCCATACGTGTATGACCTGGCCAACGAGAAGGGCTCCGAGATCGCCGGGAAGGTCGGCGCCGTCCCGCTCCCCGGCCCGAACGGCCAAGGTTCGAGCATCCTCGGAGGCTCCAACCTTGCTGTCAGCGCCAACTCGCGGCATCAGAAATCGGCAACCGAGCTGATCGCCTACCTCACCAGCGAGCACGTCCAGCGACAGGTGCTCACCCAAGGGTCACTGCCACCCGTACGGGCGGCCCTGTACTCAGATCCCGCCCTGGTGCGCAGGTTCCCCTACCTGCCGACGCTCAAGCAGAGCGTCCTGACAGCCAAACCTCGCCCCAAAAGCCCAAGCTACGAGCAGGTGAGCCTGGCTGTCCAGGCAGTCGCACACGACGCCCTCGCAGGTCGGCAGAGCTCGGATGAAGCTGTCATCCGACTGGCACGAGAGTTGCAGGCAATCGTTCACCGTGACTGAGCCCCCACAAGGGCGTCAGCCGGCACACGTCTTCCTGTCGCCAGCGGCCGTCAGCGCAGGCCGGTCGTGGTGTCCGACATTGCTGGACATAACATCTTGATCCTTTCCCTGAAGCCATTGACCCCCCCGTCACCCCTACTTAACATGTATGCATAACTTCAGTTCTCGGCGAAGGAGGTGCCTCCTCCACCGTCGAAGCCCACGACCGGAGAATCGATCCTCGGCGGAACATCAGGTCGATCGCACCATCACTCCAGTCCGACACGAGTCAGGACGGTCACTGGACATGTATGCAACCCAGGTTCAAAGTCGCCGCGCAGATGGGATGGTGGCGCCCGAGTCCCTGATGCAGAACGTGAGCGCTCCCCGGTTCCGCTGTGAAGTGACTTTCCAGACCGACGCCCATTCGGTCCCCGCTACCCGACGCGCGGCAAAAGCCATCCTCGCAGGGGGCACTCCGGACATGGAGGAGGACTGCCTGGACCGTGCACTGCTGATCATCACCGAGCTGGTGGCGAATACCGTCAAGCACGCCGCCCGGTTGTCCCCCCTCGCCGAGCTCACCCTGGTGACCGGGGACCACTCTCTGACGATCGCCGTCCACGACCGCGACCCGGGCCTCCCGCGTGTGCTGCCTCCCTCGCGCCCCGACGACATCGGCGGGCGGGGTCTACGGCTGGTCCACGACCTCGCTGCCGAGGTCGATGGCACCCTCGAAGTCCGCTACGACCCTGATCGACGGGGCAAGGCTGTGCGAGTCTCCCTGCCCATGTGACCCTTCTCCTGTCAGCCTCGGGCGTGTCCACTCCCCCCGAGCACCGCCCTTGCGCCACGGGTCCGTCACGGACTGACCTGGTGAAAGAGCGACGGTGAGACCGACTAACGAACGGTCTGGATGCGCGCGGTCGTGGTCGCCACAGCCACAGTCCTGCCATCGGGGTCGATGAGCTCACCGGCGAGAAAACACACATCCCGGCCGCGTTGCACTATTCGCCCCCGCCCCAGAAGCCGTCCGGGACGGGCGGGACGCAGGAACTGAACATGAAGATCGAGAGTCGGCGCGAACTGGTTTTCCGGAAGCGTCGCGACCAGCGCCGGACCCAACGTGTCGTCGAGCATCGCGGCCAAGAAGCCTCCCTGGATCACACCGACGGGGTTCGCGAACTGATCGCCCGCCTCAAAGGCCACCTCGATGGTCCCCTGCTCCGGATCGACCCCGACCAGTTCCCATCCCAGCAGCACCGCGGCGGGCGGTGGCGGAACCCGACCCTCCAACACATCCCAGAACATCCCGCGTCTTTGCGCATCCATCTCCATGAGCCACATTGAACAGGTCCCCTCTGACAGCCGGGGCCAACATGGAGTGTGACCGGCCGGTAAGTCCGGGCTCAGTGACCGACGTTGTGGTCGCCGGCCTCGATGAGTCCGCTCTCGTAGGCGAAGATCACGATCTGGATGCGGTCACGCAGACCGAGTTTGGTGAGGATGCTCGACACGTGTGACTTGACGGTGGCGGCTCCGATGCAGAGGTGCTCGGCGATCTCCGCGTTGCTCGCGCCCCGAGCGACCGCGACCCCGACCTCGCGCTCCCGGTCGGTGAGTCGCTTCAGGCGGCCCGCTACGGCGGTGGTGACGCTACGGCGCTCCGCGAACTGGTCAATGAAGCGCCGAGTGATCGATGGCGCCAATAGTGCCCCGCCCTCGGCCACGGTGCGCACAGCGGGGGCCAGTTGTTCAGGGGGGATGTCCTTGAGCACGAATGCGCTGGCACCGGCCCGCAGTGCCTTGTAGACGTACTCGTCCGGGTCGAAGGTGGTCAGGATCAGTACCCGGACGACCCAGTCGGCCTCCTGCAGGATCCGGGAGGTCGCCTCGATGCCGTCCATGCCAGGCATGCGGATGTCCATGAGGATCACATCCGGACGATGTCTACGTGCTGCCTCGACCGCCTCGAGCCCGGTCCCGGCCTCGGCCACGACCTCGATGTCGTCGTGGACCCGCAGAATCATGGCGAAGCCCCGGCGGACCAGCGCCTGGTCGTCGACGACGACGACGCTGAAGGTCATGCGGGATCGCCTCCGGTCGGCAGATGGGCGGCAAGCCGGAAGCCGCCGCCGGGACGCGGCCCCGCATCGAGGCTGCCACCGAGCAGGAGTGCTCTCTCCCGCATGCCGACGATCCCGTGGCCGGCCCCACCCCCGTCGGTGGCCGACACGGCCTGGACGGCGGCACCACGACCATCGTCGAGCACCTCAATGGTGATGCCGCCGCCTTCACTGCGCAGGTGCACCTCGGTGTGTGTCTGCGGCCCGCTGTGCTTGAGCACGTTGGTCAGTGCCTCCTGAACGATGCGGTACACCGACAGCTCCACGCGGGCCGGGAGAGGCGCCTGGATACCGTTGGTGAACGAGAGGTCGAGACCCGCCTCCCGGACCTCCTCTATGAGCCGGGGAATATCGTCGAGACCGGGCTGGGGTCCCAGCCCGTCCCGCTCCGCATCCGGCCGCAGCACTCCCAGCAGGTGCCGCAGCTCATCCAGCGCCTGGCGCCCCGCTTCCTCCACCGCGGCCATCGCTTCCAGGGAGCCCTGGGGATCGTCGGCGGCCACCATCCGGGCCGCGCCCGCCTGGACCGTCATCATGCTCACCCGGTGGGCGACCACGTCGTGCAGTTCACGTGCGATGTGGGTGCGCTCCTCGGCGACGATCCGGGCTGCCTCTGCAGCCTGCTCCTGGCGGAGCTGGGCGGCACGCTGCTGGCGAAGCCGCAGGCGCCGCCCTATGTACCAAGCCCCGAACATGATCAGGGCGCCGAAGCCGATGGCTCCCCAGGGGACAGGATCCATGAGGCCTTCGACCGTGACCATGGCGACGGCGGCGACGACGCCGAGTCGGCCCCACCGGGCGTCAGCGGCGTACCGCCCAGCGCCGTACAGCGCGATGATCGCGACTACCCCTGTGTTGGACTGGCTGGTTCCCAGCGTCAGAGCCCAGGCGGCCAACGCCACACCCAGGACCCCGACAGGCTCGCGTCGCCGCCAGTAGAGCGCACCACCGGCTACCGCGAAGAGCAGCAGGGCAGGGACCGGGACGTCGCTGATCGCGCGGACAGCGATCGCATCGCCCGGTGCTTCTTCCAGGAACACCATCGCCAGGAGTGTGGTGATCGCAAGGACGGCGTCAGCGGCCCTCGGCCAGCGGGCGAACGGGCCGCGGAACCGGCCTGGCACGCTGCCGCCCGGCGTCTCGGAAGGCGGCGCCGTGCGGTTCATCATCGCTCCAGGGGTGGCGTCCGGTGCCCTGGCGTCGGTCAGCAGGCTGCACCAGGCAAGCCATCGTAATTCCAGGTCGACGCGTAGTCACCCGCCCGCAGGCGGATCCCGCCCTCCCCCGCGAGGGGGAAGTGCGGCCTCGTTGCCCCTGCCACGCAGGGGAGCACCAAACCCCTCTGGCGGCGGGGGACATCCTCGGTGCCCGCCCCGGACGATGGAACCGCTCACGACTCCTGCCTCCGGCCTGCCAGAGACGGACGGACGGCAGCCATCTCACAGGAGCACAGACAATGGTGAACCGATTCATCCGCCGCATCGGCGGCGCGAGCGCGCGCCGACCGTGGGTCACGATCGCCGCATGGGCGGTTGCCCTCCTCCTCGTGCTCCCCCTCGCCGGCACGGTCGGCGGCTCGTTCGTGGACGACCTTGTCGCTCCGGGCAGCCAGAGCGAGGAGGCGATGGAACTGCTTGAAGAGCGCTTCCCCGAGGCCTCCGGCGGAAGCGCCATGGCGGTGTTCGCCGTCCCGAACGGGAAGCAACTCGAGCTCCACCGGCCTGCCATCGACGCGGCGGTCGCACGGATCGCCGAGGTGGAGCACGTCGCCACAGTGGCCGATCCTTTCACTGCCGACACGGTGTCGCCCGACGGACAGATCGGGTTCGCCCAGATCACATTCGACCTGCCTGCGATGGACGTGGACCCCGAGCAGATCAATGCCCTTACCGGCGCGATCAAGCCGGCCCGTGGGGACGGACTCGTCGTCGAGCTGGGCGGTGACGCCATCTTCATCAACGCCGAATCGGCGACATCGGGTGCGGAGGCGGCGGGCCTGCTCGCCGCGCTGGTCATCCTGGTGGTCGCGTTCGGCACGATCGTGACCGCACTGGTCCCGGTCGCGCTCGCCCTGGTAGCCGTCGCCGCGGGCATGGGCAGCATCATCCTGCTGGCCAATGCCATGGACGTCACCACCGCCGCGCCGACGATCGGTGCGATGATCGGCCTGGGCGTCGGCATCGACTACGCCCTGTTCATCATGGCCCGCTACCGCGTGAACCGCGCCGCAGGGCAGGCCAACCCCACCGCACTGTCGAACGCAATGGGATCGTCGGGCGCGGCCGTGCTGGTCGCCGGCGGCACCGTCATTGTGGCGATGGCCGCCCTCGTGCTGACCGGCCTGGGCTTCCTGATCTCGATCGGCCTCAGTACGTCCCTGCTCGTTCTGTTCGCCGTGGCGGCCGCCCTCACGCTGCTGCCCGCACTGCTGTCGCTCCTGGGTGACCGCATCGACAAGGGACGAGTCCTGGGCCGCAGACGCCCCGTGAAACAGGCGGAGGACACGGCATGGTGGCGTTTCGCCCACCGCGTGTCAGGCCGACCGTGGCCGTACTTGATAGTCGCCACTGGGGCGCTGCTCGCGCTTGCCGCCCCGGCGCTACGGATGGAGACGGGCTTCCCTGACGCGGGCAACGATTCGACAAGCACCACTCACCGTCGCGCCTACGACCTGCTGGCAGAAGGCTTCGGCCCGGGCTTCAACGCCCCGCTGCTGATCGTCGCCGACCTGCGCAGCCCCGGTGTGGACGCACAGGGCATCCCTGCACTGTCCAAGCGCATCGCCGCCGACCCCGGTATCGCAACGGTCGGCGAGCCCCGGACCTCCTCCGCCGGGGACACGCTGGTGATGCCCATCCTCCCCACTACCGCGCCCGCGGACGCCGAGACCTCCGAGACTCTCCGGCGCGTCCGCGACGTCGTCCCCGACAACGTCGCCGTGTCCGGCCTGACCGCCATGACGGACGACCTCACCAAGCAGCTCTCGGACACCCTGCCCGTCTTCATTGCCGCGATCCTGGCGGCGTCGTTCCTGCTGCTGATGGTGGTGTTCCGCTCCATCGCGGTGCCGCTGAAGGCCGCAGCGGTGAACCTGCTGTCGATCGGTGGTGCGTACGGCGTCGTGGTCGCCGTCTTCCAGTGGGGCTGGCTCAAGGACCTGTTCAACCTGGAGGGCACATTCCCGATCGTCTCGCCCCTGCCGGTGATCTTCTTCGCGGTCCTCTTCGGCCTGTCCATGGACTACGAGGTGTTCCTCCTCTCGCGCGTCCGCGAGGAGTACGACGCCACAGGTGACAACGCTGAGTCGGTGGCGCGCGGAATGGCAGCCACGGGCCGCGTGATCACCTCCGCAGCGCTGATCATGACTTCGGTGTTCCTCAGCTTCCTCGCAAACCCGTCGCCACTCGTCAAGATGACCGGTCTGGGCCTGGCAACCGCGATCGTGCTCGACGCGACGATCGTCCGGATGGTGATCGTGCCCGCGGCGATGGCGCTGATGGGGCGCGCGAACTGGTGGCTGCCCCGTTGGCTCGACCGTCGCCTGCCCCGTATCAGTACGGAGGGCGCTGCGGTCCCGGATCAGCCAGAGCCGGTACCCGCTCAGGCGTCCGGGAATGGCTGATCTGCGCACCCGGAGCGCACGGCGTCCCTGCCGCGGACCATGTGGCGCCGAAGGCCAACCTCAACGCCGGGAATTCCAGCGGAGCTTGGTGCTGTTCACGTCTCTATTACCGCGCGACGAAAGAGGAGATCCACGGTCCAGCAACTGCCCGGCGCGGTATCGGCCTCATGGCCAGAGCTGTTGCGGTGTGTAAGCAATCTCCGTCGAGTACTTGCTCGGTGGCGCCACTTCATCCTCGTTTCCTGTTCAGGGCAACCCTATTGGGTCCCTGTCCGGAAACATCGGGGCACCTCAGTCGCGCAGTGCGAGGGTCGTTGGATCGACCCTCATGCGGGTGAGCAACTCAGCAGGGGGCAGATCGCGCACGAAGGTCAGCGTGTAGATAGGGAAGTCGCCGTCCCGGAACATGTCCAGGCCGCGGCCGGCGTTTGATTTCGTCATGCGGCGGATGCTGCCACGCCCCGCTGACACCAGCCCCACCCGCGCCCACTTGCCAGATCAACTGCATCGGATGTCTCTTTCCCAAAGTCCCGGCCTCGACGCTGGGCGTCGGCGTCAGGACCGGGGCGAGGATTCGAGCGTCCGCATTCGTCGGGCGTCGGGCGTCGGCGGAAGCGTGCGGCCGGCTGGGTGCACGTCGCCTTCCTACGCTGTCTCAGAACGCCATGACGGGGGCCAAGGCGCTGGTTGACGACATCACCTCGCTCCTCGTCACCCTGCCCTGGATCTTGACCTGATCCGCGGCCTGTGCCGCCCGGACGAGTCGATCGAATTCCGTCCTTGTCCGACAGTCTTTTGAGTAAGGTGGCGGCGATCGAGGAGGGGAGATCACGGATGTCCGAGCTAGTGACAGCTGCTGCTGTCATCGCTCCGTTCATCAGCACCGCCGCCGCATCCTTCTCAGGCGCCGTGGTCGAGTCGGCCCAGACGAGGATTGCGGACGGCGTAGTGGATCGTGGCCAGAGGTTTCTGGCCCGGCTGTTGAACCGGGGAGCCGGCGACCCGCCGCAGACGCCGCAGGATACGGATGTGCTCGCGGTCATCGAGCGTCTCGAGGGCGAGGACCGGCAGATTCTGGCAGCTGCCGTCGGGAAATGGCTGGAAGAGGAAGGCGACTTGAGCGCCGAGGCCCTCAGTCGGCACATCGAGCGGGCGTACGAGACGTACCACTCGGGTGACACGTTCCATGTGACGTCCCACGGCGAGGGCGCGGCCGCGATCGGCAAGGTCCACACGGCGAACTTCACTTACAACCCCCGCCCGGAGCGGGAGGCCCGCAGTTGACCGACGACCGCCGTGGTGACGATGTGCAGGTCGCGTCCCATGGCGAGGGCGCACCCGCCATCGGCAAGGTCGGCAAGCTTTTTCTCAGCGTGTTCGTGGGCGATCCTGCCGAGTTCATCGGCAACGTCAAACGCTGGAGCGGCTGGAACTGGCCACCGTTCTTCCTGGTGATCACGTTGGGCGCGGTCGCTCTGATCATCGCTCCGGGCGGGCCGACGGATCAGTTCCTTTGGGTGTACTTCGCCATCGGTGCCGCAGTGGTCGTGGCCTTTTGCCGGGTGATCGGTGTGGGCAGCCGCGACTCGTCCGCCGTGTGGCGCGCCCTGATGACAGGGGGGTCGCTGCTGCTGGCGGTCCTCGGGATCGTCGGAATGGATCACTTGGCGGATCACGGCGAGGTCGATGTCACGGGCCGCACGCGCATCTCGCCTGCCACGGGGACGAATGGATCAGGGCTGCGCGTCGTGGTGAACGCGCCCCCGGAGCGCGCCCAGTTGCGCCTGGTGCTGACGGTCGCGGACGCCGTACCGGGAGCACAGTCGTGCACTCCTGACACCGAGATGGCGGTCCAGCTCCCCAATAACGCGAACACCCTCGTTGCCGACGTCACGAGTGGACAGCCGGTCGAGTTCCCGCTGGGAGGCCTGCGGGACAGGATTGTCGTCGACGTCGACCTGCTGACCGAGGACGGGTGTCGCATGAGTGTGTCCGTGGCCGAAGCGGCACTCCATGACTGAAAGGGCCGGCCATGTCTCGAATTCCGTTACCCCAAAGGCGCATCCGGCCGCTTTCCCCGCGTCTCACGCGAGGGGGCGCCGTCTCGCTGGTTGCCCTCGTGGGACTGCTCTCGTGTTCCGCGGAGCCGGAACCCGAGTTCCTCGGCAGGGAGAGAGTCACCGTCGCGATGCACAACGACCTGCCCGGTCTGTCCCACGTTGACGACCACGGCCATTCCGGACTGGACTACCTGCTGTTCAAGCACGTCAGAGAAGAGCTGGACGTCGAGTTCAGTGACCCGGTCCCGGTGTCGTCCCGGGACCGCGTCGCGCAACTGGTCTCGAAGCGCGCCGACATGACGATCGCTTCCTTCTCCATTACGCCGGAGCGCATGCTCGAGATCGATTTCGTCGGTCCCTACCTGAAGACGTGGCAGGGCTTCCTTGTGGGACCGGACGGCGCTGACGTGCAGACGATGGACGATCTGCGCGGCAAGCGCGTCTGCACATGGGACGGGACCACGTCCCAGAAGACCGTGGACGACAGCAGGGTCACGTCGGAGTGGGAGCCAGTGGTCAAGGATGACGCCTCCGACTGCATCGAAGCTCTCCTCGGCGGTCAGGTTGCCGCTGTGTCCACGGACCAGACCATCCTCTACGGCTTCGCCCAGCACCATGCCAAGGACGGCTTGCGCGTCGTGCCGGACCTGAAGGTGGGAGCGCCGCAGTACTACGGGATAGGGATACCGAAGGGGCACCGCGCGGACTGCCTCGAGCTCGCCTCGTGGCTGAAGACATACGTGGGCAGCAGCACTTGGAGCAAGGACATCGACACCTCTTTGCCTCTCCTCGCGGAAGGCGACCCGGAACGGATCAACGAGCACAAACCGAGCACCGATGCCATCGATGCCCGTTCCTGCCGTGACAAGGCGAGTCCCTGACGGCTCTGGGCGCCCGGGGCTGTGGTCCGGCGGGCGGCCCGGGGCGTCGTGTCAGGATGCGGAGCCGTCCTCATGCGAGCCGGCCGGGCGGCGGCCACCACGGCTGGAGGGTTCCCGCCGCGGCGAGTCCGGCCCGGACATCATCGGGGCGCGGCGCAAACAGCGCCCGCTCCACGCCCCACTTCGTCGCGTCGGCTGGTGCGGCCTCGTGCTGCGGCGGCGCATCGGGCAGACGGCGCCCGGTGCGGGCGCGGATGATCGCGTCCCGGTGCCGGGTGAGCGGCACGCCCTGGTAGGAGACGCCGTCGACCGCGGACGTGCGTCTGCGGCGCATCGAACTCGACGTCGGCGGGCTCGGGGACGTCGCGGGCACCCAGCTGGGTGCTGGCCCAGAGAGTCACGCTCACTCGGTAGAACCAGGACCCGGTCGAGCCCTGCCATCGGTGATGGAGCCGTCCGGTGTGCTCCTGGTCGTCGTAGAGGCGGATACGGATCGGCGGCGTCGGGGATTGGCCGACGGCGGCTCCCCGTCGGCCAGGCCCTCGACTTGGTCCATGACCGCTACGCCGCCTCATCCGCAATGCCCGGCTCGCCGGCGGCGCTTCCAGCCGCTTGAGCGCCATGCGGCAACGACCTGCTCGCCGGTCGGCACGCTGCTCCACCACGGATGGGTGATGACCGCGGCCGACAGCCGCACCAGTCGGCGGCGCAGCCGCGCGTACTGGCCGATCTGCTCCGTGGTCCAGCCGGGCGAGGCGGGGAAGGCGGTGATCCGGTCGCCCAGCGGGTTGTACGTCTTCGTGGTCGAACTCCACACCGGTGGCTTCGACTGACCACGGGAGCCGGCGGCCCATGGCCGGGTCTGTCAAACGAACGGATCTGTCTCACTTTCGGTGGTAACGATGGGTGAGGTCAGCCCAGGAGGATGCGGTGGCGGAGGAGTTGGAAGCCCGCACGCCCGTACATTTGCCGCTTGATCAGCTTGGTCTTGTTGTTCACGCCCTCGGTGCCTCCGTTATGAAACGGGAGCGTAAGGGCGGCGACGACCCCGTCGTGGTCCCGTTCGAGGCCGCGGACGAAGGCATGCAGATGAGGCAGCTCGGCCGCGCGGACTTCGGTGGCCCAGCCGCTGATGGCGGCGGCGTTGCCCGACTTGGGCACCAGGAACGATGCGAAGGTGCGGACATGGTCAGCGAGCCGGGTCATCTCCTGGCAGGCTGCGGTGAGACGACGCAGGAGGTTCTGCTGCTCGGCCTTGAGTCCTTCGGGCCTGCTCAGAAGCATTCGGGCGAGGCGGCGGGGCGAGATGTGGCTGCGCTCGGCGTCCGCGCGGCCCTGGTTGATGTACTTGTGCAGGAGGTTGAGGCAGCCTGTGAACCCGAGGGATTTGATTTCATCGAAGAGGTGTTGGACGGGGACGGCAGGGTCTTCGGCCCGGCGCCTGCGCAGGTGTTCCCGGTAGGGATCGACAAGACTGGTGCGGTACTTGGGGACACGGAGCATGCGTTCGGGCCGGTCGGCCCGGGCGTAGCGCTTGACGGTATTGAGGGCCAGTTGCAGACGCCGGGCGCATTCGAGCAGACCCACACCCTTGTCGAGAAGGGCGTGGACCTGCTGCCAGCGTTCCAGGGTGGTCCGTGCGCGGGGCCCGTCGTACAGGGGCGTGTCCAGCACCGAGGCCCAGCAACTGCTGTGGGCCTTCACCTCGCTGAGGGCGGCTTCGCACAGGTTGTGCCAAATATGCCAGCGGTCGGCGACCTGAATGGCATCGGGCAGAGCGCGGCGGATGGCTTCGGCGTAGGTGGTCGAGCCGTCGCGGCACACGATCTCGGCGCCCGGATGGGTGCGCAGCCACGCTTCCAGGGTGTCGGCCGTGCGATCGGGCAACACGTCGATCCGCTCATGGGTCTCGGCGTCGACCAGCACGGTCGCGTAGCGGTGACGCCGGCGCAGTGCGAAGTCATCGACACCGATCACACGGGGCACCCGCGATCTGGGCAGCGGAATGCGCAGGAGGGTGCGCAGAGCGGTGTGACGCGACAGGCGCATGGACAGCGCCGTCAGCAGACGCGCACTCGCCCGGCCCGCTAACTCCTTCACCACGGACCTGACTTGCCTGGTCAGACGGGCGGTGCGGCGCTGGTATCGCTCCAGCACCCCGGGTACCTGCTCGCGGAAAGTGTGGCGGCAGCCGCGCGTGGGACACACCAGGCGCCGCACACTCACGCGCACCACCACTCGCCGCCCGTCCACCGATACGTCGGCCACCGTCCGCCAGTGATAGCCGTGCACACGGCCGGACGGTGCCCCGCAGCCCGGGCACGGCACCGGTGCCTGTGGTGTCCGTGCCCGCACCAGAATCCGCTCACCTTCATCGACCATGTCCTCGATGACCAGCGGAGCCAGACCCGAAAACACCATGCCCACAAGCTCGTTGACGTCACGCATGCCATGCCAACGACCGCCAGCACGCTAAGTCACCACCGAAAGTGAGACAGATCCGAACGATTTACAGTCCCGGTCCTGGGCCGGGTTGCAACTGGGGGTTTCCCAGGCCCGCATCCCGGGCCAGGGCTGCTGCCTCCGCGCGGGTTCGAGCACGCAGCTTCGTCAGCACATCACTGACGCGATTGCGGATTGTCTTCTCGGACAGGGACAGTCGGCGCGCGATGGATGCGTTGTCCAGGCCGCGGGAAAGCAGGTCGAGGATCTCTCGTTCTCGGTTGGTGAGGTGGGGGAAGGGCATCCTGGCAGGGCTGGTGGGCGGGGTGGCGAAGTGGGAGAGGACGCGCCGGGCGATCCGTGGGCCGAAGACCGCTTCGCCACGGGCGACACCTAGCAGGGCGCGGTGGACGTCCGTGCCGTCTGCTTCCTTCAGTAAGTAGCCGCGAGCGCCGGCGCGGAGTGCGGCGAAGACCGAGTCGTCGTCTTCGTCCATGGTCAGGATAACGACAGCGACTTGCGGGTGGGCAGTGGTGATCTGGGCGGTGGCTTCCAGACCACTGACGCCGGGCATGCGCAGGTCCATCAGGACAATCGTTGGTAGCAGCCGGGCGGTTGTGGCGATGGCCTCGGCGCCGTCGGCGGCTTCGCCAATGACTGTTACATCGGGAAGGTCGGTCAGGACGGTGGTCATCCCGGCCCGGAAGACAGGATGATCGTCGACGAGGAGGACGGTGATCGGCCCCTTCACTGCGGATCACCTGCCGGAAGAATGGCGCGCACCAGGGTGCCGCCTCCTGGGTCTGCGGTGATCTCCAAGCGACCCCCGATCTCTGCGGCGCGTTCGCTCATGCTGCGGAATCCGACGCCCGCTTTGTGTCGCGGCGCGATGCCGCAGCCGTTGTCTCGGATCGCGAGCGCGAGGTCCCTGCCATCCAGGTGAGCCGTGAGGTCGAGGCGGCTGGCAGCGCTGTGTTTCACCGCGTTGGCAACTGCCTCGGCAGCTATCGCGTACGCAGCGACTTCGACGGCTGCTGGAAGGCCGCGGCAGGCAGCGTCAATATCGCAGTGGCATGAGGGTGTGTCGTATCCGGCAAGGAGTTCGCGCAGGGCGCCCGGCAGGCCGAGTTGGTCGAGAACGGCGGGCCGCAGCCCCTGGACCACGGTGCGCAGGTCACCGACTGTGGAGCGGAGCCGGTCCCGGAGCGTTGTGATGGAGGCTGCGAGGTCGGGATCGTGGGCACGCCGGGCGAGGGCGTCCAGCTGGTGGGCGGTTCCGGCTAAGGATGGGCCGATGCCGTCGTGGAGGTCGGCGCGCAGGCGCCGGCGTTCCTCCTCGCGCACCGACAGGATACGGGCCCGGCTGCGTGCGACGTCCTCCACTAGGGCAGCGGCGTAGGCAAGGGTTCCGGCGCGGTCGGCGACCTCCTCGACTGCGCCCTGCTCCTGGACGGTCCACGGCTCGCCGGAGCGCCGCCGACCGATACGGAGTTCGCCGACCTCGCGGCCGAGCGCCAAGCATCGAACGGTCCGCCAGCCCGCGCCCGGTACGGGAGTGCCGGAGGCCGCCCCTACCGCGGGGCTGTCGAAGGCCGTGTACGGCAGTGCCAGCGCTTGGCGCAGGGCGTCGACGAGGCGCTGCATGGCTTCTGCCGGTTCGGATGCCGGGGCGATATGACGACCGACGCGGGCGACGACGGCGTACGGGTCGTGACGGTGGCCGAACAGCAACCGGTCCACGGCTGCTTGGACAGCGCCGCGACCGTTTGCCGCGAGCAGCGCGGTGACGGCGATGGTGGCGGTGCCGACGAGTGAGCCGGGTGCGAGCAGGCCTGCCCCGGCGACGACTGCAGCGTATACACCCAGGACGATACCGCTGAGAACAGTGAAAACGATGGCGCGACCGAGGACAGCCTCCACGTCGAACAATCGGTGCCGCAGCATGGCGATCGCGATGCCGACGGGCGGGCCAAGCAGCCCCAGCATCATCAGCAGATCACCGATCAGGGGTGGTTTCTGGAGGTCAGTCAACGTCGTCCCGAGGAATGAGAGGGCCATCACCAGTCCGCCCAGCATCAGCCATTGCAGTTGGGCGCGTTCCGTGCTGGTGGCGGAGCGGGTGCGCAGGAAGAGGAACACGGCGGCGACGCAAGTGCCGCCAAGCATGGTGGTGACGGCACACCAGAACATCACCGTGTGCAGCCACTCCCAGCCCGCGAGGCCGAGGGGGTTGGGGACACCGGGGACGGGATCGGTGCCGCTGGGGCGCAGCATGGTGGCGAGCGTGCCGACAGCCGCGATGGCCGTGATAACCCACGCGCACGCCCGACGGGGCCGGGTACCCAGGCGGCCATGCGGGAAGAGTAGCGGTACCAGCGGGGTCGCGAACCAGTAGCCGGCAAACCCCCAGCAGCCAATCCAGGCGCCCACCTGCCAGCCAGGCAGCGGGGCGGAGGCGACGAGACTGCTGTAGCCCGCGTAATAGGCGAGCAGGTGGTAGGGGCCGATCATGGCGGGCAGAAGCATCAGCCAGCACACCGCATTGCGCGGCCGGGTCCGGGCGGCGACGGCGCCCACCAGCGGCCATGCCGTGCCGAGCACGAGGTCACTCCAATACAGGGGCGTAACCGTGATGCGTCCGGCCAGCCAGTCATGCACAGGCACAGTCGCGGCACAGCCCGCGGCACCAGTGCCCGCAATGGCGTAGGCAGTGCGCCGCAGTACCCGATCCCCCCGGTCCATAGGGACATGCTCCCGCAGTCCAGGCCGTAGTGCAGCGATCCGGGACGAAATTCCCGGCCGACTGGGACGGGCGTCCCTGGTACCCGGGACACGGCCGAGCTGACAGTAGGGCACGCAAACAGCTCGCGGAGACCAGGAGTTGATGGCAATGACCACAATCGATCCGACGGCAACCGGCAGCACAGCGCATCAGGACGGCGGCGTAAGGCCGAAGTGGCCCTTGTACGGGGTGGGGGCGGGCCTGCTGGGAGCCATCGCCACGCTCTTTGCCGACGTCCGCAGCGGCACACAACAGCGGGAGTTCGTCGACGCGACGATCACCGACGAAGTGTCGCGCGGCATCGCGCACCTCGGTCTCGTTACGGGATTCGCGACAGTTGTCCTGTTGCTCGTACTGGCCGCGGCATGGCGGCGCCAGGTCGAGCCACGGGTACCCGGCAGCACCGCCGCGTACGTGGTCAGCGGCGCGCTGACGGCCTCCGCCGCCGGCCTGACATACGGGTACGGCTGGAAGGGCGCCATGGCGATCTATCTGCCGACCGGGATGGACAAGAAATCGTTCGGCGAGGACGGCCTGTTCGTCTACTACATGCTCAACGACTTCGGCGGCTTCATCGGCTGGCTTGGAGTCGTGGTCGCGGCGGGTGCGGTGGCTTGGATGGCGCTACGCGAGCGGACGGTCTCGCGCTGGATCGGCTGGGTCAGTCTGGTGCCGGTGCTGGCGGTCGTCCTGTTCGCCGGTATTACCGGGCTTCCCGGGTTCCAGGGAGTCGTGGGACCGGTGTGGATGCTGGTCGCCTTCCTGGGACTGGCGCTGGGCCGCAGCGCAATCGTCAGGTGACACGTCAGCGACGGGCGGCTCGCTGTCGGCGAGCCGCCCTCAAGTACTAGGGCTGTGGTGAACCGCCCCGGGTTCGGTGGAGATCTCAGTTGGTGGCTGTGAGCTGGGGTTTCGTGGTTGCTCGGTAGTAGTTGGCTTCGTATTCGACGGGCGGGATGTGCCCTATCTCACCGTGGAGTCGGCGGTGGTTGTACCAGTCGACCCACTCGGCGGTGGCGAGCTCGACGTGTGAGAGCGTCTTCCACGGCCGCTGGGGCTTGATGACTTCTGTCTTGAACAGGCCGATCGTCGACTCCATGAGCGCGTTGTCGTACGCGTCGCCGACCGAGCCGATGGAGGCCGCGATCTGGGCCGCGTCCAGGTGTTCGGCCAGCCGGAATGACGTGTATTGAGAACCCGCGTCGGAGTGATGAATCAGCTGGCCAGGCGCCGGTGGGCGGCCCTCGCGATCGCGCTGCCACAGACCCATGTCCAGGGCGTCCAGGACGAGTTGGGTCTCTTTCGACAGCGAGGCGGACCAGCCGACGATGCGACGGGAGAAGGTGTCCACGACGAAGGCGACATAGACGACGCCGGCCCAGGCGGCCACGTGGGTGAAGTCGGCGACCCAGGTCCGGTTCGGGGCCGGGGCGACGAAGTCGCGGTCGACGCGGTCCGGGGCCCTGGCGGCGGTCGGGTCCGGGAGGGTGGTGATGACCTTCTTGCCGCGGACCGCGCCGGCGATGCCGATCTCACGCATGAGGCGCTCGATCGTGCAGCGGGCCACAGCATGGCCCTGCCGGTTCAGCTCGCGCCAGACCTTTCTCGCGCCATAGACGCGGTAGTTGGACGTGTAGACCTCCTGGATCAGCTCCTTGAGTTCCTCGTCCCGCACGGCTCGCGGCGAGGGAGTCGCTTGTCGTTTCTTGCAGGCGTAGTAGGTGGAGGGGGCGATCTTGCAGCCGTGCTGGGTCAACGTGCGGCAGATCGGCTCGACGCCGCCGAAGCGGTCCCGGTGCTCGTCGATGAACGTTACGAGCGAGGCAGTGGCCGGTCGAGCTCGGCCGCGAAGAAACTCGCCGCGGCCTTCAAGATCTCATTCGCGCGCTTGAGTTCGGCGATCTCCTTCTTCATCGCCTTGATCTGCGCGGACTCCTCGCTCGTCGCCCCCGGCAGGGTCCCGGAGTCGATCTGGTCCTGGCGGACCCACTTGCGCAGTGTCTCGCGTGAGCCGATGCCCAGCTTGGCCATCACCGCGTTGATCGCGGCTGACTCTGTCGGATAGTCACCGCGGACCTCGGCGACCATGCGCACCGCGCGCTTGCGCAGCTCAGGGGGATAGGAGGAGGGACGTGCCATGACTCTGATCCTTACACGGAATCGAGTCTCCATTCGAACCGGGGCGGTTCAATGTACCGGAAGCGGTTCAGCCCTATCTCTGGCTGGCCTGGCCTGTTGCTGCCCTGGCAGCAGTCGCTGCCGCAGCGGTAGAGGCCCGAAGGCAGCAGGAGCCAATGCCGATCGCCAGCGGCGACGGCGACGGAGCACGGCTCCGGCGAGGGGCTGAGGAACTGGCCCACACAATGCACCGGCAGTGGGCCACCGAGGCAGACACACGGATGCTGCACCGACCACAGCCCCTGCACTTGCGCTGGTCCACCACCAGCCGCCCGGTCTCCGCCCACCCGGCCGCGGTACTGGGCGAGGACGTCGTGGGCGGACGCCCGTCACGGCTGCGGCTTCGCGGCGGAGTCGACGAGATCGTGACCGCCTTCAATCAGCTTCCCAAGCGGCGGCTGGTCCTGCTCGGCGACCCTGGAGCGGGCAAGACCGTACTAGCCATCCTGCTGACCCTTGGCCTGCTGGAGCAGCGCAGCGCGCACGGAGGCCCAGTGCCGGTACTGCTATCGCTCTCTTCATGGGATCCCCGTGACGAACACCTGGACACCTGGATGGTCCGCCGCGTGGTGGAGGATTACCCTGCCCTCTCCAACGCCGAGGCATTCGGCCCCAGGGCTGCCCATCGACTGGTCACAGATAGCCACATCCTGCCGATCCTGGACGGCCTGGACGAGATGCCCGCTGGGCTGCACCCGGCGGCGATTGATGCCTTGGACCGGGTTCCGGCCGGCAGACCCCTGATCGTCACCTGCCGCAGCGCCGAGTACGAAGCCGCTGTTACCTCCCACGGTGGCGTGCTGGCCACCGCAGCGGTGATAGAACTGGAACCGGTGGGCGTGCAGGAGGCGATAGCTTTTCTGTCCGTCGGCGGAGTGGCCGACGATGCGCGTTGGGTACCGGTGCTTGCGTATCTGCGGGCGCATCCCACAGCTCCGCTTGCCACGGCGCTGTCGTCTCCCTTGATGGTGGCGCAGGCACGGGCAATCTACAGCGATCCGGCGACCGACCCCGCTGAACTCCTTACCCGCGAACGCTTCGCTGGCCGGGCTGCCATTGAAGATCACCTGCTGAACGCCTTCGTCCCTGCCGTCTACCGTCATCGCCCGCTGCCGCCAGCAACGGGCCGTCCCCACAGGCGCGTACCGCAGTACTCTCCGGAACTAGCTCACAAGTGGTTGGCCTTCATAGCCCGAGACCACAACAGTCGCCCTACCCGCGATCTGGTCTGGTGGCAACTGCACAGTGCCCTCGCCCCGGGCACGAGACGTGTCATCGGGGTATTGCTCGAGATCCTGACCGGGTTCGTTGCTGGCCTCGGCGTGGCGATCGGGGTCGGGCTTGAGGTCGGAGTCGTAGCCGGGCTGGCGGGCGGGTTCAGCGCCGGTCTGGTAGCTGTGCCGCCGTCTCACCCGGGGCATGTCAACCTTCGGATACGAGGCCGATCACGGCTCTTCGGCAGGAAACTGCTTCTCGGACTAGCAGTTGGGATTACAACGGGATCAGGAGCTCTCCTCACCTTCGGCTCAGCGGCCTGGCTGGGAGCCGGATTCCCCGCGAGCCTCGAGATGGTGCTGAAGGTCGGGTTCGGAGCGGGCCTGGGAGTCGGGATCGGCTTCGGAATCATGGCATGGGTGAACACTCCAACCGATACGATCCGTTCACCGAGCCCTGGCTATGCCCTTCGGAGCGACAGGGTACTCAGCACTTTCCGTATTGCCGTGGAAACTCTCGGGGCCGGGCTTGTGGCCGGGCTCGTGACTGGGCCGCCGGGGTTCGGGCTTCCCGTCGGACTCGCTTGGGGGATTGCAGCCGGTCTCGGCGGCGGGTTCGCCGTCGGGCTGGCCGGCAGGTTCGTGGGGAGGTTTCAGACGGGCCTTGCAGCCAGTGCCTGGGGGTGGTTCCTACTCACCCGCTCGTGGCTGGCACTGCGGGGGCGACTGCCGTGGCGGCTGATGAGATTTCTGGACGATGCTCACCGGCGAGGAGTGCTGCGGCAGGCAGGCGCGACCTACCAATTCCGCCACGCACGTCTACAGGACAGCCTGGCCGCGGCGAGCCGGCCTCCAGCGCCGCCCCACCAATGAGCGTTGTTCAACCTGAATTCGCTGGTCATGGGGCTGGCGTGGGCGAGGGCTGGGGTCCTCGTGCCGGTCGTGGGCGTGATCGGTAGCAGGTGATCATCCGGCGCATTGCCGGTTCGCCGGAATTGCGGTGCCGGATCCGGAGTGCCTCGTAGGCTCCGAGGAGAGCCGGGTGGGAGGGGCTGCTGGTGGCGGATGTGCTGGTCTGGGTGATGCAGCGGAGGGGTCTTGCTGGCCGATCGCGCCGAACGGCTGCGCAAGGAGCTCGCCGAGATCGATGCCGAGGTGGCCCGGCTGGAAGCCGCCGAGGTGGTGATCGGGCAGTTCATCGAGGCCGAGCGGAGCGGGCAGGCCGACGACCCGGCCGCGGCTGAGGAGTTGGAGCAGGTGACAACGACTCCGGGTGCGGGCGGGATGCTGCTGGTCCCGCACCGCGAGCAGGGCGTGGAAGGGAGCGCGCTACCCGCCGACTACCAGGCGATCATGAAGATGGTGACCGAGGCATCGGAACCGGTCCCGGCCAAGGACGTCAGCGTCCAGCTCGGCAGGGGCACCCAGCCCGGGCAGGTGGAACCGGTACGCGACAAGCTCAGGCGCCTGGCGGACCGGGGCTGGCTGCACCGCACCCCCGCCGGCCGCTTCACCGCCCTGCCGCAGTCGTCCGCCTGACCGGCGGCGGCCTGATTTCGGCGTAACGCGCAGGCCCCCGACGGGAGTTGGGTGTCCATGCGAAGGAACAACCGCCCCGCCGAGCTGAAGGGCTTGTCTACCAGTGCCGCCTGCCGCTGTCGAGCGCCACCCTCGACCTGGTCTCCGGCCTGGTCCGCGGCCACCTGAAGAAGATCCGCTGGCGCAAGCTCCCGCCCGGCCGCATCGCCCTGATCGTCCTGGCCGTCCTCCGCCACGGCCAGCGGCTTTCCGACATGGCCGGCGGCCACGGCATCTCCGCTTCCACCGTGCGCCGCTGGCTGCTCGAAGTGACCGGCCTGCTCGCCGCGCGGGCCCCGCGCCTGGACCGCGCCCTGAAGAAAATCGCCCGGAAGGGTGGCGTCGTTGTGTTGCTCGACGGCACTCTCGTCCGTACTCGCCGACGCACCGGGGATGCCAACCGGCCGAACTTCAGCGGGAAGCACAAGACCCACGGCCTGCTGTTCCTCGCCCTGACCGACGAGAAGGGCAACTTGGTGTGGATCTCGGCGGCGAAGCCGGGGCGCTCCTCGGAGATCACCATTGCCCGCCACAACAAGATCACCATCCACCTGCGGGAGGCCGGCCTCGGGGCGCTGGCGGACCTCGGCTTCGTCGGCCTGGACGACGACCCCGACGACCCGGTGATCGTCACCGGCCGCAAGGCGACCCGCGGCCATCCCCTCACCGCCGCCCAGAAGGAGGCCAACCGGCTGGTCAGCCGCGAGCGAGCGGTGAACGAGCACGGCTTCGCAGACCTTAAGAACTGGCGGATCCTCACCAAGGTCCGCATGAACGCCCGCCACGCGACCACGCTCCTGCGGGCCCTCCTCGTGCTGACCAACGCCCAGATCCAGCGTTGACGGATGATCACCTGCTACCGATCACGCCCACGAACGGCACGAGGACCCCAGCCCTCGCCCACGCCAGCCCCAGGACCAGCGAATTCAGGTTGAACAACGCTCAATGAACCTGCGCCCGCTCGAGTCCCGTCCGCTCGCCTCGGCCCGCCCGTTCGTGTCCGCCCGTCCGGGCGAGGACCTCTCGGCGCGTCCGTAACGGCACGGCGCACCCTCCCCAGCGCCCGCCCGGGCCCCTCTATCCATCCAGTTCGGGCGGGCGCTGCCGTGTCCGGACCCTCCTTCCGAAACCCCGCCTCGAGCCAAGGAGTTCGTCCTCCCCATGGAAACTCTGTGACCGCCCCGGGGCACCGCCGATGAGGATCACGTTCGACACCGACCGCGACAGCTACGCGCAGGCCGCGCACCAGCTCCGCTCGGCCTACAAGGCAGCCGGCCGGCTGCCGCCCGACGGCGACCCTCGTACGCCGGCAAGTTCGTGCTCGAGCCGCTGCCGCCGGTTTGTCGCGAGCCGGGCCCCGAAGCATGACGGTGCAGCGGGCTGCCCTGCACCTCCTGCCGCAGGGGCCGCGGGACCGCTTGTGCCCAGTACGTCCCACCACAGCGACCGCCCGTGACCTGTCTGGAGCCCCACCGTTGCCCCCGCTGACCCTCAACGCCCGCCCTGCCACCGCAGATCCCTCGCTGACCCCCGGCGCCGTACTGGCCAGCCCGCATGTCACCCGCCTCCTCACGGGCACCCTGCTCGGCCGGCTGCCCAACGCCATGGCGCCGGTCGCACTCGCCCTCGCGGGCACCCAGAGCGGCGGGTCGCTGTCCTTCGCCGGTGCGCTCAGCGCGCTGTACGTGCTGGCCTCGGCACTCTCCCAGCCGGTCAAAGGCCGCCTCATGGACCGCTTGGGACAGATTCGGGTCTCCGGTCCGGCTGTGCTCATCAACGCCACGAGCCTGCTCGTCCTGTCCGCCGTCGCCGTCGCGGACCAGGCCGCCCTGGCCACCGCCCTCGTCGTGGTGGCAGGACTGTGTACCTCACCCCTGGAAGCTTCCCTGATGATTCAGCGTGTTCAAGCTTCAGGGGGCAGTTGAGCACGTGGCATATGGTGCGAGTACCGGATCCGGGGCGGTGGGGGACGCTGCCAGAGGAAGGGCTCTTGGGGGTACGGGACCTGCCGGAGGCGGTGGCCCGGATCGGTCTGCGGCCGTCCGTCAGCCGCGAACGGGGGAGGGGACGATGAACTGGGGCATGGGGTCGGGCGCAGTGGCGGGTCACAGGGGAACGGCATCGATGAAGACGCTCCGCTCCATAAGTTCCGGGACCCCTTCGGCCGACGGAGGGGCATCCGGCGAGGCAGGGTACCGCTCTGTCTCGCGGACGACGAGACGGAACGGACCCGTGCCCAAAGGCAGCGGGAGAGAGTGCAGCGGAGAGCCGAGCCCACCGGAGACAGCCAGGCCCGGTACGCGGGTCCATGCCCTCACGCCCTCCGCAGGCTCACCGCAGAGCGTGAGATCGACCTCGGAGGCGTTCGCGCCAGTCGGCACCGCGCAGGTCTCCACCGACGCGTGCACCCGGTTGGGCAGGGGACCGAGCGGGCCCGTCCCCTCGAGCAGGACGCGCAGCTCCCCCGAACCCCGCTCGACCGTCAGCGCGCGGTCCGGCAGCGGCTGCACCATCTCGGTGAGGACGACGGGCGAGAGCTCCAGGCCCAGATCAGGCAGGCTCTCGGGCTGGTATCGGCCGAGGGCGAGTTGCGCGAAGGGACGGTAGGAGGAGGCGGCTGCCGCGGAGAGGTCGATGTCGGCGTACCAGCGGCCGTCGTTGAACCACACCTCGTACGGCACGGCGATCACCTCCCGCCCCAACTCCGGCAGGGACACCGAGCGAGGACGAGGACCGGAGAAGCCCGACAGCGCGGACGCCTTCAGGGCGACGACCGGAGCCGGAGTCGCCCAGATCGGGTCGCGGTTCAGTCGCGACACGAAGGGGTGCGCCGCCTCGGGCACGTCCCCGGGAGGGTCGCCCGGCCACACCACCACGGCCAGCTGCTCCCCCTCACCTGTCGTGTACCAGGGACGAGCCAGCTCGACGCGCAGCCGACCGCCCGAACGGGTGCGGTGCAAGGACTCCCACCCCGTCGGCACTGCGAGCCCTTCCCAGCGGAAGGACGGTGTCGTGGACAGTACCGCCGGCGGCGCGGGGCGGGCCGAACTCCGCACGGTCACGGGGCCGAGCGGCTTCTCGGCGAGGAACGCCTCGGGGTCCGCATCGTCGAAGAACTGCCGGAACCGGCTCACCGCCGTCGCCGTGTAGGTGATCGTGCGACGACGTGTGTCGCCGAACTCCTGCCGCAGTGGAGGGAGGTGGGTCGCGTCGCGCTCCAGGTGAGCCGGAGGGAGAGCGGCGGACGCCGGGCGGGCGAACGACGTCGGGTTCCCGACGCCGTCGTCGTGCCATTCGTCCCAGCCGGCGACGAGATCGAGCTGGATCGTACTGGCCGGATCGACGCTGAGGAGAGGGTTGAGAGGGTCGACCGGTCGCAGGGTGGCGAAGGTCTCCCCGCGCTCGCGAACGGCGACGAGCTGTCCGTCCGGGTCCTTCCTGGGGCGGCGCACGGCATGGACGAGGGTGACGACCACCGGTGGGGTGACCATTGGGTGGCGCCCGCCGAGGGCCGGGTCGCCCCCGTCCTGATCGGGTGGTGCCCACTCTCTGATCACGAAGTGGTTCGCGTAGGAGGAGTCGAGGTTCGAGGAGATCTCGACTGTGACCTGCTCGGCCGGTGCCAGCCGGAAGACCACGCGGTCGTCCGGGCCCCACAGGCCCGCCGGCTCCCAGCCGATGGCCGGACCGGGTCGCTCGCCCAGCACGAGGAGTTTAGCCGTGAGATCGGGCCACTGCCCGCCCCACGGCCGTCGGTCGGCCAGTGGCTGGGTGTCGCCGGGACTCCTCAAGAGACAGAAGGTCACGCCGTCCGCCGTCGGGTCGGGCAAGAACGCGTCGTCCGAGGGGACCACAACCCGCCGCACGAGCTCCCAGGTCCGCGCGTCGGCGCCGTCGAGGACGCCGTGCTGTTCCGCCAGCTCGCGGGAGGTGGGCGGCGGGAGCAGGACCCTGCTGTCGTTGTCCTCGTAGTGTGGATGCCGTTCGGCGAACTGGGCGGCGGTGAGGCCGCGGTCGCTTCGGATGACGAGTTGCGTGGGTGTGCCACCGGGGCCCAGCTTCACCTGGGGTGTCAACGGGCCTGTAGTGAGGGCCAGTTGCGGCGGGGGCAGTGGTTCGTGCCGGCGGTACGGGACGAGGAGGCTCGCGCAGGTGTCGGCGACGGGCTCGTTCAGGCGCAGGCCGCCCCCCGTCACATCGGCGATCCGGGCTCGGAGCTGGTAGGCCCTGCCGAAGCGCAGTTCGGGGAGGATCCCGTCCCGCAGGAACGTCCAGCGGATCTCGTAGGGCAGGCGGATCAAGGGGTTGGCCGCGGCGCCGTTGGCGTTCGCGGCCAGCAGGGACGGGCGCGGGAGGACATGGCTCCAGCCGTCCCAGCAGGCGACGACCTCATCGCCCAGCAACGCTCCGCCCTTTGTGTCGCGCCGCATCGCGTGCGGCTTGATCTGGCCCTCTTCCGCCCGGTTCGGCACACCGATGGCCTCTCCTCCAACGAAGTAGGTGGCCAGCCGCCGGGCGAGCGACATCCAGCCGCCGCTGCTGCACTGGACGTCGATGCGATAGCCGAGGACGAGGTCGTCGGCGGTCAGCTCGGCGTCCGCCATCCCGTCCAGGGTAGCCATCGCCTCGGCAGCCCGGTGGCGGGCGGTCAGGTCGTGCTCGCGGCCGTGCCGCAGGAGCATGGGCCCGGTCGAACGCAGCGCCGGGAGCGTGACGGGTTCGTCTTCGTCCGCCGACAGGCCGCGAGCGGTGTCGCGCAGTCTTCCCACGGCGCTGTCGACATCGAAGTTGGCCGTTTCCCACCGGGCCTCTTCCACGCCCCTTGCCGTCTCCACCTGCACCGTTGCGCCGAGGTCGACCATGCCGCTCCGGATGCGCTCGGTGGAGGCGGGCAGGAAGTCGGTGCCGTCGAGCTCGTAGCGCGTCCAAGGCGATTCGACAAGGTCGCTGCCCCTCCAGAGCACCTGGACGGATCCTTGCGGGTCGAGTTCGGCCGCGGGCAGACGGACATCGAAGATGAGGCCCAGGGAGCGGAGGACCGCCGGGTGCTCCCGGAGGAACGACACCGCGCGGTGGAAGTCCGGGACACCGCTCCTGTTGGGAGCTGGCTGTGGCGGGCGGTCGTGGTGGGGGTGGTGGGCGCGCCGGGGTCGTCGTCGAGCCACGTCTCGCGGAGCTTCTTCCGGATGGCACTCTGCGCCGTGGCCGCCTTGGAGCCGTGGAGGGCGACCTTCTTCGCCGCTTCGGTGTACGTTTCCGTGACGAGCTTCGCCTGCGCGGCGGTGTGTTCGACGTGCCGGTAGTCGTAGGAATCCGGTGCGTGGTACGGCGTGACCTTCATGTCCGTCTCGGTGCCGAAGAACGACTCCCACACCTCGGGGTCGGCTTCATGGTGCAGTTCGCCGCTCACCGGGCGGGGAGTGGGACGGGCCTCGCTGCGCAACGTCACCTCGATGTCGGCGCCGGCGAGTTGGTCCGGCCATCTGCGCATGACGGAATCGGCCACCAGCCCGGCCGTCCGGAGCCGCGGCACGATGAGTGCGCGCAGGACGGCGCTGTCGCCGGAGACCCTGCCGCCCGGCACCGCTACCCAGAGCAGTGTGCCTTCCGACTCACTCATGGTGTGAACGCCTTCCTGTAGTCGATCCAGGCCGTGAGACCGGAGTCGTCCAGTGCCGGGGCGCCCTCCTTCCCGGCCAGGACCCATTCGCCGCTGTCGATCTCCACGGAGTCGGAGTACAGGATCAGATCGATCTCGATCACGAGAGTCGCGCGGCCGGTCATCTGGTTGCGGTCGGGGTTGTAGGTGAGCGTCACGCGGAGCTCGATCGACACCGACACCAGGCCGAGAACCTCGACGCTGCCGCCGATCCTGATGAAGCCCGTCAGGCTCACCAGGGTCCCGTTCTGACCCCGCTCCATGGCGTAGCGGACACCACCGAGGGCGTGCACTTCGCCGGTGGCCACGATGAAGTCGACGGCGAACGCCGCGCCGAACTCCAGTGACGCCTCCAAGCGCTGCAGTCCGTCCTTGTCGATTCTGACGTCGATGTAGCCGCCGCCACCGAACAGTAGGACGCTGAGGTTGAACGGGTTCTCGCGAGTGGCGAATCCGAGGGTCACGGACACCGGCGTGCCGTCGAAGGGGACGTTGACCCCCGCGCGGAAGGCGATGTTGCGTAGGAGGAAGCCGCCGGTCGCCACCTCGGTAACGGCGACCGCGTACTGGGCGGTGGCGCCCTTGTCGGACACGGTGACGATCGGAGCGGAGTCGCCGAGCGCCACCTTCTCTTGGAGGTCCTTCAGCAGTTTCAGGAGACCCATGAACTCGGCCGAGACGCCGTTCACCTCGAGCCGGGGTTCACGGCCGGTCTCTTGGATGAAGGTCAACGAGCGGAACGCCAGGTGCAGCAACGGCTCACCCGACGGTGGCAGCCGGAGCGAGAAGTCGTTGACCGTGCAGCTGGTCCTGGTGCCGGTTGGCGAGGTCGTGATCTCGAGGCAAAGTTCCGTCACGGGAGCACGGACGTTCTCGGGCGCTTTGTCACTGACGTGGAACGGCGGATGGTCGCGCAGCTTGACGTGCTGCCACTTCATGGTCACCGCGGGAGGCTGTCCGCTCGTTAGGTCCGTGACAATGATGGGCGGTTCCTTGAAGTCAGTGGGGTCGATCAGGTCGCGAATATCGAATCCGAGGATCGTGGCACCCTCGCCGAACAGCTGGGTCGGGTCCAGCGGTCCTCCGGGCTGGGTGGGCAGACAGGCGCTGGCGATCGGCCCGAACGTCCGGGAGATGCCGTCGGCCTCGATCACCGGCGAGATGAGCCCCCCAGACCGGTCGGCGGCCGTGGTGAAGTCCGCGTCGATAGTCCCCGCCGCCGTCTTGAGCGCCACGTCCACCGCGCTGCCCCGCTCGAGGTAGTCCTCGGTGAACTCCAGGCTCACGGGCGGGCTGTCACCGAGGAGTGTTCGCAGCGCGGGGAAGCCGACGAGGATGTCGGACAGCTCCGGACAGAATCCGCCTGTGCTCTGGTGCACGCCGGCGATGTTGAGCCGGTACACCTCGTGGACGTCTGCCGGTTTGCGCTCCGGACCGCCCACGAGGGCGATCGCCGTGCCCGGCAGCCCCACCAGACCCGCGGCCTGCGCGTCGTATTCCTCCTTCAGTTCCGCGGCGACGCCCGGGTCGGTGAGCGAATTGAAGGCGGCCAGAAGGGTGGTCTCGGGTTGATCGTGGTCCGCGACGAACATCATCGGCAGTTCGAAGTGCACATCGCCGTTCTCACCCGCGCAGCGCACCGGGCACCGCACGATCTGCCCGTCCCGTGCATGGCGCGGCCAGAAGTACAGCGGCAGGTCGAAGGTGTCGGTCCCCGCGGCCTTCACTGCCTCCATCTGCTGCGTGACCACGGCCATGGCCTCCCACAGAAGGAGGTACTCGCGGGCCGCCGAGCCCGGTGCCGCCAGGTCCTCCATCACGGGACCGGCGCCCGGGTAGCCCATCTCGCCGTGCACCTCGTCGTGGAACTGCCTGGCCTCGCGTGACAGCTGCGCAAGAACGTCCTGGAGCCGGGGCAGTTCATGGGTGGGCACCGGATAGGGCGTTAGCGGGGTGTCCTTGAGGTCGGTGTACACACACTTGGTGATCTCCACCTCCGAGAAGGGGAAGGCGCGTGCGAGTCGCTCGTCGTCCGGGGCGACGGCGCGAACGGGCTCGGTGCAGGTGAGGATTCTCCGCTTGCGCAGGGCGGCGATCGGCTTGCCGGACTCCGGGTGGAAGCGACGCTCCGTCACCTCGACGTACTCCGCCCGGTGACCGAGGGGATACAGCACCCCCTTCTGTACGGTCCGGACCTTCAGGTCGCGTCCGAGGGTCGCGTCGTGGTCCCAGGAGAAGTTCTTCCAGGAGCCTCTGACCGCCAGGGATCCGCCCAGCGAGCTGAGTTCCAGCCGGTCGGTGGGAGCGGTGTCGGGCTGTGCACGGATCGTCAGCCGACCGTCCCTGGTGAGCGGTAGCTCCGGGAAGGGATCGACGTCCCCGGCGTCGAGGACGCGCACCACCATGCCGGCTTCTGGGCCCCTCTCACTGGACTGCAGCCGTGCCCTCCAGAGACCGACCTCGCCGGACCTGGAGGCAACGGGGAGCGCCGGATGGTCGCTGGCGATGTGCCCCGTCCCCGACCGGCTCTCCGGCGCGACGATCAACCGCCAGGGCATCTCGATTGCCGTGCGGTCCGCGCGCTGCTGCTCAGCCGACAGCACCTGGCCCGCGTTCAGCGCGGAGAGGAGCCCCTCGATGGTGAGGGGGATCCGGGGCGGTGGGGAGGGAGGGGCGGTGGTGGGCAGTGTGAAGGCGACCTGGCTCGGTCCGGCCAGTCGTGCCGGCCACACGTCGAAGCCGGAGGTCGTTGCCGGGTCGAGAGACGACGCGAGAGGGCCGTCGGCCGCTGCCGTCTCCTCGACGGTGTGCTGGGGAGGGAAGGTGAGCGTGATCTTCGGCGACTGCCCGGGCAGCGGCTCCAGCGCGGGCGGGCCCCCAAGACCCGGCTCCTCCACGAGTGTGAAGCCTGTCCATCGGACCCCCAGGCACAGCAGATCGGAGCCGCGCACCATCAGATACGGGGCGTCGGACGGTACGGCGTTCCACCGGGAAGGTGGCGGCTGGACTGTGGGTTCGACGATCTCCAGCTGGTGCCAGTCCGCCCCGTCCCAGTGCCAGTGCCGCAACGAGCCGTCCTTGAGCCGGGCGCACACATCGAGAAGACGAGGCCCACGTGAAGCCGCCGTGGGGTCGGAAGCCAGGCCGTCCCCGAGAACCTTCGGCCCCAGCCACATCCTGTTCCCGGCGTCCCACCGCCAGTGCTGAAGCACGTTCTGCGTGGTCCGCGCGAACAGGTCGATCTCGTCCGGTCCCCGCGACAGGACCACCGGGTCCGAGGCCAGGGCCACTTCCAGGCCCGGGGGCGGCTCGGGGCCGAACCATTGGCGGCGGCGGCCGTTCCAGCCCCAGTGGCGCAGCTCCCCACCAGCCTCCCGCGCGAACACGTCCAGCCGGTCCGCGGCCCAGGACACAGCAGCCGGTTTCGAGGCCAGGTCACCGCCCAGATCCTCGGCGTGGGACCACCCAGACCCGGAGGAGCCCCATCCGCGATCGCTCCACTGCAGGTGGTGCAGATGGTTGTCATCCCCTCTGGCGAACACATCCAGCCAACCCGGTCCGCGCGACAGAGCCGCCGGGTCGGATGTGTACCGGCCGATGTTCTCTGGAGGGTTCCACAGTGGTGAGTGCGGGTTTGCCCGCCAGTGTCTCAGCGGTCCGTCCACGCTGAGGGACAGGACGTGCAACCGGTCGCTCGTCGTCGGCTCCGGGGCCGTCAGCGCGGCCACGGGCGAGAATGACAACCACTGCGCGGCGGTCAGCGAGTAGTGCTCGGGAGTCCCCGTCGAGGTGCCCGTCCGCCACCACTGGAGTGATCGGTCCGCGCCCCGGCCGAAGACGTCATACCGGAAGCGGGAGGACACGACGGCCGAGGGGCCTGAGATCAGGGAACCTTTCGGGATCTCGCCCCGCAACCACTGGAGTCCTCCCCCGGAGGGCTGACAGAACCAGCGCTCGAGTGTGTCGTCCGGGGCCCGGACGAAGAGATCCAGGTGTTCGGGATCCGTCGCCACCATCGCGGGAGCGGAGGCGATCCATTCCTCACTCATGCCGGTGCCCGTCCTTCGGTTCCGCCGCTTCAGGGCGCCGGGTTGAGGCAGATGGGCTGCGTCGTGCCAGCCATGGTCGACTGCGTCAGGACGATGGTCCGGTAGAGGTACCCCTCGCGCGCGATGCCCAGCGCGTAGTTCTCGTAGCGCCCGAAAATGACGGCAATGAACTGGCCGTTGGCGTCGAACTGGTACGTGTTGACGCCGTCGAAGATCCAGGCATACGGCAGCAGCACCTCGCTCAGGCAGTCCCTCAGTTCCAGGGTCACCACCCACGTGGTGAGGACCTCCTCCCGTACGCCTGTCAGTGGCTCCGAGCCCAAAATCGACGGACCTTCGAAGACGCCCGTGCGGGTGGCCGGGCCGGAACCCTGCCCCTTCGCGGCGAGGAAGCGGCGCCACACCGGGTCGGCCGGTGTCGCCGGACTGCCCGGAGTCCCCATCTGCATGAGTACCGTGCGGATCACCGCGGTGAGTTTGGTCGCCAGGTCGTACTCATCGGTGACCGGGAATATCTCGTCCGGCAGGTGCGCCTCGACCACCTCCAGCGGGAGTTGGTCCTCTCCCAGGGTCAGTGGCGAGCCGTTGAGCGTCTTCTTCAGTTCATCCAGGCTTCGGATCGGCACATGGCCGCGCAACTGCCCGGCGATGTCATGGATCAGCGCGGTCTCCGGATGGGACCGGATCAGGATTTCCGTAAAGGATTCCTTTCCCGGGGCGCTCTGCGTGGGATTCGACATGGTGTCCGGCTCCTGGTGGTGAATGCTTACTTGATCAGTACCGTGTTGTGTGATTGGAAGAGTCCGTACCATTCGGTGTAGATCCCGCGGTCGCAGAGGTACGGGTTGGTGATCAGCACCCCTGAGTTGTCGGTGCGGCGGGCCATGTTCGCCGCCTGCTTGTGCGACCAGTGACCTTCGGCGTGGTAGCGGTAGAAGTGAAAGTCCCGGAAACCGTTGGGAAAGGCACCGGTGACCAGTGCCAGGATCACCCGGTTGCCCCCCGGAGGCTGGCAGTCGACGCCAAACAACCGCAGGCCGTCTTTGAACAGGCCCTGAGCCACCTGTTGGCCCGTCACGGTCGCTGGGATCTCATAGTCGTGTTTACGTCCGGGCTTCGCCATCGTGTCGGTGCGGTAGTTGACGCCGTAGTTGTAGCAGTTGTTGTACGGCTGGACCGCGGGGTGGTTCCAGAACTCCGGGTTGAACGGCGCGCTGTCCCAAGGGCACGGGGCCGTTCTGCGCCCCAGCGTCATCACCTGCTCGTCCACCTCGGCAGCCAGCTCGTCGTCCTGGTGCGCCTTGGCGGCGGCGAAGCTCTGTGCGTCGCCGAACGTTTTCCCCACGATCCGTTGGATCTCCCCGCGGACCATCTCCCGGAGTTCGTGTGAGAATCCTGCCTCCACCGCTTCGTACGCCCCTTCAGGCGGCGGCTCCGGCGGCATGGTCTCCAGAAGCCGGTCAGCCAACTCCGCGCTGATGTAAGGATCCTGCGCGCCGCCGCCAGCGAGTTCGAAAGCCGGAGGCAAGCCCGCGCAACCGATGTCATCGGTGAAATGCACCTGCACGCCACGGAATCCCAGTCCGGTGAATCCGCTGCCGATATCGGCGAGGGCGGCGCGATGGCGCACGAAGAACTCGACACAATCCCTTGTCCGGTCCGGATCCCGGATTTCCCACGAGGGGTTGTTAAGGCCCGAGAAGATGTCGACCGTGATGCAAAGACCCATGTGCGCTCACCTTTTCGCCCTGGGGAGGTCCGCGTGGCTCTGGGTGTCGTGCGTGGTCCCGGCTCAGGGCGCGGCACGCCGAAGGGACGGCGTGCGACGAGACGGGACGAGGAGCCGGAGGCCGTGTCAGGTGAGGGTCAATGCCGGGTTGCGTGGCCTGCCCGCGTGCGCTCTCGTCCTCACCCTCAATGCTCTCGCGTTCAGCCGTGACCGCAACCGCGGCGCCGGCGAGCGCTGCGGCCCTGCCCTCACGGCCGGGCGAGGAGCGTGTCCAGCGGACCGAGGTCGAGGTTCAGGGCCTCCATGGTCAAGTCGTAGCGCACGCACAGCTCGTCCATCCGGTCGTGGAGGATCGTCAGTGTCGCACCGATGCGCTCTTCCTGTTCCTCCTGCAGGTCCCCTTCGTCCACACGGTGCAGGGCCTGCCGCTCCATGAGCTGCCGCAGCAGCTCCACCAGGGTGATCACGAGCTTCATCAGATCGCGCCACGGTATCGGGATCGGTCTCCAACCGCCGGTACGTCCTTGTGGCCGCCGCGGCTGGGCGGCGGGAGGTCGTCCGGGCGCGCCGGAAGCAGGCGGAAGGCGAGGGATGCCTCCTCGGCGCTCTCCTCCCGTCGGCGAGCTCGGGCCGACGGGCCGCCGTGTCCTCGGGCCGGTCCTGGGTCATGGCCGCGACTCGTCTGGACCCGCAAGAGTTCGACATCGGCGATGGAGAGCGTCAGGTCCCCCGTCAGCACCACCCCGCCGCTCAGCAGCTGGTCGAGCAGATCGACGAGGGTGATCTCCCGGAGGCCGGGCGGCGCGGACTCCGTCCGTCCGCCCGGCCGGTGGACGCGTCGTCACGCTCACTGGCCGTGCGCCCCCTCGGCGACGCGCACGTCCAGACCCTCGAGGGCCGCGGCCAACTGGGCGCCGAACTCCTCCGCGCGCTCACGCTCTCGCCCTGCTGAACAGAAACACTTGACAGGGAAGCAGGGCTGCGAGCCCTGTGGTCCACCGTTCTTTCGCATCCGGCCCAACGCCGTGTGGCGCTCGCCCTCGACACAGGCACCAAGGGGCTTCTGTATGTCGCGGGCCCCGTACTGGTCGCGATCCTGGTCAGCCCGGACGGCGCCCGAGCACCGCCCTGATCACCACCGCCGTGGCAGGACTCACCGGTGCCGCCGTGGTGCTCACATGCCCCGCCTCCCTCAGGTGGAAGGCGACCCGCTCCGCCAGAGGCAACTGCAGCCCCCTGCGCCATCGCGGGCTGCGCGTACTCTTCCTCACGCTCGGCAGCGCGGGCTTTTCGGTCGGCGCGCTGACCGTGTGGTCCGTCGCCATGGCCGAGCACCACAACGCAGACTTGCTGTCGGGGCTCGTACCGGCGGCCTTTTCCACCGGCTCCATCCTCGGCGGACTCCTCTACAGCCGCCGGACCTGGCGCGGCGCGCTCACCACCCAACTCCTGGTCAGCACAGCCGGATTCGCCATCGGCTGAACTCGCCGACGCTCTCAGCGCAGTAGTGAGCCGGGTCCGTAAACCCGATGGAACCGTTCCCTCGATCTCAATCTATGACAAGTATGAGAAGACGTGGAACGCCGCCATTCTGATCCTCTACCAATGGACCATCGACGGCGAACACCGGCCCATCTCGGAGAATGTCATCCGCAGGTCCCTGAACGACACGCTTAAAGCCTCTGGGCTCGTCAATAAAAGCGGAGAGTCGCTGCACTTCCAGCCTCACGACTTTCGAAGGGTCTTCATCACCGACGCTGTCCTCAACGGCCTGCCCCCTCACATCGCCCAGGTCATCGCAGGTCACGACAGCATTAACACCACGATGGGCTATGCCGCGATCTACCCCGCCGACGCCATCGAAGCGCACCGCGCCTTCATCGCCCGACGCCGCCAGACCAGACCAACTGAGGAATACCGTGCAGTCACCCCAGAAGAATGGGATGAATTCCTCAGCCACTTCGAACGCAGGAAGCTCGCGCTCGGAGATTGCGGCCGGGCATACGGAACGGATTGCATCCATGAACACGCCTGCGTCCGGTGCCCTGTTCTCATCGTCGGCCCCACTGAAAGCCCCGACTCGAACAAATCAGAAACAACCTCAACGATCGAATCGCTGAAGCCGAACGCGAGGGATGGATCGGTGATGTGGAGCAACTCGGCGTCAGCCTCGCTGTCACAGAAGAAAAGATTGCGCAAATCGAGGGGCAACAGCGACGCAACGAAACGCCCACATTCCTGGGCATCCCCGCATTCGATCAGATCTCGGGCCGAACCAGTTGAGCCGCGAGGCCCTGGACCGGCCCAGTTCTTAGTCCGGAGAATGCTGCAACTACGAACGGCCAAAAGCCCGGCCGGCGGACAGTCTCCGCCAGCCGGGCTAATCCCATGGCGTGGCTCCCGCAGACGTCCTGTTAGCCCATTCTGCGGCATCGGCCACTCCCACGAGGGGGACGAACAGCAGGTTGCGTCTTACAGAGCCGTCTGTTTCAGGGTGCGGCCGAGGAGGGGGAGCAGGCGGTCCCAATGGCGCTGAAGTGCGGCGGGGTGGAAGGCGTCGGTGTCGGACATGGTGAAGCCGTGGACGGTGCCGGGGTAGATCTCGGACGTGTAGCCGACACCCGCGGCATCCAGGACCTGGTTGAGCTCGCCGAGAGCCTCGGGCGTCATGTCGGTTTCGGCGTGGCCGAGGTAGACCTCGGCGGTGAGGCGGTGCAGGCTGTCGGGCCCGTCGGCGCCCACGGGGCCGTGGAATCCAGCGACGGCGGCCACCTGGCCGGGGTGGGCCGCGGCTGTGCGCATCGCCAGGAGGCCGCCTATGCAGTAGCCGGTCACCGCGACCGGTCCGGCGCCGACCTCGGGCTGGGTGGTGAGGAACCTGAGGTAGGCGTCAGCGTCGCTGAGGACACGTTCGGCGGTGTGCGCCTCGATCAAGGGCATCAGCTGGGCGAAGACCGCGGGCCGGACCTCTTCTCCGATGTGCTCGGGAAGCTCGATCACCGGTGCCGGGCCGTGCCGGTAGAAGAGGTTGGGAACGAGCACGTAGTACCCGTGCCCGGCCAGTTCGTGGGCCATCTCCCGCAGCACGGGCCGGATGCCGAAGCCGTCCGCGTACATCAGCACCCCTGGGTGCCGCTCGCCACGGTCGGGGAAGGCGGCGAAAGCGTCGGCCTGGCCGTCTGCGGTGGGAATCTGCAACGTCTTGGTGAGCATGAATTTTCCTGTCGTGGTTGATGTGTCGAGCCTGTGATCAACACGACAGGAGGTGGAGCCCGCGCAGCAGCGCAAGATCCTCGATCGAACAGCGGGCCCGCACCGGCCCGTACGGCGCTCAGAAGAGCACCGGGTCACCAATCCGTGTGTGGCTCAACGCCGTCCCGGTAGTCATGGCCGCACAGAGTAGCCCACCGGCCAAAAAGCCGACGGTACTTCGAAACACTCCGTAGTTCGGAGAATGGCGGATGCTCGCCGAGCGGGCCTCAGCGACGCCCTGTACGTGGTGCCTCCGTTCCACCGAGACTCCGGCGACCGTAACGCGGCAGCGCTGGCCACCTTCACTGCGCAGCTGGGACGGCACGGCAACGCGGTACGCCGCGGCCTGATCCTCGGCGAGATCAAGAGCGTCACGCCCACGCCGTACGGTGTCCGCTACGGCCTCGCCCACCAGCGGACCGGCCTGTTCGCGAGCACCGCTCTGGACGAGCGGGTGCACCGCTCCTACCGGCCTGCCTTCTCCCAGGCCGCCGCCGAGCACGGCGCGCGCCGCGTCGGCCTGTTCCTGGTCGAGCGCAGTCCCCAGGGCAATCTGACCGTCGTCGACATGGCCGCGATGCTGCTGAACCGCCTGTACATCCCGGCCGACTCGAGCCACGAGGTCGTCATGGGCGACGCCTTGGCCGATCATGGCCGCGCGTTCATCAAGCCGGTCCGCTACGACGGGACCGACGCCGTCTTCCCCGACTTCGTCCTTTCCGACACCCCCCACACCTACGTCGAGGTATACGGGATCAGGGGCCGCGAGTCCTACGACCAGCGCAAACGTGTGAAGCAGGCGATCTACCAGCGGCGAGGGGCAGGGCTGATCGAGTGGGACGTCACCGAGCCGCTCCCGGATCTTTCCCTGCCCGGTCCGGGCGGGGGCGCGTGACTCACCCAGCAATGACATGGACTTTCCTGACGCCCTCGGGGTCCGATCTGGGTCTTCCAGTCGAGTAGCCGCCCCATCGAGGCCGCTCAGAAGCTGTGTCACATCATCTTTCCGCAGGTCATGGCGTTGCAAAGCGGGTAGTGATCGAGTTTCCCGTTCGGTTGGGCGTCGTTGGACGGGCAGCCGAACGGCAACGGGTGAGGGCTTCAGGCGGCTGCCGCGAGGGTGGCCGCCTCGGGGCAGCGGTGCTGTCGGACAGCCGGCGGGACATGAGGGTGATGAACGCCCACTGGATCTGGATATGGGCTTCGGCGTGGGACATCAGGCGTTCGTAGTCCCTCGCGTTGCGTCGGGCCCGCATCGTCCACGAGTTCGAGCGTTCCACCACCCACCTCTTCGGCAGCACGACGCAGCCGTCGGCGTTCTTGGGGCGGGGGACGACTTTGATGGTGATGCCGAAGGTGTTCTGGGCCCAGGTGATGAACTCGTCTCCGCCGTAGGCATTGTCGGCCCAGACCAGGACGATTTCGGGATGTTCTGCCTGCAGGCGAGTGAGCAGGATGCGGGCGGCGGCGCGTTCCTGGACATCGGCGGGGCTGACGAGCAGATCGAGCAGGAGGCCGTTCTGGTCAACGACCAAGCGCCGATTTCGCCCGTTTATGCCTTTCCCGTATCGGGCATGGCGTCGGGCGGCCGGATACGCCGCGCTCCACTTGCGCATGCGACACCGGCTGCCGTGGCGGCTGGGCCGCTTCCTCCACGCCTGCTACCAAGCCGGAATCCTGCGCATCGCCGGATCCGCCTACTAATTCCGCCACCGCGAACTCCAAGACCACCTCGTCACCAACCCGAGCCCACCAAACAGCACCTGAGCCGACCGCACCGGTCGAAGGCGGAGCCAGCCCCTCGTGTGCCACGTGTTGGACCGAACGTCTACATCCCGGCCGGGGGGGCTGCCCCTATCTCTTTCGTCAAGCCCGGCGAGGATGGGCGTCATGATGCACGGGGATCAGGGGCGGGACCGAATGGGACGCACGGCGGTGCACTATGCCGTGGCCGATGGCGATGTTGCTGGGTTGCGGATGCTGTTGGCGGGAGGGGCGGATCCGGACGCCGTGGATGAGGCAGGGTGGACGCCGTTGCATTTCGCCGCGCAGGCCCAGGCCCCGTTGGCCGCCGAGGCGCTGCTGGCGGCGGGCGCGTCGGTGGACGTGGCCGATCGGCATGGCAATACCGCCTTGTCGAAGGCAGTGTTCAATTCCCGGGGCGAGGGCGCGACGATTCGCGTGCTGCTGGAGGCCGGAGCCGATCCTGACCGGGGGAACGTGCACGGAGTGAGCCCGCGTGGCCTGGCCGACAAGATCGCCAACTACGACGTCGCGGTCCACATGTCTCACGGCGAGGAAACTGCCCGGTAGATGTCGGCTGGCCCTTCCGGCCCAGGTCAAGCTGCGGAGGCTGGTCGCGGTTCGTGGAAAGTGCCGTCTCTGAGCATGGCGCACCGGGTGGTTGGGATCACGTCTGCTGATTCCAGGAGACGACAGCGCGACGGCCTGGGCCGGGCCTACGTCCTCGTCGATGACGAGGAGCCGGGATCCTTCGTAGCCGGCGCCTGTCTCGCGCAGGAGGCCGGCGTCGGTGGCGAAGTCCGTGAAGAACCCCAACTGCAAGCTGACTGGGGGAGTCTGTCTCGTGCGCCGGAGCATCGGCCGGGGCAGGGCTGTACACATCCGGGTGGCACCGCGCCCACACACGCATAACGTGTCTGCAGGGGTGATGGGTTGCCCGAACCCTGACACCTGCACAGACAGGTGATCTAGAGTCCCCACCCAACACCCCCGCGCACACCAGGGAGACCTCACATGACCGTCCAGGAGAACACCACCCTCAAGGCCGCGTACGCCGGCAAGGTTGCCGCCGACCTCGCCGAGAACACCGCCGAGCAGGACCGCATTCGTGCGGAGATCGAAACTCTGCAGGCCCAACTCGCCACGCTGGAGACCGATCACGCCTTGCTGGAGAGTATGAGCGCCGCCCTGGGCGAGACCACCGGCGCGGTGCCCGCACCCCGCCGCGCCGCGAAGAAGACCGCTGCAGTTGCGAAGAAGGCTGCAGTGAAGAAGACCGCCGACGCAGTAGCGCCGAAGAAGGCTGGCGCGAAGAAGGATGCGGCCAACAAGACGACGATGGTGGCCGCGAAGAAGACCGCGGCCACCATGGGCGGGGCGAAGGCGGCCAATACCGGTGCGGACAAGGGTCCGGCGCTGACCGAACTGATTCACGCCCACCTCAGCAGTCAGAGCGAGCCGCGCACTGCACGCGAGATCGCGAAGGCCCTCGCCGACGCGAACCCCGGCCGGAACGTCAACGACAGCCTCGTGCGCACCACCACCGAGCGTCTGGTGGCCCGCAGCCGCGTCGACCGGATCAAGCAGGGATCGACCGTCTACTACACGGCTAAAGCTGATGCGGCACCCGCCGCGTCGGAGCCTGCCGCGACGGCCACCGCGGCAGCCTCCTGACCGCGCCTTGTTCAACTCACGTACCAGCGACAGGGCCCGGAAGCGACGTCACCGCTGGGCCCTTCGGGGTGTCAGCGGCGTTGACCGCCGCGCGCAGCGCCGCTTCGCTGTCCGCGCCTGGCCTGCCCTGGAGCACGTCGCGGAGCCTCGTCTCCGCCGGTGGGGGTGGGGGAGGAGAACCCGACCGCCACCGCAGCAGGTGCGGCGGTTGCGGCGGGTGCCGGAGCGCGCTGCCCGGCCCGCTCACTGCGCTCTAGTCGCCGCTCCGGTGCCGCTATGGCCGGCCGGGTGGTGGGTGCGGGCAGGCCGACGACGCGGGTGTGGGTCATGAGTTTCGCGCAGGCGGCGCACACTTCGGCGAGGTGCCACACGCATGCGACGGCCGGGTCGTGCCGCAGAACGAGCACGGTGCTGCCGGAACAGTGAACGCGCATGCCCTCGTGTGCGGCGCAACTCTGTGTCCAGCACTGGCAGGAGGCCCTCTCCCGCACCTGGGCGGCTTTGGCGTGGGAGGCGGCGTGCAGGGCGGCGAAGCGGCGCAGTGCGGCGACGTCCCGCGACCGCGGTGGCATGGTGCAGGCGCCTGTGGAGCAGGAGACGGTGGCTGTCCGGTCGGCGTGCCCGGTCAGCCGCACCGTCCAGGTACGGCCCGGCGTACGCCCGGTGGGGAGTTCGGTTGGGGTAGTGCTCACACGCAGCCATCCGTTCAAGGAGGTCGGGGGTCGACACATCATGACTTCCCCGCCAGGTGATCGTCAGCACCTGGCCGGGGCAGATGATCCGAGTCCCGCCTGGTGGCGCGCCGACCCGGGCCGCCTCCTGTCGTATGGCCCCATCCGCGCCCCGCGACCGGCTCCGCGGGGGGTGGGCTCAGGGTGAGCCGTCAGCAGGTGAGGACACCGGTCCGCATTGGCCGACCGGGCAGCGGGAGAAGAGGAATATGGTTGCCCGCGGCCAGAGCGCTGTACCGCGGGCACTGGCACTGTGCCAGATTCCGCGTGCCCGGCACCTCGCCTCCCGTGGAGCGGGGAGCCTTCCACGATGGTCCGTGGGTTGTCAGTGGTGGTCGGGACGCTTGTATGCGCTTGTGCGCGACGGCGGCTGAGGGGCCCTCGGTGTGGCTCGTATCGCCCGCCCAGCTCCGCGACTGGACCATCAGCAACTGAGCCCCTCGCGCCGCCGCATCAGGGTCGTTGTGCGTTCCGCAGCCGCTCGACCTGCCGGTTGACGAGATCGGCGCGGAAGGATGCGCTGCCGCCGATGTTCAGCTTCGTGAACGTCACGATGGTGTTCCCGGCCCGCACCACGGTGAACTGCTCGTTGCGGTCCCCGGGGTGTTCAGGGCCCATGGGGATGGTCTCGCGGAATCGCACGGCTTCGTCTCCGACCCCCGGGGCCTGTTCCATCGTCAGGGTTGCCTTGAACATCCCCACCCAGCCTGTGCCCTCGTACGAGCGGCAGGAGCCAGGTTGTCTGACCCGGGTGCCATGCTGTGCCGTCATGGACATCGAACACTTCTGGAACCTGATTGACCAAGCTCGCGGCAAAGCCGTCGACTCATCCGATGCCGACATCGCAAACCAGGCCACCGTACTGCTGGCCGCCCAGGAGCCCCAGCAGATCCTCGACGCCCAGCAGATCCTGTGGGATCTCATGGCCGCCTCCTATCAAGCCCCCCTCTGGGCTGCGGCTTACCTCATCAACGGCGGATGCTCCGACGACGGCTTCGACTATTTCCGCGGCTGGCTGATCACCCAAGGCCGCACAGCCTTCGAACAGGTCATCGCAGACACCGACCGTCTCGCCGACCTACCCGCAGTCCATGCGGCAGCGGTCGAGGGAATCGATCTGGAAGGCGAACAAACACTGAGCATCGCCTGGGACGCCTACGCGAGGGCAACCGGGACAGAACTCCCCAGCGACGCCTTCACCATCAACTACCCCAACCTCGATCCCGCCTGGGACTTCGACTTCGACGACCACAGCAGAATCGCCGCCCGACTGCCGCGGATCGCGGCGCTCTACCCAGAGTGATCGGCCAACCAGACACCTGGTACGCCCCACCCCCGGCCATGCTCATCGAGGACGGCCCCCGCGATTCACGGAACTCCGGTCGGAGCCGATGTCAAGGAGCCTCAACAACCTGCCTTCCGCAACCTGGACGCCCGACTCTCACCATCCGTGCCGCAAGGTACCCAGGGCCTCGGCGACGACGCGCACGCCGACGCCGAGGCTGAAGATGACCCCCAGATCCTCCTTGCATCGAACGCGCTGCCGAGGGGTTTGAAGTGGCCGGCGAGGGTGCTCTCTTCGAAGGACTCCAGGACATGCCACGGGGCACGGTGAGCGCGCCGTTCCACAGCCTGCGTTCCGAATGCGACTGCGTACGCGATGACGGCCGGCCACAACTCTGGAATCAGATAGTCCTTCGCCTCCCCCTGTCCGTCCTCCTCGGATTCCTCATCCTCGGCCAATACTCGCGGAGCGTGGCACGGTACAGGTCCTGGAGTCCGGGGTGGGCGCGCTCGACCGCGTCAACGACCGCGGCCAGCGAGGCGCCGGCGCCGAGCCCGTCCAGCGCCCATGGGCGCGAGACAGGAGGCAGCCAGATCCACAGCATGGCATCGCTCCAGTGCGCCCCAGGCGCCCACAACACACGCTTCCAAGCCTCGTTCACCACTGGCCCCAACTGTGCCGCTCCGGCGCATGCCAGCAGTGCCGCCACGGCTGCCCAACCCGCGGGAAGCGCCAGGTCCTGAAAGAGGAGTCCGTCGAACTCCACCGTCAGCTGCTCGGGGAACGCCCCGTTGACCAGGTCACCGGCGAACACACACGCCGGGCACACCCGCAGGGCCTCCGAGTCCGTCGCCATCAGCAGATGTCCCCTCGGGTAGGCATCCCCGCAGATCGCGCACTCGCCGTCACCCACCAGTGTGGCGACCAGCTGCGCCCGACCCTCGGCAAGCGCCGCCTCGACTTGCTCGACGATCGCCACAGGCTCCTCGGTCCCCAGTACCTGCAGGTAGACCGAGGGCTCAAGCAGGCTCGGGGCACTGAAGCCGATCGTGGGGACCTCGTACAGATCCGCCTCATCCGGGTCGCCGCTCCCGCAGCCACTGTGGTTGTGGCCGGGACGTCCGAGCAGTACCGCCGCCGGGCCAATCCACGAATTCCACAAACCCGACTCCGCGAACCTGCGCTCGGCATGGGTCGGCCACCCCGAGGCCGCGAACGCGGCGAGCATCCTCCGGTTCACGTCAGCCGTCAGCACCGGCCGCCGCTGCTCCTGCTTCGCCATCCGCTCGGCGCGGGCGTACTCACCCGGCGCCGCCACGGCCCGAACGTCCCGCTTGCGTGCACGATTACGCGTCATCCCTGATCCTCCCGGCGTACGCCCCCGTCACACACCACGGCAAGACACAGAGACGGCAGCATGCATCACGCGCGATTCGGAGAACCTTGTCCGGTCTGCCGGGACGACGTGGGCATCCAGGCGCGGAGGCTGGCAGACGCGACTGCCAACGCCAGCTTTAGCCCGTGACTGACCCGGAAGCGCAGAGACCGCCACACCCACGCTTCCCTCCGAGGAGGTAGCCTCACGGCCGAACCCGGCTGAGCACCTCTGTTCGGGGAACCTGGGAAGAGCCAGCACGGCAACTGACTCTGCTGCTCGTGGGGGTGACTGGCCCTCGGTTCCGCTTGGCTGATGCCAACCTTGTGGTATCCCCTTGATCCCCGGTGCGCTGGCCGGCAGGCCAGGGATGGGTTCGCTGCGGCCGACCAGCGGGAGAGAGGGAAACGGCAGCGAGCGCACACCAGGGTGCGCCGGGGACGGGTTCGTGCCCGAAGGTCTCTGTGTTCGTTATGGGGGTCCTTCACTCTGTCCGCTGTCCATTCTGGGACGCGACCGACTCGCATCGATAAGGACCCGCACCGACCTACGGCATAGGTCCTCCGATACTTCTTATCCGTTTCTTCTCACTTACCGTGACCACAGAGAGTACCTGCGGCTCGTATTGAGCCGAGAGGCACGCAAAATGGACGGCATGGACGGCACGCTGCACCTAGCCCACAGGGCGGGCCGACATCGGCACGGCGGTGGCTCACTGATCTCGCCGCACGCGCGCCGCCCGGAACGAATCGGCCAGCATCCACACGGGCGGGAGCAGCAGGAGAACGACAACTACGGTCCACACCCAGGCATGATCGCTCAGATACGGCACAACCGTGTCGCCGAGCCACGGGAAGAGATGGTCCCCTGCTGGCCGGATGAATCCGGCCAAGGCGAGCACCGCGACCGCCGCGACGGCCACGCTCGCGACAAGGGTTCTGATGTGTTTCGAAGGGGCGGTGACCGAGAGTAGGACGACACCCCCCAGCACTGCCGCGAGGCCAAGGAAGCCGATCAGCGTGAAGGTGCTGGTGGCGGCGATCGCGCCGGTGCCGATGAGGAGCAGCCCGGCGGCCAACGGCTTGCCGCCGATGGCTTCGGGGCGGAGTACCTGATGGGTGAGGACCAGGGTTCTGCTGACCGTGCCGAACAGCGGCCGGAACGACTTCCACTGCGCGGTCCCGTCCTCGACGGCGTTCGAGACCACCGCGGCGCTCTGCACGATGCTGCGGGTCAGCAACTTGGTGCCGCGCTCGTCGGCAAACGTCTCCTCCGAGATCTGGCAGGTGCCGAGGAGGTCGGCGGCGCGGTCCGGCGGAAGCGGTGTATTGCCCGCCGGGCCGTTGGTCGCTTCCTCGTACGCGGCGAGAAAGGTGATGGCGGTGTCGGCGGTCCCCAGCTTCGTATCGAGCTTGGCTTGCCGCGCTACGCAGCCCAGTTCCTCCGCGGCGATGAGCCGCTGCAATCCGCTCGCCAGCCACAGCGAGGTGACGGGGAGGCTGGCAGGTAGGTCTGAGGGGCTGCCGGTGGCCGCTGTGAGGAAGGCCAGTTCTGCTGGCTTCCCGTCGGGGAAGGGGGTGAGCACGCCGGCGGGGGGCTCTCGGCCCGCGATGTCCCGCAGCGTTTCCTCAAGGATCGCCATGAAGGAGTCCCCTAGGTCATTGGCGAGCCGCGCCAGCAGCCGCGGGGACAGCAGTACGTGAACGAGCCAGCCAGCTCCGTCCAGGCGCCCCCACATCCAGTCGTTGGCGCGCCATGACCTCTTGTAGAAGGCGCCGAAGTGGTGGAGCTGGAGCCCGGTGAGCTTCTCCTCGGCCAGGCTGCGCGTGTCGAGCAGGGTCCTGGTGTCGGCACTCATTTGGACGAGCTCCACCACCTGCCGGGCAGCCGGTTCGTCCGGGTACATGACTTGCTGCGCCGCCTGTAGATCGAACAGCCGTCGGGCTACTCGAGCGACGGTCTCGTCCGACAGCGAGGCTTCGGGGGCCGCATCGGTCAGGTAGACCAGGACTCCAGTGATGTCTGCGGCGGCCGCGCTGTCCGCTGGCAGGAGTTGCACGAGAAGTTTACGCGCTTGCAGGACGACATCCGCGAGCGCTCGCCACGCGTCCGCCGCCAGGGCCAGCTGCTTGTCCGCCGAGGGCAGCTGGCTGCAGACGGCCTTCTGCCATTCGCCCGATGCCACCAGCTGGGAGATCTCGTCTGCCGGCACCGTCGCGTCTGCTGGCAGTGTCTTGCCGGCGGCGAGCGCCTCGCTGAGCTGTTCGCGCAGGTTTGTCGCCGCCGAGTCTGCGGGCATCGCAACGTGCACCGGCTGCATCGCGTCGTGTACCTGCGCGATGAACGCTCCCAAGGACCTGCGGGCGTCAGGCTGGGGGTTCGCCGCGAAGCCGCCGCGTACAAGCCTCAGCACGGTGGCCTTGGCCCCATCGAGCGCTGGCCGACCGAACTGGGCCAGCCCGTTGAAGAGGTTGTCGCCAGCGAGATCACTCGGAAGACTCTCGGTGATCGCCGTGGCAGCCGCGGCGGTGAGCCTGTCGAGGTCGGCGCCGAAGCCGACGGGGCGGCCGTCCGCCGCGAGGCTGCCGTTCGAGGCAAGTTGGCGCAGTGTCTCGTTCGCGGCGGCACCGGCCAGTGTCTGGGCGCAGACGGCGCGGTATTCGGCGTCGAGTCCCCCTGCGGCCAGCTCTCCGTCCGGGCCGGCGAGAAGGGCCAGGCGGCTCTCGGCGCGCTGCCGGGTGCGGGCTCGTTCGTTGTGTGCGGTGAGAGCTTTCAGTTCGGCGGTGATGGACTGTGACTGGAGGGCGTTGACGTCCGCGAGCAGCGCGGGGCCCATGGCAGGGATGTCGTCCTGACTGGGAGGTGGGGCCGTCGAGGGGGCTGCCAGACCGGGGGACGGCACCACGTAGGCCAGAACCCTGCGCACCTCCTGGTGCGCGGGCCGCTCGAACACGGCCTGCAGCGCCGGGCCCAGCGGGCGGTTTGCCAGCAGCCCACCGTCCGCACAGAACTGGGTCCGGGTATCGGTGCCCACGTAGGGGAACATGTCCGGATGGCCGTCCACGCCCGCCTCGCCAATCGGCACGAACGCCGGCTCGAAGGCGCCGGGGAAGGACGCGCTGCTGCGGGCCGCAAGCGCGAGGGCATCCACCACCGCGTCGGAGCCGAGCTGGTGGGCGGTGAAGGTGAACAGGCCCTGATGGGTGGTGTCGCGGATTGCGGTGCCGTAGTCGTCTCTGAACGGGCTGTCCACGCCGGCAAGGAGCGTGGTTGTGATGAAAACACGCGTAGGGTCATCGTCCGCGGTGCCCGAGGCACCCGGGGCGGCCGGAGCACCGTTCACGAGTCCCCTCAGCGCGTCGCGCAGGCCTTTGAGTAGGACGCCGTCACCGTGCAGCAGGGACGGCGGGGCCTGTTCGGAGGGATCGCGCAGCAGGGACCTGAGCGAGCCCTCGTCGAGCCAGAGGTCGCGCAGCCCGCCAATATCGCGGCGCTGGACGTTCGCCAGTCCGAGGAACGCTGCGTTGATGCCGCCCGCGCTGGTGCCCGACAGTACGTCAATGCTGACGTCCAGCTGCAGGAGGTCGAGAAGCTGTTGGTACTTCGCCCTCACCTGCTGGTCCGTGGATGCGGCGGGTTCTTGCACATCTCGTCGACCCGCCCCGGCCAGGAGGTTCATCTCCCGAGCGACGCCGCCCATCCACACTGCCAGGCTCACCCCGCCAGTGAAGGTGGCGGCCAGCCGTAGCTCGGACCGTTCTTGAGGGCTCTCGCCCTGCTCGGTTGCGTCGTCCCTGCTCATGCTCCCATGGGATCTCTGACCAGCGGCGGTCGCACCTGGGGCGCGGCCACGTGAGCGGTTCGGGTCTCTCACCCACCGCGCCGGCCGAGGCCACGGTGCGCCGGGTTCTGCAGCGCATCGACGGCGACGCCCTGGACGCCGCGATCGGCACCTGGCTCGCCGCCCGCGACCCCGACAGCCCGCCAGTCGCACCGAGCAAGCCCGAGCGGCCCCGCCGCTCGCTGGCGGTGGACGGCAAGACCGTGCGCGGCGCCCGCCGCGCGGACGGCACCCAGGTCCACCTGCTCGCCGCGATGACCGGCGCAGGCCTGGTCACCGCGCAGCGCGAGGTGGACTCCAAGACCAACGAGATCACCGTCTTTCGGCCCCTCCTTGCCCCGCTCGACTTGACCGACACCGTGGTCACCTTCGACGCGCTGCACTCCCAAGTCGCCCACGCCCGCTTCCTGGTGGAGGACAAGCAGGCCCCCGCTGCTGGGCAAGACCCGCGCCACCGCCCACGGCCGCGACGAGATCCGCCGCGTCAAGACCTGCACCGCCACCCGCGGCCTCGCCTTCCCCCACGCCGTGCAAGCTGTGCAGATCGTGCGCCGCCGCCGCATCGTCACCACCGGCAAGGTCGCTCTGGAACGCGTCTACGCGGTCACCGACCTGACGGCCGACCAGGCCGACGCTCCCGAGATCGCGCACCGCGTCCGCGAGCACTGGGGCATCGAGAACAAGATCCACCATGTGCGCGACACCTCGTGGGCCGAGGACGCCTCCCGCGTGCGCACCGGCACCTCACCCCGGGCCATGGCCGGCCTGCGTAACCTCGCCCTTGGAGCCCTCCGCCTCGCCGGACATATCAGCATCGCCGCTGGCCTCCGGCACCACGCGCGGGACGCCACCCGACCTCTGGCCACCCTCGGCATCACGTGATCAAACCGAACATCCCCCTGAGCGACGCGATCCTGGGGTCAGACTGTGGAGTCGGTGATAAGTCCCGGTCGAAGACGAAACGGAGGGCTGCCGTAGCACTGATTGGGCGATATCGGGAGCCGTCCCCGCGGCGGACCCAGATTGTCACCGCCCCCGTATACGGTGTGGCCGTCCGCATCATTCGAAATCTTGTTCAAGGGAGAGGCGAAGCCGTGGAACCCTGGTTCAAGGGCATCGGCCCCGTCACGTTGTTCATCGAAGATCTGGTGGAGACGAAGAAGTTCTACGAGGACATCTTCGGCCTGACGGCGGTCTTCGAGGACGCGGACTCGGTCGTTTTCAACTTCGGCAACACCCTGGTCAACCTGCTGAAGTCTTCCCAGGCCAGTGAACTGGTTGAGCCCTCGAAGGTCGCGGGGCTCGAGGCCGGCGTGCGCTTCCAGATCACGATCGAGGTGGAGGACGTGGACGCAGTGTGCGAGAAACTCGCGGAACGCGGTGTGAAGCTCCTCAACGGTCCCCAGGACCGGCCCTGGGGCATCCGGACCGCCGCCTTCGCCGACCCGTCGGGCCACGTCTGGGAGATCGCCAAGTAATGGCCAACACCGAGATGATGACGCTGTTGGGCTTCCTGAACGGCAAGCGCAAGCACGTCCTGGGCATCCTCGAGGGCCTCGATGACGAAGCGCTTCGGCGCCCGGTGCTTCCGTCCGGCTGGACCTGCCTGGGCCTCGTGCACCATCTCGCCCTGGACGACGAGAAGTTCTGGTTCCGCGCCGTCGCGGCGGGCGAGCAGGCCGCGATCGATGAGATCCTGGGCTCCGAGGACGACGCTTGGAAGCCTGCGCCGGAGAAGTCGGCACAGGAGATCTTCGCCTTGTACCGCAAAGAGAGCGAGCTCTCTGACGCGATCCTCGCCGGTGCCGACCCGGACGCGCCCACGCCCTGGTGGCCGGACTTCTTCGACGGCTGGCGCTACGACAACCTCCGCGATGTCGTCCTGCACGTCATCACCGAGACCGCGACCCACGCCGGGCACCTCGACGCCGTCCGGGAGCTCATCGACGGAAAACAGCGGCTCGTCATCACCTGACCGCCGCCACTCCTAGCCACAGAGCCGAGGCAGGCGAGTGTGAAACAGGCCCGCGGGGGAGCAGGGCCAAGGCCCGCGGGACAGAATCACTGAACGACGCCGCCCTGGCTCCGGGATGGATGTGCGTACGGAGCCGACCTGCGCAGAGGCTTCGTGTGGGTCAGCATCTACATATGGAGTACTTCTCCGTCGAGGGCTCGTGGTGGCTGCCAGGGATAGACGCTCCCGACATCCCTGGAACCCTCACGTTCGATTCCGGGGGCTTGACCCTGGTTCTGCGTGGTGGATCCTTGGAGCCTTCCGACGCAGCATTCGGGGAACCGTTCGCAGTGCCGGTCGTGCATGGCCGAACCGGCGATCGGCAGCAAGTATCCCTGCTCGACGCAGACGGCCTTGCCCTGGGTATAGGCCCAGCGGTGAGGGAAGCCGATTACCGGGTGGACCTCGCCCTACTGGGATGCCACGCAGAGGGCAATGCGATTGTCCAGGCCGAAGCCGAGTTCGACTACCTCGATGCCTGGCTCGCCCCGTCGCCCATCCGGGAAGACGGTGGCGGCCCTGATCTCATCACTGTCCGCCCGGGCCGTACTGAGTTGGCATTTGCTGCGGTGGACAATGACAACGTCCAGCTCGTCGCCCGGGTCTGTGGCAAATGGAACGACGCCAGCGTGCATCTCGACCGCAGTTGCGCGTTCTCCGTCGGCTGCGCCCAGCCCGTGCGGTGGCAGGAGATCATCAACCGGCGTATCCGCCCCTTCCATGACCTTCTGACTTTCACGCTCGGACGCCCTGTGCGGATGACGGGACTCCGGTTGAAGCCCGACAGCGCGAGTGGCTCAACCACAAGGGGCTGTGAAGCGTACTTCGCTGCCGTACAACCCGCGGCAGGTTCAGCCGTTCGCTCCGTGAAGGGGGCGAACGCGCCCACTCTTCTGACTGCCGCGTCCGCGCCTATGGGTCTTGGGACTCTCCTCGAGCGATGGTTCGCCCTATGGAATGAGCTGCAAGAAGAGATGGCCTTGCTACTCGCACCGGATTACGCCCCTTTCATGTACAGCGTGCACAAGTTCCTCTGTACCTTCCAATGCGCCGAGTCCCTTGCCAAGAAGCGGTTCGACACTCGGGAGCTCGACACAGGAATCTACACGGAGCGCAAGCGCGCCGTCGAAGAGGTCATCACAGACCTCGACCACGAGACCGTTGCTTGGGCGAAGAGAAAGCTCGAAAGGAACGACAAGCTCCTCAAAGACCTAATCACAGAGCTCGTCCGGTCGACCGGCGCTGTGGGAGACGCAGTTTTCGCTGCAGTTCCAGACTTCGCCGCCGCCGTCACCCGCGCCCGCGCCGGCAGGGCGCACGGAGGTTCGGGGGCGGAGGCTGTTGAGTTGGTTAATCTCCACTGGCTTAGCGAAATCCTGCGATGGGTCATCCGGTCACGGCTACTGGCAGAGCTCGTTTTGACCGACATCGAGCGTCGCGTTCTGGAGCGGGAGCCGTTCCGATTCGCGGTCGAACAGGTGCAGCGCTAGGGGGTGTCTATAACGTCGTCGGGGCATACGGGCAGGTAGCGGGGTGGTGGCGCACTTTCGGGGGCTGGGGTGTGCGGGTCGCGCGCCCGGGAGAAGCTGCGACCGCTGGTGCCAGCGGTGAAGCCTGGTGGACGACCGGCCAAGGACGCGCGGCGGGAGATCGTCTTGCGCCGACTCGTAAGAACAGCCCGCTAACGATCTTCTCAGACGCTCTAACAGCACGATGAGACCGCTGCCAGTAGCTGGGCGACGAGATGGACAATGGATATGAAGCACCACCACAACCCGTCTTTCGAACGGGAGACGGTCAGTCCGTCTTCAGCAGGTGTCGCACGCCCGCCACAAGCGCGACGCCCAGGATCCACCCCAAAGTGATGTACACCAGGGAAATGACGAGATAGAGCCAACCCCATCCGACGCCAAGGCTTGGCAGCCAATAGCTCACGAGCCACAAGTTCAGCACTGGCATTAGGAGCGCTAGCGGATAAAGCCAGAAAATATAGCAAGGGTAGTCTGTAGTGCAATTATCTGCGATATAGGGATGGCCTTTATCCGGCGAGGTTCGAGTAGCATGCATGATGCCCATATCTTGGGCGAAGTAGAATACTAGGATTCCTACCCCCCAGAGGCCGAGCACCCAAATGAAGGGCCTGTACAGTTTGTAGCCGTAGCCAGTCATTGCGCCGATAAAGAAATTCCACGCCCGGGCAGGGCCCGCTAGCTCTCCTCGCATCCTACTGTCCTTATGCGAAGAGATGATAACCCTTCTAGCATCTTCCTCCTGGCCGATTTTTCGATAGTGGGAAGCGAGCTGCTGCCAGGGGAGAGGCGAGAAATGCGCTGTCCATTTAAGCCAGTCCACGCGTTTTTTGCAGGGCTCCTCGGTCAAATTCACGTAGGTGAAACCTGTCAGGTCGTACTTCCCGCCCATCGACTCCCTTACCACCGCTCCTCTCGCTTCCTTCCAGGCTCTTGCCCTGACATTCCAACGCCATCGCTTGCCAGCACTCGCTTTGAGCCTCTTTTTTTCCTCCCTTACCTTCTTTTTGGCCTGCTTTCTCTCTTGCCTCCTCTTCTGATCTTCTGGCAACCCAGGCCAACTGCCTCGGTTGTCATCCAAGGAGGTCGCGTAGGCGAACCCAAGGTCCACCAAGCCAACACAACGTAGAGGTTTCCATGTAAACGTGCCACCAACACGCATGCCGACTGCCTGAAATGCCGTGCCGGGAGTGTTGCAGCTGAGGAACGCATCCTGGCAGTTCAGGTTGCGATCGATGGATGCTCCCGATAGGGAAACTCCGCCAATTACTGCGGCTCGGGTAAGCAGCGTATCGCCCTTGCCAACCATTCCGGCCAGGTCCAATGCAGGTTCCTCCGGAGATTTCCGGGTACAGAAGAAGCCTCGGACGCAGTCAAGTTGGCGGCCCACAGTCGCTCGCGCGAGCCGAACCTGTCCCATGGCCACAAATCTCTGCCGCGTTTTCCCGGAAATATCATTATCGATAATGTCCTCATTTAAGAATACGCTCCCCTCCGTAGTCATTCCGTCAGCGTTGAGAGCGATTCCGCTCGGGCGAATGAAGCGGCCTCCTGTGCAGTTGAGTTCCCTACCAATCGACGCGCCGACGAGTCGCACTTCGCCGTCCGCCAAGAATGTTCCGTTCAGGAAGACATCTCCTCTTACTGCAAGGTCGTCAGCGTTTAGTGCATAGTCAGCGAGTTCGCTGTGGAATTTCCCGCCTGTACAATTGAGTTGCGTTTCTAGTTGGGCTCCCACAAGACGCACCTCGCCATGTGCTTTAAAGCCACGATCGAGGTAAATATCGTTTGCCTCGATTCGCTCCACGTCCAGAGCTCGGCCTCGAAGATTGGCCTCGGTCGGTGGCGTGCGGTTGTCGAACGTTGCGTCTGTGCAACGCAACTCGTCTCCGAGTCGGGCTCCCACCAGGGTCACGGCTCCAGTCGCCTTAAAGCCCTCATCGAGAAAGATGTCCCCGGCGACATGGAGGCCATCCGCGCGCAGCGCACACCCACCGGAATTCACCAGTGTCGCACTGGTTGCCCTGAGCGACTCGGCGTGCGCCCACTGCAAATTGACCTCACCTCGGTTGAAGATGCTGCCTCTGAAGATGATCTCGCCACTGACATGGAGATGCCGTCCGTTCAGGCATACAAGGTCATGCGCAGTGATTTCTGTCGCCGCACAGTTAAGATCTCCGCCAATCTGTGAGGATTCGAGGTCGACGTCATGCAGGGTGCTGCCAGTCAGTTGGAGAGAGCCGCCGATTCGTGATCTCCCGAGCGAGATAGCTTCTGCTACCCTGCAGTCTCGAATCACCAGGTCACTCGTGCTGATCAACTCCTCGCCCAGGAGAGCCAAAAACGCAGTGTTGTCGAAGACGATCGCTTGTGTGGTACGCAGACGGGTGAGGTTGACCGCCTTATTGAACTCACATGCGGAGAAAATTACTTGTCGGCCGATGTTCCTGCCGCGCAGGTCCAACTCTTCAGTGATCAAGGCATTCCGGAGATGAACTGGGGCATCCGGTTGCTGGCCAGGGATCTGACCAGTACAGAACGCACGTACGTCCACAGCGGAGATCGTTCCCTTATCGGCAGCCGTTTGCAGATCTACTACCTCGCCGGTGGCGATGCGCCTGCGGATCTCCGCCTCGTTCATTTCTGCCTGTCACCTCATACCGGGCCTCGGCAGGCACCAACCACGCGTGCCGATGGCTGGCCACTGCTCTGTAGAAGGAGGGCCCCGGCCTCACGGGAGAGATGACCGAGCTTTCGATTGAGCGCTCAGCCGAACGTCCGCCGTCAGCCGATGACCCATCTATGCCTCCTCAACTGTGAGGATTTCACCTAGCGAAGCCGAGCAGGGGAAACTCACCTCATCGGAGCACAAGCCAGCGTGTCGACTCCGCAGCGATGACGGTGTCGACGACTGCCGATCGGTGCGGGACCGCGCGAGAGAGCTGGGTTGTCGACGGAGCGGACCCAGGGAAGCTCTGCAGGGAGAAATGCCAACGCCCCTCCTGCAGTCCCTGCGCGGCGTTCCGCGACCCTCCCAGCACCTGATGAAGGGGTCTCCAGCCGCCACTACGAAGGATGGACCGGGCTCCGTCACACAGAGTTACGGCAAACGAGGCGTTCACTGCTCGCACCAGCCATTCCTTCAGTCCATCCCAGCGCAGTGGACAACTCACTCAGGCCCCGTTGAACATGTCCACACCCGGATAATGGCCGGCATCTGTTCCGATCCCCACTTCGTACGCCGGTCTGCTTGGTCTTCTGTGTCCAACGACCTGGCACCGGACCGGTGGTGGCGTGCGGGCACTGCCGGCGGCCTGGCTATTGCGATCATCGCAAGAAGTTGCGATGATCGCATCATGCATCAGATTCTCGAACTCGCCGCCGTGATCAACCCGATGCCCGCGCCGGGCAGCGTGAGGCCGGACGACTTCTTCGACGACGCGTGCGAACAGGTTGAGCAGCAGCGCAAGGACTACGCCGACAACCTCGAAGCCGTCAGCTTCGGCATGGAAGCCGATCCGCTCATCCTGGCCCTCGAACAGGCCCGGGCGGAGAAGACAGCGGCCGACGCCCGCATCCGCCGACTCCTCGCCTACGCCCGGGAGTTCCACGCATCCCGCCGCTACCCCCTCCACGAACTCGCCCAGGCCTCCGGCTACACGAACTCGGGGGTGCGCACCGCGTACACGGACGAGGTGGTCAGCCTGGTGAAGAGCCAGGTCAACCGGGATCCCAGGCGCGCGGCCGAGACCGCCGCCGACGAGGAGCAGTTGTGAACGGCAGCCCTCAGCCCCGGGGCGACAGATCGCACCAGGCGTTCACGCGAGGCCGCCTGCCGCAGAACTCTCATCTCCCGCCCTACCGACTCCTCGCGGACGACCTGCGGCGACAGATCCTCGACGGTCACCTCAAGCCCGGCGAACAACTGCCGCCCTCACGGGCCCTGCAGGATCAGTACCGGATTGCCAATATGACCGCCCGGTCCGCGGTGCGGATCCTGCGCGACGAAGGACTCGTCTACACAACGCACGGGCGGGGGTCGTTCGTCGCGGATCCCCTTCCCGCCCGGCCCGTTCCCGACCACACGCACCCGCACAGGAGGGATCCGGCACCCCGTATGCCCACGCAGGAGTACACCGAACTGTCCTGCCGCATCCAAGAGATCGCGGACCGGCAGAACACGCTGCTGCGCTATCTGCGGCAGGCGGGCAGCACCGACCGGCTTCATCCACACCTTGCCTGAACCAGAGGCGCCTCAGCGCTCGGCCGAGTGTGTGAAGGGACCCGCCGCAGCGCTTCAGAAGCTGTGCCAACGGTCTCCCACACGAAGCAAAAGATCGCCGTCGGGAGTCCCCCACTGCGACACTAGCCACGGTTCGAGTCATAGCCCCACCGAGCCCGACCGTCCTTGCCCATGAAGCATTTGGCGGGACGTCCATCCCCGGCAATGCCGAGAGCGCCGACAGGGGAGCATGCATATCCGAACTGGATGCCCATCTGGCCGTCGAAGTCCTGGTCGCCCGTCCCGCCGTTGTCATCTGGCTCCGCCTCTTCCTCTGTCTCCGGGGCGACGGGTTCTTCTGCTTCCTCCGTCTCTGAGGCGTCAGGTGGAGTAACAGACTCGGTCGCCGCTGCGGTGGGCCCTGACTCGGACGACAGCGAAGGTGCAGGCGACACAGCAGGCGGCGCGGTCTCATCCTGGTTCGATGGCTCGCTCTGTCCGAAAACCCCGGCTGCAACGAAGTAGACCACCGCCAGAGCGGTGACCAGCCAGACCGCGGCTGACACGCCACCGGTGCGGACACTCTCCGTGCGCGGAGTACGGACACCAGCCAGCACACTGCCGCCCAGCATCAACGTCAGCAGCACCATCCAGATGGCAACGCCGTTCCCCCCGCTGTAGCTGTAAGCCATCGCGCAGATCACCGTCACGAAGAAGACCGCCGCAAGGACGGCATCAGCGAAAGAACGCTGACGCACCGCCGTCCAGGCAAAAGGCGCCCAGGAGAAAATCCCTACCGACACCAGCGGCACAAGCACCCGGCCAACACAGCGACGTGCATAGCCCGGTATCGGCACACCTGTCAGCGGCGGCAGTGTAGACACGTTTCTCCCCGAGATCACTGCGGTCGGGGCGCGCTCCCCGCCAGCGCTTTTGCGCGTCAATGTAACGATGGCAGCAGACTTCTCACATGTCAGACGCCCATCTGTTACCCAACGAAGGACCCCGGCCACCGGGCGGTCCTGGTCCACCGGCTGGAACCTCCGCCGGGCGGCCCTGCCGCGCCCCATCGGAGATTTCACCGGCACCTCATGGCCCACGCCCCGCCAAAGGGCGCCCCGGCTACTCGTCCTCGTTCCAACCGCCGGCTTCGCATCCCGCGATCCTCCCGGGGCAGCCCGGCGGCGGCCAGAGAGAACTCATCGGCCCGATCAGCCCCGGCGGATAGACGTACATGCGGTCGCCGGCCTGCCGGATCGCCTCCAAGGAGCGGCGCATGTGCCGCTGTAAATGTCGTCGGGCTCGGCAGAGTCCACATCGGCCTCCGACGCCCACAGAGGGTCCCCTGCGCGACTAGCCTCCAACCCGGCGCCGCGGCGCCGGGTCCGCTCCGCCCGCGCCCAGGGATGGTCGGACAGCAGCCACTCACCTTCCAGCGGGTCGGCCAGGTCCAGGCAGGACAAGTCCGGCGCCGGGCCCCACTCGTGCAGCGGAGGTCCCTCGCCGGCATGCACGTCATCGGGATCGTTCAGGGTACTCATGGGTTCCAGTGTGACGGCACGCGCAGAGCGGGCTTCGTAGGACTCGGTTCGCTCTGCTGATGCGCGCGCTCCTGCAGGGGGCGCGGAGCTACCGGTGGCCCGACGTGAACGGCCCGGCAGGCTGGGGGAGTCCACCTGTCCAAGGCGTGCCCGGGCGGATGACCTGTTCCAGATGTCGTACGCTGCGCTCGGCCTCGCTGCGCACCTGTGAGGGAATACCGCCGAGCTCCGTGACGAGCTGGTCGTAGATCGGCGCTTCCTGCCACACCGTCAATCAGTCCTCTCGAATTGAGTGCCGCTCCCGCTGGTCCGGAAGCGGCTGCCGAGTGTAGGCCGGATCGACAAGCCCTGAGGTCTGTGGCCGAAGCGCGGACGACGCCAGAGCCACGACCAGTGGCCCACCTTCGAGTTCCTCGCCTCCGCACGCGAACCACCGGGACTGACCGGTACCGCCGAGCCACGGTGGCCTGGGCCGAGGGCAACGAGCCCCACTCCTGTTCTCTGGCCCGGCCCCACCCGGCGCAAAGCGCCTCCTCCGCAGGACGGTGTCAGAAGCTGTGTCACATCCTCTTTCTGCAGGTCATGGCATTGTGAGGCGTGGTCATAATCTTCTCTGCCGTTCGGCTGGGCGTCGATGGACGGGCAGTCGAATGCCAGCAGGTGGGCTTTCAGGCTGCTGTCGCGAGGGTGGGGGGCAGTGGGCGTCACGTACTCCGTCTGCCCCGGCGCATCTTGGCGATGCGGTGCCATAGTCCGCCTCTCTCGGCTGCGGGCGGCAGAGCGCGGGTGATTTCGGTCAGCGCCGCGGTCTCCTCGGTATTCTCACCGAGCCGTGCTGCTAGTGCCATCGCCTGTGCGTGGAGTTCGCGAGCCTCCTCGGTGTGCCCGACGGCGACGAAAGCGAGCCCGAGCCGTGCGAGGGCGTCGCAAAGGGCGTGCTCGTGCGTGACTGGGTCCTCGGCCGCGAGCCGCCGGAAGACCTCGACGCCCTCTTTGGCCTGTACGACGGCTTCTTCGAGGTGGCCGGTCGCCAGCAGCTGGGTGCTGAGATGGATCAGCAGATCGGCGAAGTCCTTCTCAAAGGCACCGGGTGCCGACAGGGCCTGCTGTCTGCGGATCTCCAAGGCCTCCCGCGCCGGGGCCACCCCATCCGCGTGGCGCCCGAGGTCCGTGAGCGCCAGGCTGAGATTGTGCAGGGCTCCCGCAAGCTCCACACCAGGATCCGTAAGGTCGCCGTCCTTGGTCCAGCGGCGACCGATGGTGATGGCCTCCTCGGCGACCACCCTGCACTTTTCCGGATCGCTTTCTTGATTGGCCAAGTTGGCGAGGGCCCGCCCCAGATCAGACTCGAATTCCGATTCCTCCTCAGCGAGCGCACGAAATCGCCGGATGGCCTCTTGGGTGACGGCCACCGCCTCCGCCTTGCGCCCGGCAAGGTTCAGGGTCACGCCGAGGTTGTTCTCCAAGCCGGCCACGATCCATACGGAGCCCAGATGCGCAGCGGCGGCCAGGGCCGCCTTCCCCACGGTGACGCCGTCGTCGAAGTACCGCCATAGGCGGAGCCGCCGCGAAAGACGGAACGCGATGCCCACCACGATCTCGGGGTGGCTCTCCGAAAAAGCCTCCGTTGCGGCAGTGAGGTTTGCACGTTCAGCCCTCAGCCAGTCAAGCGCCTCCCCCCGGCTCTGGAACCGCCCGCCGCTCTGATCCTCAGGTGAGTCCTTCAGCAACGTGGTCGCGGCTGCGAGGGTGGTCTCATAGTGCTCCAACAGCCGTTCGACCGGCTCAGCGACCACGCCGACGTCGTCCTGCTCCGCCAGCTCCGCCGCGTACAGCCGGATCAGGTCGTGCATCCGCCACCGCCCGGAGCCCACTGGCTGCTCTCTCAGCAGTGCCGTACGGGCCAGGCCCGCAAGGAGGCTCCTGACCGGGCGCCCGATCAGCGCTCCTGCCGAGTCGGTGGCCACATCGGGGCCGGGATTGAAGGCCAGCAGCCGGAAGAGAAGGGCTTGTTCGGGGTCCAAGCGGCGGTAGGAGCCTTCAAAGGCGGCCCGCACAGCCAGCGAGTGGCCGCCGTCGTCGTAGCGCAGGGCTCCCGTCGGCCGCGGGCGTCCTCCAGTTCGGCGGCCAGGGCGGCAGGAGAGAAACCTGGGTCTCCGGTCAGTCGGGCCGCGGCGATCTCCAGGGCGAGCGGGAGCCTGCCGCAGTGCCGTACGACCTCGTCCAGCGCTTCCGGCGCGAGCGAGGGCCGGGGGTCGTCCGGGCGGGCGAGGGTCAGCCTGTCGCAGATGAGTTCGCGGGCCGGGTCCGGGGCGAGTTCGCCGAGACTGAGCTGGCGGGCTTGGAGCGCTGTCAGGATGTGCCGGGAGGTCACGAGCACTCGGTGTTCCCTGCGGGCCGGGATGAGCGGTTCGACCTGGGCCGCCGTGGAGGCGTTGTCCGCCACCAGCAGCACGCGTCGGCCCTGGTCGGCCATGCGGGCCAGCTCGGAGCGGTAGACGGCCGCCTGCTCGTCCGTCGTGGGGGGCAGGTTCTCGTCCCGTACGCCGAGTGCCCTCAGCAGCTCGGCGAGTGCCCTGGCCGCCCGTGACCTGGCCTTCGGGGTCGTAGCCGCGGAGGTTCACGAACAGGACCCCGCCGGGGTACCAGTTGCGTACGACCGCTGCCTCGTGGGCGACATGGAGAGCGAGTGCGGTCTTGCCGATCCCCGCGAGTCCGGAGACGGCCGAGACCACAACTGCCGCGGGGCCCTGCCCTTCGGGATCGAGGAGTTCCAGCAGTTGTGCGGCCTCGACCGTGCGGCCGACGAGATGCGCGGGTGCGGCGGGCAGGGCGGCCGTGGCCCGCGGTACGGGGCCGGTGCCCGCGTCGGTGAGGTTGTACAGGTTTCCCATAATCTGCTGCACGTGGCTCGCGCCCTCGGCGCTAGCGTGCTGCCTCGGCTGTGTTTCCCCCGCCATCCCGCTACCGCCCGCCGGTCTGCTGATCGCCGCCGATCTGCGTAATGCGTGCAGTGCCCGACGATTCGGCCTGCTGCTCCACATCACCAGAGGGCGCGGAGGCCGTGCCACCTCGGCTGCCGCCGATCTGTGTGGTCCGTGAGGCCTCCGTCGCCGTCGCCCGCTGGACCACCACCCGGCCGCCGCCCCGCGTCTCGCGCCCGGCCCACCAGCCGAGCGGCGCGCCGACCGCACCTGCGGCGACCGTCGCGAACGCGGCGGCGACCGCCCAGCGTTCAGCCTCCGCACGCGGCAGCCAGCCGGAGAACACCGATCCGGCCAGCCACAGACCGACTCCGAAGGCCACGACCGGTGCCATCACAGCCACTGCCCACCGACCTGTTCGCGCCACAGCGGAACTCCCCTCGTGGTCCCCGTGGTTCAAGCGTTCCAGGCTCAGGCCGCCGTGGGAACACGGCACAGGCCCCCGGTTCTCCTCGCGAAACTCCGGGGCCCTGCCCTCGCGTCAGCGGCTACGCGCTCAGGAGTCGTTGTCTTTCCGGTCATGACCGTTGGGTTTCCGCTGGTCAGGAGTGAACTCGGCGTTGGTGCGGGAGCGTTGGGGCGTCGGGTTACTTCTTGATCGGTGGGGGTGGCTGGTGCCGTCGGTGCTGGGTCTGCTGGAGGCGAAGGAGTCGGCCGCGCGGGAGGCGGTCGAACGGGCGCGGGAGGAAGCCGCAAGGATCGCGGCCGTGCTCGAAGAGGCCGAGCGAGTACTCGAACGGCTGGTCATCGCCCGTGAAGCGGTGGTGGAGGTGCTGGCCGAGCCGGGTGGTCGGGCTGTGGACGTGGTGAAGGAGGCCGTGGTGGCCGCCGCGGTGACGGGATCACCGGTTCCCCGTCAGAGCGGGCAGCTGGCCAGGGCCGTCCTCGCGCCGGAATACCAGCGGGTCATCTCGGTGCTGGAGACCGAGGCCGCGGCGGGCCGGGACAAGGTGCGGGCCAGGGAACTCGCGGCGGCTCTGGGACTGGAAGCGGTGCCCGCGAAGATCGAGGGAGTGCGTTCGCGTGCGAAACGCCTGGCCGAGCGCGGGTGGATTGCCCGGCACCAGTCCGGGGAGTTCAGCATCCTGACGGTATGACGGTGCGGTTCAGGCTGCCAAAGACATCGCCGTCGTGGTCGCATGGGTGCGGCGGGCGAGGCGGCGGCTCATGAGCATGGCCATCGACCACAGGATCATGGACTCGCTGGTCGCGGGCAGCGTCTCGTAGTCGCGGACCAGCCGACGCGAACGCATCAGCCAGCTCAGTGACCTCTCGACCACCCACCGCCTCGGCAGCACCACGAAGCGCGGCTCGTCACTCCGCTTGACGATCTCCAGGACGATGTGGAGTTTCTCCCTCGCCCAGTCGACGAGCATGCCGGTGTAGCCGCCGTCCGCCCAGATCAGACGGAGCGAGCGGTGCGCGATGTGCACCCGCTCCAGCAGCGGCACGGCGGCTTCGCGGTCGCCGACGATCGCGGCGGTCACCGCGACCACCAGCAGCAGGCCGAGGCAGTCCGTGATGACGTGCCGTTTGCGGCCCGGCACCTTCTTCCCGCCGTCAAAGCCGCGTGAGGCAGCGGGCACCGAACTGGCCGCCCGCACCGACTGCGAGTCGATGATCCCCGCCGTCGGCTCGGCCGCCCGGCCCTCGCTGACGCGAACCCTGGCCCGCAGCCGGTCGTGGAACTCCACGTCCAGGCCCTGGTGGCGCCAGCGGCGGAAGAATGCGTAAACCCGGTCCCAGGGCGGGAAGTCGGCAGGAACCGAGCGCCACTTGACGCCGTTGTCGACGACATAGCGCACCGCGTCGAGCATCTGCCGGTGGCAGTAGCCCTCCGGCCGCCCGCCCCGGCCCTCCAGCCAGGCCGGCACCGGCAGCAGCACCCGAACCTCGGCCCACTCCGCGTCCGTCATATCCGACGGATAACACCGCACCCGATCCGGCTGATCCGCCGCGTTCCCGTACGCGTGCGCGAGGCAATCGCACGACACGACGGGCGAGTTGAACTCCGGGCCCTCAACCGCATACAACTGCGACAAGCAGGGCCTCCTGGCGATCGGTGAGACTTCAACACCTTCCGAATCGCCACGAGGCCCTGTCCTCATGCATGAGCCACCCCAAGATCATTCGATCAGGACCCTTGTTCGATCCCCAAGCTCGATGACCGGTATGAATACGGCTTCTGAGATTCCGCCCGTGATGTCGCATGGCGGCTGGGCTTCTGACCTGGGGTCATTGCCGACCGCCAGACGACACCACGCGGAGATCATCAGTAACCCTGGCGTGTCCGGGCCCTGCGGCAGGTTGCGACCCTCGGCCGTCCGCAGGACGACCGCTACGCGCATCGTCAACCTTGACGGCGGGGAGCTTGATGCGGTTGCGATCCTCGGCCGCCCCGAAGGACGACCGCCACCACACGGTCCACACCGTGTCGCCCGGTGCGGCGAGCCGATTGCGATCCTCGGTCGCCCCAGAGGCGACCGCCACCCCTGACTTGTGGCTGCGTGCGGTCTCGTGCGCTGCTGTTGCGATCCTCGATCGCCCCGAAAGGCGACCGCCAAATGTGATGCTGGGAGGCGGCTGGCCGGGAAATCAGTGGTTGCGATCCTCGGCCGTCCCGGAGGACGACCGCCACTTGCCGATCTCGACGCAATGCAGGTAGCTGCGGTGGTTGCGATCCTCTGTCGCCCCGGAAGGCGACCGCCACGCGCAGCTCCCGCGCGCAGTGCTTCTTTCAGGTCGAGTTGCGACCCTCGGTTGCCCGCGGAAGGCGACCGACACCAGTCTTCTGAGCCTGCAGGGCCCCGGCGATACCGACGTTGCGATCCTCGGTCACCCCGGGAGGGAACCACCACGGCACGAAGGCCGTGCTGCTGCTGGCACTGTCCACGCTGTTGCGATTCTCGATCGCCCGGAAGCGCGACCGCCACGGCTACCGCTGGTGCTGCGCTTACGGCTATCGGTGTCCAATTGCGATCCTCGGCCACCCCGGAAGGCGACCGCCGCGCTGGCCCGTGTGACCCAGAAGGCCGGGGAGACGGCGTTGCGATCCTCGGTCGCCCCGAAGGATAACCGCCACGTTCACGTACCAGGGTTAAGGAACTCTTCGATCTCGTTGCGATCCTCAGTGGCCCGCAGCGACCGCCATGATCAACCCGAACACCTCCGCTGGGTCGCGAAGCTGTTGCGATCCTTTTCGCCCTGGAAGGCGATCGCCACGTACTACACGATGTGGTGGGGCGAAACGGACCCGTTGCGACCCTCGGTCGTCCGGGAAGGGGACCGCCACTTCTAGACCTTGGCAACAAACCCGTCCATGTCGCCGTTGCGATCCTCGGTCACCCCAGAAGACGACCGCCACGGGCCGACCGTAGAGCCGGTCTGTGCGGAAGTGGTTGCGATCCTCGGTCACCCCAGAGGACAACCGCCAAGTTCCTGGTGGATGAGCAGCCGTCCCTCCATTTTGCGGTTGCGATTCTCGGCCGTCCCGGAAGACGACCGCCACTGGACATGCGCCGCTCGAACTGGCCGAATTGTTCTTCGTTGCGATTCTCGGCCGCCCCGAAGGACGGCTGCCATGCGTAGGCCGTGTTGATCAGCGTTGTCGGCGCAGAGGTTGCGATCCTCGGCCGCCCCCGGAGAACGACCGCCACATGCAGGAGTTTCGGCTTGCAAGCCTAGACGTCGGGGTTGCGGTTCTCGATCGCCCCGAGAGGCGACCGCCACTTCAAGTCGACAGACCTGAAGGTCACGGCTGCGGCGTTGCCATCCTCGAACGCCCCCGAAGGCGACCGCCACACCGGCAGCGCCGGCACGCACACGATGACCACGGTGTTGCGATCCTCGGTCGCCCCCCAGAGGCAACCGCCACACGCAGGCGTTTCGGCTCGTAAGCGTAGACGTCGGGGTTGCGATCCTCGGTCGCCCCGAAGGGCGACCGCCACCTCGGTGGTCTGGTTCATACCGGTGTCGCTGCCGACGTTGCGATCCTCGATCGCCCCGGAAGACGACCGCCACCTTCAAATCGCCGTTGTCGTCGATCTCCCGACGCGGTTGCGATCTTCGGCGGCCCCGAAGGGCGACCGCCACCACGTCGTGGCCATCGGCTCCGAAGGCCGCCTGAAGTTGCGATCCTCGGACACCCCAGAAGGCGACCGCCGCTCCCGGCCCATCACATGGGAGACCAGAGTGTCGATGTTGCGATCCTCGATCGCCCCGGAGGGTGACCGCCGCCCGCTCGATGAAGCGAAGGGTGGTCTGGTCGTTTTGGTTGCGATCCTCGGTCGCCCCGCAGGGCGACCGCCATACGTTGACCACGGGTCGTGTCGCGATCCTCGGTCGCCCCGAAAGGCGACCCGGCCACGATCGAGTCGACGATCGCGTGCCGGGGCGTCCGGGGTGTTGCGATCCTCGGCCTCCCCGGAGAACGACCACCACCAGGACCGAGGCCGTCACCAGCCGGTCGAGAATCTGGTTGCGATCCTCGGTCACCCCGAAGGGCGACCGCTACCGACTCTGCCACGACCAGCGGCAGGTTGCGATCCTCGGCCGCGAGAGAGGGCGGCCGCCATTGCCGTTGGCCGTGATGATGACCGTCGGGTCCAGCTGGTTGCGATCCTCGGTCGCCCGCGGAAGGCGACCGACACCAGTCTTCTGAGCCTGCAGGGCCCCGGCGATACCGACGTTGCGATCCTCGGCCGCCTCGAAAGGCGACCGCCACGCCGCTTTCCAGGTCCGGGTCGACCGCCATGATGCAGTTGCGATCCTCGGTCGCCCTGGAGGGCGACCGCCACATCGGCGCGGCCTTCGCCAGCTCGTCCAGCCACGTCACGTTGCGGTCCTCGGTCACCCCGGAAGGCGACTGCCACTCGCCGTCCGCAGGATGGAGGTAGCGCACTCGCGGCAGTTGCGATCCTCGATCGCCCCACAGGGCGACCGCCACTTCGAGAGCTGATCCACCGTCCACGCGGCTCCTTTGGCATTGCGACCCTCGGTCGCCCCTGAGGGTGACCGCCACTTCGAGCCCGTGTTGCGCACCGCATATGAGCCCTGGTTGCGATCCTCGGTAGCCCGGAAGGCGACCGCCGCAGCCTGGGCACCACCGCTCGTGACAGCGGTCAGTTCGTTGCGATCCTCTGCCGTCCCGCAGGGCGACCGCCACGTCCTCCCACACCTCAATCGGTCCGTCTTCATCGTGGTTGCGATCCTCGGTCGTCACGGAGGACGACCGCTACTTGGGCGGCGGCGGCGCCTGCGGGGCGCATGACGGCGCTGCGATTCTCGGCAGTCCTGGCAGACGACTTCAACTGATGTCTCCCCGAGGATTCGGCGAATCTTCTAGCCGATGACCTTGGTCAGGGTGATGCCGTCGGGGAGGTCGTTGTCATCCGGGATGTCGACTTGGTATTCGTCGAAGGTGCGGACGGCTGAAGTGCCGGTTGCCTTGATGTGGATGCGGTCGAGGAGCTGGTGCGCGGGGGCTTTGCCGTAGGCGTCGTCGTGGGTGAAGACGTACAGGCCGCGCAGGGTGAGTTCGCCGCGGGCGGAGGCCCTGTCGTGTTCGAACATGAGGGTGAAGGCGCGCCAGAAGGTTTCGAGGTCGGCTTCGGTGACGCCTGTGCGGGTGGCGAGGGGTGCGGAGAAGTGGCCGGTGCCGAGGTAGAGGCCGTAGGGGACGATGTGCTTGTTGCCCATTTCGGTGGCCTTGCCCTTGTCGACGTCGGCCTGGGTTGTCGGGGTGACTCGGGTGATGGCGATTTCTTGTACGAGGACTGGGTCGATGGTGCGGGAGAAGGTGAGCTGCATGGGGCCTTGGACGCGGCCGGCGGTCTTGCGTCCCTCGCCCTTTTTGGCTTCTTTGCCGGTGGTCATGACGGCGCCGAACATGCGTACGTCGTAGAAGTTGGAGCACATCCAGGTTCGGGCGTCGGTTTCGGTGGCTGCTCCGCCTTCGTGGTAGGCGCGTTCGTGCTGGGCGTTGAGGGCGACTCCGGATTCCACGTAGATCTCGTAGCCGGGTGTTCCTTCTTTGAGGAGGGTGACGGTGTTGCGGATCTTCCTTTTGAGGGCGACGTCGGTGACGAGGCCTTGTCCGGTGACGCTGTCGGTGCGGGGCATGCCGCCGGCGTCGGGATCACCGTTGGGGTTTCCGTCGCGTACGTCGAACAGGAAGGCGAAGTCGTGCTTCTTGGTCGGGTCGAGGTGCGGGTTGGTCATGGTGTGCTCCTGCGATGTGGGTGTCAGGCGGCGGTGTCGTCGGTGTCCTGGGTGGTGGTCTCGGTGTCGTTGGCGAGGGCGAGGGTGGCGGCTTCGTCGTCCGTGAGGCGTTTGCCGACTGCTTGGGCCTCGGCGTAGATGCGGGCCTGGGCGAAGTCGTCGGCCCGCTGGTGCTCGTAGCCCAGGACGAATGAGGCCTGCTGGGGCAGGGTCAGGGCGGTGGGGATCTCGTTGTCGAGCAGGCCGAACAGGTCACCGAGGCGGCGCTCGAGGGCGGTCGCGATGGTGGGCTTGCGGCGGCGGATCTGGCCGAGGTGGTTGTTGGCGCCGGCGCGCAGGTTCGGCAGGATTGTGCCGGGGCTGGTCATCATGACCGCGAAGAACTTGTCGCGGATGGTGGCGTTGACCTTGCGGTCGGCGGTGCGCCCGGCTGTGTACTGGATGGCTTCGAGTGCGGCGAACAGGCGTCCGCAGACGTAGCCGGGGTTGGTGTTGTCGCGGTTGAGACCGGGCATGGCGGATTCCTCGGACTGGTGGGTGCGGGTGAGGGCGAGTCGCAGTAGCGCGGTGCGGGCGGGGTCGCTGTGGCGGTCGGCCCGGATGCGTTGCAGCAGCCGCGGCAGGATCCAGGCTGGCGGGGGAGTGCCGTGGAGGGCCGCGGTGTAGAGGGCGGCTTCCAGACCGTGGGGGATGGTGGCGACGACGTATTTGTCGGTGCGTTTGTCCCAGCGGGCCCCGGCCAGGGATAGGCGCCAGACGGAGTAGAAGCGGTCCTCGCCCTTCCAGCCGTCAAAGGTGCGGTGATCGTCGAACCAGTGCCCCAGGCGTACTTCAAGGTCCTTCAGCGGCACGTCGATCCAGTCCCTGACCACGGTCCGCCCGGCGTTCATGCCCAGGGTGAGGGCGTGGAACTGGTTGGTGTCGGCGTGCTTGAGGGCTGCCTTGCCGGCTTTTGGCCTGTGGGCTGCTTCCATGAGGCGCAGGACGGTCTCCGGCTGGGGGTTGTCCAGCGGTTCCAGCGGTCCGGTGGCGACTGGTTCCCGGGTCCACCAGACGGTGGCGAAGTCGGGGCCCTTGTGCCGGTGGGCGGGGTCGGACAGCAGGGAGTTGAGCGCATTGACGGCCGAGGAGCCGCACGGCTCGCAGACCGGGGTGGAGCCCAGTCCGCTGGTGATGCTGGCGCGGCCCTGCGCGGCGGTGTTGACGGAGACCAGTGCGGTGCCGTTGACGTCGTTGCCCGGCGGGATGCTGCCCTTCTTGATGGTGTCGGGGAAGGCGTCCAGGAGTGTGCGCTCCTGTCCGCACACCAGGCAGCACCCGGTTCGGCCTTTGCGGCCTTTCAGTGCGCGTACGCGGTCGGCCCAGAAGGCGGTGGCGGAATTCAGCTCATGCGCCCACTGTCCGTTGTGGACGAGGGCGACCAGGTCCCCGGAGGTGATGTCGTCCGGCAGCGGATATTTCTTGCGCAGGAATTCCAGGACCGCGGAGGCCACCGGGTCGTCGGGCACTGCGGCCGCCCACTCACTCACCAGGCCTGAGAAGGCGGCGTGGTAGGTCGCTGCCTTGGCCGCGTCCTTCTCGGTGACTTCGCCTGTCGTCGGATCCTGGCGGGGGACGCCGAGGACGTACTCCGCGCTGTCCGCGAGCAGGTAGGGCGTGACTGCGCTGGTGCGGTGCATGTGGGGAACCGGCCGGATGATGCCCGTCGGCTGCTTCTCCCCCCGGGGCACCCGGGGCGGGCGGACCATGTCGATCGAGACGACGCCGTCCGGGAACAGGGTGATGGCCCAGACGATCTGCTTGTGCCGGTAGTAGGCCGGCGGCGCGTCCGGGCGCTGCCGGTCGTAGGCGGCGAGCTGGTCAAGGAGCATGTCATGCTCCCCTGCGCCAGGTCCCCGAGGGCATGGCGACCTCGTTCGGCCCCAGCGGGTCGGTGACCTCGATGACGCCGCTGATCATGCTGGCGCGGAAGAACCGGTATCGCTCGCCCTGGTCCGTGTACTGGATGGAGTGAAGCATCACCCCGAGTTCCTCGTCCCGTTTGATCGGCTGACCGGGCACTGGTGCGGAGCCGACCGGGCCGAACGAGGCGGAGAACTCGCGGGTGCCGAGAAACGGCTGGCTGAAGCACGCCCCGCGCTCCACGCGGCGCCGCAGCTGCTCGCGGTACTTCGCCTCCGGGCCGTCGGCGTGCTTCTTGAGACGGACCTGGGCGTGCACACGGTAGGCGACATTCCGTAACGCCATGGTGGCCCGCTGGTCCCGGTCCCGCTCCACGTCGTAGCGGAGGGTGCGGTCAGCCTGCAGCTTGCGGACCTGATCCGGATTGACTACGGACTTGACCTCGTTGCGGCGTACGGCCGTCCACTCGATGGGGGCGAGGACCTCGATCTGCGTGATCTGGTATTCGAACTCGGGCTTCCAGAAAATCGCCTGCAGCACCCCGTTGAGTGCAGAGGGCGTGGCGACCGGGTAACTCACCCGCTCCACCTTCAGCTCCGGACGCGTGAAGCAGGCCAGCGGACCCCACACCTCGACAGCCAGAGGCGGATGCGGGAAAGCAGGACTAGCCACGGATGTACTCCCCTCCAAGAATGGGTTTGCGAACTGCGTGATGCGGCACGCCCCCACCCGCATTGCGGGGTGGGGTGCCGTGCAGGAAATCCTCGGCCGCCTTCGAAGGCGGACCGCCAGCTGCTACCACCGCGATCTCGGTGGAGGCTCCATTGCGAAACTCAGCCCGCGCACAGGCGGACTGCCGGGCCCGACATATCTCAGTCGAGGCTCCAAAGAACGTACACCTCAGGGAGTTCACCAAAGGGCAACTCCCTCTGTTTTCAGGGAACATGAGGACAGATTGGCAGGCACCACTGACAATGCCCCCAAGTTCCTGCCTCGCTGGGAAGCACGATCCCGGTGAGCTGCGCGTTTTTAGGCTGGCGGCTCGATACCGCGCCGGGGGTGGTACGGGCCGGCCCACTCGATAAGCTCGCCCGCGATCGTCCCGGCGCGCCCTTCGAGAAGGGCGGTGTCGGCCTCCTTGCGGGGGATGCTCGCGGTGTGCGGCTGCAGGATGCGCAGTGTCTCGACCCCTGCTGGCTCGCCGCTGCGCAGGAGGTCCACGGCGGCGCGGACCGTCTCGCGCTCGTCAGGCGGAAGATCCGGTCGGAGGACGACCACCGTGGCCATCCGGTCATCGATCATCTGGAACTCTCCTGCGACAGCTGGGAAGTTGAGGTCCGTGCGGAGCTTCTCGATCGGCTCGCCCAGGCCGCCCGTGGAGTCCGTGGTGCTCGCTCCGGCCCGTGAGCGGTAGCGGGCCTTGTAGTAGGCGGCGAGCGCGCCGAGATCGTCGGGGTCGGCGGCACGGGGTCCGAAGCGCCCTCGCGCTTCTCCCAGCGCGCGCCGGTACTCGTCGGAAAAGGGCTGGCCGGCGTCGGTGGCGGAGAAGACGACAGTGGTACCGAAGGGCAGACGGCCGTTCCTGTTGCAGCGGCCGGCGGCTTGCTGAATCGACTCCGGCAGGGTCCACGCCCGGTACACCCGGGGAAAGTCGAGATCAACGCCAGCTTCGATCAGAGAGGTGGACACCACCTGTACATCGTGGCCGTCCGCGAGCTGCTCCCTGATCTTCTCGATCGTCTCGCGGCGATGGCCAGCGGTCATGCGGGTGGACAGATGAAACGCCCGATGGCCGAGTGACCGGTGCACCGCATTGGCGTCTTTGGTGGTGTTCACGATCACCAGCACCTGGCGATGCCGGGCTGCATCCGCGGCGACGCCGGCCAACGTGACGCCTCTTCGCCACTCGTAGCGGACACGCCGCAGCGTGTTGAACAGCGGCCCGGGGTCATCGACTACGGACCGCTGCGGCAGGCCGGCGAACGCGCTGATGGCCCAGAACTCCGGCTGCGTCGCCGACGACAGCAGCACGGTCACACCGAAGCGCTCAACAAGAGTGCGCAGTGCCGAGAGGATCGGAACCAGAAGATGATCAGGGAGAGCCTGCACCTCATCCAGCACGATGACCGACCCGGCCAGGCGGTGCAACTTCCGCATCCGCGACGGGGTGCGGGCGAACAGCGACTCGAAGAGCTGAACGGTCGTGGTGATGACGAAAGGGGCATCCCAGTTCTCCGCAGCAAGCCTGGCCCAGCCATGCCCGAGGTCCGCTGAGCTCTGGTGCTCCAGTACGTCCGGCAGCCCGCGCTCGGGGTCGAGCATCCGGCGGTAGTCGGCGGCGTTCTGCTCAGTGATGGAAACGAACGGCACCGCGACGATGACACGGCGGTGCCCATGCTTCTGGGCGTGCCGCAGAGCGAACCCGGCCGCCGCATACGTCTTACCGCCGCCGGTCGGGATGTGGAGGCGATAGATGTCCGGATCCCCCTCCCCGGCCAGCAGCGCCTGCTGGTAGATGTCCTCCCGCACGGCATCGAGGGGCGTGGATCTGCGGCGCGCCAGGGATGCCTTGCGCCGCTGCTCGAACCGCTCGGCGAGCGCATCCATGTCGGCGTCCGCGCGCAGGCGCACCGGTCGGCCGGAGAAGTGCGCCGCCGTGTCCAGGAAGTCGGCGTCCACCAAGGCCGAATACGTCATGCGGATCAGAAGTTCCAGATCCGCTACCGACCCATCGGCCACCCAGCCGGGAAGCGCCACAGGTGCCGTGCGCAAAACCTCCGGAACCACGGCGGACACCTTGGTTATGGCCTCATCGACGTACGCGGGCAAATCCTTCTGCAGGCCGCGCACCACCAGGCGCAGGTCCTCCTTGGCCGGCAGCCCGCCGTGATGCCCCTCGATGACACCGGAGAACTCCCACGGCATCACCCGGGCGGCCAGGTATACCCCTGCGGCCTTGTGGTCGACGCCTACACGTCCGCCCGTCAACTCGGCACGGCACAGTCCCTGCTGCCACGCGCAGTACCCCTTACCCACGTCATGTACCAGGCCGAGGTACCCAGCTAGCTCTCCGGTACCGAACATGTCAGCAAAATGGCGCGCGAGCGCGGCCGTACCCCGCAGGTGATCAGTCAGTGCATGACGCTGGCCCCGTCGATTGGCACTATGGCCGAACAGATCGTCACTCATGCGTCCGCAGCGTAGAGTTAGGCACTGACAACCACGGGTGACCTTCGCCTCACAGGCGGCAGGCGAGGATCGCAGCTCCAGATCGATGCGTCCAAGGAGCCGTGTACGCCATTGACAAGATCATGGAGCGGCGGTTGTTCTCTGGGACCGGCCGAGGATCGCAACCGCGGTGGATTACGTCGGTCCTTCAGCCACCCATACATGGCAGTCGTCCTCAGGGACGGCCGGGGATCGCAACTTGTACTGGTCGCTGCCATGAGCCGGGCGGTACTGCGGAGCGTCGGCGGCCCTGAGACGTGGCGTAGACGAAGTGGCCTGCATCCGCCCTGTCAGCAGGGGGGATCCCTCATAGCCGAGGACAAGAGCGAGGGGATACCTGCCTGGTGCCGGGCTCTTTGAATGCCGAGCATGGAAGGATGCCGAACACCTATCGCCCGATCCTCATGGATAACAGGGATGAGACGGCCACCGAAGCGGCTGCACTCAGCCCTTTTCGAGCCGTAGCCGTCACCACGGTAGCTGTGGGCTGCGTGGCCTTCGCGTTGTACGCCGTGTCGCTGTCAGTAGGAAGAGCGCCATGGCCATGGTGGATGCAGATCCCCATTCAAGGTGCTGGCATGCTCGCGCTGGTGGCCGGATTCGTCATGCTGTTCCGGCGACCGGGCCTAAGCCGCACCGGCGCATTGCTGGTGGCATTCGGATTGACCTGGTATATCGGCGATCTGCAATTTAGCGAACATCAGGCCTTATACGCCGCTGGCTTTTGTCTATTCTTTTTTAACGCCGCGGTTATGGCGCAGATCGTCTTGTGCTTTCCCTCGGGCCGGTTTCGGGATCCCATCGCGACCATAGTCGTTCTTAGCCTCTATAGCATCATTCTGATCAGCCAGACCGCTCGATACTTGGTCGAAGAATCGCCTCCGCCGCAGGTCTGGGGCGACCCCAAGGCGGGCACGTACTCACCGTGGGCTACTGTCGGGACGCTAGCCGGGATGATTCTCTGCAGCGCCGTTCTCGTGCTGCTGATTCGGCGTTGGCGGTCAGAGAGTCCACCGATGCGCAGAAGCGCCATTCCGGTCCGGTTCTTCGCCACCCTGGCGGCTGTGATCGTTAGCGGCTTCCTGATTGTTGCACTGACACACGCAGCTGCCCGACTGAACCACGTCCTGCTTTTCGGATATGCCACGGCTGTGCTTCTTGTTCCCCTTGCCAGTCAGGTTGACGCACTTCGGGTATGGGTTGGCCGGGCTAACGCTTTCGAAAAGCTTGCTGATTTCGAGGAGGTGGCAAGCGAGGGTTATCGGGAGCTCCTCGCCAAGTGGCTCGGCGACCCGGAAATTGAGATTCATCCATGGCTGCCTGACGAGAAGCGGTACGCAAATTCGGCTGGCGAGACTGTCGAACTGCCTACAGATCCGGGTCGCAGCGTGACATTTTTGGAATGGAAGGGTCGCCGAATTGGCGCACTCTTTCACGATTCCTCGCTGGATGGCGCTCGGCAGCTGAAGTCAGTAGCGGCTGTGACGAGAATTGTTCTCGAGAAGGAAGCCCTTCAAGCACGGCTGCGCAGCAGCCGAAACCTGCTGATCGACCTCGAGATAGAACACCGTAAAGAACTCCAGAGCGCGCTTCATGACGGCGGACAAGACGAGGTTATCGGGATTCGGTTCGCTCTCCATGATCTGATAAGTGAACTTGGACAACAGGCGGAGTCCAGCACGGTCGGGCTGATACAAGACGGTATAGCTAGGTCCGAGCGCTTGCAGGACCAAATCAAGGAGGTTGCGTTTGAGCTGTACCCGCCGGCGCTCGACTACGGTTTGAAAGCTGGCGTCGTGTCGCTTTTTGACAAGTTGCGGCTCCCCCCAAAAGATCTGACGATCCCGGAAACACGCTGGCCAAAGCGAGTCGAACACGTCGCTTACCGGGTTATCAGCGAGGCGATACGCAACGCCAGAACTCACGCACGTGCCAACACAATTCGGGTCAAGGTCACGCATGAGACCGATTGGCTCATAGTTGAAGTAATCGATGATGGCGTGGGGGGTGCTAACTCAGCTGAAGTGCGGGGATTGGGCAGTCAGCGAGCACTTCATCTAGTGAATGTACTTGAGGGGAAACTTACCATCGACAGCCCACATGGCGTGGGCACACATGTGAAGGCGGAACTCCCGTGCACATTATGATTTCCGACGATGCCCCGCTTTTCCATGATTTGCTTGCGCCTCGTCTGCGGCAGCGCGGGGTTGAAGTGAGTCAGGCCAGGTCGATTACCGAGACTAAGGCACAGCTTGAGCAGGGCTTGGCTCCCGATGTAATCCTGCTGGACATGGACTTTTCGATCGCCGGAGAGGGATCATTCGCTGGACTTACAGCAGCGCGGAGTATCCGTCGGGGGTACCCCAAAATTGCTTTGCTCGCCATGTCGAAACACGATGAATTGCGCATCGCGTTAGAAATGATGAACATCGGGCAACAGGGCGGCCGTATTGGCTACCTCCTCAAGGACAAACTAGAGGGAGTCACACAGTTACTGGATTTCGCTCGTACGGTGCATGCTGGTGGCATCTGTATTGACGCGCAGCTGAAAGGTTTAGCAGCCCGCGGAGGGAAGCTGACTGCCACGCAAAAAAGGGTCGTAGATCTGATTGCGCGGGGGTACACGAACAAAGCAATCGCCGAGCGACTTCTAATCTCTGAAGGAACAGTCGAAAGGCACATTGCAGCGATCAGAAGGGCTTACGGGCTCCCTTCCCCCGAAGAAGAGCGGAAATTGCAAATGAACATCCGCGTGCTGATCGTGCGCGCGTACCTAAATGACATCATGGGTCACAACGATCACGGCCCGGAGTAAAACTGGGGGGCATCCCACATCCAGGTCGCCATGTGCAGGGGTTCCCCCATATTCACGTGGGAGGTACCTGAGTCACTATCGAATTAACCCGCTTCACCCGTGCTGACCCGAAGAGAAATTTGAGGGAAAGAGCTGCGACGGGCGTGGCGCCCAGCGGGTCCCGATTGCTCGCGAGCCGCAGTATGACTGCTCTAGAGCGTCTGCCATCGATCCACCTCGTTGATTTGGAGGGCACGACATGCGTATATCCGCGCCGGGCTCATTTTCACGTTTCTTCTGTGCCTTGGGAGTGTGCCTGGCGCTTCTGGTCGTGGGGGCCTGCACAAATGAGAAACCCGAACCGCCGGCACCGGATCCGGTGACCACCGCGCCGACGACTACGGAACCCGTACCGGACCCCACGACTACGGAACCCGTACCGGACCCCACGACTACGGAACCCGTACCGGACCCCACGACCACGGAACCCGTACCGGACCCCACGACCACAGAACCCGAACCGGACCCCACCACCACAGGTCCGCAACCGTCCGTGCCCGAGAGCGTTGTGGGCTCCTGGTGCGGCGGCCAGAACGACGCACCCGGCGGGCACTGGACCTACGTCTTTTCAGGCGACGGGAGCGTCGCCGCAAAGAACAGAGAGGGTGGCTTCTCTGGGTATGTCGTTACCCAAGGGGATGTCATGATCTTTTATGTGGAGGGCAGTGAGCCGTTCGAATCGACATGGTCGGTGAGCTACGAGGAAGCCCTCGGCACCAATCTACTTTTCCTCGACGACTACAGCTATGTCCCGGGAGGGTGTGACTCGTAGCATTTGGGGCCCCAGAGATCCTTGATCTCCTGGGGCCTCGGTCCTGCGCAACGCGCAGGCACCAGGGATGGGCGATGGGTGCCCCGCTGCGCGAGCGAGGCGACGAACTCGTGCGAGCTAGCCTCGCCGTTTCACTTGGGGACGGCTGGCTTTGGGGCGGAAACGCGAAAGTGCCTTCCTGACCTGGGACGATGAACCTTGCTGAGGGGTTCTGTCGGTCCAGGCGGAGGGCACTTTCTACGTGCAGGCTATCGGGTTGCGTCCCAAGGTCCAGGTCAGTGCCGATGGTTCGGGGGTGGTCGGTCACGCCGGGGCACGGTTGCTGGCTGATCTCGCTGATGCCACCGGGCTCACCGCCGCGTACTCCACCGCGCTCAGGCCGCTTCGGCCGCGCGGGACCGGGCATGATCCGGGCCGGATCGCCACCGACCTGGCGGTGATGCTGGCCGATGGCGGCGAGGCCATTGCGGATCTAGCCGTACTGCGGGACCAGGCAGGGGTGTTCGGTTCCGTTGCCTCGACACCGACGGCCTGGCGGCTGCTCGCCGACACCGATGAGAGAGCACTGTCTTCTCTGCGCTCGGCCCGTGCCCAAGCCCGGGAAGTCGCCTGGCTGCAGGCCGCCGAGCAAAGCGAGGGCATTCCCGCAGCCCGGGCCGCGGGACGCATTCTGCCCGGGCTGATCCTGGACCTCGACGCCACGCTGGTCACCTGCCACACCGAGAAAGAGCAGGCCGCACCCACCTATAAAGGCGGCTTCGGCTTCCACCCGCTGCTGTGCTTCCTCGCCAACACCGGCGAGGCACTGTCCGGCCGGCTGCGGCCCGGGAACGCCGGCGCCAACACCGCCACCGACCACATCACGGTGCTCGACCAGGCGCTCGCGCAGATCCCCGACGCCCACCGGCACGGCACCGACATCCTCGTCCGCACCGACAGCGCCGGATCCGCGAAAGCCTTCCTGGCACACGTCCGCGACGTGCGGAAACGAGGAATCCGTACCTTCTTCTCGGTCGGATACGCCATCACCGAGCCGGTCCGCCGCACTGTCCGGGCCATGCCCGACCGCCTCTGGCATCCTGCCCTGGACCAGGACGGGACTCTGCGTGATGGCGCCGAGGTCGCCGAGCTGACCGGCATGGTCGATCTGGACGGCTATCCGGCCGGCACCCGCATCATCGTGCGCCGAGAGCGGCCGCACCCCGGGGCCCAGCTGTCCCATGTTCGATCAGGACGAGGGTCTGCGCCATCAGGTGTTCCTCACCGACACGCCGTATTCCGGGGGCGGCTCCGCCCAGTTCCTGGAGGTCCGCCACCGCGGGCATGCCACCGTCGAGGACCACATCCGGTGCGGCAAGACCACCGGATTCGGTCGGCGTCAACGCCGTCTGGCTCGAACTCAGCCTCGCGGCGATCGATCTGCTGGCCTGGACCCGTGTCCTGCTACTGGACAGCGAACTCGCCACTGCCGAGCCGAAGAAGCTCCGCTACCGGCTGCTGCACGTCGCCGCCCGCCTCACCCGCGGCGGCCGACGCCTGCGCTTGCGAATATCGGCGACCTGGCCCTGGAGACACGAACTGGCCACGGCCTTCCATCGCCTCGCCGCACTGCCCCGACCCGCCGGCTGACCGGCAAACCCTCGTCCGCCCACGACCCGAAGGACCCCGGAGAACCCGACCACCGCGCCGGGCCTCCACCCTGCCCAAGTGCCGAAATCGCCTCGGCCACCCAACAGTTCGTGATCAGCGACGCCGCCTCATCCCAACCGAAACGGCGAGGCTAGTGCGGATCAAGGTGGATCGCCCGGTGTGGGGTCCTTCTGGGTGGCCGCGCCTTGAAACCTTCCGCAGCAGGACGCCAGCGTCGAGGAGTCGGCGAAGAACGTGCCGCAAGGCGCGCGGCTTGCTGGAATCACCTGGGACAGGCTCGCGCCAAGCGGCGCAGAAGGTTTAGAAAAGCGTCACCGATGCTTGGCGTGTGCCCAAAGGCGCAGTTGCGCGCCTACCTACTGAACAGGGGCCATCCCGTTTCCAGGTCGCCAGCATCAGGCTTCCCCCCATATTCCGACGGGAGGCATCTGAGTGAGGATCGAATCAGCCCGCTTCGTCTGTGCGGGGACTCGAAGAGAGAAAGGTCCACGATGAGCTACCAGTACACGGGCCAGATGGCCCCGCCGCCCCCGCCCCCGCCGGCGTACACCGGCCAGATGGTCAACAACGTTCGTCCGGTCGGTGCCGCCAGCGGCACAGCCGCAGCCGTCGCGCAGACGGCAGCTGTCATGGCGGGACGGCAGGTCCTCATGGCTCTGTGGCGAGCCGCGACTCGCTAGTGAAAGGCGGCCTGGCGAACGAAGGCAGGCATCATTAGGAGGAGGCCGGTCAGGGCTGACATAGCCCTGACCGGCCTGTCTATGCCCCGTTATGCCGGGTGGTCAGCCAGCGAAGGTAGGCGTCGACCATCTGGCGGGCTGACAAGGGCGCTCTAGCCCTCGTGATTATCATTCATCGGCCACCTCCGCCCACTTCTCCTTGGCCCGCGAGCCCGAGGCGCTGTTCGGTGAGGACCCGCCGCTCCGGCCAGGGATCTCATGAGGCGGATGAGCTAGGCGATCGCGTCGGGCTCTCGGACGGACCGGTGCGGCCGCATGTACCAGCCGGGGCGTGGGTTTTGGAGGTAGTGGGCGTCGGCGAGGCGCTGGGCGTTGGAGAACTACTGGCAGTGGGGGAGGGATCCTCGGAGGGTGTGGCTGAGGTCGGCGTGGACCAGGCGGGGGAGGGCCAGCCCGACCAACGCGAGCCGGTGGGGAAGATGATCTGCGGTTCGTGGGCCACTGTCACCTGTTCCGTGGTACCGACGGGCTGGAGAGAGGCCCGAGGGGTGACCGGCGCGGCAGGGTGGGCGCGGGTAGGCCGGCAGGAGCTGGAGGGCTGCCCGGTGAGGGAGTCCGCAGCCAGCGTGATGGCCAGGCCCATCCCGGCCACCCCCACCCCGGCCAGGGTGACCAGAGGGCGCCACGCTAGGCGAGGAGATATAACACCGCCGCCCCACCGCGACGACGTCCTGTCAGTGTGAGCGCGTGCGGGGGTGTGCAGCTCCTCGGTGTCCTGCAGTGCCTGTACGTGCAGTTGCTCGGCCTCCGCTTTCGCCCGCTGCAGCAGCTGGTCGGCATCGTGCTGGGCCTGGGCGCGCAGGCGCTCCGCCTCTGCTTCCGCGCTGGCGCGTAGGCGGGCGGCTTCCTCGTGCGTAGTTGCGCGGACGTCCTCGGCTTCCCGCAGGGCCTGGTCGAGCATGTCCTGCACGGTTGTGCGTACGCGCGTCCACGGGGCGTGGGCCTGCCGCTGCAGGAACTTCACGTGCTGCCACTGGCTGCGCCATTGGCCCATGAGCTCCGGGCGGGCCGGGGTGTCTGTCAGTGGAGGCTGCGGGTTGCTGACCACCCGGACGAATTCCAGCAGCGCCTCCAGGGAGGGAAATCGCTTGCCGGACAGTGCCTCGTTGAGGCCGGCCTTGGTCAGCCTCGGCCGGTCGGATGCCTTGACGAGTGTGGCGTAGGACGGCGCGCCGTACGCGATGTGGAGTCGGTTCAGCTCAATGGTGAACTCGCGCCATGCTTCCTCGTACGCGGCGATGGCGGCCGCGTCCTCCGGCTCCACCTGAGGATCGCCGTATGTCACCGGATCACACTCCCTGTTGTGAAATGCCACGTTAGAGGGTCCGGTGTCTGAACGTCCGCGGATTGGGTCGAACGTTCCTGAACGCCTTGGGCCGTTCAGTGTTGCGCCGGTTCGCACAGGCTGGTGACCTGCGGCGTCCGGGTCTATGCGGGGCCGTACGGATCACTAGGTGCCCGGGGGCGTGCGGCGGTCTGCTGGAGGCATGGCTGACATCGACACAACCTCCCAGACGCCCGAGCCCGAACTGCCCCCCGCCCCCCAGGGGCCGGCGCTGCCGCCCGAGCCGGCGCGGCATCAAGTACTGGACGTGGTGGTCCTGGTTGCCCTGCTCGGCGTGTGTGCAGGGGTGTACCGCGCGGTCGGGAACGCCGGCTTCTCCGTGATCATCGGAGCAGTTGCCGGGCTGTACGGCACCTGGCGCATGCGGCGCTGACCGGGCAGGGTCGCTTCCGGTTGGACCCGTTGGCCCCAACGGACTCAACGTCAGGGAAGGGGGCGGCAGGCTTGGCGTTGACGCCTCAGCGCACCCGACGCCTTCGGTGACGGCGCTCTCTCCACTGGCCGCCGCGCCCGGGGTCATCGTCGGGTGCGCCAGGTGGCGAAAAGGCCGACGCCGGTGCTGACGACGATTGAGAAGCCGGCGGGCCCGGTGAAGTGGAACAGTGCGGCGGACAGGCCCAGGAGCCCGAGGAGTGCGCACAGTTCGAGGCCGGGCCGGTGGCCGGGCTGGGGCTGCGGACGGCGGGTTGTGGTCGAGCGGTTCTTGGCGGTCATGGTCTGCCCCCATTGCGGTGGTGGTCGAGCACCTGGTGCGGTGCTGCGTCTCCTTCCACGCTGGGGGTGCGGCGAGGGCACTCGACTCGATTCCCTGCGAAGACGCCGGATATTGACAGGCCAGTCCGGACAAACGCTGCCCGGCCCGTCACGATCTGACAGATCCTGGTGTTCTGCCGGAGTGGATGGAGGGGGCGGCGCTTGTCCATCAGGATCACCATGCCGACGGAGGAGCAGCTGGCGCCCGGGCCGCTGCGCGATCTGATCAGTGGACTGCACCGCCTCTACCTGGACGCGGGAACACCTGCGTCACGGCAGATCAGTTCCGCCATCGAGAAGGACGGCGGTGCCCGCGGTGCGCCGAGTCACGAGACGGTCAGCGCCATCCTGCGCCGGCCGACCCAGGTGCCGCGGTGGGAGAACATTCAGTCGATGGTCCGTACCCTGGCCGCCTGGTCTCATCGCCGGCCCGACGTCGATGCCGAGGTCAGTCGCTTCCACCAGCTGTGGCAGACCGCCGAACTCGCCCCCGCCGCCGAAGCAGACACCGCTCCGCCCTGGCTCACTGATCCCTCCGCCTACGCGAGGCCGCTGCCCAAGGCCATGGACGCCGTATCCGAGCCACACCGCATCGTCGCACTGCTCGAGCAGATGGACAACGAGGCCCAGGACCACCTGCTGCCGCCCCTCGCGGCTGCTTTGTGGAGGCCTGAGCGGTCCGCCACGTACTGCATCGAAGTGATGGACGAGTTCAGCGGCAAGGGCCGCCCGCGACTGGCCCGGACCGTCCTGGCCGCCGGAGCTCTCTCCCGCCAGTTCCTCAGCCTTTCCCTGGAGCTGCGGGCGCGGGGGCGGGACGAAGCCGATGAGGTCCTCGACATCGCGCACCGGCACATGCCCCTCCTGCAGGTCTGGGAATACGGAGTGGCACTGACAACCGTCAGTCAGGGCACCGTCGATACCAGCCGGGCCCGCCCGCGCTTCGAAGACATGACCAGACACCGGCCCCCGTCAGAAATCGTCGAGCTGCTGAAGACGCACGAGCTCCAGAGACCGCCCCTTGGCCGCCAGGAACTCGCCGACACCCTCCTGACGGCCATCGCCGCCACCTATGGCGAAGAGCAGCTCCTCGACCTCACCGAGCTGATGCGTGATGCCGGACTCGCCGTCTTCGTCAGCCGCTTGTGGCGGAGCATCGCCGAGGAACGCAAACCGCTCGCCCCTCTGCTGCTCGCCCTGCGCGAGACCGGACGGTCCTGGGAATCCACCGCCGTACTCCGGCGCCTCGTTCCCGAGCTACCCACCCCCCGCTACCGTGCCGACACCACCTCGCGGGCGACCCGGATGCAAGGGGTTTTAGAGGAGCTGCCGAAAGCGGGCCTGTACGAGGAGATGGAAGCCCTCCTCCAGATCATCGCGGGATACGTCCGCTCCCTCGATTCCCCTGACGACGGCTACTTGGCCCTACTGAATGCCTTCAGGCTCTGACCCGCTGGCCCTGACCGCGGCCGCCGGAGCCGCTACGCCGCGTGGGGTCCTGAGTCGTCGACGATCGGCAGCATCCAGCAGGGCTCAGATCTGTTGGTCGTTGCTGTGGCGGCCGAGGCCGCGGCCGAAGCGTTCGGAGATGGCCGGCATCAGGCTTTCGCCGTCGGCTGGGCGGTCCAGGCCGAAGACGTAGCCGGGGAAGTCCAGGTTCTTCTGCACCGCCCAGATCCCGTCGTGGTCCTGGGGCGGAAGAATGCGCACCGGGTCGCCGACGGCGACCCAGCCGATCGGCACCATCGAGTCGGCGGGCAGCACGGTGCGCAGATGCACGATGCCGTTGATCCGCACCTCGGAGCGGGCCCCGATCCGTGCTCCGTTGAAGACGCGGCTGCCGGTGGCCAGAAAGACCTCGACCTCGACCCGGCAGCCGGTCAAGTAGGAGGTGGGGCCCACCAGGACCTGCCGTCCCAGAATCAGCGGATCCCGTCGGGTACCGCGCAGGACCGCGTTCTCCATCACGATGCTGCCCTCGCCCAGTTCCACTGGCCCGCCCTCGGCGGTGAGCACCGCACCGAACAGGACCCGGCACCCGGCCCCGACCCGCACGTCCCCGCACAGCGTGGCGGTCGGAGCAACGTAGGCCGTGGGGTGGACGGTCGGCGAACAACCTTCATGAGCAATCAGCATGGCCGTGATCATGCCGCGCCGCACATCATCCCTCCAGGCAAGACCCGCGCCGGGCCCGGCCGAGTACCCGCCAGACGCCACCGAGCCGTACGCCACGACCTGGCTGAGCTGAACCGGACCGGCCACCGCCAGGGAAACGCGCGAGGAAGGCCCACCTGCGCCCCACAGGTCGGTTGTGAGTGTCCTGATCTGGGGCTCACCCGTTTGTGTGACGAGGGCGCTGGACGTGAGCGGGAGGCGTTCAGGGGAGGGTCGAGGGCGCTCGATTTCGCCCAACTCCGTTGTGACATGTGTCACTTCAGACGCCGGGCTTGGTGGGTGGCCCGTGCGCGGGTGCTCGTTGGCCCTGTTCAGGGGGACTTCGTGAACAAGAGTGCGACTGTCGAAATTACGTAGCGTTCCTGTGCGTGATCACCGGGTCATTTTTTCGTCGGCGTGATGAGTGATCGGACGTCGTTCTCGACATCGTGGTGTTCAGGGCCAACTGGCCCCCCGGTTCGGGCTCGTTGCCGTGCCGCCCTCAACGACGAGGAACTGCGATGACTACTGGACGCCGGAGGCCCGAGTGAGCGACGACGACGTCGTGGGGGACGTCTCGCCCCAGGGCGGATATGCCCAGCCGGTGCGTACCCCGCTGCCGTTGCCCCTGGACTACGAGGGCTTCTACCTCGGCCACCAGGAGTTCTTCCACGCCTTCGCCGAGATCCATCTCGGCAGCCGCCGCGCGGCCGAGGAGGTGGTCCATCAGGTGTTCCTGGAGATCCTTGCGGGCTGGGAGCAGCTGCTGCAGGAGGACGATCTGGAGCAGCAGACCCTCACGGTCCTGCACCGCCATGTAACCCGCCGTCTCGAGCGCGAGGGCCGCACACCGGCATTCGTCATCAACGGACCGATAGCCCAGAACCTGCGCGCGGTCCGCAACGAGCTGGAGCTCAGGGACGGCACCAGCGGGCTGTACGAGGCCATCGCGGAGCTGCCGCCCCGGCAGTTCAACGTGATCGTGCTGCGACACCTTCTGGGCTACAAGACGGCCCGGATCGCCAGGTTCATGGGCCTGGACGTACGCACCGTCGATTACCACGGCCGCAAGGGCAGGGAACGGCTGCGCGTCCTGCTGAAGCTGCCCGCGTCGCCGGGCAAGAACAAGAAAGGGGGAGGGAAGTGACCTCCACGATCGATGAACTGCTCGCTGACGCCGTCATCCCGACCTCATCCCCGGCCGCCTTCGACGTCGGAGCCGCGCTGCGCCGGCTGGCCGCTGACGCGGCACAGGCCGGGCCGCCGCCGGACATGGCCCGGGCCGCTCAGGCCGGCCAGCGCCTGGCCGTGGTCTCCCGCTGGATCCTCAACGGGCCCGGCGCCGCCGCCCATGTGGACCGGCTTGCCGACGGCCCGCAGGCCACCACCGTCGATGAGGCCCAGCTGGACGAAGAAGGCGCCGCCGTCTTCGCCTGCCTGCTGTATCTGACCGGACACCCGGAGAGCGCCCAGTTCTGGTGGCAGCTCGCCGCCGGAGCCGGTCACCGGGCAGCGGCGTACTGCCTGCACCTGCACCACCTCGCGCTGGGAGAGATGCGGGAGGCCAAGCACTGGCGGCACCAGGTCACGAGCTCCGTGATCGACGCCGACGCGCTGGACGAGAACTTCCTCACCATGCTGGAGGTAGTCGCGCGCTACGTACGCCAGAACGGCTCGACGGCGAGTCCTCCCACCGGAGGCCTTGAGATGGAGATCGACCGGCTGGCGGAGGACGGCAAGAACTCCTGCATCATCGTCCGCCGGCCCGACCGGCGCCTGGCCGACCGCCTCCACGACTTCACCCGCCGCTGACCATCCGTCACAAAGCAAAGGAGCCCCGGCTCCGACCCTGGTTCCTAGGCCTCCGGTCGGAAGGGCTCCTCGCGCGACGCCCCCTGAAGACAAGGACATCTGACATGAACCATAGCCCGGCTCGCCCGCTCTGGCGCAAGACCACCGACACCGTACGCCGACTGTTCCGCTGGGCTGCCCGGCGCCGCCGTACCGCCACCGGGCTCCTGCTGCGCGGCGCGTGCTACGGCGCGGGCACCGGAGCCGTGAGCATCCTCGCCGTCTGGGTGGAACGGCACCTCTAAGGCCATGCGTTGCCCGCCCCGCCCCTGCGCCCGCGGCGGGGCCGGGCGGGGAGCTTCCGCCCGGAGACGGTAGGAACGCACCGAGCGGCACCGCGGGCGTTGGCAGCGCCCAGCCGATTCCGCCGCCCGCGCGGGTCGCCGGGGATCAAGACGCAGGTCTGATCGAGGGGCGAGGCTCGCTCTGGCTGCCAGAGCCATAGGGCCGGGCAGCCAGAGAGGGCCACGATGTCAGCCTTCGTCGAAGACGAGGTCCTCCGGCTCGCGGGTCATCCTGACCTCGGTGGCGTTGATTACCTCGACGACGAGGTCGAGGCCGGTGGTGAAGTGGCCGTCGGACAGGACGGTGAACTTGTCGGCCTTCTGCGCGAGGAAAGCGCGGAAACCGCCGAGGTCGGGGTCGCCATTATTGAGGACGATGTACTCGGCCAGGCGGCGGAAGAACTTCGGCAGGACGACATCAGGGGTGATGGTGGGGGCTGCGGCGGCTTGGGCACCGTCTGTGGTCTTATCGTCCGGCCACAGCCCCTCGCCATCCTTGCGTGCCTTTTGGGCGACGGCGGTTAGCTCCTGGCGCAGGTCGGGGAAGAGGGTGCGGTAGAAGAGCGGGTAGGCGAGGCCGACGGCGAGGAGGTGGTGGTTGACTGTCTTCTTCAGCTCCTTGACCTTTGCATCGATCGACTCTCCGCTGCGCTTGGCGTGCTGGCCCTTGCCGACCAACGCGACGCAGCGGCCGTGGGGGTCCGCGCCCCGGGTCAGGATGTAGCCGGGGGCCTGCTGGGGGGTGGACGAGGTGACGGTCCCGTCGGGCTTGCGCTGCACCTGGGTGAAACCGAGCCAGCTCAACAGCTCGTCCGCGGCCCTGTCGGCGAACTCCTTCGGCTGGTGCAGCTCCTGCCCGCCGGACGGGGGACGGTAATGGGTTTCGAGGGTGTCGATCCCCTCCAAACGCAAGTTGGCGCCGCCGGTACTGTTGCGGCGTACCGGACGCCCGGGGACCAGGTCCCAGTGGTCGGGGTTGTTGGGGTGGAAGCGGACCGTGTCGCCGTCCGGGCGGGTCCCGGCAATCCGGAAGACGCCCTCGATGAGCAGCATGGGCATGGGTGGACTCCTTCGCTGAAGCGGCCACTCTGTGACCACGGAACGGGATGTCAGAGCCGACAATTCACGCTACGTCACAACATGAGCTCACATAGTGACGAAACTCTGAATGCAGCCGGCAGCGGAGGCGCTCGCTGAAGCCGGAGATCGTGGCGATCGTGATCAGCCGCTGGCGGAGTCGGATCCGCGACCTGCGGGCCGCGCCGCCCCCCTCCCGGCCTCCCCCCACGGGAGGGCCGACGTCACTGGACGTAACGGTGTACGTCGTGGCGAGCGGCAAACACCAGGCACAGATCCACGGCACAGGGCCGTGATTGGAATCAGTCGCGTGACGGGTACGGGTACGTACCCGTACCCTGGCGGGATGGGAAGGAGCACGACGATGTCCGATGCCAACGTCCGTATCCCCGAGGAAGCCAAGGACCGGCTCGCCGCGATCGCAGCCGCTGAGGGTCTGTCGCTGCGCGCGTATCTCGCCCGTCTCGCCGAGACGCTGCTGACTCCGGCCGAGCGGGCGGAGCGGGCGGAGAAGGTCCTGGCCGCGTTGAAGGAATGGAACGGCTACGCGCCGACCGCTGCCGAGGAGCGGGACCTGGACAGCGAGCTGGACCGGCGCCTGGCCCAGGTGACCGCCCGGTGAGCGACGCCATGCACATCGTCCTGGACGACACCGCGATGGCCGCGGCCGGCCAGGGCAACGTCCTCGCCTCCCGCCTCATCCACCGCGCCCACGCCGAAGCGGATTGGTTCCTGTACGCCCCGGCGTGCGCGTTAGTCGAAGCCGATCGCGCCCGGCCCGGCACGGCCGAGCACCTGGCCTCCCTCCCCGGCATCACTGTCCTCGACCTGGACCTGGCCGCCGCCCTGGCCCTCGCGCGACAGGAGACCTGGGCCGCGGCACACAGCCAGTACGCGGCGCAGCCCACCCCGGACCGTCCCGACGGAGCGATCATCGCCACCACCGCCCCGCACCGGTGGGCAGGGGAACCGGTCCGCGTACTGGACCTCAACCCGTGATTTCCGTGAACAGAGAGGCTGCGCCATCTTGAAGTGGCTGGTCAGCAGGGGTGGTGTGACCCGGTTTCGGGCTGCTCCTACTGGTCGCGGGCGGCAGTCTGGGGTGTAGATCGTCTGGCAGGGCGGTTTTGCCGATGAGTTCACCGTCCTCGAACGGTCTACCCAGCGACACGACCGTTCTCGACAGGAGTGCCATGTCCACCATCCAGCCAGTGATCATCACTGCCGACCAGGACGTCTTGCTCGGCTTCTATACGAAATTGTTCGGCGCCGAGGAGATCTTTCGGGTACCGGCGGAAGGCCCGGCCTTCTACCTCGGCTTGCGCATCGGCGACACCGACCTCGGGCTGGTGGCCAAGACGAACCCGGGGACCGGGGCGGCACCGCGGATCCTGCTCAGCATCGGTGTCGACGACGTCGACGAGATGCTCGGCCGGGTGACGGCGCTGGGCGGCTCGGTCCGCGGCGGCCCCAACGACATGCCGTGGGGACAGCGCGTCGCCCACATCCAGGACCCCGACGGCAACCCGGTGAACCTCACCCAGTCGATCCCGGCTCAGTGACGCTGTTCCGGTTGCTTGTGCTGGTCGTGGGCTGCCTGCGGTATGGATCAATTGCCTGTAGTGGCCTCGATGTTCGTCAGTACGAGCAGCGCGCGAAGCAGGTGGGTGGCGCGAGCCGGGTCAGTGCGGAGCTTGGTGAGGATCCGCCAGTTCTTCAGATGGACGAAGCCGCGTTCGACCGGGGCGCGTCCGGCGGCCAGGATGCGGTTGGCCTCCCTTTCGGCGGGTGCGAGTCCGAGGGAGCCATCTACGCGTCAGGACACGACGTCCATACGGTGAGCTGGGCCGTTCACAGTGCAGTGTGCAGGCGATCGCGTCGTGTGGTCACCAGGGCGCGCCACCGCTGGCGGGTGGGCCGTTCTCCGTCGAGCCACTGCGCCCGCGAGGGTGCGTCGGCGGGGAGCGAAAGGTCGGCCATGAAGTGGGCGATGTCGACGTAGTACGCGTAGTCGCCGCTGCGGGTGAGGTCGTTCAGGCGGGTGATCGAGGCGGACACTGAGTGGTCGGCGCCCAGGACGGCGTAGTGGAAGCACAGGGCGAGTTCGAGGATGGGCTCGGCGACGGTGACGCCGGCGAGGCCGATTTCGGTGCGCAGCAGCTCGGCGCGGTCTTCGATGTCCTGGGTGGTGCCGGCGTCGCGGATGAGCGCGGCGATGCGGACGGTCGCGCTGGTCACGCGCAGGACGAGCCCGGTCAGCAGTTGTTCGGCCAGTTCGATTTCGTCGGCGGCTTGGTCGGGACTCATGAAGGCGAGGGCGAAAGCGCGTTGGGCCTGGGAGGTGGCGCGTTCGCCGGCGATGCCGTGTTCCTCGGCTTCGGTGCGAGCGGTTTCATACGCAGCGGCTGCTTGATGCATGTCGCCGTGCGGCCACCAGATGTCTCCGCGTACGCGATGGTGGCGGCCGTCCCAGCTGAGCGTATCGGCGGTGGCGAGGGCGGTGGGGAAGTCACCGGCGAGGCGGGCCAGGTGTGCCAGGCCGCGGCGGGCGCGAGGCGCGAGGCGTCCACCACGGTCAGCGACGTACTGCATTCCGTGCCGCGAGTCTTCGGAGCGGCCAAGATCACGGTGGGCTTTGGCCCGGTAGTAGACGGCCATCTCATGCAGCTCGTCCGGCAACTGGCCGGTGTCGATCACGGCACTGAGCCGCTGCACGGTGCGGCTGCGGTGCTCGTGCTGTCGACGGGCGAGGGCGTTGAGCAGCTCAGCCAGGGCGTCAGCAGCCGTGTGTACTCCCGCCGCCTGGCCGGTGTGTGTGGGCTGGACGAGGGGTTCCCAGATTGAGTCGCTTACGTAGGCGAAGGCGGCGTCGGTGAGCCAGCTGAGGTCGAGAGGGAAGTCGCGGGCGAGGGGCAGCCCTTGGCGCAGGCAGCCGACCAGCAGCGGCCGACCGCTGCCTGCAGCCCACTGCCGGCCGAGGGCGGTGAAGGCGCGTTCGGCGGCCGCGGCCCAGTCGTCCGGTGACCAGCGGTCGTCCGTGGGGTCTTGGACGGTGCGGAGCATGGAGCGGATTCGGGCGTGCAGGTGGTAGCGCCACAGGCCGAAGGGGTTCTCCAGGACGAAGGGCCGCTCCACGAGACGGAGTGCGGGCGCCTGGTGGGTAAGGCCCGCGGCCCGGGTTGCCAGGTCCAGGTCGAAGGCGTCGAACAGCGCGATGGCGCGCAGGACGTGCCGCTCTTCGGGGGTGAGGTCGGAGAGGGTGCCGGCGATGCGACTACGCAGGTCCTCGCTGATGAGAGGCTGTCCGTCCCGCGTGAGGCGACGGGTGAGGTAGTTCTCGCAGTCCTCACGGCTGAAGTCGCCGATCAGGATCTGCCGGCCGAGCGCCGCACCCGACGAGGGGCGCGGCACCGGGTTGTCGTGGGCGGCCAGGCCGGGCCAGGCCGCCGGCCCCGTCCAGTCGAGCTGGCCCTGGATGCCTTCATCGGCCCATTGCAGCCGGGAGCGGCCGGTGACAATGAAAAACGCGTTCGGCATGAGCCACACCACGCGTTGAAGGAGACGCTCGAAGTCGCGGTGCGTGCGGTCGCCGGTGTCCTCGAAGGTGTCCAGCAGGATCACCGGCACGATCTTCTCGTCGGCGGGGAGCTGGGCGAGCTCCCAGGCCACCAGGTGCGGGTAGTACGAGAGGCTGTCCAGGTCAGGCTCGGCCTCCAGCAAGTCGGCCAAACGCGTGCAGCCGGCGAGGGCGCGTACGGTTTGGCGGCGATCGCGCAGGGCACGCACCAGCGAGCCGGTCACCTGGCCGACGACAGAGCCGACCGTGCCGGGCAGCAGCAGCGCCTGGGCGACGTCGGACAACGCGGACTGCATCTGCTGCGGCAGCGCCTTGCCGAACCGGGCCGCGAGGCCGCCGCGGCGCAGATACTCCTCCAGCGGTTCGCCCGGATGCTGGTGCTCCCAATATCTGCGCAGGGCGACATCGAAGGCGGGCAGCGGGCGCCCCAGTTCGGCGAGGGCGAGCCGGATGGTGAGGATGACGCGTTCGAAGTCGGTGCCGACAGAGCGGGAGAGGTCGATCCGTACGGGAAGGATCGACGGCCGGTCGGGCCAGGTGGGCTCGCCCCACTGGGCGGGACGCTGCTCAGTCTTGGCGAGAGCGGCCTCCAGCTTGCGCGACAAGGTTGATTTCCCGATGCCGCCCACGCCATAGAAGACGAGAACGTTACGCCTGGGCGCTTCGACGTCTTCGACGTTGAAGCCGGGTGCGGCGATGTGCCGCAGGTGCTCGGTGAGCGCGGCCGCGACCGTCTGCCACTGGCCCTGCCGGTTCGTGAACGCCTCGTCTGCGGACAGCTGCCGGTCGTTCGAGCCGAACAACGCGCGAAGATCCAGACCAGCCACAGCGTCCCCCCTGATGATCACCTGGCACCAACCTACGCCGGAAGTGTGGCCGCTGGCCGCGCAGTTGGCCCAGACGGCAAGGAGCCGACAGACCGGCGGAAGCGCTCCGGAAAGCGGCGGCAGGTGCTGCGTCGGTCGGCGGGAAAGCCCCGGCTACACCGAGGAGCAGAGGGCCGACGTGGAGCGGCTGCGTACGCAGTGCCGCGAGCTGTCCATCACTGTGGCCACCCACCCGCACCGGGCCCAGGGCGAGACCGGCGAGGCCCGCACCCATGCACACCCCGGCAGGCCGCCGGGCATAGGAGACGGACGCGGTTGGTCCCAGAGAGCCCGCGGGAGGGTCAAGGTGATCGTTTCTGCGGTGAACTTCGTGACCCGGGAGGGTGAGCGCGCGCGGTCTGGGGGGTGTGGAGCGGTGCGGGGCGCGCTACCTGTATCCGTGTGATGACAACCATGACGCGTTCCGCGGTAGCCGCAGTCCTTGCTCTGGTGCCGTTGAGTCTGCCGTCGTCGGCTCAGGCCACCGGTACGGTGATGAAGCCCGGCACAGGTACGACAACCTCCGCCGTGCGTGCGGTGGGCTGCCCCGATGGCTACGTCTGCATTTACCCGGACATCAACTTCGGAGGGCAGCCCTGGGTCCGTCGGGCGGCTGACGGAAGTGTGAAGGACCTGCCCTCACAGATCCGCGACGACGGCAGCTCCATCAGGAACAACTCAGGCAAGACCGCCCGCGTCTACGAGAAGCGCAATCACCACGGACGGTGGGTTTGTGTGACCCGCAGCGGCGGCTCCATCCACGACCTGCGCTCCTACAACCTCAACGACCAGACCCGCTCACTGAAGATCAACAACAACGACTGCGGCTGAACACCGGCACAGTTCCTTCCAGTTGGGCTGCGGTACGGACGTCACCCCTGACACGGTGAGCGACGGCTACGCGGAAGGCGGGCGGTGCCCGACGTGTGAGCGAGTCCACCGCGAACTCCAGGCGGAACGAGCAGCCGCGGAGGACCCTGCCCGCAGCAACGGGATCCTCGCCCGTCTGCGCGCTCGCACCGCAGATCAATAGCGACGTGGGGCGCGCGCGATGAAACCCCGGGATCTCGGTGAGCAGCACGCGCCAATATGTTGGACCGATGGCATCGATCAAGCAGTTCCAAGTCACCTTCGACTGCGCAGAACCTGAGCGCCTCGCTCGTTTCTGGTGCGAGGTGTTGGGATACGTCGTACCGCCGCCACCGGAGGGGTTTGCCACTTGGGACGATTTCAAGCGCTCGCAGCCACCTGAGCAGCGGGACTCATGGTTCGCCTGCTGTGATCCCTCAGGTGTGGGCCCGCGACTGTACTTCCAGCGCGTCCCCGAAGGGAAGGCCGCCAAGAACCGGCTGCATCTTGATGTGCGGGTCGGCACCGGACTCGTGGGTAAAGAGCGCCTCGCCGCACTTGAGGCCGAATGCGCACGACTGGTCCCGCTCGGCGCGGTACACGTGCGAACGCTGTATGACGGCAATGATTCGTGCATCCCGATGAAGGACATCGAGGGCAACGAGTTCTGTATCGACTGAGAGCCGCGAGCGTGTCCTCCCAGATCAACTGAGACGGCACCGGGCAACCGTGCGTCCGGCACCAGATCCACTGAGATTTCCAGTGTCACAGCGTCTCAGTTCTTCTGGTCGCTGCAGGTCACAGGCATCACCAGGGACCAGACCATCTGAGACGGGACATGACTCGCTCACCTGGGTCTGGCCGCAGCCCGGGCGGCTGCGGCTCCAGCGCGTCGCAGAGCCGGTCAGCGAGCCCAGGCGCGCAACTGGGCGGCGACCTCGCGCAGGGCGAGGGTGCCGTTTCGAAGGCCTGTAACCAGTTGGGTCATGCCCCCGGCGGGCGGTTTGACGGGCTCGCCGGACTCGCGCAGGTAGCGGATGGCGAGAGCGCTGCCGACAAGACCGTTGTAGTCGGTCAGCGGGGTGGTAGCCACGAACATCTGCAGCAGGACCGCGGCGCGGACCGGGGTTTCGAGGTAGAAGGGTTCGCCAGCGTGCAGCTCGTAGGCGTGCCGGTACACGGCGGCGGCGAGAGCGCCCCAGTCGTCGATGCCGACTTCGCGACCGGTGTTCTCCTCGAACTGCTGGAGGGATTCCTCGATCCAGCGGGCATCCACGCGGAGAATCAACGCTTACCCGCCTCGAAGGTCTCCTCGAACTCGACGAGCAGGTCGGTCATGTCGTCGACCAGTCCGGACACGAAGGCGTCGCGCTGCGGGTCGACCTCGCTCTCGACGATGCCGGAGACGTACGCCTGGATGGTGACGCCGCGGCGCTTGGCCCGCGCGGTGAGGAGCTCGTGCGTGCGGGCCCCGACCCGGACGTTCAGCTGTTTCTTCTCAGTCTCCATACCCGCAGCCTAGCAATTGCTAGCACATTGGGGGAGGGGTTCGCCAGCCCTGGGGCTTTGGGCACAGATCACTTTGCGTCCTCGATTCGCTGGGCGCGGGCGCGCGCGCTCTGGGCGCCGCTTCGTGCTTCGCGGGCCTTGCGGACGGCATCCGAGACGCTGCGACGGGCCTGATCCAGTGCGCTGCGTGCCTGGCGTTTCTGTTCCTGGGCGGCTTTTACCTCCTCGGCGAGGGCGGCGGTCCGCGCTTCTGCTGCCTGGAGCTGTTTCTCGGCCTGCTCCTGCGCTGATTCGGCTTGCTGGAGTTCTTCCTCCCGGTCGCGAGCCTGCTGTTCGGCACTCTCTGCGTCCTTTCGGGCCTGGGCGACCTTCTGTTGCCGCTCCGCCTCGCGCCGCTGCTCCTTGGCGCTGCGGTCCAGGCCGGCGACAGCGTCTCGGTCGTCCTGACCGGCCGGGGGGCCGGATAGTGCCGAGGGCGGGGCGGGGGCCGCTCGTTGCGGGGCGCCGCTGACCGCGGCCGCGGTGAAGCCGACCGGGGGAGTGAGCGGCTTGACGAGTCGGCCGGAAGCCCATTCTTGGGCTGCCTGCGGATCGGCCAGGACCGCGTGCAGGGTCACTTCGATCTCGTGCTGCACTTCTTCACTGACCGGATGTCCGGCGTCGGCTGCCAGCTGCCGGGCTTGGCGAGCGAGCGCGCCGATCAGGCGGTGCTGCTGGCTGGACAGTTCACGCAGCTGCTCCGGGTCGAGTTCCTGGTGGGCTTCTCGCAGGCCTTCGCCGAGGCGGAGCAGGCCGGCGACGGCGTCGGGCTGACCACGTACGAGCAGATTGCTGGCCCATGCGGACAGTGTCGGGCGCCTCAGCGCGCCGATCCGCCTGGCCAGGTCCCGGTCTCCGGCTTTGCGGGCGGCGGCCGCATGCTGGCTGCGGGCGTCGATGAAGTCCTCGGGCGCCAGCCCGTACACCTCGTCTGCGATGTTCTCCAGATCCACAGCTCACCCAGCACCCTTCACTCCGACAGAGACGAGTTTGCACTCCTTGCCCGGGTAATTCCCTTATATGAGTCTTGCTCCTCCGGTGGAGTCGATGCTGGCCCGTGCGGTGCCGCGTCTGCCCGGGCCCGCCGCCCTGCCGGGCGGCATCGTGTTCGAGCCGAAGTACGACGGATTCCGGCTGCTGGTGTTCGCCGGTGCGGACGGCAGAGTGTTCCTGCAGTCGCGCAATGGGCGTGACCTCACGGGAGCGTTCCCGGAGATCGCTGACGCCGCCGCGGCGCTGGGCGAAGACGTCGTAGCACGGCCTTCTGTGGGGAGATGGTCAGCCGGTCGACGCCTTGTTGAACGCCAGCAGGTTCGGCGTGCCCTCTGGCAGACATCCGGCGTCTTCGCGGACAGCGCCTGTTGGGCGAGAGCTGTACGCCTTGTCACCGCTGACGTGACCGGGCCGGGTGCGGAGCTGCTCGCCCCGCGGGCGAATACTGCAACTCTCGAGTACCGACACTCCACCAGTGCACCCGCAACACCGCTGAAGCGGTCATCGGCGCGGTCACCGGCAGCGTCATTCGACCGGAGACCGTCCTGCTCGGCCGCTACACCACCGACGGGCACTTCCTCCTGGTCGCCCGCAGCACACCGCTGGCGCCGCGGCTTCGTGCGGAGCTCGGCGGTGGCCTGCTCACCCCCGCAGGCGCCGACCACCCCTGGCACGACGTGCACTTCACTTCGCACTGGGGCAGCCGCGAACCGCTCGCCTTCACCCCCGTCGCGCCCCAGCTCGTCGCCGAATTTCACGGTGACACCGCTGTCGATCGCGGCCGCTGGCGCCACCCCGTCAATCTCCACAGGCTCCGTATCGACCTCACCCCCGACGACGTCCCGCTGTATGGCGCGGAACGGCCCTCCGTCGACCCGGACCAGCCGGCAGCGGAATGACGCCCGGCTGCGTCAACAGCGCCTGCCGTGCTTTCCCCCGTCCGTGGGGTCTCACGTGCGCCACGGTCGCCGCAGAGGGCATCACGCGTTACCCTTCTCGAACAGAAGTTCGAAGTCGCTTTTCGGTGTAATTCGCACGAAAATAGACAAGTGGGGGTAGTGGTGTTCGGAGGCGTGGCATGGCGGGTTTTACCCACGTGCACGTCGCGTCCGGCTACTCCGCCCGGTACGGGCCTCCCACCCCGAGGACCTGGTCGCGCGGGCGGCCGAGCGCGGCATGAGCGCGCTGGCGCTGACCGACCGGGACACCGTCACCGGCGCCGTGCGCTTCGCCAAGGCCGCCATGGAGCACGGCATCCGCCCCATATTCGGCGTCGACCTGGCCGTCGCCCCCCTGGCCGCAGTCCGAGCGCAGCGCCGCCGTACCCCCGTGCGCGGCGGAGCCCACGTGCTGGAGCGGCCGCTGCGCATCGTGCTGCTCGCCGAGAACAAGGCCGGCTGGGCGCGGCTGTGCCGCCTGACCTCCGCAGCCCACCAGCAGCAGCACGGCCAGCCGCCCGTCCTGTCCTGGGAGGCGCTGGGTGAACACGGGAACGACGGGCTGATCGCGCTGCTCGGGCCGGTCTCCGAACCGGTCCGCGCCCTGTCCGCGGGACGGCCGGACATCGCCGAGCAGCTGCTCGCCCCGTGGCGGGAGATTTTCGCTGACCGGCTGAGGCTGGCAGCGGTGTGGCACGGCCAATCCGGCACCGGGCCGGGCTCGCTGCGTCTGGCCGCCCGCACCCTGACGTTTGCCGACCAGGCCGGTGTCCCGGCCGTGCTGACCAATGCCGCCCGGTACGCCGATCCGGGCCAACACCGGCTCGCTGATGTCCTGGACGCCGCCCGGCTGCTGCGCCCGATCGACCGGCGCGTGCTTGATTCGGGGGAGCGCTGGCTCAAGGACCCGGCCGTCATGGCCGAGGCAGCCTTGCGGATTGCCGAAGCCGCCGGCCTGGGGGAGCAGCGTGCCCTGCGCCTGCTCGCCGACACCGAAACAACAGCGGGCCAGTGTGTGCTCGATCCCGTCGCGGACCTGGGCCTGGGCACCCCCCACTTCCCTGAACCGGAGATGGTCGGCGCCGGCGGCGGTCCGGGGGAGGCATCCCGGCTGCTGCGTGAGCGGTGCGAGGCGGGCATGGTCCGCCGCGGCCTCGACCACGAGCCCGCGGCCCGCCGGCGCCTGGAGGAAGAACTCGCCGTCATTGCCCAGCTGAAGTACGACACCTACTTCCTGACCGTCGCCCAAGTCGTGGCCGACGTCCGGGAGATGGGGATCCGGGTCGCCGCCCGCGGCTCCGGCGCGGGCAGCATGGTCAATCACGCGCTGATGATCGCCACCGCGAACCCGCTCGATCACTGGCTGCTCTTTGAGCGGTTCCTGTCGGTGCGCCGCGCGTCGCTGCCCGACATCGACATCGACGTCGAGTCCGCCCGCAGGCTGGAGGTCTACGACAAGATCATTGACCGGTTCGGGCTGGAGCGCGTCGCGGTCACCGGCATGCCGGAGACCTACCGGGCCCGGCACGCGCTGCGCGACACCGGCCTCGCGCTCGGTATCGCGCCCGCGGACGTGGACCGGATCGCCAAATCGTTCCCTCACATCCGGGCCTGCGACATCACCGCCGCCCTCGCCGAACTGCCCGAACTGAAACAACTTGCCAGCGAGGCGGCACCGTTCCAGCTCATGTTCGAGCTCGCCGAAGGCCTCGATGCACTGCCCCGCGGTATCGCCATGCACCCCTGCGGCGTGATCCTCACGAACGCATCGCTGCTGGACCGGCTGCCCGTGCAACCCACCCCCGGCGGCTATCCGATGGTCCAGGCCGACAAGGAAGAAGTGGATTCTCTGGGGGTCGAAGCAGTTGCCGTGGAATGAGCCTCACGTTGATGCAGCTCAGCGACTTGTTAGGTGAGTCTAGGCATCACGACACCTGTGGTGCTATCGCTCGATCCGGTGGTTCGCCGTGTAGTGACCGAGATCTTGGCGGTTCCCGGCGGCCGAAGGCGCCCGGGAACCGCGTGGCTGTGATTGGGCAGCTCAGATCGGGCAGTGCCCAGCCGCGATCAAGGCCGGTGGTTCAGGGCCCGGGTCAACTCACGGTTCGCCCCTCGCGCCGCCTCCAGCTCTTCCGTTCGCTCGTCGAGTTCGCCTTGCCTGGCGGCAACCTCCTGTTCAAGTAGGGCGATGCGGCGTTGGAGATGGTCGATGTCGACGGGTGCTCCGAGGCCGGATTCGGCCCAGACGGCGTTGCCGAGCTGGGAGGACAGGCGGCTCTCCAGCTGCCGGACCCGTGTCGCGAGGCGCCTGTTGCGTTCCCGTGCGTTCGCAAGGTCGGTCTGGAGCGAGGCCCTGCTGACCGCCGCCATCCGACCCTCCTCGGCGGGAGTGTTGGCGGCGGCGTGGATGCGTTCGAGCAGGTCGCGGTGGCGATAGAGGAAGGTGCGGTCAACTCGAGCGGCTCTGGCGAGACCGGAGACGGTGATGTCTCCACCGCTCTTGAGGGTGGCGTCGATGGCTTTGAGGACGCGTTCCCGGCGGCGGGCCGAGTCAGCACGCTTTCCCTCGATCATGGGGTTGGTCATCCCGCGGGCCTTTCGGGGCGGAGATCCTCGGGCGGCCCGACGCGGGGCAAGCCGAGCGAGACGACCCGGCGGGTGCGGCGAACTACGGTGACGGCTTCCTTGATCTGAATCCGGTCCTCCTCGGTGAGATCCTCCAAGTCTTCCCGGACTCGCTTGACCAGGCGGCGAACGCGGGCGATCTCCTCGTCGGAGGGCATGGCCTCGGCCTTCGCCCATGAGTCCGCGGCGAATGCGGCGAGGCGTTCGCGGCCTCGGAGGAGATCGGCGAGGTATGCCTCAAGGTCGGGGAGGTAGGAGACGTCCGTGCGGAAGTGATCGCAGCCGACGCAGCGGAATCGGACGGGGCAGTCGTGCCCGCCAGCCTGGACGTTGGTGGGTTCGGTGCAGAGCCCGTAGGGCACCTGGACCTCCCCGATGGCTCGGCGGGCATGCTCGGAGTCGAGCAGAAACTGCGCCTTCCGCCAGACGCGGCTGCCGTTCCGGTCGAATTGCATCGCGGTGACCCGCTCCACGGCCTCACGTTTGCGCGTCTCGCTGACCCGGTAGTACTGCTGAGTGGTCGTCAGTTGACGATGGTCCATGAGGGACTGCAGGGCATCGGGAGCGACGCCGGCGTCAGCGTGCCGCTGAGCGTAGGTGTGCCGGAAGGCGTAAGGGAAGATCTTCGCCTTGTCAAAGGGCAGCATCTTGGTGACCTGGCGACCCTTGACCGTGACCACCGTGGGAACCAGGAACTCGGGCAGCGAACCCACCCAGGCTCGATGACGGGTGGCGAGCCACTCCGGGCCGATCGGTTTGGTGCCTGTCGCGTTGGTCAGGACGGACGGCAGCAGCTTGAGCGAGTCGGTCGGGGTGTTCGGAAATCGTGCCCGTACTCGTTCCTGCTGGGCCACGATCACGGCGCCGGTCTCGCCGCTGATGGGCAGGCGACGGGCTTTCCGCGCCGACTTGTGGTTGTCGTAGACCAGTGTCAGCTTGCCGTCGTCGTCCCGCTCGAGGCAGTCGAAAGGAAGCCGACAGATCTCAGAAGGGCGGCGGCCGGTGTCGATGATCAGCTCGACGGCGGTGCGGATCTCGGGGGCTCCCGTGGGTTCGAGGCTGTCGAGGTGCTGGCAGAGCTGGGCCATGACCTCGGGCGGCAGGTCGCGGCCGGCCTCGTTGTCCTCGGGGTCGTCAGGCACGTCCTCGGGCCGCAAGGCGAAGGTCTCGCAGATCCCGTGCAAGGGCTGATCACGCTGGATCAGGCCCAGGGTCCGCATCCGGCTCAGCAACTGCCGGGCGGATCGGACCACACGGACGTGCGCGTATCCGCTGATCTCGCCTTGCTCGCTCAGGAACCGCAGGCGGTTCAGAAAGATTGTCACGTCATCGCGTGCGACAGCACGAACGTCCTCGCCGTGATCGGGCCGGTTCAACCGCAGGCTGTCCGAAAGCTGGACGATGGCGTTGATGTGGGCCTGGACGGCTGTTCGGCTCTTGCCTCGCCTCTTGGGAATGTCGTCCAGGGCCCAGGCCTTCGTGGCCTCACGCAGCCAGAATTGGCTGATCTTGTCGAAGTAGACGTTGCCGTCCAGGCCGAACGCATAGCCGGACCAGATGTCTTTGTGCCGCTCGGTCTCGGGAGTCAGGCCGAAGCGCCCGAGGTGCTTGAGGATGCCCTTGGCGACACCTGCCGTTGTGTGGTTGATGTGACTCAGATCGAGTTCGGTGAGCGTGGTGATCTGCTGCGAACGGGCCAGGTCGCAGAACGGCCGCAGGATGTAGTCCTTCTGCATCACGCCCTCGTTCACGCGTTCCTGCAGGCCGTAGAGAATCTCGTGCACCACCCGGTCGGGTAGTCCGCGCAGACTGATCACGCCGCACTCAGAGATCGCATTCGTGGTCCGCCGCCAGTGATCCTCGTCGCCCAGAGTTCCCCTGCGGATTTCATACCGCCGGCGCTGAGCATGAGCGGTGCAGTAGCCGGTCGGACTCTGCCGTTGCCGGTAACACGCGGCGACCTGACACGGCCCGAAAGCCTCCAACGGGACGACCTCGGGATGCTGTACGAACTCTTCGATCGGGATCTTGTAGATCCTCCTCTGCTGATAGAGGTGAGCGTCGCAGAGCGCGGTGGCCTGGCCCTTGCTGGGGCGGGCGCACTGAGGAACCTTGCAGTCGACTTCGCCAATGGCCCTCCAGAGCCGCTTCGCGGTCCCGGCGAACTCCTCGATGCCCTGTCCGCTCTTCTCCCACCGCCTCAAGCAGCCGACGCAGAGGCCCTGCTGAAACTCGTAATAGACCATCTTGTTGCAGCCCTCGACCAGGCACTCCGGCGCGCTGAACTGCGGATGGTCGCGCGGGATGAACAGCAGCCGGATTTCCGGATCCCAACTCATGAGCTGCAGGAACTCCGGGCTGATGGCCTCGAGCAAAGGATCGGCGATCTCGTCCGGCTGGGAGGCGGCGATGGGGTGGATGATGGTCACCGGTTTTCGCCCCCGAACTGCAGACGGGGAGAGGGCACCCGCTCGATGGCATCCCGGAGTCGGGTGCGACTCGGATGCAGATACGGCCTTGGCGAGTTGGGATTCTTCTGGCCGAGGAGGGCCTGGACCTCGTCCAGGCTGCCGCCGGCGTCCACGACGTTGCTGGCCATCGTGTGCCGGCACATCCGCGGCGTGACCATCCGGCCCAGACCGGCCCGGCGGGACAACGACTCGCAGAGCTCGCCGATCGCGTCCGTGGTCACCGGCTCGCCGTATGGCGGGCGGAAGAGGTTGACCAACAGGAAGTCGCTGTCGCAGGAAGGCAGTTGCTCAAAGCATTCCAGCGCGTATTGGTCGAAAGCCTGCACCACGAGGAAGTCCACCGGCATCGCCCAGGTCTTCTTCGACTTCGACCAAGCGCCGTTCTCGTTCTGCCGCCGGGCGACGTGGACGTGGGCGCCCTCGATGTCACAGCCCAGTGATTGGGACTCCATCATCAGATGCGGGTCGCTGCGGCGCAGGCCTGCGACCTGCCCCGGGCGCAGGCCGACGCGTGAGAGGAGCAGCAGCGTCAGCCGGTCGCGCGCGGAACGGCATGCCAGGAACATCGCCACGACCTCCTCGTCGCTGGCGCGGTCGATGTCCGTCTCCGGTTCCTGGACCCGGTGGCGAGCGCGCAGCCGAGGTCGCATGTCACCGCTCTCGCCCTGAGCCTCGCCGGGCAGATCGCGGGAATCGCCGACCTCGTAGATCTGCTCCAGCACCCAGCCCGGCACCATCTTGTTCGTCACGCCGTAGAACAGGAACATCCGCACCGCGGTCAGGACTTTGTTGATCCGGATCTCGCCCCGGGCGGGCCTCGCCCCCGGCCCTGGTAGGACGGCCGAGGGTTTACCGCCGTGGGCTGGAGTCCACTTCAGCCAGAGCATGAACAGCCCCATCTCCCGGGCCGCAGTCCTCCAGTCCCTGCCCGTGGCCATGCACCATCGCAGAAACAGGCAAACTCCCTCGGCATACGCCTTAGTTGTTGTCTCCGCTCGTCCCCTCGCCAGGCGGATCTCCCTCAGGAACTGGTCGGCTTCCCTGACCACCTCAGCTCTCGTCGACCACAGTCCAGTACCGGGTGCCCGACGGCAGCACCACACGAAATGCCCGTACCCTCACTCTGCCTCCACGGCTCGATCGCAACGATCTGCCGCAGAGCCACACCCCCTGAGACCCGTTGCAGTAGTCCCAACGAGAGGGCCTACGCAACGTCACACCACTGCCCTTGAACCCCCAGAGAACGTCGAAGACCTCGGCCTGATCAAACTGGATGTCCTCGGGGTGCGGATGCAGTCCGCGATGGCCCACGCCACCGCCGAAATCCAGCGCACCACCGGCACGACCATCGACCTGGATGACCCGCAGCAGGTCCCGCTGGACGACTACTTCGCCTTCAAAATGATCCAGGACTCCGACACCCTGGGCCTGTTCCAGCTCGATTCTGCGTCAAGTCCAGGCGTGTTGCTTTGAAATGCTCGTTAACCGGGATGCCCTCGGCTGAAGGGTGTGGTTCCTAGAGAGTGCGGTCGACTCAGCCGGCTTACCTCGCAGCGCCCCACCTACCTGTGTCTACGGTGCAGTGCTGGACCGACGTCGTCGAGGGCGAATGATCATCCATCGTTGTTCTTGACCGCTTTGTCCTGTGACAACGCAGACCATCGCGCTGCATGCCCCTGGGCATGGGCATGGCCCTCAGCGCCTATCGCGAGTGCACGGTCATCGTGAAGTTCGAACAGCACCGGGTGATCGCGGACCTGGTCGGGCTCAACAAGATCCGCTTCGCCGGTTCCGCCGGCAAGGGGGATCGATCAGATCGCGCAGCGGCTGAAAACGCGGGCTGTGCCGTCGACGAGGAGGGCACTGGCGCCGGAGGATTCGGTTCACAGGGCTCGGCGTGTACGGGAGAAAGCCGATAAAGTGCACGATTGAAGGTGGTGGGGGACATGAGTGATCCGAACGCTGACGGCCAGGGGGGCGACAGCATCCCGTTGTTGCCCGAGATCGCGGACGATCCGCTCGCGGACGAGACCTGGCAGGAGCTGCCCACCCAACAGAAGCTGAGGCTGCGCCTTCCACGACGTCCGGCCTTGGAGGACGAGGAGGATGTCCTCGCAGTACGTGCGGACGAGGATCCCCCCGGCATGCCGGAAAACGCGGGTGAGTGACGACGCCACCGCGGCCAAGGTGTTCGCGGAGTACATCGAGAAGTTGCTGGCGGCGGAGAACGAGCAGCGCGCCTCTCTCCAAGCACGAGGTGCTGCGGTCATCACCGCTTCAGGCACGCTGGTCACGCTGACGCTTGGCTTGGCCGTGCTGGTCACGAATCAGGGAAAGGCCACGATTCCGAACGCGGCGCGTGTCCTTCTGCTCTTCGCCATGGCGGGTTTCCTCGTTGCCGCTGTTCTGGCGATTCTCGTCAACACCCCTCGCCGTCAGACGATCCTCGATCCCGTTGCGGTGCAGCGGGAGGTGCGCCGCCGCTGGAACCAGACGGAGAGCACAGGACTTGCCAAGGTGACCGCCGACCGGCTGACGTGGCTGGCTCGACTGCAGAGGAGTAACGATGTCCGCGCGGTAATCCTGATGGCCGCGGTAACGGCTCAGGTCGTCGCGGTGACTCTCGTGGGCGCTGCGGCCGCGGTCATCCTCTGGTAGCGCCGCTCCGTAGGAGGAAGGCTCGGAAGGATTGATTCAGCCGGCTCCCGCTAGGACGAACGGGCCGAAGAAGAAGGGCCACTGCCCGGGGCGCACCAGCGCACGGATCGTCGGGTCGTATATTGCCGACAGGAGGTTGGAGCGCAGAGCGGAGGCCAACGCAGTCCCGTCTCGGTAGTGATCGCGCACTGTGCCGGCGAACACGTGCCGGGCCGTCTCGTAGGGCAGCGGCCAGCGTGCGGCCAGTACATTGGCCGCTCCCGCGTAGAATAGAGCGTTTACCATTCCTCGCAGCTCGTGCATCGGACCCGCCGCGACCTGGCCCACACTGCACGCACTGATGACGACGACGGCGCCGGGCCGCAGCCGGATTTCACCGCTGTAGAAGTCGTCGGCCTGCAGCGCTCCGCCACCACCGTCGAACTCGATCCGCCAGTCAAAACCGAGCTCGTGATCCCCGACGCGCCCTGGGGTCGACGTTTCTCCGTGCGAGGCCACGTACAACAGGCTGATTCGTTCGTTGAGCTCGGCGAGTTGATCGCGGTGTCGCACCACTGTGGAGGGGAAGGGTAAAGCCTTCCGCACGGTCTCGACCTCCTCCTCCAGGTCGGCGTCCCCCTGTTTGAGGAGAAGGGCGGCGAATGGTGCGCTTTCGTCTCGGCTCTTGCCGCGGGCGTAGACGAACGAAGCTGCACTGGGCGCGGTGACCACGCCGTCGACGAACACGCGGGTGATCGGCAGCATGGCTGCACGCACGACGACGAGGTCGATGGGCATGCTGTGAATCAGTCCGTCAGGCAGGGCGACCAGGCGCCGGTATCGAGGGTCGCGCGCGGCGTCCCGCAAAGCGTCGGGAATGGCGCATGCCCCGAGCTGCTGTACCAGGTCTGGCAGGTCACCCAGCGGAGGTGGACGACGTGGGGCACCGACTCCGCGTCGGGCGGTGATGTCTTCGATCTGACGCTCCCATTCCCGCAGCAGTTCCCTGACTGGCGCGAGAGGAAGCCTCTGGGACCCGAGCAGCCGGTCGGCATCTCCTACGAGCGTGATCAGTTCGTTTCGTTCCTGGCGGATGTACCAGGACGCGAAGAGCTCATGGGGCCCGAGATGAGGGCGGAGTGCTTCGCTCATCCATCTGCGCTCGACAGCAGGTCGATCAGTTCTGTGTCGGCGGTTAGGCCGCTTACTTCGTAGGTCACCGTGTCGACACTCGCGAGCAGCTCACGATCGTGACTGAGCGGGATACGAAGAGTGGTCCGCAACGGGCCAAGGTCAGTGGCCACCTCGCGCACCGGTCTGCTGTTTTCATGGCGCCAGTCGTGACCCCAGTCGACGTAGACAAGACTCTCCGAATACACCACGCTCTGCAGCGCGACAGCGGCATGCCAGTCAGGTGCTTCCCGCCGGGCCTGCTCCATACGGTCGGTGTCGAGGCCGTACCGCTCGGTCAGCATGAATGGGCCGGGGAGGTACTCCTTGCGGTGGATGGCGTCGGTCATCAGCCGTGCCTTGCTCAACTCCGTGACGGTCAGGAGCTTTTCCAGACGATCCGACTCGTCGATCCAGTCGCCGGATATAGACAGGAGGTCCACCGCCAGGTCGAGTGACCGGGCGCCTCGTTCCAGCCAAGCCACTTTGGAGCGTGGGTCGTACAGCCCGCTGAGCACCCTTTTCCACAGGGTGATTGCCTGCTCTACTAGGGCAAGCGCCGCGGCGGGACGCCCCTGGGCGGCACGCCCGTGGGCCAACTCGGTCAGGAGGTGCCACCGGGCCATAGGCCGCAGTTCGTTTTCCAAGCAGGCCGCGCCGATGGCCCCGGCCCGCTCCAAGTCGTCGTCGCCACCTGACCCGACCAGGAGGGCGATGAGCCGACGGAGTACCAGGGAACCCAGCCACAGTTCCTGCCTGCCGTAATCGAGGACCACCTGGTACAGCGCTTTTGCCTCCCCGGTGGCGCCGGCGGCTTCCGCGAGCCTGCCCAGCACTGCCACCGCCGTGACCAGGGCCTGGTGCTCGTCGTGCGCCGCAGAACCGCCGTCGGTCGGCCTGCTGGCCAGGACCCGCCGCCAAGCTGTCGTATCGGCGGCATACGGCGGGCGTCCGAGGAGCAGCCCGCGAGCCGCTGTAGCGGGAGACCAGTCACCGAACTCGGCGAGCAGCGCGACCGCTTCTTCCTCTCGTGGCCGCAGCCAGACGGCCAGCAGCCGGGACATCCAGTGGAGGGCCGCACCCAACCGGGTTTCCACCCGGGTCGCGTCGTCGGCCGCCCTGCCGAACGCCTCCAGCGCCTCGTAGGTCTTCCCGAGGTCCGCCAGGTGCAAGGCTGCGAAATGCTCGGCGTGAACCGCTTCCAAGAGCCCGTCTGCTTCCTGCACCACAGGCGGGTCGATGCCCAGCTCCGAGAGCAGGGCAGCCATGAGGTCGGCGTGCTCGGAAGGCGCAGGCATGTCTTCCCTGCGGCCGCGGGTGGCCACGTTGAGCTGCAACTCGACCAGGTAGTCGATCTGACCGAACGCCGCAGCGCTGCCCAGAAGGAACCTCTTCAGGGCCGGTCCGGAGATCCTCCCGCGCACATAGGACTTCACCCAGTAGGCCCGCACGTACTCGAAGCTGAGGGCCGTCTCTCCGGCGTGCAGCTGGCAGCGCGCCATCTCACGTAATACCGACAGCAAGTACCACTCGACGGACATCTCAGCGGCGAGGATCGCTTCGCGCAGAAGATCCCTGGCCTCGTCGATACGGCCCTCATCCGTCAGATGCCTGCCGAGCAGCATCAACGGGAAGCCACGGTTGTCCGCGGACAGCTCGGCGGCCTGGCGGCGCAGAAAGGCCTCGCCCGCCTCCCGGCCCTCGAAGGCTAGGACGGCTGCATGACGGTGACCGAGCTGTGCCACGGCCTCCAGATCGTCCCGGGAGCACGTCAGGACCGGAGCCATGTGATCGTAGAGGTCCTGACACACGTCCCTCCGCGCGGTGCGCGCGTGGAGGAGGAAATCGGCGAGTGCTCCGAGACCGTCTGGGCGGTCGCCTGGCCACAGCGTCGTGACTGCATCCAGCAGTTGATGGAAATCACCGTGGCTCAGCAACCGATGCAGCTGGTGGAGCCGCTGTTGCGAGAGTGCCATCGTGCGGACCTCCGGTCGGCCAGGCCAGGATTCACAGTAGGGTGACACACCATGGGAGCCGGGTGAACCCGCGCACACCGGCGCGTGAGGGGCGTGTGCAGCAATCCGAGGAGCGCGTGAGCGGCTGCTCCGCCCAACGGCAGGCTGGCTCCCTTCCCGCTCCTGGTACGGCAGTGCGGACAGGCTGTAGACCGCCAGGCCTCGGACGGCAGAGCCCAGATGCCGCCCCAGAGCGCCCGGGGCGAGCAAAGCCCGCTGAACCGGCGCGACCTGCTGCAGATCACCGAGCTCCACCGCCAGCAGCGTCCGACCCTGGGTTAGCGATCCAAGGGCCGGTGCTGGACGGGCAGAACTCGAACGACGCCGTGGCTGCCAGCTGCCTCGCGCAGTTGCTGGTTCCCCACCTCCAGGACGTGTACGACCCGCACCAGCTGCTGGACGTCCGTGCGTAGCCGGTCGCGCTCGGCGCGCAGGCGGGTGACCTTCTTCTGTAGTTCGTCGTTGGTCCGCTTCAGGTCGTCGGCGACCTTCGGCCGCGTATCCTGCATCCGCACCAGGGCGTAGAACAGGTCCTTCAGGCCGGTGTGCTTGTGGGTGAGCTTATTGCGCTTGAGGCCCGCCTCCTGGGCAAGGGACTTGATCGTCAGCTGGCCGTCCGAGCGCAGCGGAGTGCCCACCAGCAGACGGATCATCGCGTCGGTGATCGCCTCAACCTCAGCAGTATCGCCGGGGCGCGACGGACTCGCCGCCGCGGCGGCCATCGCGAGTACACGGCCAACCGTCTCGGCGATACCCGCAGCGGCCGGCGCCGCGGGTGCTTCCGTGCCGTCGGCCTGCTCGCCGGCGGCCGGGGAGTCGTCCTGGACTGTCGTCATGTGCTGTCCTTGCCGGCCGTCCGCCCTGCTGCGGCCTCATGCACCTGAATGATCTTCTCTGTGCTAGCGCGGCAGAGCTCGAGCCGGCGCCGTATCGGGTGGGGCAGGTGTGGGTCGTCGCAGTCGGTGTCGATCTGGGCGAGCTGCTCGCGGGCCCGCTGGATGTGGGTGTCGGTGCGGGAGATGTTCGCGCAGGCGGGGTTGCAGCGGTTCCAGTTCGGGGTGTGCATGGACGGCTTCGTGCCCTTGGCCAGGTTGGGATCGCACAGCGCCTTGTAGGGATCGAGGTTGCAGGTCAGTAGAGCCTCGGGGTCCTCGAAGATCTGCAGCCGGGGGTTGTTCCGCAGCGCCTTCATCTGGCCCTTGGTGGCGAATCCGCCCGCATAACGGGCGGTGAACTCGGCCGCGGCGGCGATGTAGCGGTCGGTGGCCGGCCCGCTGATGCCTTCTCCAGCGGATAGCCGGTCGCTGGCTTCCGCCAGCGCGTCCGCCCGGGCCAGGGTCTTCTCGAAGTCGAGGATCTCCAGCATGTCGGCCTTGGTGCGCCCGCCGTACGATTCGGCCAGGGAGCTTCCGACATGTCCGTACTGCAGGCCGAGGGCGATGCGGCCGCCGGGACGGCGGTAGATGAACCAGGCCACGGTGCGGCGCAGTCGGCGCAGGGTGATCGGTCCGTGAGGATCGGCCGGGATCAGCTCGTGCGGGCGGGCGAGCCGGGTGGCGGTCGCGTTCGCCCAGTCGATGAAGGACTTGATGCGTCCGATGAAACGGTTCGGGTTCAGCCCCTCGGCGCGAATCTCGGCCGGGGCGGGCGCGAGGGTGCGGACAGTCATCGACCGGGGGAACAGCAGGCGGTCGTCGTGGAGTTGCTCCAGGACCTTCACGGCGCGGTCGACGAGTTCGATGACCGTCCAGGGCTCGGGGCGGATCTCGCCTCCGGGCAGGGTATTGCCGTCTTCATCAGTGACGCCCTTGAAGTGCCGGCCTGTAATGCGGTACCGGACGGTTCCGTCCTCGCGCACCTCCTGGTTGGAACAGCCGCGTTCGAGATGGAGGACTTCCTCGGGACGCATCCCTGACAAGTAGCCGATGGTCAGCAGCGCGGCCACCATCAGATGGCCCGCGAGCGACTGGGCCTCGGTGAAGGCGATGGCCTTCGCCCAGACCTCGCCGTCGATCCGGCCGGTCACGTCGACCGGGAGTGCCGCCCCATCGGCGACGGGCAGGCCGCCGAGGTCCGGGCCCAGCTCGAGCAGGCCCATCTCGACGTGGTGGCGGGTCACGCCTAACTGCCCGGCGAGGAAGGAGATATTGATCAGCGGCCGCTCGCCTGCCGCGCTGGCCCGCCAGTGGTTCCCCAGGCGCTGGCCCGTGCTGCCGATGTACGCCGGGAGCGTCCCGCCGCTCGCCTTCAGGTGCTGCAGGTGGGCGCGGACGAGCGTCAGCCCGTCCGCCGATCCGGCGTTGCTGGGCCGGATGTTCACCTTGAGTCGGCGCCAGGCCCAGTGGGCGTCGATGATGTCCCGCGCGAGGTCGAGGACCAGGCGCAGCGCCCAGACCAGGAGCGGGGACATGGTGGCCGGGTGGATGACGACCTCCCGGTTCTCGCCCCTGTCCCGGCTGAAGTCGTCCCCGAGGAAGTCGATGATGGCCGCGCCCGGATCTTCCCACGGCGGCATCACCAGCCGGTCCTCGGGCAGCAGGTGCGGCGCGTATGCCCACACGCGGGTCAAGGCGAATAGCTGCCGGCCGCCGCCGCTGGCTCCGCTTCACCGCCCGATGGCCCTGGACCGACGTCATCGGGCTACGTCGACGTAGTCGGAGTCAACCCGCCGCCAGGATCGAGCGTCGACCTCCGAGTTATGGCGCGCCGAGCGATTCTTCTTAACGAATTCCTCCGGCGAGCGGGGATAAAAGTTGAGCGCGGCAGAAAGGATGTAGATGACGGGGTCGTCAACGCCTTCTTGACAATTCCAAAATACCGGAGTGGGACTAGGTCGATGGAGGCGATCGTAGACATGAGCAGGCTCCACAAGGGAGGACGCTTCGGCAGGTCCTCATTGCCTCCCGAAACCCAACTTGAACTTCACGTTGAGGCGTCAGATTTCCTTCGTATCGCGAGAGGACATCGTCAAGAGCGCCGTTTCAGATGGGGTTCAGGCAGTGGAAGATGATCACGCGCCGTAACTATGAGTAGCCGAGTCGCGCACAAGGCCGCGGAGCCTTCGTTCCTGAACTGCGCGAAGAGATTGCCGACTCACCGCTGACTCTCCGCCTCAACGTCGTCTCGGCACCGGGCGAGATGGCTTCCGCAGCATCGACGCCTTCCGTCGACTCAACATCGGCTTTGACGATCACGTCAATGCCGCTGGTCAGCTGCAGGACCCGATCACGCCGGTTTGGTCGCGGGGGACGACCCGCAGCGGGGCGGGCGGTGTGGAGGGCTGGTCTGGCCCCGTCACGGTCTGCCGTAGGTGCTGGATCGCGCCGTACTGGGCGGCGAGCCGTGACAGCGCCGCCGGGGAAGAGCCATGGAGATGGGGCCAGGGAGAGTGATTGACTCCTCGAATCGACACGCATGAAGCCTCAGACCAACCCGAGCTTGGACGCCGTTGAGATCGAGCTTGCCGCGGATCCACGCACCACGAAGGACAATTCCACGCGGGTCCAGTTCAGTGGTACGGCGCCCGAGGAGCAGGTCCCTCTACGCGCCCGGCCTCTGGCCGAGCAAGCGCCGCCAGGCCCAGCTCCTCGTCCGAGGCGGCCATCACCGTGTCGATGGTGCCCTTGGCCAGCTCGTCGGCGAGCTCCAGCACCTTCTTGTTCAGCTCCCGCAGCTCGGCCATCTGCTCGTTCAGGGCCGTTAGCTTCTGGCGCCGCGACGGGCTGAGGTCCGGGAGCTGGCCCCACGCCTCCGCCTGCTCCTCGAACAGAGTCAGGTCACCGGCCTGCTCGGTGTAGACCCGCTTGATCCGCGCAACATCGGTGTCCGCCAAGACATGCGGCTTGGTCCGGGCCTCTTCCAACGCCTCGGCGTTCTCCCGCACATCGACCAGCCACCGCCGGGTGTGCTCGACGAAGAACTCCATCTTGCTGATGGGGTGCCAAATCCGCTCGGGCATCGCGCGGTCCCTCTCGTACGACAACAGACCCAGCGACACTAACCGCCCACAGCAGCCAGCCGCCCAGGTTCACCCCAAGACCCCCGATCGTCCGCCTGACGTGCTAGACGACCAAGATCAAGTGCTTAACGCCAACGGCTGTACGGATGGTCCAACCGCCGCCAATTGCATCAGACGCGAATTCGCGACGGTATGCGAACCGGCCTGCGTGGGGGTGTCAACCGCGCCGCGATCCCGTGGAGTTGTGCGCCTGCGTTACCGGTGACGATAGCGGCCGGCAGGACCTTGACGCCACTCACCCGAGGGGCTGACCTGCGGGTTCTCTGAGGGTTCGCATAGGATGCGGTTTTCTCGCATCTGATGCGAGTCACGGAGAGTCAGATGCGGCTTGAGCTGGAACTTCCGCCAGATCCGGCCCACGGTCGACTTCGACAGACCACTGTGCTCGGCCATCGATTTGCGCGACCAGTGGGTAGCGTTCTTGGGAAGCTGCTCCAGCGTCGTGACCACGACCGCTTCCACCTCATCGACGCCGATGGTGGGCGGCCGGCCCGGCCGGGGCTCATCCACGAGGCCGTCCAGGCGGTCGGCGAGGAACCGCCGCCGCCATTTGCGGACCGTGTCGGCACTCACCCGCAGGTCCCGGGCGACAGCGACGATCGGTGGCACCTCCGGCCCCGCGCACGCCAGCACAATGCGTGCGCGCAGAGCCAGGGACTGGGCCGATGTGGCCCGACGCGTCCACCGCTCCAACATCGCCCGCTCATCAGCGGACAGCAGCATCGGTTCCAGCTTCGGGCCTCGACGAGGAACTGACGCACCAGCAGCAGAAGTCACACCACAACTAACGATCAACTACTGGCGCAGGACATATAGGAGAGCCCCGCCAGTAAGTACCAAGCCCGGGTTACATGATTCTGGTCTGCCGGGAAGCAGGCGCCCAGCGAACCTGCTGTCCCACCGGGCGGTGCGGCCGATCCTGGGGCGACAACGGGCCTGGACTTCATTTCGACGCTCGCCGTCATAGGTTGAGGGCGTCCCTCACCCCGGGCACGGCCACCGCGTGGAACATCTCGTCGAGCTCTGTCGGCCGGTACTGCAGGCCGTCATCAATCCACCAGGTCAGCAGCGACGCGAACCCGCCGGCGACGAACGGCACGACCGTGGCGAGCGGTACCCGGGTCGGATGCCGCGCCGGCAGCCGCCGGGACAGCTCCTCGCGGGCGAGGTCGGCGACCATCTCGTCGAACCACCGCCGCAACAGCGGGCCACCCCGCCGCCCCACCAGGAGCGGGCTGAGGTGGCGGTTATCGTAGGCGTGCTCCAGCAGGGGCAGGCTGAAGGCGAAGAACCGGCCGGTGCCGGCGGGCCGGGCGGTACCCGCCTCGCGCAGCTCGTCCTGCAAGGTCTCGACGCCGTGGCGGAGCAGGTCCTCCTTGTCGGTGAAGTGGGCGTAGAACGTGGTGCGGCCGACATCGGCCCGCTCGATGATGTCCCGCACCGTGACGGACTCATACCCCTTCTCCATCATGAGCTGCACCAGCGCGAAGTGCAGCGCCTGCCTGGTCTTGCGTACCCGCCTGTCCGGACCCGTTGCCATGTGCGTTTCCCGTCTCTGACCGAACATTTCGCTGCCGGCTGTTTCGTTTCGAACAGCTCGGCTCGCTTTGACGGTTGCCCTGCCCTGGCAACTCGCGATTACGTAGGAGCCGAACACCTTGTTCGGTTTCAAACCTATCGTTCGGAAACGGTACGGGGCCAGGCTTCGGCTCGCCTCACATAGAAATGCCGTTCGCAGCCGGCCGGTTCGGGGCACGGGCACAGCTTCTCGGCCCTCGCCGCCGCTTCTTCTGGAGGTACCACCACATGCGCGACACAACGTTGCCCGCGTCCGGCACCGGGGGTGTCGATCCCGGCACCCAGGCAATCCGGGTGCGCGGCATCGTCAAGGAATACAACCTCTCCTCGGGTGCCTTCACCGCACTCGCGGGCGTCGACTTGGACATCGAGGCCGGCGAGTTCGTCGCCATTGTCGGGCGGTCGGGCAGCGGGAAGACCACGCTGCTCAACCTCCTCGCCGGCATCGATCGGCCGACCTCCGGGGAGATCAGCGTCGCCGGCACGGCCGTCCACGCGCTGCGCGAGGCCGAGCTCGCGGCCTGGCGCGGGCGGACGGTAGGCCTGGTCTTCCAGTTCTTCCAGTTGCTGCCGACTCTCACGGTCGCCGAGAACGTGATGATCCCCATGGACTTCTGCCGCACGTTCCCCGCCGGGGAGCGGCGCGGGCGCGCACTCGCCCTGCTGGAGCGCATGGGCATCGCCGAGCAGGCCGACAAACTGCCCTCTGCTCTCTCCGGCGGCCAGCAGCAGCGGGCCGCCATCGCCCGGGCGCTCGCCAACGACCCGCCGATCCTGCTGGCCGACGAACCGACCGGCAATCTCGACTCGCAAACCGGCGACGCGATGCTGCAGTTGTTCACCGACCTCACCGCCGAGGGCCGGACCATCGTGATGGTCACCCACGAACGCGACGTCAGCCGGTACATCAGCCGCGAGATCACGCTGGCCGACGGCCGGGTCGCGGGCGCCGGTGCGAGTGCCGCCGGGGTGACGGCATGACCCGGCTACGCTGGCGCAAGGTCGCGCGGGACCTGTGGAACGCCCGTACCCGTACCGCCATGATGATCCTCGCCATCGCGGTCAGCCTCACCGCGGTCGGCGCCGTCCTGGGCGCCCGCACCATCGTGTTGCGGGAGATCGACCGCAACTACCTGGGCACCCACCCGGCGTCGGCGACCCTGCACCTGTCGGGCAAGCCCGACGCGGCAGCCGTCGCCGACGTCCTGGACCAGCCCGACATCGCCGACGCGACCGTGCGCGGCTCGGTGAAGGCCAGGGTCCGCGTCGACGGCCGCTGGGAGCAGTTCATGCTCTGGGTCGTCGCGCCCGACGACCCGATGCGCATCAGCAGCTTCACCGTCGAACAGGGGGACTGGCCCACGCCGGCCGCCGAGATGCTGCTCGAACGCAGCTCCCTGAGTTACTTCGGCGTGGCCAACGGAGGCAGCCTGGAGGTGCAGACCCCGAACGGCAAGCCCCAGCGCGTCACCGTGACCGGGTCGGTGCACGACCCGAGCCTGGCTCCCTCGGAGCAGGAGACCGTCGGTTATGGATACCTCACCGAGGCGGCGCTGCAGCGCCTGGGGGAGAACGTCGCGCTCGACGAGCTGAAGCTCGTGGTCGGCCCGGACGCCGCTCACCCGACGCGCAGCGCCGAGGAGATCGAACAGGCCGCCGGGCGGGCCGGTGCCGTACTCGCCGAACGCGGCCTGCGCGTCACCGCGATCGAGGTGCCGCCGCCCTACCGCCATCCGCACCAGTCGCAGATGGAGTCCGTCACCACTCTGCTGCTCGTCTTCGCCGGGCTTTCGGTCGTGCTCAGCGCCATCCTGGTGGCGACGATGCTTGGAGGGCTCCTCGCCCAGCAGATACGCCAGATCGGGATGATGAAGGCGGTCGGTGCGCGTACCCGCCAGATCCTGCAGCTGTATCTGCTCATGGCCCTGCTCATCGCAGCGGCCGCCACCGCCCTGTCGATCGTGCCGAGCCTGCTGACCGGGCGCTACCTCGCCGGGGTCATTGCGGAACTCCTCAACATCGACCTGGTCAGCGTCGCGGTCCCCGCCTGGGTCTTCACCGTCCAGCTACTCGCAGGCCTCGGCGTCCCGCTGCTCGTCGCACTCGTGCCGCTGGTACGGGGCAGCCGCGTCACCGTGCGGCAGGCCATCGACGACCACGGCACCGGGACGGGGGACGGCTCCGTACGGGGCACCCGGTTCACGGCATGGCTGGGGTCGCAGCGCGGCATCGACCGGTCGCTGGTGATGGCATCGCGCAACACAATGCGGCGCAAGGGGCGGTTCGCGCTCAACCTCACCCTGCTCGCCGTCGGCGGCGGTCTCTTCATCACCGGCCTGAATACGGCCGGCGCATGGACCGCACTGGTCAACGAGGGGCAGGCCAACCGCCACTACGACCTGGAGGTCAAGCTCAACGAGCCGGTATCCGCCGCCACGCTCGACGGACTGCTGCGCCCACTGCCCGGCGTCGCCGATGTGGAGGCGGTCGCCTCGTGGAAGACCGCGATGACCGGCACGGACGGCCTCGACGTCAGCCACACCTACCCCGACGGCGGGCATGGCAGCTTCAGCATCACGGCCGCCCCGCCGGACAGCCCCATGCTCACCCTGCCCGTCATCGAAGGACGGTGGCTGCGGCCGGATGACACCGACGCGGTCGTGCTCAACCAGCTCGTCCCGATATACCAGGACATCGAGGTCGGTGACGAGGTCTCACTCACCGTCGCCGACCGGCCCTCCACCTGGCGCGTGGTGGGGCTGGTCTCCAACTTCGGCACCCACGGCACGGCGTACGTCACGCCGGACGGCATGGAACGGGCCGTCCCGGTGCCCGGACAGGCCTCGCTGATCCGGGTCGCCACCGAGGGTCACGACGACGACGCCCGCCGGGCCGCGCTGACCCAGATCGAACGCACGCTCGCGACGGAAGGGGTGAATGTCGCCTCGGCCGTGCCTGTTGACCAGCTGGAGACAGCGCTGGACGGGCATGTGGCCGTGCTCATCGCCATCCTGCTCGCCCTGGCCGCCGCCATGGGCGTGGTGGGTTTGCTCGGCCTCGGCTCCAGCATGAGCACCAGCGTTGTCGAGCGGACCCGGGAGTTCGCCGTGCTCAGCGCCGTCGGGGCCACGCCGGGCGCGGTACGCCGGATCGTCGTCAGTGAGGGCGTGCTGGTCGCGGCGATGAGCGTGGCCATCGCCGTCGTCGTCGCGCTACCACTGACGCGGGTGCTCGGCGACTTCGTCGGCGATCAGGCCTTCCATCTGCCCCTGCCCTTCAACCTGTCAGGCCCGGCCGTGTTGCTGTGGCTGACCCTCGTCCTGGTCGGGGCAGCCGCGGCCACCATGGCTGCGGCGTGGCGCGCCGGCCGGCTGACCGTCCGTGAAGCCCTGTCCGCAGTCTGAAAGGACCGCTGTGAAGAAGATCCTTCTTATCGTGCTCGCCCTGGCCGCCATCATGTTCATCATCCACGTGAGCATCAACGGGCTCCCCGTACTCGACTCGCTCAACCCGCACGGGTAGGCACCATAGGCTCGTAGCGGCACTGCCCGGCCCGGCCCGGAGGGCGCCGGGCCGGGCTCGGGTGGTTGTCCGCGAGTGCCATCGCCCGCGGGGAGTGTCACAAGCTGCTGCGACATCCCGTAGGACCTGTCGTAGCTCCAGCCCCCGGGCACAAGCCCGATACGGACGCACTCGCCTGCGTGCACCACTTCACATGGCGTCTCGGCGTCCTGGACGACCTGCGCCGCCGGGTGCAGCGGTTCTCCTCCGGCGACTGCGACAGAACCATCTCGTCCAACGCTCCAGTGCGGCGGGCGTACTCCCCACGACCGGCCGGGCGGGCTGCGGCCGGTCGCCAGCGCGTCCTGGTGATGCCGACGCCCTCGGTATCACCACGTCACCACGACCAAGATCGCCGGCGAGTCCCGGAGAGACCTGAAGCCGATACGCCCCCAGCGACCACACACGGTCACCAGAGGCTGGACCCCACGGAGAACTGGCGACAGTTAAATACGCGAGCCTGCCAGTACCGAGGCGGGTCCACACGGCACTGGTGACGCTCCGCGGCTCGGGCACAGGCCACCTCAGATCAGGCGATCTCACCTCCGGCTGGCAGATCATCCAGGGCAGCAACCCAGCCGCATGATCCCCACAGGAGGCAACCGCATCCACAGCTATTGACGACTACTCCCCGGTGCCACCCGGCCCGCAGCGCCGGCCGGGTCGGAGCGAAAACGCCACGCTCCCAGCGAGGACCCGCAGCTGCCATAGCGTCAGCCACCTCGTAGATATCAGCCCGACGCCCGGGCGCGCACCGATGCACGGCGCGCACCGGATCGGGCTCACCGGGATCATTTGGTGGAAGAGTCACCATCCCGGAAGAGTCCGAGAACCTTGGCAACCACGAGTGCGCCGAGGCCGAGGGTGTAGATGACTCCCGGGCCGGCATCCGGGTCGAGCGCGCTGCGCATGGCGGCGAAGTGTCCGCCGAGGGCGCCTTGTTCGAAGGATTCCAGGACATGCCAGGGCGCCCGGTCGGCCGGCCGCTCCAGAGCTTGGGTTCCGAAGGCGACGGCGTAGGCGATGACGGCCGGCCACAGCTGGGGGACCAGGTAATCCTCCGCCTTCTCGCCCTCCTCGAGGAGCTCTTCGCGGACTACGGTGCGGTACAGGTCCTGCAGGCCGGGGTGCGCACGGTCGACGGCCTCGACGACCGCGGCCAGACTCGCTCCGGGGCCGAGCCCGGCCAGAGCCAGCGGGCGGGAGTGCGGCGGCAGCCAGATCCACAGCTTCCCCGGATCGCTCCAGTGCGCCGCGGGCACCCACACTGCCCGTTGAAAGGCTTCGTCCAGCACATCACCAAACCGCGGGCCGCCCGCGATGGCAAGCAGCGCCATGACGGCGGCCCACCCGGCGGGAACGGCCAGATCCTTGTAGGCGAGCAGGTCGAATTCCAGGGCGAGCCCGACGGGGGACCCGGTTGTCAGCAGTTCGCCGTCGAAGACGCAGGCCGGACACACGCGCATCTGTTCCGCCACGGGTGTCCTCAGCAGATGGCGTGCTGGATAAGGGTCGCCACAGATCGCGCACGCGCTGTCGTTGACGAGCAAGGCAATCTCGCGCGCCCTCCCGTCGGCGAGTGCCGCGCCCAGTCGCTGGACCATGGCGGCAGGTTCCTCAGTCCCAGGAACCGTCACAGACACCGGCCGGGTCTGGCTACCTGTGCAGAAGCTGACCTCGGGCACGTCCTGCAGATCTGCCTCGTCCGGATCATCCGGGTCGCGGGAACCGGTACGGCCGGGCTGGTAGCCGGGGCGCAGAATCGTTCCCGAGGCCGGCCCGACCTTGGAGTGCCACACTCCGTCCCACGGCCGCGTTTCGCCTGTGGCGGGCCAGCCGGCGGCCCGGAAGGCGGCAAGCATCCTCTGGTGCACGTCGGCGGTGAGCACCGGCCGCTGCTGTTCGGCCTTCATGATTCGTTCGGTGCGGGCGTATTCACCCGGCGGTGCGACGGCCCGTACGTCATTCTTGCGGGCGCGGTTGCGCGTCATCCCTGTTCCTCTCGGCGTACGCCCACGTCACACGCCGCGTCGAGTCACAGAGCGGCACGGCTGCACCAGGCGCGATTCGGGGAACCTTGTCCGGATCACCCCGGCGACGTGGGCGTCGGGGCACGGAGGCGGGCAGGCGCTTCTGCCACGTCAATCGTAGCGACACCGCGCGTCCGTAACACCCCATAAGACCGCATCCAGAACGCCAACAGCCGTGGCACAGCTGCCCGCTGTTCTCGCACGGGTGACGCCCGGGGCAGCGACGCCCCGGGTTCACGGCCGCCGCCGTACGCTCCCCGTACTACGTGAAGGACCCGGGGGAGGGGCAGCGGTGAAGCGGGAACGGGCTACGGCCATGGTCAGCGAAATGCTCCAGCGTCTGGACGAGGGCGGCAGTTGGCCGCTGGACTTGGTCGACGCGGTGTATGTGTTCGGCTCCTACGCCCGCGGCGCGCGCGACGTCGACGTGGCCGTCGACTACCGCCACGCTCACCCCGGATCGGCCGCACTGACTGGGTGCGGCTTCGCCGCTGAGGCTACGACGGGAACCGCCGCAAGGGGTGAGGTTTCCTCGGCGGGGCCTACTCCCCGACTGTGGTGTCGCGGACCGCGCTCAGCCGACGGGCAGCAAAGTCGCTCCCGAGCTGCGGCTACGTGAGCAGGCTGGGCTGCTCAGGACGGTTCATGACAGTGCAGTTTCCGTCCACCCGTCAGATCTTTCGCCTGTCCTGGGGGAAGGAAACACTGTGATCACCGGGGCAGTTCACCGGAGATAACCAGGCAGGGTCGACTTCTCAAGTCTGATGTCTGCCTGTCGATGAGCGGCAACGGCAGGGGTGGAGGCAGGTGTGACTCGCAAGCACTTCGATGCGGCGGCGCAACACTGAATCCAGCACGACTGTCCGGCTCGACCGACAGATGTGAAATGGCGGCGAGAAGGCTGTAGGCAGCAGCCCTGACCTTGTGTATCTCCGGTGGGCAGAGTCCTCGCGCGCACCGACGGTAGTAGTCCCTTAATTCACCGAGTGGCTTCTTTGGCATGCCCGCTCGGCGTCTTCTCTCAATCCTCGGCGCCCGTCGCGTTGGCGCTTTTAATCCGAATTGGTGATGACATGACGCTGTCTATGGAATTTGTTTCAGCTGATACCAGTGCCCATCAGTTGGCCTTTTGGCGACATGCCCTGGCCGGTGTGGAGCCACTTGAATTCCCGACAGACCGCCCTCGCCCCATTGCACATCCCGGCGCCAGTGATGCCATCAGCTTCACGGTTCCCGCAGTGACGGCTGAAGGGCTGCGGACACTGGCCTCCATGCACAGGGCATCGCTGTTCATGGCGGGCCTGGCTGGTTTGCAGGCGGTGCTGTCGCGGTGGTCGCGTCAGGACGACATCGCGGTCGGCACCCCCGTCGTCACCCGGTCCGGCGAGGAGTTCGTTAACACCCTCGTCATGCGTTCCGACTTGTCGTCGAATCCGTCCTTTGACACGCTCCTGGGCCAGGTGCGGGAGACAGCGCTGAGCGCGTACGCCCACCAGGATCTTCCGTTCGAGCGGATCGTCGAGGACCTGGCCCCGGCGCGTGACCTGTCGCGCAACGCGCTCTTCCAGGTGATGTTCGAGCTGCATGAGGGCACGCTGGGTGCAGTGGACGGGGTTCGGCTCCTGGGGGCCGACAGCTGCGATTTGTCGCTGACGCTGACGCAGGGTGCTGACGACGGGTTCGCCGGTGAGATCGTGTATGCGTCGGAGCTGTTCGACCGGGCGACGGTGGAGCGCCTGGCCGGCCACTACGCCAACCTCCTGAGTGCGGCTGTCGCCGAGCCGGCGCGGCCGGTCGGTGAGCTCGACCTTCTCGGTGTTCAGGAGAGGGAACAGCTGCTGGTCACCTTCAACGACACCACCGTCCCGTATGTGGACAACACAACGGTTCAGGCTCTGGTGGAGGAGCAGGTCGAGCGGACTCCGGATGCGCCGGCGGTGGTGTTCGGGGTATCGGAGCTGTCGTACGGCGAGCTGAATGCTCGGGCGAATCAGCTGGCGCATCATCTGATCGACCGAGGCATCAAGGCCGAGGATCTGGTCACGGTGTGTGTGGACCGCGGTCCCGACATGATCGTGGCCCTTCTTGGAGTCATGAAGGCCGGTGCCGCGTATGTGCCGCTGGACCCGGACTACCCGGCGGCGCGTCTGGAGTTCATGCTCAACGACACCCGGGCCCCCCTTGTCATCACCCAGGCCCACCTGGCCGACCGGCTCCCCGAGACCGCAGCCCAGCTGCTGATCGACGCCGACTGGGCAACGGTCGCGACGCAGCCCGGCACCAATCCGGCGCCCCAGTCCGGACCGCAGGATCTGGCGTACATCATCTACACCTCCGGTTCCACCGGCACCCCCAAGGGTGTGATGGTGCAGCATCAGGCGATCTGCCGCCTGATCGACAACAACTGGTTCGCCGACATCACCGCCACCGACGTCGTCGCCCAGACCTGCAACTTCTGCTTCGACGTGTTCACCTTCGAGTGCTGGGGAGCCCTCACGGCCGGCGCCACGCTGGCCATCGTGACGAAGGAAGCGCTGGTCGACACCCCGCTCCTGGCATCCACCCTTCGTGACTACAACGTCTCGACGATGTGGCTGACGGCTCCGCTGTTCAACCACCATGTTTCGGAGTGCCCGGACCTCGTCGCCGGGATGAAGACCGTGATGTACGGCGGTGACGCCGTGGAGCGTTCGGTCGCTGACGCACTGCTGGCCGGGCCGTTCGCCCCGAAGAACCTCGTCAACGGCTACGGGCCCACTGAGGCGACGGTGTTCGCCACTTGCTACGTCGTGGACCCTGACGGGCCGCAGATCACCTCGATGCCGATCGGCAAGCCGATCGCGAACACCGAGGCGTTGGTCATGGACCGGTTCGGCGGTCTGGCACCTGTGGGCGTTCCCGGCGAGCTGTGGGTCGGCGGGCCCGGCGTGGCCTGCGGCTACTGGAATCGTCCCGAACTGACCGCAGAGCGCTTCGTACCGCATCCGTTCGCCGGCAATCCGGCTGAGAAGGCGTACCGGACAGGTGACCTGGTGCGGTGGCTGCCGGATGGAGACATCGAGTTCCTGGGCCGTATCGACCAGCAGGTCAAGCTCCGCGGTCTGCGGATCGAACTCGGCGAGATAGAAGCGGCCCTCGCCGCTCACGAGGATGTCGCCAATGTCACCGTCGTGGTCCGTGAGGGCACCCCTGGCGACAAGTACCTGGTCGGCTACTGCGTCCCGGCCGCTGGCCGCGAGCTGACCGCTGCCGGGCTGCGATCCCGGCTGCGGGAGAGTTTGCCCGACTACATGGTCCCCAGCTGGTTCGTTTTCCTGGACGCTCTGCCGCTGACCCCGAACGGCAAGGTGGACCGCCGCGCGCTCCCCGAGCCCGACGGTGCCTGCCAGGGATCAGACGGCGAGTACGTCGCCCCGCGCAACGAGACCGAGCGGATCATCGCCGACATCTGGAGGGAAGTACTCGGCCTCGACCAGGTCGGTGTCCACGACGACTTCTTCCACCTCGGCGGACATTCCCTGCACGCAGTGCAGATGGTCTCTCGGGTGGCCAGGAAGCTGAACGGCGAGCTGACCGTACGAGACATGTTCAACGCCCCGACCATTGCCCTGCTCGCCGAAGTTCTCGCCTCCGGCGAGAGCGGTGCTGTCATGCCTCTGGTTCCCCGCAACGACTGCTCCACTGTGCTTCCGCTGTCGTTTGCCCAGCAGCGGTTGTGGTTCCTGGACCAGTTGGAGCCTGGGAGCGCGGAATATGTGATCCCGTTCGGGTTCGAGGTGAAGGGCGCTCTGGACCTGGCCGCGCTGGAGACGGCGTTCTCGGGTCTGGTGGCTCGGCACGAAGTGCTGCGGACCCGGTTCGTGACGGGCGCCGACGGTGAGCCGGTCCAGATCGTCGACGGGCCGTGGCAGGTGAAGGCTGAGATCGCGGATCTGGCCCGTGTGGCGGACCCGGTGGAGCGCGAAGCGGCTGCCCGCGAAGTGCTCGATGTGAAGGCCGGCGAAGCCTTCGACCTGACCAGTGGTCGACTGCTGCGGACCGCGGTGGTCCGTCTCGAGGAGCGGCGGCACCTGCTGATGGTGGCGATCCACCACATCGTGGCGGACGGGTGGTCGGTGTCGGTGCTCGCTGATGAACTGCGGGAGTTGTACGCCGCGGCGATCGAGAACCGTGAGGCCGATCTGCCGAGTCTGGTGGTCCAGTACGGTGACTTCGCGCTCTGGCAGCGCCAGTGGCTGACTCCCGACAGCGAGGAGCGTCAGCTTGACTACTGGCGCCAGAACCTCGCCGGTGTGGAGGCGCTGGAGCTGCCGGCCGACCGTCCCCGTCCGTCCGTGCGTTCCGGTGCCGGCGACGCGGTCATCTTCACCATCCCCACCACGACGGCGGAGGGGCTGCGGAAACTGGCTTCTCAGCAGAGCGCCTCGCTGTTCATGGCGGGTCTGGCCGGCTTCCAGGCGGTGCTGTCGCGGTGGTCGCGTCAGGACGACATCGCGGTCGGTACGCCGATCGCGGGCCGTAACCGGGCCGAGGTCGAAGACCTGGTCGGGTTCTTCGTGAACACCCTGGTCATGCGTTCCGACCTGGCATCGAACCCGTCGTTCGAGGCATTGCTGGGTCAGGTACGGGAGACCGCGCTGGGTGCGTACGCCCATCAGGATCTGCCCTTCGAGCGGATCGTCGAAGACCTCGCCCCCGAGCGGGACCTGTCCCGCAACGCTCTGTTCCAGGTCATGTTTGCTCTGCAGAACGTCCCCGACGGTACCTGGACCCTGCCGGGCCTCACCCTCGACACCATCGAGGTCGCCACCCACGCTTCGAAGTTCGATCTGACCCTGTTCCTGACCGAGCAGTCCGACGGTTCCCTCGAAGCCGAGATCGTCTACTCCACTGAGCTCTTCGACCGGACCACGGTGCAGCGTCTGGCCGGCCACTACGCCAACCTCCTGGGTGCGGCCATCGCCGACCCGGCCCGACCGGTCGGTGAGCTCGACCTCCTCAGCGAGCAGGAACGGGAAGAGCTGCTGGTCGGCTTCAACGACACCACCGTCCCCTACCAGGAGGGGATGACGATTCAGGCTCTCGTGGAGGAGCAGGTCGTGCGGACTCCGGACGCCCCGGCGGTGGTGTTCGGTGATGTGGATCTGTCGTATGCGGAGCTGAATGCTCGGGCGAATCAGCTGGCGCATCACCTGATGGGCCGCGGTATCGGTGCCGAGGATCTGGTCACGGTGTGTGTGGACCGTGGTCCCGACATGATCGTGGCTCTGCTGGGTGTCATGAAGGCGGGCGCCGCGTACGTTCCGCTGGACCCGGACTATCCGGCGGCCCGTCTGGAGTTCATGCTCAATGACACCCGGGCCCCCCTCGTCATCACCCAGGCCCACCTGGCCGACCGGCTCCCCGAGACCGCAGCCCAGCTGCTGATCGACACCGACTGGGTGACCGTCGCCACCCAGCCCGACACCAACCCGACGCCCCAGTCCGGCCCCGACAACCTCGCCTACATCATCTACACCTCCGGATCCACCGGCACCCCCAAGGGTGTCATGATCCAACACCAGGGCGTGGTGAACTACCTGCGCTTCCTGACCGGCACGGTTTTCAGCGGTCAGAACCCGGGGCAGCTGCTCCAGACGGTCTCCATTTCCTACGACGCGTCCGTCCGAGAGATCTTCGGCGGCCTCGCGTCCGGCGCTCTGCTCAGGATCATGCCGACCGGCTCCATGGGTGACCCCAAGACCTATCTGGAGGTCGCCGAGTCCACTGCCGTACGGAAGATCTTCAGCTGCGTACCCAGCGCCTATCTCGCGCTCGTCCAGACCGCCGCTGAATACGAGATCGACCTCAGCCTCGACACAGTGCTCCTCAGTGGTGAAAGCCCCACGCTGCTGGCAAGTGAGCAGGCGCGTGTGCACGCATCGGCGAAGGAGGTCATCAACCACTACGGCCCCACCGAAACCACCATGACCGCCGTCTTCCACCGGCATCACAGGATCACCGACGGAAACGTAGCCGGTCGGCCGATCGCGAACGTGCAGGCCCTGGTGATGGACCGGTTCGGCGGTCTGGCGCCGGTGGGTGTCCCTGGCGAGCTCTGGATCGGCGGGCCCGGTGTGGCCCGCGGCTATTGGAACCAGCCCGACCTCACTGAAGCGTGCTTCGTACCGCACCCGTTCTCACAGGACCCCGATGCCCGGGTCTATCGGACGGGGGACCTGGTGCGGTGGCTGCCGGACGGAAACATTGACTTCCTCGGCCGCATCGACCGGCAGGTGAAGCTGCGCGGCCTGCGTATCGAGCTCGGCGAGATAGAAGCAGGTCTTGCCGCACACGAGGACGTCGCGAACGTCACCGTGATCGTCCGCGAGGACACCCCGGGTGACAAGCGCCTGGTCGGCTACTGCGTCCCGGCCGCCGGCCGCGAACTGAGCATCGCCGACCTGCGGGCCCGGCTGCGGGAGAGCCTGCCCGCCTACATGGTCCCGGCGTGGTTCGTCTTCCTGGACGCCCTGCCGCTGACGCCGAACGGCAAGGTGGACCGCCGCGCACTGCCGCAGCCCGACGGCTCGCGCCCGGGGGCCGACGCCGACTATGTCGCCCCGCGCAACGAGACCGAGCGGATCATCGCCGGCATCTGGAGCGAGGTCCTCGGCCTCGACCGGATCGGCGTCCACGACAACTTCTTCCACCTCGGCGGGCACTCCCTGTACGCGGTGCAGGCGATCTTGCGCGTGGCCAAGAAGCTGAACGTCGAGCTGACCGTCAGGGACATGTTCATCTCCCCGACCATCGCGCAGATGGGCGAGGCCGTCGCGGCGGGGAAGCCCGCGGCCGATGAACTTCCCGTGCTTCCTCGCCGCGACGGGGCCGTGGTGCCGCTGTCGTTCGCTCAGCGCCGGCTGTGGTTCCTGGAGCAGTTGGAGCCGGGGAGCGCGGAGTACGTGATCCCGCTCGGGTTCGAAGTGGAAGGCCCCCTGGATCTGGCTGCACTGGAGGCAGCGTTCTCGGGTCTGGTGGCTCGGCATGAGGTGCTGCGGACCCGGTTCGTGACGGGCTCTGACGGTGAGCCGGTCCAGATCGTCGACGAGCCGTGGCGGGTGGCGACTGAGGTCGTGGATCTGGCCGGTGTGGCAGATTCGGCGGAGCGGGAAGCGGCCGCGCGGGGAGTCCTGGACGCGAAGGCGGGTGAGGCCTTCGATCTGACCAGTGGCCGCCTGCTGCGCGCCACGGTCGTCCGCCTTGCTCGTGAGCATCACCTGCTGCTGCTCACCATCCACCACATCGTGGCGGACGGCTGGTCGGTGTCCGTACTCACGGACGAACTGCGCGAGTTCTACACCGCCGCCATCGAGAACCGACCGGCGGCTCTCGATGAACTGGCAGTTCAGTACGGTGACTTCGCGCTCTGGCAGCGCGAGTGGATGACTCCCGAGAGGGAGGAGCGCCAGCTCGGCTACTGGCGTCAGAACTTGGTCGGCATCGAACCCCTTGAACTGCCCACCGACCGTCCCCGCCCGCTCGTGCGCTCCAGTGATGGTGACGCTTTCACCTTCACCGTGCCCGCCGACACTGCGGAAGGACTGCGCAAGCTCGCCTCCGTGCACGGCGCCTCGCTGTTCATGGCCGGGCTGGCCGGCTTCCAGGCCCTGCTGTCGCGCTGGTCCCGCCAGGACGACATCGCGGTGGGCACGCCGATCGCAGGACGGAACCGGGCCGAGATCGAGAATCTCGTCGGGTTCTTCGTCAACACCCTCGTCATGCGTGCCGACCTGGCGTCGAATCCGTCCTTTGACGCCCTTCTGGGTCAGGTGCGGGAGACCGCGCTGGGCGCCTACGCCCATCAGGACCTTCCCTTCGAGCGGATAGTGGAAGACTTCGCCCCTGAACGCGACCTGTCGCGCAACGCCCTCTTCCAGGTCATGTTCGAGCTGCGTGAAAGCACCCTGGGCACCGCGGACTTCGTCACCAACGGCGCGCGCTGGATCTCAGACGAAACGGTGATCTCGGAGGCGGCCAAGTTCGACCTCTCCCTGACGCTCACACCAGGTGCTGACGGCGGCTTCGCCGGAGAGATCGTGTACGCGTCGGAGCTCTTCGACCGGGCGACGGTGGAAAGGCTGGCTGGCCACTACACCAACCTCCTCGGCGCGGTCGTCGCCGACCCGGCGCGGCCGGTCGGTGAGCTCGACCTTCTCAGCGTGCCGGAGCGGGAGCGGCTGCTGGTCACCTTCAACGACACCACTGTCCCGTACCAGGACGACATCACCATCCACGAGCTGTTCGAGCAGCAGGTCGCCCGCACACCGGAGGCCATCGCGATCCTCTGCGAAGGCACGCAGCTCAATTACGCCGAGCTGAATGCTCGGGCGAATCACCTGGCGCATCACCTGATCGACCGCGGTATCGGTGTCGAGGATCTGGTCACGGTGTGTGTGGACCGCGGTCCCGACATGATCGTGGCTCTGCTGGGTGTCATGAAGGCGGGCGCCGCGTACGTTCCGCTGGACCCGGACTATCCGGCGGCCCGTCTGGAGTTCATGCTCAGCGACACCCGGGCCCCGCTCGTCATTACCCAGGCCCACCTTGCCGACCGGCTCCCCGGTAGTGCTGCCCAGCTGCTGATCGACACCGACTGGGAGACGATCGCCACCCAGCGCGACACCAACCCGACGCCCCAGGCCGGCCCCGACAACCTCGCCTACATCATCTACACCTCCGGATCCACCGGCACCCCCAAGGGCGTCATGATCCAACACAGGTCGATGAGCAACAGGCTGCAGGAAATGCGTAGCCGGTACGGGATTACGGATACCGATCGCGTCCTCCAGTTCGCCTCGGTGACCTTCGATGCAGCGGCAGAGCAGATCTTCCCCACCCTGATCTCCGGTGCACGGCTGGTCATGCGCGGCACGGAGGGCTGGAGCCCCGCCTCCATCATCAACACGATCAACTCCGGGGGCGTGACCATCGGCGAGTTGACCCCCGCCCTGTGGGAACAGGTCATCCCGCACCTCGGCAACGCGCGGACGCTCACCCGCGACTTCCGGCTCCTTGTGCTGGGTGGTGAGCAGGTACCCGCCGCCGCAGTGGAGCAATGGTTCCAGCACACCTCCGTACCGATCTACAACACCTACGGTCCGACCGAGACGACGATCACCGCGACGTCGAGCCTGATCACCAGGCCGCGCAACGTCATCTTGATCGGGTCGCCGATCGCGAATACCGAGGTGTTCGTGATGGATCGGTTCGGTGGTCTGGCTCCGATGGGTGTGCCGGGGGAGCTGTGGATCGGTGGTGAGGGCGTGGCCCGCGGCTACTGGAACCGGCCCGAGCTGACCGAGGAGCGCTTCGTACCGCACCCGTTCTCCGACGACCCGGACGCCCGCGTGTACCGCACCGGTGACCTTGTGCGCTGGCTGCCCGAGGGGAACCTGGAGTTCCTGGGCCGTATCGACCAGCAGGTCAAGCTCCGCGGTCTGCGGATCGAACTCGGCGAGATCGAGGCCGCCCTCTCCACCCACGAGGACGTCGCCGCGGCCACCGTGATCGTCCGTGAGGACACTCCCGGCGACAAGCGTCTGGTCGGCTACTGCGTTCCGGCCGCCGGCCGCGAACTGACCGTCGCCGACCTGCGGGCCCGACTGCGCACCAGCTTGCCCGACTACATGATCCCCAACTGGTTCGTCTTCCTCGACACACTCCCCCTGACCCCGAGCGGAAAGGTGGACCGCCGCGCGCTGCCGGAGCCGGAGGGCGACCGCCCCGATGTGGACGGGGACTACGTCGCTCCCCGTACAGAGGTGGAGCAGATCATCGCCGGCATCTGGAGCGAGGTCCTCGGCCTCGACCGGATCGGCGTCCACGACAACTTCTTCCACCTCGGCGGGCACTCGCTCCTCGCAACCCGGGTGATCAACCAGATCGATTTGCTGACCGGTCTGGAAGTCAGCCTCAAGAAGTTCTTCCTCACCCCAAGCGTCGCGGAAATCAGCACGCACGTCCTTGAGCTGCTTGCGCTCGAAGAGTCCACCGCTTCCGACACGACTTCACTCTGATCAGGTAAGGGAGAATTCCGATGAGTAACGCCGCAGGCAGCAGCCTTGAGTCGCGCCTTCTCGCCCGGATGAACAAGCGCACGGTGGACGACCGCATCAAGCGCGTCGGGTCCCCGAACGGCAAGCCTCTCTCGTTTGCCCAGCAGCGGTTGTGGTTCCTGGATCAGTTGGAGCCTGGGAGTGCGGAGTATGTGATCCCGTTCGGGTTCGAGGTGAAGGGTGCTCTGGACCTGGCCGCGCTGGAGGCGGCGTTGTCGGGTCTGGTGGCCCGGCACGAGGTGCTGCGGACCCGGTTCGTCACGGGCGCTGACGGCGAGCCGGTCCAGATCGTCGACGGGCCGTGGCAGGTAGCCGTAGAGGTCATGAATCTGGCCGGTGCGTCGGACCCGGCGGAGCGCGAAGCCGCCGCGCGTGCAGTGCTCGATGTGAAGGCGGGCAAGGCCTTCGACCTGACCAGTGGCCGCCTACTGCGGGCCACGGCCGTCCGCCTTGCTGATGAGCATCACCTGCTGCTGCTCACCATCCACCACATCGTGGCGGACGGCTGGTCGGTGTCCGTACTCACGGACGAACTGCGTGAGTTCTACACCGCGGCTGTTGAGAGCCGCCCGGCAGTCCTTGGTGAGCTGCCGATTCAGTACGGTGACTTCGCGCTTTGGCAGCACGGGTGGCTGACTCCGGAGAGGGAGGAGCGTCAGCTGGGCTACTGGCGCCAGAATCTTGCTGGTGTGGAGCCGCTGGAGCTGCCCACGGACCGGCCGAGGCCGCTGGTTCGTTCCGGTGCCGGCGACGCGGTCACCTTCACCCTTGACGCGGATGTTGCTCAGGGCCTGCAGAAGATTGCGTCGGCTCAAGGAGCCTCGCTGTTCATGGCGGGTCTTGCTGGTTTCCAGGCGGTGCTGTCGCGGTGGTCGCGTCAGGATGACATCGCGGTCGGTACGCCGATCGCGGGCCGTAACCGGGCCGAGGTCGAAGACCTGGTCGGGTTCTTCGTGAACACCCTGGTCATGCGTTCCGACCTGTCGTCGAACCCGTCGTTCGAGGCGCTGCTGGGTCAGGCGCGGGAGACCGCGCTGGGTGCCTATGCGCATCAGGATCTGCCCTTCGAGCGGATCGTCGAAGACCTCGCCCCCGAGCGGGACCTGTCCCGCAACGCTCTGTTCCAGGTCATGTTTGCTCTGCAGAACGTCCCCGACGGTAACTGGACCCTGCCGGGCCTCACCCTCGACACGATCGAGGTTGCCACCCACGCTTCGAAGTTCGATCTGACCCTGTTCCTGACCGAGCAGTCCGACGGTTCCCTCGAAGCCGAGATCGTCTACTCCACTGAGCTCTTCGACCGGACCACGGTGCAGCGTCTGGCCGGCCACTACGCCAACCTCCTGGGTGCGGCCATCGCCGACCCGGCCCGACCGGTCGGTGAGCTCGACCTCCTCAGCGTGCAGGAGCGGGAACAGCTGCTGGTCGGCTTCAACGACACCACCGTCCCCTACCACGACGCCGTCACTGTCCATGAGCTGTTCGAGCAGCAGACTGACCGCACCCCGGACACTGTCGCCCTCACCTGTGAAGGCACCCAGATCAGCTACGGCGAGCTGAATGCTCGGGCGAATCAGCTGGCGCATCATCTGATCGACCGAGGCATCAAGGCCGAGGATCTGGTCACGGTGTGTGTGGACCGTGGACCGGACATGATCGTGGCCCTCCTCGGAGTCATGAAGGCCGGTGCCGCGTATGTGCCGCTGGACCCGGACTACCCGGCGGCGCGCCTGGAGTTCATGCTCAACGACACCCGGGCCCCCCTTGTCATCACCCAGGCCCACCTGGCCGACCGGCTCCCCGAGACCGCAGCCCAGCTGCTGATCGACGCCGACTGGGCAACGGTCGCGACGCAGCCCGGCACCAATCCGGCGCCCCAGTCCGGACCGCAGGATCTGGCGTACATCATCTACACCTCCGGTTCCACCGGCACCCCCAAGGGTGTGATGGTGCAGCATCAGGCGATCTGCCGCCTGATCGACAACAACTGGTTCGCCGACATCACCGCCACCGACGTCGTCGCCCAATCGGCCAACTTCGCCTTCGATGCCTTCACCCTGGAATGCTGGGGTGCACTGACTGCTGGTGCGGCGCTGGCGATTCTCCAAAAGGAGACCGTCCTCGACCCGGAGCGTCTGCGCAGCGAGATTCGGTCGCAGTCCATCTCGACGATGTGGCTGACGGCTCCGCTGTTCAACCAGCACGTGTCGGAGTGCCCGGACCTGCTGGCCGGGATGAAGACCGTGCTGTACGGCGGTGACGCCGTGGAGCGTTCGGTCGCCGACAACCTGATGGCCGGGCCGTTCGCGCCGGAGAATCTGGTCAACGGGTACGGTCCCACCGAGACCACGGTGTTCGCCACCTGCTACCTCGTGGACCCTGACGGGCCGCAGATCACCTCGATGCCGATCGGCAAGCCGATCGCGAACACCGAGGCCTTCGTGATGGACCGGTTCGGCGGCCTGGCACCAGTGGGCGTTCCCGGCGAGCTGTGGATCGGCGGGCCCGGCGTGGCTCACGGTTACTGGAACCGCCCCGAACTGACTGCGGAGCGCTTCGTCTCCTACCCCTTCTCCAGTGATTCGGGTGAGAAGGCGTACCGGACGGGCGACCTTGTGCGCTGGCTGCCGGACGGAAACATCGAGTTCCTCGGCCGCGTCGACCAGCAGGTCAAGCTCCGCGGTCTGCGGATCGAACTCGGCGAGATAGAAGCAGCCCTCGCCGCCCACGAAGACATAGCCAATGTCACCGTGGTCGTCCGTGAGGACACCCCCGGCGACAAGCGCCTGGTCGGCTACTGCGTCCCGGCCGCAGGCAGCGAACTGAGCATCGCCGACCTGCGAACCCGGCTGCGGGAGAGCCTGCCCGACTACATGATCCCCAACTGGTTCGTCTTCCTCGCCGGCCTCCCCTTCACTCCGAACGGCAAGGTGGACCGCCGCGCGCTCCCGGAGCCCGACGGCGCCCGCCAGGCAGCCGACAGGAACTACACCGCCCCCCGTACCGAGAACGAGCGGGTCATCGCCGACATCTGGAGTGACGTACTCGGCATCGACCAGGTGGGTATCCACGACGACTTCTTCCAGCTGGGCGGGCACTCGCTCCTGGCAACCCGACTCATCTCGCGCATCAACAAGGCGCTCGGTACGACCGCCACCGTCCGGCAGCTCTTCGAAGCGCGGACTGTGGCAGCCTTGGCCGCCGACCCGGTGTCGGGAGCGCAGCAGGAGACCGCGATCGGTCCGCGTCCCGCAGGCGTGGCCGTGGTGCCGCTGTCGTTTGCTCAGCGGCGCCTGTGGTTCTTGGATCAGTTGGAGCCTGGGAGTGCGGAGTATGTGATCCCGTTCGGGTTCGAGGTGAAGGGCGTCCTGGACGTGGCCGCGCTGGAGGCGGCGTTCTCGGGTCTGGTGGCTCGGCATGAGGTGCTGCGGACCCGGTTCGTCACGGGCGCTGACGGTGAGCCGGTCCAGGCCATCGATGAACCTTGGCAGGTGCGGAGTGAGCTGATCGACCTGCGTCACATCGCTGACCAGACCGAACGCGAGACCCTGGCCCGCGCCACGCTCGACGCCAATGCATGCCGGCCCTTCGACCTGACCAGCGGCCGCCTGCTGCGGGCCACACTCGTCCAGCTCGCCGATGGGCATCATCTGCTGATGGTGGCGATCCACCACATCGTGGCGGACGGCTGGTCGGTGTCCGTACTCACTGATGAGCTGCGTGAGTTCTACACCGCAGCTGTTGAGAGCCGCCCGGCAGTCCTCGGTGAACTGGGGATTCAGTACGGTGACTTCGCGTTTTGGCAGCACGGGTGGCTGACTCCGGAGAGGGAGGAGCGTCAGCTGGGCTACTGGCGCCAGAATCTTGCTGGTGTGGAGCCGCTGGAGCTGCCCACGGACCGGCCGAGGCCGCTGGCTCGTTCCGGTGCCGGTGACGCGGTCACCTTCACCCTTGACGCGGATGTAGCTCTGGGCCTGCAGAAGATTGCGTCGGCTCAAGGAGCCTCGCTGTTCATGGCGGGTCTGGCCGGCTTCCAGGCGGTGCTGTCGCGGTGGTCGCGTCAGGACGACATCGCGGTCGGTACGCCGATCGCGGGCCGTAACCGGGCCGAGGTCGAAGACCTGGTCGGGTTCTTCGTGAACACCCTGGTCATGCGTTCCGACCTGGCATCGAACCCGTCGTTCGAGGCGCTGCTGGGTCAGGTACGGGAGACCGCGCTGGGCGCGTACGCCCATCAGGATCTACCCTTCGAGCGGATCGTCGAAGACCTCGCCCCCGAGCGGGACCTGTCCCGCAACGCTCTGTTCCAGGTCATGTTTGCTCTGCAGAACGTTCCCGACGGTAACTGGACCCTGCCGGGCCTCACCCTCGACACCATCGAAGTCCGAGGGGAGACACCGAACTTCGATCTCGTCTGCCTTCTCGACGCTGATGAAGCCTCCGGTTCCGTCGAGGGCCGGATCCTGTTCTCGCCCGAGCTGTTTGACCGGGCCACGGTGCAGCGCCTAGCCAGCCATTACGTTCAGCTCCTCAACGCGGCCGTAGCGGATCCGGCCCGACCTGTGGGCGAGCTCGACATGCTGACCGGACGGGAGCAGGAGCAGCTGCTGGTGGACTTCAACGGCACCGCCGTCCCCTATCAGGACGCCATCACCGTCCACGAGCTGTTCGAGCAGCAGACCGCCCGGACTCCGGACGCGATCGCGATCCTCTGCGAGGACACCGAGCTCACCTATGCGGAGCTGAATGCTCGGGCGAATCAGCTGGCGCATCACCTGATGGGCCGCGGTATCGGTGTCGAGGATCTGGTCACGGTGTGTGTGGACCGTGGTCCCGACATGATCGTGGCTCTGCTGGGTGTCATGAAGGCGGGTGCCGCGTATGTGCCGCTGGACCCGGACTACCCGGCGTCGCGCCTGGAGTTCATGCTCAATGACACCCGGGCTCCCCTTGTCATCACCAAGGCCCACCTGGCCGACCGGCTCCCCGAGACCGCAGCCCAGCTGCTGATCGACACCGACTGGGAGACGGTCGCCACCCAGCCCGACACCAACCCGACGCCCCAGTCCGGCCCCGACAACCTCGCCTACATCATCTACACCTCCGGATCCACCGGCACCCCCAAGGGCGTCATGATCCAACACCAGGGCGCGGTCAGCATGGCGGAACACCTGCCCCGGGACCTTCGCCTGGACTCCGACAGCCGGGTGCTGCAGTTCGCGTCGCCGAGCTTCGACGCCTCCATGTACGAGGTGTTCACCACCTGGGGCGCCGGCGCGACCCTCGTCCTCGCCCCGCGCGAGAACCTCTTCCCGGGCAAGCCCTTGGAGACGACCGTGGCCCGCCACGCCGTCACCGCGATCACGATGTCCCCGTCCCTGCTCTCCAGCGTCTCCACCGAGGCACTTGAAGGCGTACGGACCATCGTGGTCGCCGGAGAGGCGTGCCCTCCGGACACCCTCGCCACCTGGTCCCCAGGACGGGTGTTCATCAACGCCTACGGCCCGAGCGAGGACACCGTATGCAGCACGCTCTACGAGTACACACACAGCCGTGACCGCGTCTTGATCGGGTCGCCGATCGCGAATACCGAGGTGTTCGTGATGGATCGGTTCGGTGGTCTGGCTCCGATGGGTGTGCCGGGGGAGCTGTGGATCGGTGGTGAGGGCGTGGCCCGCGGCTACTGGAACCGGCCCGAGCTGACCGAGGAGCGCTTCGTACCGCACCCGTTCTCCGACAACCCGGACGCCCGCGTGTACCGCACCGGTGACCTTGTGCGCTGGCTGCCCGAGGGGAACCTGGAGTTCCTGGGCCGTATCGACCAGCAGGTCAAGCTCCGCGGTCTGCGGATCGAACTCGGCGAGATCGAGGCCGCCCTCTCCACCCACGAGGACGTCGCCGCGGCCACCGTGATCGTCCGTGAGGACACCCCCGGCGACAAGCGTCTGGTCGGCTACTGCGTTCCGGCCGCCGGCCGCGAACTGACCGTCGCCGACCTGCGGGCCCGACTGCGCACCAGCTTGCCCAACTACATGATCCCCAACTGGTTCGTCTTCCTCGACACTCTCCCCTCCACGCCCAACGGCAAGATCGACCGGAAGGCACTTCCAGAACCGGAGGGCCGCCCTGACATGGACGGCGAGTACGTCGCCCCGCGCACCGAGACCGAGCGCATCATCGCCGACGTCTGGAGCGAGGTCCTCGGCCTCGACCGGATCGGCGTCCATGACGACTTCTTCCAGCTGGGAGGGCATTCGCTGCGCGCCGTGCGGCTGGCGACGCGTCTGCAGGACGCCGGGTACGCGCTGTCGGTAAGGGCGGTTATGCAACATCCCACCGTGGCGGAGGCGGCCGCACTGCTCTCCCAGTCAGGCACGATCTCGCGGTCCCTCGCCTTTGAACTGGCCACCCAGAAGCCCGGCAGCCGAGACGAGCAGGCCGGCCCCGAGGGTGCTGGGCGGTATCTGTTCTGCATCCACCCCAGCGGGGGAAGCGCGCACTGGTTCGCGACGTTGGCCGGACAACTGGCAGGCACGTACCGGACGTACGGCATCCAGGCGCCCGGTATGGAGCCGGACGAGGAGCCCGTCGTCGGTGTTGAGGCGCTGGCCGCGCGCTACTGGGAGGAGATCAGAGCAGTCCAGCCGCAGGGCCCCTACCACCTTCTCGGTTGGTCGCTGGGCGCCGTCATCGCACACGAGATGGCCCGTCAGGCACCCGAAGAGACGGAGCACGTCTATCTCGTTGAGCCGCCGGTCGTCGAACCGCGCGTCCGGCAGCGGCTGATGGGCTACGTCGCGGACTATCGGCACGCCGTTGCCTTGTGGGAGAAGGGCCGGCAGGAGACGGGTGCCGAGCGTGAGCGGACCGAGATGGCCCTGCGTAACCTTGCCGGCAACCTTGAGGTACCGGACGAGTCCGCCAGCCTGGACGAATGGCTGCCCTACGCCACGCTCGGCGGCCTCCTGGAGTCGGTGGCGGCCTACGAGCCGTCGGCCTCCTCGGCGGCCTGCACCCTCGTCATCAGCGACGAGGTGCTCCTCAGCGGTCATGGCTCGAACGCGAGCGACGGCACGTACGAGGAGTACACCGCCCACTGGAGCAACCTCTATCCCGTCGGCTTGCGGCAGGCGGAAACACCAGGGACACACCTGGACATGCTGACGGCCCCCGAAGCCGTCCAGGTCCTCGCCCAGACGATCATCAGCGGCTCGATGCAGAACGCGAGGTGGCAGGCATGAACATTCCGACCTTCCAAGACGTCCAGGCTGCCCGACAGCGCATCGTCCCCGTGGTCCGCCGGACACCGATCTGGCGCATACCCGGCACCCGCGTCCTGCTCAAGCGGGAAGACCTGCAGAAGTCCGGATCCTTCAAACTGCGGGGTGTCACCAACGCTTTCGCGGTCGCAGCTCCGTCCAGAGTGGTCACAGCCTCCTCCGGAAACCACGGCAAGGCCGTAGCGATGCTGGCGCGTGCCACCAAGGTCCCGGCCACGGTCGTCATGACCTCGCAGTCGGCGCCGGAGAAGGTCGAGCGGATCCGCTCGATGGGTGCCCACGTCTGCTTCGTGGAGGGAGGCGTAGCGGAGAGGAACCGCCTGGCCGAGCTCGTCGCCGCCGAGCAGAACGCGACGCTGATTCCTTCTTCCGACCACTTCGACGTCATCGCTGGCCAGGGCACCACGGGGCTCGAAATCGCCGACCAGACCTCGAAGATCGAAGCCATCTACGTTCCCGTCGGCGGAGGCGGACTACTCGCCGGGATGTGTCTGGCCAGGACAGCTTGGCACGATGCACCCTCCGTCATCGGCGTGGAACCCGAGTCGGCTCAGCGATACGCCCTGTCCGTGGCCGCCGGAAGGCCCGTATCCGTCCCGCCGTCCACGACCATCGCCGATGGGCTGCGTGGGCAGGCCCCGGGCCGAATCACTCTGCCGATCATCGCCGGCGGGGTCGACCGCCTCACGGCGGTGGACGACAACGAGACCATCGAGGCCATGTCCCTTCTCCGCCTCTACGGCATCGTGGCTGAACCCAGCTCCGCGGCAGCGGTCGCTGCTGCTCTCAAGGCTCATCACACACGGGACGTCGTCGTCGTGCTGACAGGCGGCAACATCTCTCCCGCACGGTTCGATGAACTGCTCTTGCACGGGGCCCGCCAGCACGCTCTGGCCAGCGTCTAACTCCTAACACAGGAGAGCCATGGCCGGCCCTACCTCTGCCCCTGACATGCTTGCGTTGCAAGGAGTGCAATGACCGCCACATGCCTGAGCCGTGAAGTGCTCACGCCTCGCACCTACCGAGAAGACCACCTCGCCGAGCTGGTCCAGCCGACTGCCGAACCGCGCGTGTGGCTCGTGAACCTCACTATCGGCACCGCGGAGCCGGACCCCCTGTCCTTGTTGGACGCGAAGGAGCGAGCCAAGGCCACGACCTTCCGCTCGCCCCTGGACCGAGCCCACTACACGGCCTCTCACGTCGCCCTGCGCCGCATCCTGGGAGCCCACCTCGGCCGTGCGCCACAGGACGTACGGCTTACCCAGGCCGACTGCCCTGTGTGCGACGGTGGACACGGTAGGCCTGTCGTTGCGGGCAGTTCCCTGCAGTTCTCCCTCTCCAGGCGTGCCGGATACTGCTTGATCGCCCTGGCCCGCACATCCGTCGGCGCTGACCTGGAGCTCGCCCCGGCAATTGAAGTCGCCGACGAGCTCGCCACCACCCTGCATCCCTTGGAACGGGCCGCGCTCGAGATGGCATCACCCGACAAACGCGCAGCCGCTTTCGCGCGCATATGGGCGCGGAAGGAGGCGTACCTCAAAGGGCTCGGTACCGGACTGGCCTTGGGCGCCTCACACGACTACGTCGGGGAGGATGCGGAAGTCCCGAACTGGCGTTTCTACGACGTCGCGGCACCTGCAGGGCTGGCTGCCGCACTCGCGATCAAAGAGCCCGCCTGAGCAAGCGCAAGAGCTCCTGGCAGGGAAGGGATTCGCAAGAGGCCCGTCCCGCCAGGAACTCCGGCCGGCTGTCGTCCAAGCGCGGCCCGAGTCGGTGAAGAGGCTCTCACTCCTCGCCGGTCAGCCAGCCTTTGGCCACGGCCCTCGTGCCTGCCTGAAATCGGCTTCGTGCCCCAAGCTTCTCCATCAGGTCCGCAGCGATACGGCGGGCAGTGCGGGGCGAGACGCCGAGTCGCTTGGCGACCGCGTCATCGGTGAAGCCTTGGCCCAGGAGCCGGAGGGTTTCCGCCTCCTGGGGGGAGAGGCCGCGGTCATCCTCCCGCTCGCGTGAGCCCGCCGCCCCCATGGGCATGGCAGGTTCCCAGATGGTGTCGAAGAGCGCGCACAGGGCAGTGACGGTCCCACTCGCGCTGAGCACCAAGGCGCCGGCGCGACTGTCGTCTTCGTCGGTCGGGACGATCGCCACCCGCCGGTCGAGGATCATCAGTCGAATCGGTAGTGACGCAGTGGTGCGGACCTCGCCGTTCAGCTCCGCCAGCCAGTTCGCGTATGCCACAGTCGCCTGGCTGTTGCGGACGCTGTCGAGATACAGGGTCCGCATCCGCACACCGCGCTCCAGCAGTGCCTGGTCCTGAGGCTTGGCCGCTTCCATGCTCGCTGCACTCTGTGCTCCACCAGGCGCGAGTGTCATGACCTCCGTTCGCACATCATGAACCAGTCGACCGATCCGCTCCCGGATCTCCTCGATGCCATCGAGGCGCTCGATGCCGTCGATCTGTTTAGGAGGTCGGGCCACTGTGAAATCGGCAGCCAATTGTGCAGCCGCCAGGCGAATCTGCTCGATCCGCTGCTGCTCGACCGCCAGACGCTCCTGCTGACGGGCGATGACGGCCTGGATGCCCACCTCGGGGTCCACAGCCCGAAAACAGTCAGGTTGGTCGACAGATGGCCGGACCAGAGCCATTTCGCTCAGTTTGTCCAACGCCAAACGCAGCTCGGCGTCCGGCAAGCCGAGTCTCTCGCGCAGTAACTCAAGCTCAGCTTGCGGGTGTGCAAGTACCGCGCGGTAAACGGTCTCGCAGGCCTCATCCAGTCCCAGAGCTTCCAACATTCGGGCCTCCCCCAGCCGGTGATCAAGTTGTATCCAAGCATGCGCTGATCGGTCAGCGGACAGGCGTTGGTGAAAAGGTCCGAACTCCGGACGGTCCGCGCACGCACATGGCCGGTTTCTGCATTGGCATAAACGGTCCCGTATTGCCCACTGTTGCCCATTCCGGTCCTCCGTCAGAGTGGAGGCATGCGCCTGATTCACGTGCGAATTCAGTTCCCTGGGGGGCTCGGCTCGCCCGAGTGGCTCAGACGAGCCTTCCTCTCCCATGCCGGACCGGAGCAGAAGGTCGACCACATCAGCATCCACCCTGGTGACGAGGGGGAGCTGACGGTGGGGTTCTTCGTCACCGCCGCCTCCTTGATCGAGGCTGAAGCGATCTCGTACACCGTGGCACACAGGGCATTGAGTCACGAACCCGCGCTGCAACACGCCCGCATCACTAGCTACTCGGCCGCTATGGTCCCCGACCTGTTCGATCGGATGCTCGACGAGGCGCAGACGGGTGGACGGAATATGCGAAGGCCGGATGAGGTCAGCCGCGAGGGCTAGTCGGCAGAACCGGCGGCGGCGAGACTTGTGAATGTCAGCGAGGAACAGCCCAGAGCGCCACTCGGGTTAACGACGCAGACAACCCCACCAGCCGCTTCCTTAGGAGAGCTCTGCCATGTCTCAGCCCCGCCTGCGCCTCGCTCCGAAGTTTGGCGCGATCCTTGCGCTCGTCGCCCTCCCGGCCTTCGGTATCGCCGCCGCTTCCACGCAGCACAGCAGCACCATGGCAGCCGTGGCCAGCACCACCACAACCACCACCGATGTGCCCGAAACCGCTTCCGCGCCGACCCCCACTCCCACCCCCACGAAGGACACCACTGGCTGGGACTAGTACCCCTCAGCAGCCAGTATGCTCCCGGAACACCGAAGATCGTGTAATCACACCCGTAGATTTCATGGCGGTCCCAGGCGCTGGCGTGAACGACTCCCAGTCGCCGCTTACGCCGCCTCGCGGCCCTGCATCGCAGCCCGGACCGTCGATGCCACGCGGATTTAAGCGATGGCTCCGCCCGAGGCACCCCCAATACGCCCGCGGATGTCATGCCACCCTCTACTTGCCTGAGTTCCCTACGCCCAAGGAGAAGAGGACCTGCGATGGCGGATGTCACCAGTGCGCTGCAGACGGAAAGGTCTGCGGCCAAGCCTGCGCACAAAGACGGCACGGTTCTGCGTTGGCTTGCCGCCTACACCCTCTCCGTCCTCGGTGACAGCATCTACTTCATGGCTCTGGGCTGGGCGGCCAACCAGATCGCCGGCCCCGCCGAAGTCGGGTTGATCGTGGCGTCGGGAGCCGTCCCGAGAGCCTTGCTCATGCTCGGCGGTGGAGTGATCGCCGATCGTCTTGGACCACGTCGAGTCGTTATCGGTAGCGACACAGTGCGCTTCCTTGTCATCGCTGCCGCAGCGGCGGCGATCGCACTCACACCTGGCCACGTTTGGCTGCTGATCACCGTGGCCCTCATTTTCGGTGCGGTAGACGCTCTGTTCATGCCTGCCGTCGGAGCACTCCCGCCCCGGATTTCCACGCCGGACCAGCTGGTCCGCATCCAGGGCATGCGTGCACTCGCCGTCCGCGGCGGCAACACCATGGGCCCGCCGCTCGCGGGCTTCGCCATGGGCATCAGCGGGCCGGAAGCAGCGTTCGCGCTCGCCAGTTCCCTGTTCGGGATATCCCTCCTGCTGCTCCTCACCGTCCACATGAAGCCCCTCCAGGGCACAGGAGACGCCGAGGACGCGCCCCGTGGGACCAGCGCCCGACATGACTTGGTCGAGGGCCTCGTCTTCATCCGCCGTCACAAGCTGATCGGCCCTCTGGTCCTCGCAGCAGCCCTGAGCGAGCTGGGATTCGCTGGCCCTCTCAACATCGGTCTCGTCTTCCTCACCACAGAACGCAACTGGGGAGCTGGCGGGATGGGTTGGATCGTCGCCGGTTTCGGCATTGGGGCAGCAGCCAGTGCTCTCCTGCTCACCGTCCTGGGGCGCCTACCGAAGGCCGGCTACTTCCTCATCTCGACCACACTGGTGACCTCTGCCTGTGTGGCCGCTTTTCCTGCCGCTCCGGCGCTGGGCTTCACGGTGGCCCTCGCGGCGCTGGCCGGATTGGCGGGCGGCATCGCCGGCGGCCTGGCACAGGCCCTGATCCAGGCGGCCACAGATCACGCTTACTTGGGGCGGGTCACAGCTGTGACCAGTCTGACCGCCCTCGGGCTCGCACCCCTGACCTACCCGGCCTTCGGCGCTCTCGTCAGCTTCGGCGGCGTCGCCACAGCCTTTGCCGCCGGCGGCATTCTGAGTGCTATCGGCATGATCGTGTGCATCGCCTCTCCAACGATTCGCAAAGCCGAACTCGCCTGAGGTAACCCTTTCCCGGAACCCCCGTACGAATGTAGGAGTTCGGGGCGTTCCGACTATCGTCACCAGATGCCTGAAGCACCCGAGAAGTTCAACACCGCAATGACCGCCTGGCAGGAATGGCAGGAAGCCCCCTGGGGCCTTCTGCGCTACGCGATCGCCGAGGCGAACCTGGCCCGTCATCTCGACCGCCTGGATGGTGGGCCGTTGCGGATACTCGACCTTGTCGGCGGCGACGGGGGCGACGCCCTGTGAGCCACTCGAATATCTCCAGCCTCGCCTGACTCATGGTCACGAACAGCTTCTTGTGCATCGTTTCTCGCTTCAGTCCCTGCCAGAGGCTTTCGGCCAGGGCGTTGTCGTAGCTCGAGCCGACTCTGCCCATGCTTCTGCGGATGCCGTACTCGTCGCTGACCTGCGCGAACGCGGCCGAGGTGTATTGCGATCCGCGATCCGCATGGAAGATCACCCCGGTCACGTTCCCGCCCCGGGTGGCGACCGCGGCCCGCAGGGCGTCTGTGACCAGCTCGGTGCGCATATGGCTGGCCATGGACCAGCCGATCACCCGGCGTGAACAGATGTCGACGACGCAGGCGAGATAGAGCCATGAGGCTCCGACCTGCACGTATGTAATGTCGCCGCACCATTTCTCGTCCAGGCTGTCGGCGGTGAAGTTGCGCCTCACCAGGTCCGGTGCCGGTGGTGCGAGCCGGTCCGGGATCGTGGTCCGCTTCTTCCGCCGCAGGTGGCGGCCGACGATGGCGTGCTTGCGCATCAGCCGCGCGACGCGCTTGCGGTTGACCGTGTGGCCGAAGCCCCGCAGTTCCGCGTGGATGCGCAACGCGCCGTAGTTCCCGCGGTGTTCGGTGTGGATCTCGCGGATCTCCTCGACCAGGGCGTCCTCGTCGGCCTGGCGGGCGGCCCGCGCGTCCGCGCCGGCGATCCACCGGTAGTAGCCCGAGCGGGAGACTTCCAGCACCCGGCATATCCGCTTGATGCCGAAGTCCTCGGCGTGGGCGGAGATGAAGTCCCAAGCGGCGGTCTTCACTTCATCTCCCGGGCGAAATACGCCGCTGCCCGGCGCAGGATCTCCCGCTCCAGCTGCCATTCCTTCTCCGCCTTGGCCAGACGCGCGTTCTCCGCACGAAGCCGGGCCAACTCGCCCTGCGTGCCGTCCAGTTCGGGGCCACTGCCGGTCGCGGAACCATCGGCATCGCGCACCCAGGTGCGGAGCGTCTCGGGATTGACGTTCAGATCGGCCGCGACGTCCTTGAACGTCCGCCTGCCCGCCGAGGCCCGCCACAACGCGATCGCGTCGGACCGGAACTCCGCACTGTACTTCGAGGGCCTTGCCACGTAGATCTACACCTTCCAGGACCAAGAAGATCCATTGTCAGGTGTCCACACCACGGGGGTCGCCTCATCTTCCACGGGACAGCTCTGAGGCACTCGGCTACCCGGGGATCCCGCGCGTGAACGTGAAGGTCAGGCTCGACGACCCCGCCAGCTCCCCACCGGACCCCAGCAGGGAGATCTGCCCCTTCGCACTGACCTCGGCGCTGATCGTGACCTCATTGAGCTGAAACTCGCCGCAGTTCACCGAGAGTCCGGCAATGATCGAACGCATCGAATCAAGGAACCCGGTGACCCGATGCTGGAAGACGTCGACGGGAATCTCGGCCCGGCCGACACGCCATTCCTGGGGACGCTTCAACCAGGAGCGATCGTCGCTGTCCTCCAGCCCAAGCACCCGTACGACGTCGGGGCTCTTCGCTACATCGGCCTGCGGCTCGCCAGGGTTTGGCTCGTCAATTTGTTGAGACATGAACTTCCTCCGTCAGCTCGGGACAGACATGAAGTTGTGGGTCTACATAGGCGGCGTACGCGATGCCGAGCGGATTCCCGTATGTGTGCAACAGGCTGCTACGGGCTTCGAACACCGACCGACCGAGCGGCAGTCGGCGTAGCAGAAACCGTTCGTACAGGGCCTTGGAGAATTCCGCTGCCAGCGCGTCCGGCACTTCGATCTCGCTGCCGATGAAGCCGCGGTTTCCGTTCATCAGGAAGAGATAGGGAAACGAGAGGGCACTGGTCGCGTGCATGCGTGCCGCACCACAGGCGTTCATGACCACGAGCGGCATCTCACAGCTGTCCTGGCCGGGGCGGGACCTCAGCCCATACAGGTCTTCCCCGATAGCGCGGAGCTTCACCCGTAGCTCCTGGCCACCGCCGCTCAGCTCGATCGCGTTGTCGAGGGGGCTGTTGAGAGTCGCGTAGCAGTGGCAGGCGAAGTGCAGAATCTGGTCGGGGATGTTCCGGAGCTCACCGGCAAGCGAGCGTCGAGGATCGAAGATCTGCTCCGCCAGAGTGGCCGCCGCAGTGTCGCCGTAGGGGTACGGCCCGTCGACTTCCACCCGGTGCGCTGCCGCGGAGGTGAACCAGCCGAGCTCCTTCCGGGCGCCCTCAAGCTGATCATGCTGAAGAAAACGCAGGGGCAGCCGCCCGCCCGGCGTGGCTTCCAGGCACAGGCCCGAGGGGATCGGAGCGGACAGCAGCATCGAGCGCTTGACCATGCAGGAGAAGCCGACCAGGTTGCGGCATTCGACGATGAATTCCGCACGATTTCGGGGTTTGTTCGGATACCCCTGGAAGAGCGGAAGTAGTTCGAGGGGGAGGAAGGTGTCCTTGTCGCCGATGCACTCCACGAGCGGTGGAGGCAGGTCCGGGTTGCGGCCGTAGGGCAGCGCCCTGTTCCAGAAGGTCTCGAGCCCCTGGATGACGTCGCCCTGAAGGCCAAACAGGAGGAAGCCAAGCCCTGTGCCGATCCGGTGCAGGACGTCGAAGACCTCGGGAACGTCCCGATCGTCCACCTCCAGATCTGGTAGCACGTCCTTGAGCTCCAGCAGGCCTGCGTCGAGCTGGCGCCGCGCTTCGTCCATGACCCCCTGTTGGGCCAGGGCCATCGTGAGGGTCGGCGTGCCGTTGCGGGCATGGAAGACGATATGTGTGCTCTCGGCACGGTGCACACGCACGGTGACGTCAGCGTCCAGGCTTCCGGTCATCCGGAGACCTCCCCGATGTCGGCTGGGGCGGCGGCCCTGACCGCGATGGACACGGCGATCACCTGGAGGAGCCGGCCGCTCTGATAGAGCTGGAACCACACCTCGTGACGGCCCTCTTCGTCCGGCATCTGGAAGCGAAAGACCGTCTGTGCCTCCTTCTGGGTCCGCAGGGTCTGTCGCTGTGGACTGGGAGTGAGCGTCGGACTGTCCACCATGGCTTCGAAGTCGACGGTCGGCACATCTCTGCCCCCTTCGACATGCACTGGTTCAAGGGCGAAGAACTGCCGGTCGGGGGCAGTCTGCTGGGTGGAAGCCGCACCCCGCGCACGGGGGTCACGTACCACGAAGAGGACCAGGCCGAAGCGCTGCCCAGGAGACGCGACGACGGCCGTGCCATAAGCCGCCCCGCCAGTCGGCCGGGTGTCCGCCGCCCCGTCCGCCGCGTGTCCGTGACCGGTGTCGAGCTGGAGTGCGAAATAACCGGTGAAGTTCGCCAACGGCGGCCCGATGACGGATTCCTCGATCCCCTCGCGCAGCGCCTGCCGCAGCTCCTGGACCGAGCTCTCCTGCAGGTCAGCCACCTGGCGCCCGAGACGCTCACCGACCGACTTCGAGGTGTGCTGAGCGACCTCCTGTGCGAGCCTGCCCAGATCCTTCTTGCCGAGGCGCCCGGGAGTGAGGCGCTGGGCCAAGGCCTCGTGCTCGTCCCGCAGCACCTCGCAGACCTCCCGAAGCACCCGCTCGGATACCTCGGACACCAGGCTCTCGCGGCTGACGGCGGACACCTCGACGGCAGCAGCGGTCTCTGCGGCGCCGGACCAGACGAGCGGCCGGTCGTATCCCCCATGTCCCTCCAGTACGTCGCTGAGCGTGATCAGCTCGGCATTGCTGCCCGGCGGGGGCAGCCGCACCGCTTCGGCCAGATCGAAGCGGTACACCTCCACGGCGCTCACGCGGTGCTCGTAGGCCTCCACGATCCGCCGCCGACCCAGTGCCAGCGCGGCCAGGGCGATCAGGAACGGGCCGATGAACAGCATCGCCAAGCCACCGCCGCCGGGTTGAGACCGGGCGACGACACCAGCCGCGAACACCCAACTCAACCCGGTGCAGACGGCACTGGCGGCCGTGACGCGCAGCAGCGCGACATCCCGGCTCCTACGGTGCGCCTCACGCTTCACCTCGAGCGAGGCGACCAGTTCGATCCGCGGCCACACCCTGTCGACGACCAGGCCAGTGGTGAGCGCAGCCTCGACAGCGGCCTCATTGCCAGCGGCGGGCGAGAACGGACGGACCAGACGACTGAGAATTCCGGTAGCCCGTGCCGCAGGGCGATAGCGGTCGAACTCCACCCTGATCTGTTCCTGGTCGCGCCACGACCGCTCTTGTTCGAACCGTGCCCGCTCCCGGTGCAGGGCCTCCCGCTCCCCGTCGTGCGGTGACTGCGCGTCCAGCTCGCGCTCGCGCAAGTACCGCTCGTGCTCCCGCAAGTACCGCTCCCGCTCCGACCACTCGCTGTCACGGTACGGGGCGTGCCGTGCCGGCTCCCTCCGCCGCACGTAATGAGCAGCCGCCTCCACAAGGCGCGGCACACACCCCGGGCGCAGCCAGCCGAGAACCAGCCCTTGAAGCATCAACAACACCGCGACCGCGATCGCCAGTTCGGCCACGCCGACCAGCACATCGGCAAACCCGGTGCCTGGACGTCCGGCGCTGTCGAGCACCGCCCACACGACAGAGCCCAGCGGAACGACCAGGCCAGCGGCGCGCGCCCACAGCGGGACCATGCCTCCGGGAGGAGGTCCGATGGGTTCCGGACCGCTCCTGCGCAGGCCTCGGGACCAGGTCAGGTCGGGCCAGGAATCCAGCATCCACAGGCCGACGAGTATCCCGATCAGCCAGAGCCCTCCGACAAGCCCTGCGGCGACGGAATGACCGTCGACTGCGAGCTTGGCCGCGGCCGCGCCCAGGCCTGCCGTGAAGAGCAAGGTCAGCCCCCAGCCGGGCCAGCCGTCCAGGTCGTCCGCACCGCACAAGCGGTAGGTGAGCGTGATCAGGCCGAGGGTGGCTGGCCCGGCAATGAGCCCCGCGACCAGTGGCTGGTCATCTGCCGCCAGGCGGACAAACAGCCAGCCAAAGGCTGCGCCCGAGAGAGCGACGCCGACCACAACGACGGCTAGCTCGTGATCTTCCATCCTGCTGTCCCGGATGACCAGGCCTGTCCAGAACACCAGGACCACAAGCGCCACACCGCCCGCGAGCCACGCCGGCCCTGGTCGGCCGTCGACGGCGAAGACGACTGCGAGCCAGACGAGGCCGACCTCCGAGAACCCTGCCAGCACTTCGAAGATCACGCCCTTCCGAAGGCCCGAAGTGCGTGGGGCGGTCAGCGCCAGCCCGACGTGCAACACCGCATATCCGCTGGCCGCGGCCCCTGTGGCGGCGGCCATCAGTCCGAGGGCGAGGAGACCGATACTGCCGTCCGGCAGACTCCGCACAAGGAGCTGAACCGCTACCAGGCCAAGGACCGCAGTAACCACAAGGAGCGCGAGAGCGAAAGCGGCGTGTCGCAACTTCGATTCTGAGGTCATCCCAACCCCAATCAGGGGTCGCCCGTCTCCCATTCCACGGGCCGGGCGGACAGATTAACCATGGCGACAGTGGCACATGAGCCGTCGGCGACTCTGCGGCAGGCGATCAACTGACGCCAACCGGCGCTTAGACCCAACTACAACTCTGCGCCCCGACGGCCACACGAGCAACGCGTGGGGATCCCCCGACCCGCGTCTCACACGCAGCTGATGTGCAGGACCCTTGCCCTTGCCCATGCCCTTGCCCATGCCCGCATCGGCAAACTTGAGGGGCCACGAAGTTTCCGGACAGGGACCCAATAGGGTTGTCCTGAACAGGAAACGAGGAAGAAGTGGCGCCACTCAGCAAGTACTCGCCGGAGTTCCGCGAGGAAGCCGTCCAGATCGCGTTGAGGTCAAGCAAGACGATCTCCGAAGTCGCCCGGGAGCTTGAGCTGAACCCGGAGACGCTACGCGGCTGGGTCAAGAAGCACCAGAAGCAGCAGGAACCGGCTCCCGACGCGGAACTGACGGTGAACGAGCGGGCGCGTATGAAGGAACTCGAACGACGCAACCGCGAGCTGGAGATGGAAGTTACCTTCCTGAAAAAAGCCGCAGCGTACTTCGCGAAGGATCCCCGGTAGCAAGCAAGTACGAGTTCATCGACGAGATGCGGCTCGACACCGAGGAGTACGCATACAGCGTCGAGTTCATGTGCGGCCGACTCGGCGTATCCAGATCCGGCTACTACGACTGGCGATCCCGCCCGGAATCCGCGACGGCCCAACGGCGCGACGAACTGAAACTGCTCATCGAGAAAGCCTTCGACATGTCCGACGGCACCTACGGCCACCGGCGCATCCAGGCACAGCTGGACCGCTGGGACATCACCACCGGCCTGGAACTGGTCCGCCGGCTCATGCGCGAGCTGGGCCTTGAGCCCTGCCAGCCGCGGCCGAAGAGGTTCAGCCTCACCCAGGCCACAGTCGGCCAGGTGCCGGACCTCGTCGGCCGCAACTTCACCGCTGACACACCCGGCGAAAAACTCGTTGGCGACATTACCTACATCGCGACCGGGGAAGGCTGGCTGTACCTCGCAACGGTCATCGACTGCTGCACGAAGGAAGTCATCGGTTACGCGATGGACGACCACTACCAAACCCCACTGATATCCAGGGCGATCCGCAACGCGGCACGGAACAGGAACCTCTCGGCCGGCGCGATATTTCACTCCGACCGCGGAAGCAACTACATGTCAGCCGAATTCGGGAAGACGCTCGACCGGTTCGGGCTCCGCAGATCTTCCGGCCGCACCGGGATCTGTTTCGACAACGCCATGGCCGAATCATTCTTCGGCTCCCTGAAGAACGAGCGTGTATCAAGGGTGACTTACCTGACCCGCGAGGCCGCCCGGCAGGACATCACTCGCTACATCGAATTCTGGTACAATCGCAAACGCCTCCACTCGGCGGTGGGCTACCGCCCTCCACGCGAAGTCCACGCCGAATACGAGAAGTTGCGAATCGCCGCGTGAAATAGACGGTCAGACACCTGTCCGGAAAACGCGAGGCCCCTCAACTCCCCTTCGGGAACGCCCTATGGGCTATGACCGCGGTCCACTCGGGCACCGGCGGAAGACCTTCCGGACGCATGGACACCCACACCACCACCCACGGCCGGTGACGGGAGAACGACCGTGAGAGAGATCATCCCGGACCCGGACCACCTGACACTACGAATTCGGCAACAGAGTCGCGTCATCCCTCAACCCACCTGGTGCCTGGCTACGCTGGGCGGCCAGCTTCTGCTGGCCTGATCCGCTTTGGACATCGAAGACCAGGGCTTCAGCCCGGAAGGATGATGTCCATCATCGAGAGTACGGGGAAGAAGAAGCCGCGCCCTCGTCGCTCGCTCACTCCAGAGTTCAAGGTCGAGATCGTTGAGTTGCGCCGACGCAGCGACCGGTCCGTTGGCCAGATGGCCAAGGATTTCGACCCGACCGAGACCGCGGTGCGCTACTGGATCAAGTAGGCCGAGTTCGGCAGGGACGACTTCGACATCGACTTCGACCGCCGACAGGTGACCTGCCCCCAAGGCCAGGTTAGCCGCGGTTGGCACGGCCCCTACCCGACGTCCTCACCCACTGCGGCCCCACTGATCGTGGCGTGGTTCACCAAGGGCCAGTGCCGGTTCTCGATGGTCCACTGCGAGCGGACGATGGCCGCGAGGCGTTGTGGGGATGCCTGTCTGCTGGTCAGATCGGTGATCACGTAGACGTCGTCGGTACGAGGTGAACCCCCGCACCGACTGAGCCACGACTCGCCCCAAACCCTTCGTGCTGGCAAAAACGTCTCGTGCGTCGTGAATGCCCGGCGTACGGTCATATGTGTGAAGCCAAAGCAGCCGTTGCTCCCTTCCCTGGAAGAACTCCGCGCGGAGGCCGCCGTCAACGAGATCCTGGGAACACGACGGGTCGATTACGACGATCAAACCGAGAACGGCAAGGTGGACTTCCTTGTTGACTCTGCTGTCGGCAGCGCAGGGCCTCACGTCGCTCTGGAGGTGTCGTCCACCATCGATCCCGCCCGTCAGCGTCTGTGGCACGGCGTGGACCGCCACTACGCTCAGACGCGTTCCGATCTCCAGGGCGACTGGCAAGTTCAGTTCACCGCCGACACACAGTTGAAGCAGATCCGCGCCCGGCTGACGGCCCTGCTGCTCCGTTTGGAGTGCAGGAACGTGGACAAGATCGGTCTGAACGGCTGGGACGACAGCACACCAGCGGGAGAGCTTCCCACGGCGCAGCACGTTGGGGACCTTCAAGACCTTGCGAGGCTCAACGTCACACGCGCCGAGCGGATTCGCAGCGCCAGTGCAGCCGGTCGGATCATCCCCTTCGAGATGAACTTCGGGGTCGCCCGCAGCAACGCCAACACCATCACGCCCTGCCTCGACGGCTTCCTCGCCTCACAACAGGGCATGAACAAGGTGAGGAAGCTGGCCCGTCATCCCGACCGGGAGGGGCACCTCTTCATCTGGGCAGATCCATCCGACCTGAGCATCACCATGTCCCTGTCCCATGGGTTCCTGCCCACAGACAGCCCCAGAGTGCCGCCCACCGTGCACACCATCTGGCTCGGCTCGCTCCACGCCGATGCAGCCGTGTACCGATGGGATCGTTCAGGCTGGACCCTTCACACGGTGACGGCATGGACGTGCTCACCAGCCTCTGACGACACCTGCTGACGCTGCTGATTTGGGACCGCGCCCAACTCGTCACGGCTACAGACCGGCAGACAGACCGTCAGGACATGGTGCGTTCTGGGATGCTTGCTCGGTATGGATCCCAGAGGGTTGGCAAGGGGACGAATGGGCCTGCACATCTCGCGGATCGAGATTCGGAACTTCCGCAACTTCCATCACCTGGACATCGACAACTTTCCTGCCCAGGCGGTGATCGTTGGCGAGAACGGCGTGGGCAAGTCGAATCTGCTGGAGGCGATCCGTCTGGTGCTGGATCCCTCGCTGCCCGACTCCCGTCGCCTGCTGCGCGAGGAGGACATCTGGGAGGGCGACCCGGCAGGGCTGGCTGGCGGGGCCGAGGTGACCGTCGTCGTGGAACTTCAGGGGTACGACACAGATGACGACGCTAAGAGTGTCCTGTCCGCAGCCACCGTGGGCTACGACCCCTACACCGCCCGTCTGACCTACCGGTTCGCCCCCCGTGCCGAGGTCCAGCTCGCGGCCGGCCCGAGTGTGCAGATGACCGGGCGGCCCCTGACGGCGCACGACTACGACTTCGTCGTGTTCGGCGGCGAGAGCGAATCCAACGACGTCCGTGCGATCCGCCGCGAGGTGGCGCTGCGGGTCCTGCCGGCCTTGCGCGACGCGGAAGGCGACCTGCAGAACTGGCGTCGCAGCCCTTTGCGGGACCTTCTCGAGCGGCTTCCTCTGGACCCGGCCAACCTGAAGGAGACCGCCGCCGCGATCGCCGCCGCCGTGGACCAACTGGCGCAGGACGCCAACGTCGCGAAGCTGGAGGAGCACCTCTCCATCCGGCTGGGAGCCATGCTCGGCCCGCGCCTGGCCGTGGAGCCCACGCTCGGCTTCGCATCCTCAAAGCCCGACGAGCTCGTCCGCGCCGTCCAGCTGTTCATGGACACAGCCCGCCGTAGAGGCATCTCCGACGCGAGCCTGGGCAGCGCCAACGTCATCTACCTGGGCCTCCTGCTGGAAGCCCTCAGCCAGCAGCGCCTGGACGAGCAGTTCGTCGCGACTCTGGTCGCTGTCGAAGAACCCGAAGCGCACCTGCACGTCAGCCTCCAGCGGCACCTGTTCGGCTATCTGCTGCGCAGCGGTCCGTCCCTCGTTCTCACCACGCACAGCCCGCACATCGCCGCGGTCGCTCCCGTCCGCTCCTTCATCGTGCTGCGCGCCACTGATAACGGGACCGTCGGAGCGAGTACGGCGGCCCTCCCCGTCTCCGACGACGAGGCAGAGGACCTGGAGCGCTATCTCGACGTCAGCCGCGCTGAGGTCCTGTTCGCCTCCGCCGTGGTCCTGGTCGAAGGTCTGGCCGAGCTGTATGTTCTGCCGGCCCTTGCGGCCGCTGCGGGATTTGACCTCGACGCTTACGGGGCGATCGTCGCCAGCGTCCACGGCACCGACTTCAAGCCCTACCGGGCTCTCCTCGGTCCCAGCGGCCTGAGCACACCCCATGTGATCATCACAGATGGGGATGCCGCACCGGACAAGCGCGGCAGGCGCGAAGCCGGACTCCGACGCGGTGCGAAGCTCCACCCCGATCCCACGCAAAACGCCATGCTGCTGGACCGAATTGGGAATCTGCCCGCGTACGGGGGAGCCGGCTACAACGAGAGCCGTGCCCCTCTGGCCGACGGCCTGCAAACCGCCGGCGTGTACGTCGGAGCCCAGACCCTGGAGACCGACCTCTGCCGCATCCTCGGCGACGAGATCCTGCACGCCTTCCAGGACCTGAACAGCAATCCGACGGCGATCGTGGAGGTGAACGATGGCGTCATGAACGAGTCGAATCCGTTTGGGGTGGATCCCGAGACCCGGAAGAAGTTGCTCGACCGCATCTCCGATCTGGGTAAAGGCCGTTTCGCACAGCGCCTTGCCGCGCACATCAGCACGATCGACCTGCGCGCCCGCATCCGCGCGGTAGCCGGGATCACCGACGCATCCGCACCCCTGGATGCTCAGGTACTGAGCCAACTGGGCAGTGCCTCCTACCTGTTCCTGGCCTTGGATGACATCTCCCGCAAGACGCGGGAAACCTCACTCTTCGCACCCCTCCCGGACACCCACAGCGCCTCGCGGGGAACCGATGTTCCAGGTCAGTGACGCGCTGTTGAGCGAACTCGAAGATCTCCATCCCAGGCAGCGCGAGGCGGTACTGCACCCTGGCAACGTCGTTCTCAGAGCGGGACCGGGGAGCGGCAAGACTCGAACGCTCGTCGCCCGCACCGCCTACTTGCTGGAGACACAGATCTCAGCCTTCCGCGGCGTCGCCTGCGTCACCTACACCAACGCCGCCGCCGATGAGATCCGCCGCCGCGTTACCCAGCGCGGTGTGCGCGCCGAAGGACGGATCACCTGTACTACCGTCCACGCCTTCTGCCTGAACGAGATTCTGCGCGCGTTCGCCGCACTCACCCGCGAACCCGCACCGCAGGCAGGGCAGGTCCTCGGCGACACCGCCACGAAGGTGCTCCTGCAGCACTGCTTCGACGCGGTCGGCATCGCCGAGACCCTGGCCCAGTTCAGGACAGGAGAGGCCAGCAGAATCCGCCGCGCCAACGCATGCAACGAACCACTCGACGGCTTCGACCCGCGAGAAGTGGCGGCAGCCCGCCTCTACGAGGAGCAGCTCGTCGCCCGGGGAGAGATCGACTTCGAGGCCATGGTGACGCGGGCCCTGCGCATCGTGCGCGACAACGAACCCGTGAGAGACCTCCTGCACGCCCGCTTCCCACACCTCATCGTGGACGAGTACCAGGACCTTGGAGGTGTTCTCCACGAACTCGTCCTGGCCTTGCACGACCTGGCCGGCATCACCGTCTTTGCCGTCGGCGACACCGACCAGTCCGTCTACGGGTTCAGCGGCGCCGACGCCAAGTACCTCACCGCCCTGGCCAGCCGCGAAGATTTCCGCGACCTACCCCTGGAAGTGAACTACCGCAGCGGCCAGAACATCATCACCCATGCGGAGGCGGCCCTGGGGGAAAGCCGCGGGCGAAAGGCCCGCGACGGAGCATCTCCGGGAGAGGTCAACGCCGAAGTAGTCGAAGGAGGACTCGATGACCACGCACGAGTGGCCTGCGACCTCGCCGAGCAGGCAGAGCACCAGCAGGTGCGCCCCGAGCGGATCGCCATCCTCTATCCGCAACGCGGCCCCGTCCTCGACACCTTGCTGACCGAACTGTCCCGTCGGGGGATGGACTTCCTACACGAGCGCGACGACAAGCTCCCCGCCGGAACGCTCTCCCGGTTCATCCAACGCTGCGCCAGCTCCGCGGTGACGAACTACCAGATCCACGCTGCCTCCGCTGAGGACCGGCCCAGCATGCTACGCCGGGCGGAGGCGCCCCGGCTGGTCGCGCTCGAGCACGCCCTCAAGAAACTCCGCACGGAGGCTCAGTTGCCTCCCCCTGCCTCGCGCCTGACCCTGCTGAGGACCCTGCAGACCTGCCTTGACCCCCACTCGCTCTACCCGATGAGCGCACCGGCGCATGACTGGCTGCAGCAGCTACGCGACCGTCTCACACTGGATGAGATTGCTGAGCAGCACCCAGACAAGGACAACAGCACCAGCCTCGATGATTTTGCGCACCTGTGTCAGACCAAGGGCCTCCTGCTTCAGGACCTGGCACAAGGAGAGCAAGTGCTAGGCAAGATCCTGCTTACCACCTACCACTCAGCCAAGGGCCGGGAGTTCGACACAGTGATCCTCCCTGGGCTGCTCAACGGGATCATCCCACGACGCATCAACCATCGCGGGCTGTGGCGCGACCCGAACCCGAAGGAGCTCGCCGAGCAGCGACGCGCCTTCTACGTGGCCCTTACCCGAGCAGAATCGGCGCTTCACCTGATCTACGGCCCCGGGTACCACACGAAGAACGGATACTGGCGGCCGGATGGCCCCTCGGACTTCGTGATGGAGATGGCCAGCCGATTGCCATAGTGCGGAGCGTCGGTACCCGACCCGCTGCTGAGCCCGCCGCGGAATGAGGTCCTAGTCGTCCCGTGCAGGAGAATCGGGCGCCGGAATCTAAGGTGGAGCAAGGAGGCACCACCGGCCACGTGCGGCCACTCAGCGGGCTCAGGCTCTTTCCTCAGCATCAGTCCGGTACCGGGGCTTCCCAAGGCGATTCGATGGAGCCGTCCGGTGCCCAGCCATACCGCTGCAGCGCCTGCGCTTCGTCGCTTCGGTCGGCCTGGCGCAGTGTCTCGGCGGCTATCAGCAGGGCGGCGGTGTACCCGGCGTCGGCTTGTTCGTTCAGCCACGTCAGGGCTTCGTCGATTCGGCCAGCCTCCTGCAGCATTTCGGCTACCTCCCGAAGGTCGATGCTCGTGCCGACGTGGGCGATGCGTTGATACCAGATCATGGCTTCGTCGATTCGACCAGTTTCCCGCAGCATCTGTGCCGCATGGCGGGATGCCATCAAGTTCCCAGCGCTTGCTGCACGTTGATACCAGGTTAGGGCTTCATCGGTCCGGTCGGCCTGGCGCAGTGTCTCGGCGGCTATCAGCAGGGCCGTGGAGTTCCCGGCGTCGGCTTGTTCGTTCAGCCACGTCAGGGCTTCGTCGATGCGGTCGGCCTGGCGCAGTGTCTCGGCGGCTATCAGCAGGGCGGCGGTGTACCCGGCGTCGGCTCGTTCGTGTAGCCACGTCAGGGCTTCGTCGGTTCGGTCGGCTTGGCGCAGTGTCTCGGCCGCTACCCGAAGTGCGATGGAGTTGCTCCCGCCGACCCGGTCGTGCAGCCAAACCAAGACCTCATCCGTCCGGCCGGCTTCCCGCAGTAACTCGGCTACCACCCAAAAGGCCATCGTGTTCCCGGCATCTGCAGCCCGCTGATACTCCAGAATCGCTTCGCTCGTCTGTCCAGCTTCGCGCAACGTCTCTGCTGCCACCCAAAGTGCCATGGAGTCTCCGGTGCCGGCTGCCCGCTGGTACCAGGCCAGGGCCTCGTCGGCCTTGCCTGCCTCCCGCAGCATCTCGGCAACCGCCCGCGGAGCGTCGGAGTCTCCGGCGTCGGCTGCCCGCTGGTACCAGGCCAGGGCCTCGTCGGTCCGGCCGGCGTCCCGCAGCATCTCGGCCGCATGTCGCAGGCTCTCCCCGCTCAGGTCCGTGTTGGCTAGGGTGTCGGCCGCTCGCTGGTACCAGGCCAGGGCCTCATCCGTCCGGCCGGCGTCCCGCAGCATCTCGGCCGCCCCAAAGGGAAATGCCTTGTCGGCATCGCGCTCGTACCAGGCCAGGGCCTCGTCGGTCCGGCCTGCCTTCCCTAGCATCTCGGCCGCCGCCCGCAGAGCGGACGGGTTCCCCTCGTGGGCGTCGCGCTCGTACCAGGCCAGGGCCTCGTCGGTCCGGCCTGCCTCCCCTAGCATCTCGGCCGCCGCCCGAAGAGTGATGGTGTTGCCGGCGTCCGCAGCGCGCTGGTACCAGGCAAGTGCCTCGTCGGTCCGGCTCCCTCCCCGCAGCAGGTCGGCCGCCGCCCGCAGAGCGGACGGGTTCCCTTCGTGGGCGGCGGTGGTGTAGAAGCGAACGGCTGTGCACAGCAGACCCCGGTCGCGAGCTGCGTACGCGAAGCTGATGTGCTCACTGGGCGCGGCGTGGTCGATGAGCGCTTGCCAGAGGTGAGCCGGGACGCGGCTGACGTGGCGAGACGCGCGTGCGTGTTGCTCGAGATAGTCGGCGAGGCGATAGTGGGGCTGAGCAAAGGCGGTTTGCCCTTGACGGGGGCGTATGAGGCGTAGGGGCCCGAGGGCTCCGCGCAGAGGCTGGGTGGCGTAGGCGAGCGCCTCTTCCACCCAGTTGTCGGGCAGTAGATCCCATTGCGGATCGGTGAGGTAGCCCTCGGCGGCGGCTTCTAGGAGATCGAGAGGCAGAGCAGGGCGGTGGCCAAGGCGCCGTGTGTCCATGGCCGCCTCGATGAGAGCTCGCGCGGGCGCGGGGGCGGTGCGGTATCGCTCGATGAGAGCGGGAGCTCCAGCGAGGTACTGGGTGACGTGCCCCTGCTCGGCACGATCGGCAGCAAACGCGAGCCGCTGATCAAGAGCGGCCGCCTCCCACAACGGATCCAGGTCCTGACCGGTGAATGTCTCTGGGACGGCGATGCCCTTTCCAGAGAGTAAGTCTCGGGCTGCAGTGTGAGGACGCTGCCCGGCGAGGCCGGCAGGGGGCGAGGTGGTGAGAGTGGTCCAGTACTCAGGCCAGATGGTGCCCAGAACGAGGACCGGGGCTCGCTCCGGGTCGTTCAGCAAGGTGCGCAAACCGGCGGCGAGGCGTTCGCCTTGCGTCGCAGCGGGGGTGAGGAGGTAGTTCTGGGTCTCGTTCAGCCACACCACCGTGTGCGGTCCGACCCGTTCGAGGGCCTCCAGGGCGGCCTCGGGCCGACTGGGGTCATAGGGGTGCCACAACCGCCAGTGGTCCGGCACTGCTTGCACCGCTTCCCAGCAGGCACGGGTCTTTCCTGTTGAGGATCCGCCGACCAGCACCGCCAGCACACTTCGGCCCCCTACGGCCTGTTCCACCAGATCGCCCAACTGCTGATCATGGGCGCGCCGTACATAGGCCGTCAGCTCGGGCAGTCCATTCACGGGGAGTTTCCTCGTCGTACTTGATGCAATCGGCCGGTGCACCTCCAGTGCGAAGGGGTCCAGCTCCCTCACCGGCAGTCCCAGGGCCTCGACGGGATGCAGGCGTGCCTGGACCCACAGGCTGCACACCCGCGCTGTGGCGTCGTCCTCGCTCGCCTGCGCCCGCCGAGCCAGAACGACGGCGACAGCGACCGCATCGTCCCGATGGGCAGGCAACTCCGCAGATGTCAGGACGCGGCGGATGGTATCGCGGCTCGGTGCGCCGTCGAGGGCGTCGTCGTTTGCAATGTCTTCGGCTATCTCGTCCAGCGTCGGCGCGCCAGCCATCGAGTACAGCTCGTAGAGCAGGCTCTTCAGCTCGTGCAACCGGCCCGGTGCCACGCGCGGCCGTTTCACAGTCCGCGGCCGCCGCACCGGCCCCTCCCCCTTGTTGCGGCTCATCGCAATATCGTCGCGTATTCGCCCCATGGCCTCGCCCCGAACTGTCACAACGGCTACCTGTCGGCGCGACTGATTGCGACTGAGAGTTCCATGCCGAGCAACCCCCATCGTGGGAAGCAGGCCGGCCACCCACGCCGACCTCGACTCATGGAGGACCGATGCCCCGCACACAACGCAACCGCCGACAGCGCCTGGCCCTGGGGCGCACTGCCCTGGCAGGTTTCATCGCCGGCACCACGCGCGCCGTCATTGGCTGGCTGCTCGACCAACTCCGTGTCTAACCGGGCCCGGTCAGCGCACCCGGCTGTTCATCGCGTCTGTGGAACGGCCGCAGCTCTGTTCCTCGAGATCCCCGGCTTCCCTGCAATGGCTCTCACCTCTCCTCGAGCCCGAGAAGTCGACGGATCTCCGCTCAGTCCTTCGCGCGGGTCTGCAACCGGTACGTCATCGAGGTCAAACGACGCCTCACCTCGGCAACCCACGAAGCAGTCGAACGCGACTACGTCGCCCAGGCTGCCAACTACAACGCCACCGGACCGCCCTTCGGCATCCTCGCCATCGGCGACCACAGCGACCACCGCGGCGGCTACTCCGATCTTGAAGACCGCGTATGGATCATCCAGCACGCCAGATCACCCACCGAAGTACCCCGACTTATCGTCGCCGGTGTCCTGCCCATTGGCCGTCCCACCCCATCAGCCCTACGCGCAGACCGGACCAACGACAAGTAGGCCGCCTGAGGCTGGCCCCGCGGGCCTGCGGCAGCGCGGAGGCGGAGCGAGACGTGCGGATCTCAATCTCATCGATCCACGGTTCCATTAATCCCCGAGGCCGTAGTCGTTCAGGTCGCGGGCCCGAATCCACCAAGGCCGGGAGTCTGGCGGAGGTTTTCGGTCCGCTTCCTGTCGATCCGTAGACGCGGCGCCTGCGGGCGATCACGCTGGACGTGCCGGCCGACACCGTCCCCGGCGCGCCGGGGGACCTTGCGCGCCATCGGGTCGACGCGGCCCAGGGTGCGGGCGCTGGCCAATCGGCGGGATGATCCGGGGGTGGGCGTGCTCCAGACGCTGATCGCAGTCGCGCTGGGCGGTGCGCTGACCATCGCGAGCCAGGTCGTGATCAGTGTGCTGCGGACCAGGGACGAGCGTCGCCAAAAGCGCGAGGTGGCGGTGGCGATCCTGCGGGTGCATCAGTTCCATTTCTACACCGCGCAGCACCTGCTGAAGGAGTCGTTGGAGAGCGGCCGATGGTGGTCGCGGGAGCTCGAGTCCTTCCCGCTGGCCAGTGACCAGGACCTGCGGGAGGTGACGTTGCTGGTGCCGATCCCGGTGTGGCGCGCATACACCGCGGCGGTGCGGCGCCTCGCCGGGTGCACCCGACTGCGTGAGAGCGCCGGGGACCGGAACACGGTCAGCACCCCGCACCTGCAACTGCTGCTCGGCGCGTACGTGACCCTGGACCACGCCCGCCACGCCATGGCCCCGCTCAGCAGGGTCCACGCCGACCCCGTCCCGCTGGGAGTCCTCGCGCTGACCAGGCAGGAGATCGAGGACGCCGTGCGCCTACACGCCAGCAGGCAGGCGCCGCGCGAGCAGTGGGCCGCCCGGCTCGCACCACCCGCGTAGGAACAACGGGGCGGAGGCGATCCGTTCCTACGTGCACCCGCACGGGGTGGGCGCCGCCGGCCCGGCCCCCGGGTGGACCGCCAGCCCCACGACCCGCGACTTCAGGTTGAAATCAACCCAGTAACCCTGCGCGACCACTCCCCAAGATCTGTGCCAGAACGTGAGCCCGCGGCAGCAGGTGAGGATTCACCCTTTGACGTCTCTGGTCGTAAAGCAGGTGACCTGCGCTCCGGACGGGCCGAGCTGGACTAACCGCGGCTTGCGGCTACAGCCTCGGAGGAGCTGCTCATTCGGCGGTCCAGTACTCCTCGGGAAGCGCACGGACATGCAGGAACTGCATGTCAACCTGGGTGACGTGCTGTGCTGAGTGGACCAGACCGACCATCGTGGCCAGGCTTACCTGCTCGATCTTGACGGCCCCACGACGGGACGACCAGAGGTTCGCCGTGAGCTCTCCCTGATCAGCTCCGTCGAACTCGTAGGGGAGCGAGTGGGCCAGCTTGTTCCGCAAGGTGAAGAGTGCACGAAGCACGGGGAGGACGAAAGGGAAGTCATCGTCCCACCGTTCGGCTTCAAGGATTTCTTGGAGCAACCCGAGCTTGGCGTTGATGCTCAGCTGGCATATCGCCTTGCTCTGGAGGAGAAGAACCTCGTATGTGGAGCGCCCCAGTCGCGAGGCAATCAGGGTGTCCATCATCACCTCAGCCTGCACGGCCTGCCCGAGAAGCGCTTGCGCGGCAAGACTCACGCTGATGTCGTCAGGTAACCGCGTGACGAGCGCACGCAGCCTCAGTGGGTTCATGAGCGGAGTCTGGCAGGAACCTGCGTTTGCTCACCGGGAATTGTTAGTGCGTTGTGGCAAACCGGATCTTGTTCGAGCGGCAGCGGGTGATCATCTGGACGGAGGTTCGGGTGCGGTCGCGGGCATGAGAGAACGGGCCCCTTGGCAGTGACGCGGTTACGACACCAGCACGACCAAGGAAGCCCGTTGCCTGATCAGTTGAGCAGTATCTCTGCGCATGCGTCCACCGCGGTCACCCCTGGGTGTGACTGCTACGTGCACCGGTTCGGTTCGATCGCTCCGGGACGGCGGGCAGGCTGCTATCCCAGTGACATGACGGATGCGGAGTGGGCCGAGGTCCGCGCCGCGATGCCGGTGCCGGCGTGGCTCCTCAAGCTGGGCGGGCGTCCGGAGGCGTTTTGCCACCGCGAGATGCTTGACGCGGTGCGCTACCTCGTCGACAACGGCGTGAAGTGGACGGCTCTGCCGGTCGATTTCCCGTACTGGCGGGCGGTCTACGACTTCTTCCGCCGCTGGCGGTCCTACGACTACGTGCGTGAGCTGTACGAACGCCTGCGACGTTCGGCGAGGGAGCGCGCAGGCCGCAACGCCGAGCCCAGTGCGGGAATCATCGACAGTCAGTCGGTGGACGCCTCCGAGACCGTCGGCGAGGACAGTCGCGGATACGACGGCGGCAAGTCACGTGACGGGCGCAAGCGTCACATCCTGACCGACACGGAGGGCCTGCTCCTGGAGGTGACCGTGACCACGGCCGATGTGCACGACTCCAAGGCCGCCCCCGCACTGCTGGAGACGTTCATGGAGCAGCCGGGCCGGCTGCTGAAACTGGTGTGGGTCGACAGCGCCTACCAGGGTCCGGCGCTGGCGAAGGCGTTCGCCCGTCACGGAGTCCGGATCGAGGTCGTGCGCCGATCCGATGGACAACGCGGATTTGTCGTACTGGCCCGCAGGTGGGTCGTGGAGCGAACGCTGAGCTGGCTCTCCCGCTCACGCCGCCTCAACCGCGACCACGAACGCCGCCCCGATCACCACCAGCAGATGGTGTGGTGGGCAGCCACGATCAGGCTGTCGCGCCAGATGGCCGGCGATGCCCCGCGCTGGCCGGAGAAGCGTTCCGGCCGACGGCCCCGGGCGCGGGCATGAACCGTCCGTTCTTCTCCCGCAGCAGCCAGCCCCGCTTCTCCAGCGCGTAGGCACGGTGACGGATCTTCTCCACCTCGTTCTTGATCTCCGCCTCCCGGCCCACCACGCGCGTCAGCTCCACCCCGCTCACCGGCCCCGAAGCGGCCACCACCGCGGCGAACACCTCCCGATAGAGGCCGCTGAGCACCTCCTCACCCATGCCCGACCGCCACACCGGCGGCCGCTCGCCATACACCGCGCCGGAGCCGCTCGATCCCCCAGCGGCAGCCGCCTCACCACCAGACGGCACGGAAACCGGCGTATTCACCGCGCTCTCCTCGGCCAGCACCGACACGAGCTCCTCACGCCCCACCCGGGCCCGCTCGACTCGCTCCCGCGCGGCATCCACCTCCGCCTGAGCCTGCTCCAGGACCTCCGTCCAGGACCCCAGCTCCTGCCTCGCCCGCGCCTCACGCCGTTCCATCAACCCCAGCACCGACGGCATCGCACCCTCCTCGATCAACAACAAGCCGTCCGCTGCCTGGCCCCAACCCTCCGCGATCACGCCCTGCACACGAAGAAGCCCCTGCTCATCGAACACGGACTCCCTTTGCCACGACGCACTGAGACCTGTCATGCTCGGCAGGGAGCAGCTCTACTGCAGGTGGTGCGGACGGTGCCTGTCAGCCGATCCGCCCCGGCCTTGTCGGCGTGTGGCTTCAGCCTGCGCAGCTCCCGGCAGAGCCCCAGCGTAGGAAGTCTTCGCTTCCTTCACTACCGGTGACGGCGACCGCGTACTGCGCGTAGCGCCACTCTTTGCGGGCGTGGGACTCGGTGAGGACTGCTTGGCAGGCTACGTCGGAGGCGGTCTTTGCCCACTTTTCTCGCGTTGTCTGGTCCCATTCGGGCTTTTTGGCCCACACGTACATCACGGCCTCGTCGGGGGCGAAACCGACGGACATGTTGTGGTGGTCAAGCCAGTTGGGGTCGTTGCGGATGCGGGAGTTGCCCTGCCACGCGGAGATGACGCCGCTGGCCGTTTCTCCGGCCACACGGATCTCGTCGTTGTCCGTGCTGGGGATCTGCGCTTGCTCCAGGCCCAACTCGGTCGGCTGCCACCAGGAGTCCTGTCCCACACCGGGTGAGCTGCGGTCCTGGATGGACGCGGCGCATGCAGTGTTGGTGCGGAAGTTGTCCTCCCACACGATGCCGGGCCCGCCCTTGCGAGCCGTGTCCACCACCACGTACTTGCTGTAGGGGGAGTCGGGGTAGGAACGGACGAGGTCCTGCAAACCCAGGCAGACTGTCTCGGCGACCTCTTGCACCGCCACCGAGGGCAGTTCCTGGCCGCTTGTCGCGATGTACACCTCCCCCCTGGATTCATGGAAGGTGATGGTGCGGTCCATGTCTGGGTAGGCGACAGGGTCGAGCCAAGCCCCTGTCCCCATCGCGCCGGGGGCGTCGTTCTCGGCAGGGGTCCGGGCCGGCCGGGATTCCTTCCACGTGGCGAGGGACGCTTCTCCTGAATCGGCCTTCGTCGCACCGTTTTGGCCGTCGCTCCGGACAGCTGAGGGCGTGCCGCTCGCCATGTCCGCAGCCGGGCTGGGGCGGGAGGCAGAACCGGCTGTCGGGTTGCTCTTCTTGGGGGCGCTGTCTGTTTGGGAGAGGAGACCGCCGACGAGCGCCCCGCCCAGGGCAGCGGCGCCGATGAGCACGGCCCCGGTGCGGCCCTTGCGTCGCCTGGCGGATACTTGCCAAGACGGGTCATCCAGGGTGGGCATGTCCCACGCGGCGGCGACGAGATCGCCAACCATGGTCGGCTCCAGCCCGGCACCCTCGACAGGTATGACCTCTGTGGCCTGGGAGGCGAGGAGCAGCGAGCACTCCTCAGCGGCGGAGATGGCGCTGATCCGCTCCTCGGGATCCTTCGCCAGGGCCTTCTCCACGATCTCCTGCAGGTCTGCCGGAACACCGTCGAGGTCCGGGTCACCGGACATGACGCGGTAGGCGACCACGTCGGGGGCACCGGTCCCGAACAGGAGCCGTCCGGTGGCCGCGTAGGCGAGGAGAGCGCCCCAGGCGAACATGTCCCCGGCTGGTCCTGCGGTGCCGGTGCGGTAGTGCTCGGGGCTGATCCAGCCCGGTGTGCCGGTCATGACGCCGGTTCGGGTCACGCTGGTGCCGTCGGCGGCGTGGGCGATACCGAAGTCCAGCACGCGGGGTCCAGCCGGGGTGAGGATGACGTTCTGCGGTTTCACGTCCCGGTGCACGACACCTGCCTTGTGGATCGCGGCCAAGGCATGCGCGGTACCGGCCGCGAACGCATACAGCATGCCGCCCGTGAGCGGACCGTGTTCGGACAGGTGCTGGTTCAAGGTCGGGCCTGGGGCGTACTCGGTCGCCAGCCACGAGGCGGCGGCCTCGGGGTCGGCGGCCAGAAGCGGTATCAGGCAAGGGCCTTGCACCCGGGCGGAGAGCTGTACCTCACGGCGGAACCGGGCCCTGAACTCAGGATCCTCGGCCTGAGCGGCATGGATGACCTTGACCGCGACCCGCACCCCGGCCGGGTCGAGGCCCGCATGGACAGCCCCCATGCCGCCCGCACCGAGACGGCCGATGATCCGGTAGGGGCCGACCCTGGACGGGTCACCGGGACGGGCAGGCAAAACCCGACCGCCAGAGTCAGCAGCGCTCACAGAGACATCTTCCTTCTATACGGGTGAGTGCTCGGGGCTGGGCGGGCGCGCTGGTGCGCCTGCCCAGTCGTCAAGACGTTGGATGCTAACTGTGACCCGCCGGAGCAGCGTGGGCGTCTCGTGCGGCGGTGGCGGCGAAGACACCACCGCGATGAACGGCGGAATCCGGATATGGCCTGACCGGCGTCCGATGGCGAGCCTTTGGAGCGCAACTCAGCGTCGGCGTGGGGTAGTTACGACTACCATCGAATCTGATGTGCGCGGATAGCGAGGGGGAGTCCGGTGGCGCCGTATGTGACGCAGCATTTGCTGGTCCAGGGCGGGTACGAAGCCGGCCCGCACTCGCCGCTGCCCCAGGGAGCCCGGCAGAACGCGTCGGCGCTGGCAAGAGCCTTGACGGATCCGCTGGCGGCCGGTGTGAATCCCGAGACATGCCACACGATGGTCCCAGACTCCGCGACGGACGTACTCGGGCGAGTGGAAGAGATCTCGTCCTCCGACGACGGGTTACTGGTGTACTGGACCGGCCATTGCCGGTTAGCCAGGGACGGATCGCTGCAGTTAGCCCTGACGCCCGGATCCCGTGGTGCCCCCGCACACTGGCTGCCGGCCTATGACCTCGCGCGGGCGATGACACGGTCCGGGAGCCGAGACCAGGACCGTCTGCTGATCCTCGACACGTGTCTTGCTTCGGACGATCCGGGAAACGAGCCCTACAGCACCCGTGTGGTGCGGCGCGAGATCGACCGACTGAGCAGGGCGGGGGTCGCCGTCCTGTCGTCGGTCGGCGCCTCACCGCTCGGGTTCGCCGTCAACAGCCACGCTCCTTCGGTGTTCACTCAGCAACTGGCCTTACTCCTTCGGTCCTCTCCCGTCGCACACCACGAAGCGATGGCACTGCCCGGGCTGCACCGCCTGCTCGCCGCGTCTTTGCGTAGCAGCGGCTACCTGCGCCCGATGCTGCGCAACGCGAAACGGTTTCAGCGCCCGCTGGCGGCCTCCATCCAGACGAAGCGCGCTGCGGGGCCAGGAGAAGGGCTGCCGACACGCCGGCACGCGGCGATGGAGCTGGCGCTCTCCCGGTACGCCCTCGCCGTGGCCGGAAGCCCCCGAGCCCGTGCCAAGGACACCAGCTCCCACCAGTTCTACGACCCTGCCGCCGACGCGGCCACGGTGTATGACGCGCTGCTCGGCAGCCACTGCGGGTTCACCTCCCGCAGCACGTCCCTGCTCAGCGATCCCCCCTCGCGCCATGGGCTGCTCAGCGCGGTTGAGGACTTGACCGAGCAGGGCCAGAACCTGGTGCTGCTGTATATGGCCGGCCACGGCACGGTCCGCAGCTCCGGGCGCAAACTCGATCTCGCGGTGTACCTCGCTGACGACGAAACCGTCCTGGTCAGCGACCTCGTGAACGACCTCCGCAAAACGCACGCCGAGCGCGTGGTGATGATGCTCGATGTCTGTTCCGTAAACCCCTCAACCGCGCTGTCTCGCCTGACACCAGGGTTCTTACATTCCGAGCAGCGCCCCGGTTTCAGCAGACTGATGGTCGAGTGGCTGAACACCGCAAGCCAACGGCGACGAAGCCAAGAAAGCGGTCTGGAGACCCGGGGGCAGCAGGACAACTGCCTCGTACGATGGGGGCCAGAGTGGGCACTGGATACTGCGATGCGCGAGACACCGCAGTGGCTCTTCGACTTTCCCGGCGCGGCGATTCGGTGCCTCGACGACTCAGGCCCCATGGAGCACTGGATGCGCCTGCTGCGCAACAGTACCGGCCTCCTCCCGCGTCCCGGGTCGATCCTGTCATCGATCTGGGACAGCCCCCTGTCGGACGAGCCTGGCTGGACCTCGCCGGGGCCGGACCTCGAGGAGAGACCGGTAAGGCAGAGCACTGTGCCGCAGACTCGGGGGCGCACCTCCCGTGCTGATGCGCCCGCAGCCGTACCCGCCGCGCCTCCCGCTGCCACACGCACGGCTTCCGAGGGCGGTGCCCCGCGCCGCACGGTGCACCGCCGCCACCGCGCGCAGCTGCGGGTCGCGGACGGGTCACTGCCGCTGCGCGTGGGCCGGCACTTCCGGGTGACGTTCAACTACCAGCCGCTGGATGAGGAGTGGAGGGTGCGTCCCGGCGTTGATGCCTCTGAGACGTCCCCACTGGACATCACCCTGCGCATCGGCGCCGGCAGCGCGAAGGTCAACCCGTCGGTCATTCACACCCGGCTCACCGACGACAGCGGTACACCGCCGGAAGACTTCAGGATCACCCCCCGCTCCCAGGACCCGGTGACCCTGCGCATCGACGTCGTGCGCAGCGCGGACGGCGCGGTGATCCAGCAGATCAAGAGCGTTCTGGCGGTGTCCGGTGGGGACGGTGCGGATCACTGACCATGGCAAGTGACATCGAACTCGACTTCACCCTGGAAAGCGACTCGTTCGGAGAGCTGGCGCGGCTGCCGCGCTCGCTGCCCGGAGCGCTGCAGCCCCGCTCCATTTTCCTCAACTTCGACGACGCGCACGACGGCACCTTCCGGGTGAGCGCCTACGGCCCCGCACTGCCCTACGACGGCAACGCGCAGCTGAGCGGATTACTGAGGCTGAGCCGGGAAGACATATCCGCGGCCGTGGGCAGACTCCACGAGCGGTGGCTGCAGGCGGTCGTGTGGCACGAGCACGCACCCCGGCAGTACACCTACGAAAGCCTGCCCGTCCAAACGCTGGGACCAGAGAGGGCCAGTGTGTTGCTCGACGAGGTGGGCAAGGAACTCGCTGTGGCCGGTGACGCCCTGTACCGGTTGCTCTTCCACGGCGGCGACCAGGGGCTGACCCGCCTGGAGAAGGCCCTTTCGAAAGCGTTACGCAGCGGCCCACAGACCATCACCGTCACCTCTGCGGACCTGTTCGTGCCCTGGGGCATGCTCTACCTGCCCCCCGCCCCCGACACGCGCCTGCTGCGCGCCGGCACAGCCGCCGAATGGCCGGGGTTCCTCGGCTACACCCACCTCATCGAGCACTGTCTGGGCCCGGTCGACGACTACACCCCCTTCATCAGCCACGGCGCCGAACGGCCCAAGGCCGGACTCCACTTCGACCTGCGCCTGCAAAAACCAGACGACCAGGAGGACGGCTGCCCGCTGCGGCCGGTCCGCAACATCGTGGAAACCCACGCAGACCCCGCCGAGCGGACCACCAAAGCGGAGACAGCCGAAGCTCTCACCGAACCGGACTGCGCCGACCACATCCTCGTCTTCGCCGGCCACGGCACAGGCAAACGCCCCGGCCGCAGAGGCGACGAACAGGCCCAGGTCACCCTCAGCGACAACAAACCAATCTATGCCTCCGACCTGCAACAATGGGCATCACACCGAGACATACGGCTCCCCGACCCCTTATGTTTCATGATGGTCTGCGAAGGCGGCCGCGCCGGAATGTATCTCCATGAGGGGCTGGCGCGCCCGCTGTTCAACCTCGGTGTCGGCTGCCTAATCGGCCCCCAAGTCGAAGTCAACACGTCCTTCGGCAGCAAGTTCGCCTGCCGGTTCTTCGAAGAGTTCTTCAAGGGAGAGTGCGCAGCCCCCGTGGCGCGCCACCTCACCCAAGAGTTCATCCTTCAGCACGCCACCCCGCTGGGCCTGGTGTTCACCCTCGTCCGCGGCATCGACAACTGTTTAGTCGACGAAGCAGAGAGCGAACGACGACCGTGAATGCCAACGTTGACCTGATCGACCTTGACGCCCAGGGGCGGCTGCTCCACCCCCGCAGCCGCACTCCCGTCCCCCCCGACGACATCCCCGCGGTCCTGGAAAGCCATCTGCGACTACGCGAGGACACCACCGACATCTTCCTCTACGTCCACGGCTGGCGGACCAGCGCGCTGGAAGCCCAGGACGATGCACAGACCCTGTTCGACCTGGTGGAAAGCGTGATGGCGCAGCAGCCTCACGCCTACCCGCGGATCCATGGCTTCCGGCCGCAGTACGTCGGCGTGCGCTGGCCCTCGCGCAGCTCCCCGCTGCCCTGGGGCTACCGGACCATCCGCGACCGGACCGCCACGATGTCCCTCACCGGCCAAGTGCCCCGGGTCCTGGGCGCGGTTCTCGGCTACTTCAATGCGCACCGCGAACTGCCCGAGCCCGGCCCCGATGTCCTCGCCGGCGCCTACGGGCAATACCTCCACTGCGTCGGCCACTCGTTCGGCAGCCGGTTCCTGCTCCACGGCATTCTGGAAGCAACCGTGCGCCTGGCCCACGGGGGACCCGACACCTTGTCCTGGTCCTGGAGGGACCGCGCCTACCCCTGGACCCTCGACAGCCTGACCCTCTTCCAGGCCGCATTGCCCGCGGACTCCTTCCTCCACAGGCCTTATGCCAACATTCTCGGCGCGAACGTGCTCAACGCACCTGTCGCCATGACGTTTTCACCCGCCGACACGGCCCTGGGGTTCTGGCACCGCCGCACCGAGAAACGGCAAGATGCCATCGGCTACCTCGGCGCGACCGGTCCCGCCGAACACCTCCAGGAGCTGCCGCTACACGAGGTGAAGGCGCCCTACGACTTTCCGCGAGACGTACGACTGCTCAACGTCAACGCCAGCCACCGCTTTCTGGACGGCAGCCGGCTCACCGGCGGAGCCCACTCCGACTTCTACCACCCCGAATCGGCCCACCTGCTCCTCTCACTCGCCGACGCCGCCCGCTGACCGCGCTCCAAGGTGCGGGCGGTGAGGGCGTGGATCCGCACAGCGCAGGGCGAATCTGCGTCGCTCATGGGGTCGGTCAGCGAACGTCCCGCGTCTGCCAGCCGGGACTTTGGACAGACCGGGAAGGGCGTCCATGCCGAGGTGTTCGGGGAGTAGTGCTTTGAGGCCGCGGCTGTCGATGAGTTCCATGCGGCCGGTGCGCGGGGCGAAGCCATGGCTGTTTCCCCAACCAGGCAGTGGTGATGAGGATGCCTTTGGCTGCGGCTCTGCCGTGCATGACGCCGACCAGCGCACGGACGGCTTCGGTGGGCACGTTGTTGCGGGTGTGTTTGGCCTGGATGATGCACAGGCCGCCGATGATGGGTCCTCGTTGGCTAACGTCCACGCCGTCGTCGCAGGAGGCTTGTGTGACCCAGGCTTTGAGTCCGTTCTCCCCGAACAACCGGCGAATGAGGCGCTCGAAGGCGATGGGGTCGAGAGCGACGAGTCTGGCCGACTGTCGAGGCCTGCGACGACGTCGACCTCAGGGGCGAACGGGACAACCCTGGGCATCTTCGTATGCTGACCGCCGTGGGTAGATCAGCTCTTGTCAAGATGCACGAAATACCCGGGGATTCTATCTTGGATGTGAACCTGCGATCGCTCCAAGGAGTCTCTGTATTCGGGGGCACATATGTCTTGGTGGAGAGAAAATCCGGGGCAATGGCTCCGAACCAAGGTCCCAAGGCCCTGCATGGGCGGATACTGGTGGCTGTGTGGGTTCGTACTCATGACGCTCGTGGCCCTTTGGGGCGTGGCGGCATTTTGGCGAAATTCCGGAAACGGGAAAGACCACTTCTGGCTGACGGCACTATGGATTCTGAATCCTTTTCGTTTCTTCATCATTGGAATTGCCGCCGTTGGGGCTGTCTACTGCTTTCGCAGATTCAAGATTAGTCGCAGGATAGTAACTCCTGGCCCAATTGCTGTCCCCACGTTCAGCAGCGGGAATGCTGACCCGGAGATTGAAGTGGACAACTTGACAACCGCCTTTCGGGAGGCTCTGGCTGAAGTTAGCTTGGAAGCACCTTCCCCGATTCCTGGAGGGGCACAGCAGATCGACTTTGTGGAGGTCTTGCGCAGTCCCACGCTGGACGCAGGTAGCGCGCCTGCCAGCGTGGCAACCATTCTGGGCAACCTCCTGAGCGCGACCCACGTCAGTTACTCCTATCAAGTCAATGGTGCGCTTTATAGGAGCACGGAAAACGGCTGCAGTGTAACGGTTCAGGTCATCATACTGCCTAAATGGGCTAGTCAATCAATCACGTGCACAGAGCCGAAATTCGAGGATGCGATACAGCGTGCCGCGTGCGAGGTCTGCGCCTTCATTCTCCCGTTGACGAAGCTGGTTGAAAAACCTCCCTGGGCAGCCTGGCGCAGTCTGGCCATCCCGCACGGATTGTTCAGTGATATACAGGAGGCACAGAAGCACAAGTTCTCCAGACGCTACGATGAGGCTCTTGGGAAGTACTTCGATGCGATGGAGCAAGACCCTCACAACCCATTCATCCGGCTCGAGGTCGGCCTTATCCAGGAACAGCTTGGTCTGCATCTCGATGCACTCATGACGTATGAGGGTGTCATTAAACTAGGGTTGAATAAAGATCTGGGGCGCCTAGCGTGGGTAAAAGGGACGCCAGCCTATTTTCGCAAAAATGGTGCCCACAAAGAGTGGAAGGCTCGCTGGCTCAAGTCGATCTCGGCCGTTCTCTCGACCTTGTCGGCGATCTCCTTGACGCGTGCTCGACGCGGGTCCTGGCCGGGGAAGTGCTCCTCCGTCAAGGCCACCAATTGGGGAAGCATCGCCTTGACGTCCGCGGCGGACGCCAGCCAGATGATGAGGTTCTGGGCGGCGTCGACGTGCGACTGAGCCACTCCGAGATGCGCCGCTCCCCTCATGGCCGGGTGAGCGGAGTGCTCGAGGGCTTTACGGGCTTCTGACAGCTCGTGGAGTGCCTTCTCCCTGAATGTCGGCGCAACCTCGGACTGCTCAGGCTCAGCAGCCGCGCGCTGGGCTAGGACATCGAGGATCGCCTCCAGCTCGCTGATCCTTGCCCGGAGTCCCTCTTTCTGTTCCCACGGGCCCAGTTCAGCGGCAGCCCATCTGCGCTTTCCCAGCCACCCACGCTCTTCAGCCATGCCCTGACTATGGCCCGCAAGACTTCTGCCGGCTGCTTGACACGCAGCCTGTGACTCCGGTCCATGCCGATGCGCGATATCCATTTGGAGCCGCAGCACCGCGCACTGCTCGCAGACGAGAGTCTCTACTGAGGGGCCTCGCGTTTTCCGGACAGGTGTCTGACCGTCTATTTCACGCGGCGATTCGCAACTTCTCGTATTCGGCGTGGACTTCGCGTGGAGGGCGGTAACCCACCGCCGAGTGGAGGCGTTTGCGATTATACCAGAATTCGATGTAGCGAGTGATGTCCTGCCGGGCGGCCTCGCGGGTCAGGTAAGTCACCCTTGATACACGCTCGTTCTTCAGGGAGCCGAAGAATGATTCGGCCATGGCGTTGTCGAAACAGATCCCGGTGCGGCCGGAAGATCTGCGGAGCCCGAACCGGTCGAGCGTCTTCCCGAATTCGGCTGACATGTAGTTGCTTCCGCGGTCGGAGTGAAATATCGCGCCGGCCGAGAGGTTCCTGTTCCGTGCCGCGTTGCGGATCGCCCTGGATATCAGTGGGTTTGGTAGTGGTCGTCCATCGCGTAACCGATGACTTCCTTCGTGCAGCAGTCGATGACCGTTGCGAGGTACAGCCAGCCTTCCCCGGTCGCGATGTAGGTAATGTCGCCGACGAGTTTTTCGCCGGGTGTGTCAGCGGTGAAGTTGCGGCCGACGAGGTCCGGCACCTGGCCGACTGTGGCCTGGGTGAGGCTGAACCTCTTCGGCCGCGGCTGGCAGGGCTCAAGGCCCAGCTCGCGCATGAGCCGGCGGACCAGTTCCAGGCCGGTGGTGATGTCCCAGCGGTCCAGCTGTGCCTGGATGCGCCGGTGGCCGTAGGTGCCGTCGGACATGTCGAAGGCTTTCTCGATGAGCAGTTTCAGTTCGTCGCGCCGTTGGGCCGTCGCGGATTCCGGGCGGGATCGCCAGTCGTAGTAGCCGGATCTGGATACGCCGAGTCGGCCGCACATGAACTCGACGCTGTATGCGTACTCCTCGGTGTCGAGCCGCATCTCGTCGATGAACTCGTACTTGCTTGCTACCGGGGATCCTTCGCGAAGTACGCTGCGGCTTTTTTCAGGAAGGTAACTTCCATCTCCAGCTCGCGGTTGCGTCGTTCGAGTTCCTTCAGACGCGCCCGCTCGTTCACCGTCAGTTCCGCGTCGGGAGCCGGTTCCTGCTGCTTCTGGTGCTTCTTGACCCAGCCGCGTAGCGTCTCCGGGTTCAGCTCAAGCTCCCGGGCGACTTCGGAGATCGTCTTGCTTGACCTCAACGCGATCTGGACGGCTTCCTCGCGGAACTCCGGCGAGTACTTGCTGGGTGGCGCCACTTCTTCCTCGTTTCCTGTTCAGGACAACCCTATTGGGTCCCTGTCCGGAAACTTCGTGGCCCCTCAAGATCCGTACTCGCGGAAGTGCTCGGCAACGGTCGAAGCTGGGTGGACGAAGTATCCGTGCTCGACATCAGGCATGGAAACTTCACAAATCACCCAGTAGAGGGTGGTTAGGTCGGACGGGATCGGAGTCAGATCCACGAGTGCATCCGTCGCCCCGTGGCTCTCATCCGTTGCGAGGATGACGGCGTTCTCGCCAGGTGGGAAACCATGCGTCTTCAGAAACGACGACATCAAAGCCCCGAGCTCTGCAGAAGTCTGCTCGCACCAGCCTCGCACCCACTCTGAGTCGAGCCGCTCACCAGGCACGTTCATCCTCCTCGGCACACCTCCAGCTCGGTGTTCGCGAGCCTCGAAGAACCTATCGAAGGACACGTCACGGACGTGTTTGTCCGGTCTCGTTGAATCTGCTCCGGGGCCAACCCGGTGACCTGGGCGGAGCAGTTGGAGTGAGACGGTCCACTTCGGGGCCGTGTCATCGAACCTGCTCCGTCCGGGCCGTTCTCGTCGTCCGTCTCATCGAACCTGCTCCATTCCGGCTGTCCTGCTCCGCGCGGTCGTTGTCGTCTGCCACGACAACGTCAGTGGGCTCTGCCGTCAAACGTCAGTCACGCTGCCCTGTGTCAGAAGACATCGAAGCGTCGCGGACCATGCGGAAGCTGTGGAGGACGTCTTCGGTGAGCCTGTCGCAGATCTCGGCGGCAACCGCCCGGGCCTGCCGATCGTCCTGAGCTGCATGACCACGCCGCCATTACCCTCGCCTTCCGCCCCGCACTGGCCGCACTGTGGTGAGGGTGCGGCCACGGCCGATCCGGTCGGCTGCCTTGGCCGGCAGGTTCCAGGAGAGTCGCTCTGCCTGGCACACCTCGCACCCGCCGCCCGGGCCAGATACCTGGCGACGCTGTCCCCGGGCAGTGACATCGACCACCGCGGCACCACTTTCGCCGAGTCCCTGCTGTCCCAGCTTCTCGCCGCTCTCCGCGATCCGACTTCCCACCGCCCCCACCTCGGCAGCGCCCAGTTCCACGACGTGACGTTCTCCGCCGACGCTTGGTTCCACGGCGTGACGTTCTCCGCCGACGCGGGGTTCTCCCGCGCGACGTTCTCTGGCCCCGCCCGGTTCGACCGCGCGACGTTCTCCGGCACCGCCCAGTTCGACCGCGCGACGTTCTCAGACACCGCTTGGTTCGATGGCGCGAGGTTCTCCGGCCCCGCCCGGTTCGACCGCGCGAGGTTCTCCGGCCCCGCTTCACGACCACCGGCTCCTCCTCGCCGTCGCCGTCGATCTCCTCACTGTGGCCGCGCGGCACCGGCCGGTGGGCGCCTTCCCGCTCCACCCACTGCGCGAGGGCCAGCACGCCACGCTGGAACGCCACCCCGTCCCCACCCTGAACCTCGATAGGGGAGTGTTCACGACAGCGCGATGACTAGCGTGGCGGCCGTCCGGCCAGCACCAGAGACGCGAAAGAACCCTGTGCGAAATCCCTTCGCTCGGGGTGCTCTTGGCGTCTTACAGTGAAGGTCGCCGGGTGGAGCAGGTCGGTAGCTCGCTGGGCTCATAACCCAGAGGTCTTCTCTGAACTAACTAGGGGTCCCGGTGGACCGGGGCCCCGCGGCGCGGGCCACGACGAGGAGGAAGAGTCCGCAGGCCGACACGAGCAGCCATCCCGGACGGGTCTCGGCGGCGAGGCTGACGGGGCCGGCGCCCGCGACCAGGCCGCCGGCGACGGCGATGCCGACCGCCGCACCGACCTGGCGCGCGGTGGAGGTGATCGCCCCCGCCACTCCGGCCCGGGACGGCGGCAGACCGCTGACCGCGGTGTTGGTCAGGGGGGCGTTGGCGAAGCCGAACCCGATGCCGATCAGCAGGAAGGCGAGGAGGATCAGCGACACGCTCGTGTCCTGGTCCAGGTTTACCAGGCACAGACCACCGGCCGCGGTGAATCCGCCCGCGAGGATCAGCGGACGGCGCGGTCCGAGACGACCCACCAGGGTGCCGGACCAGGGCGCGCACAGAGTGGCCCCGAGCGCCATGGGCAGGGTCGCGGCGCCGGTCGCGAGCGGTGTCCAGCCACGGGTGTGCTGGAGGTAGAAGGTGTTGAGCAGGAGGGTCACGTTCAGCGCGACGAATACCGCCGTCGCGCCGAGCACCGCCGTGACGAACGGCGGTCGGCGGAAGAGGCCGAGGTCCATCAGGGGTTCGCCGCGGCGCAGCTCGACGAGGACGAAGCCGGCCGTGGCCGCCGCGGTCAGGGCGTAACCGGCAAGGGCCGCGGGCGACGTCCAGCCGATGCGGGGTCCTTCGATGAGGATTCCGACAGAGAGGCAGAGGACCACGGTGAGGAGCACCTGGCCGGGCAGGTCGAGGCGCCGGGCGCGCTCCCCGCGGGACTCCGGCACGAACACGGCGACCAGGACGAGAGCGGCGACGACCACCGGCGCGTTGATCCAGAACACCGACCGCCAGCCGAACGCGGCGATGAGCGCCCCGCCGGTGACCGGGCCCGCCGCCATGCTGAGCCCGAAGACCGAGGCCCACACCCCGATCGCGCGGGCCCGTTCCCGTGGGTCGGGCATCGCGTTCACCACGATCGCCAGGGCTACCGGACTCAGCATCGAGGCCCCGATCCCCTGGACGGCCCGGGCGGCGACGAGCACGCCGAGGGACGGGGCGAGGGCGCACGCGAGGGACGTCAGGCCGAAGACGAGCAGTCCGCACTGGAAGACCCGACGGCGCCCGAAACGGTCCGCGAGGGCGCCGGAGACGATGAGCAGGCTGGCCATGACCACGGTGTAGGCGTCGACGACCCACTCGAGACCACGCGTGCCCACATCGAGGCCTCGCCCGATCTCGGGCAGCCCCACGTTGACGATGGTGGTGTCCACACCGACCAGGAACATGCTGAGCGCGCAGACCGCCAGCACCGTCCAGCGCCGGCGCGCGCTCAGCGGGGAGGGTGGAGCGGCAAGGGATTTCGTGAGCACGGGAGTTCCCCCTTCGACGAGATCGGACGCCGCCCAGAGTCGGGCGGGGGGAGGGCCCAGGACCAGGAACTTTGCGAAGACCGCAAAATGGCCGTATGGACGCCGAACTCGCGGAACTCCTCGACAGCATCGGGCCACGGCTGCGCGCCCTGCGGCGCGACCGCGGCCTCACCCTCGAAACCCTCGCGGAGGACACCGGGATCTCCGTGAGCACGCTGTCGCGCCTGGAGTCGGGCCGGCGGCGTCCGACGCTCGACCTCCTCATTCCGCTCGCCAGGGCGCACCGCGTCGCGCTGGACCAGCTGGTGGCGGCCCCGGCCACCGGTGATCCGCGGGTCCACCTGACACCGCGGAGCCGGGAGCGGGGAAGCGTCCTCGTCCCGCTGACGCAGTACCCGGGCCGGGTCCAGGTCTTCAAGCAGGTCCTCGCGTACCGCGAACCGAGACTGGTGACCCACTCCGGTTACGAATGGCTCTACGTGCTCGCCGGGGAGCTCCGCCTCATCCTCGGGGAGCGCGAGGTCACCCTCCGGCCGGGCGAGGTGGCCGAGTTCGACACCGGCGAACCGCACTGGTTCGGCCCCGCCGGCCGCGAAGCGGTGGAGATCCTGCACCTGTTCGGCCCCCACGGGGACCAGGCCGTCATCCGTACCGGCCAGACGACGAGCGGCTGAGGGGAGCGCCCCGGCGGGGGGGCGTAGCAGGCCCGTTCCCAGCAGTACTGGGACTTGTCCGGCCGACCAGTCGAAGCAGGCACGTGATCGACCGGACACGTCCTAGAAGGCTTCGCCCGTCCAAGCCTTCTAGCGATCTGGCGATCGCCCCCGTGTCGTGTGACACGGGGGCAGAGCGCGGTCCCGTCAGGCTGTGTTGGTGGCGAAGCTGGTGCGGACAGCAACCTGACTGAAGCTCGGGATCCCCATGAACACCGGCGATCGGCACTGGATTGACCACCGGCCCGGCGCCGAACCGCGCATGAAACGCATAGAAGCCGCTGATTACGCTGAGACTGTGGTTGATCGTGCTCGGTGCGTACCCCTCCCGGAGCGATGGCTTGCCAGTCTTGAGATTCACCGACCCCGGAGGTGGAGATGCGCCGTTCCGCTTGCGGAGCCGCTGCGGGTTGCGCGCTTCCCGCAGCCATCCGACCAGCGCCGCGACCTCGGCCTCCGTGGCCCTGTCCCAGGAGATTTGCAGAAACCAGAGCAGCCGGTGCCACCGCAACAGCCCGAACCCGTAGCTTCGGCAGGTCAGCGGGCTGACGTCCCCCAGCTTCAGATCCCTCAGGTAGGCACTGACCGGCTCGACCTCGCAGCCGTCAGCGTCCACCAGGACGAACGGAAGGTCTCTCGTCGTCCCGGCGGCCACGGCGCCGACTTCGGGAAGCGAGCGCTTCCCCTCCATCAGGGCACGTCGTACGTCGTCCACCACACCACACTCCTGGAAAGGCCAGGCGATCCGCCCGGTTCACGATCGGGACATGGTGCAGTTAACAGGTCGCCACCACCGCAGCAGGTCGTTCCCGTACGAGTACAGCGTGGTCGCGGGGCTGTCGGCGGCGAGCAGGTCCTTGAAGTAGATCGCGACCGGTTCGACACGCTGCCCCACGGGATCGATCAACCGATACGGCTCCCACGCGTCTCCTGTCTCCTCCAACCGTCCGATCTCGGGCAGTACAAAGTTCTTCAGATCCCGTTCAAGGGCAGTTGTTCCACTCACCGCCGGAACTTAACAGAAGGCCCTCTGACCTGCGAAAACGTGCGAGTTGGTTCGGTCAATACACCGCAGGTTCGAATCCTGCCGCCCTTGCCGCTACAGCTCGACGAGGACGATCCCGTCCACCTTCTCGACGATCTCGGGCGGCGGGTTCCCGGCAAGGGATCGTTCTACGTAGTCCGGCAGCTCTGTGCACAGTCCTCGGAGAGTGTGCTCGAAGTACGGCACGGTGAAGTGTCCGCGCAGATCGGGCACTTCGCGGAAGACGCTCGCGGTACCCGAGTCGACCGGCGTCGCCCCTACCGCAATGGCGAATTGCCCCATCGCCATGCGGCCCACGATGTCGAAGATGTGACGGGCTACCTTTCGTGCGCCGACCTGGTCCGTGTCGAGGAACTCGCGCAGCCGGGGATCGGCGTCGCCCAGGTCGAGCGCACGGTAGAGGTTGCTCCTGCCGTAGGCGCCGGGTGCGGTGACTTCGATCAGCGGCTTCGCCCACTGGCAGAACACCTCAACTGCGCTGCGGTCCGGTTGCCACGGCGCTGGCTCGGCGAACGGGATCTCCCGCTCCGCCACCAGCGCCGGTACCAGCGTCACCGCTGCCCCGTCCCGCTCCCCGCATGGTGTGCGGCCCGCGTGCGGCGACGTGCAACCCATTTGGGCCCGATAGTCCCGGTCACCGGCGTACAGCATGAACCCGGCCGGGATCCGGAGAACGTCGGCGGTTTCGAACAGGCTCCGCAGCTGTTCTCCGGTGTTGCGGGGGTGTTGGAAGCCGATCCGCCACTTCCTGCCGTTGCGCTTGATGCTCTTCGCCTGGATAAGACAGCCGTAGCACTCGCCAGAGCGGTCCACCCACCACCAGATGTAGTCCGCGCCGACGCGGCCCTCCTGCTGCTTGTTGAACCGCGCGTACCTCACTTCGGGCACGACGGACAAGCACAGCCGCTGGGTGATGTACTCCTCCTCCCACCCTCCCTCAAGGGCGAGGAGCTGGCTCATCTCCTTCTCCACCTGCGCGGTTGCCCGAAGGAACGCCTCGTGCACGGCGGAGAATCCGCCCGCTCTCATGTCATCCGTCATGCTGCTCCCCGACCCGCGTCTACTCCAGACCGAACTGGTTGACGATGCCCGCGCGCAGCTCCTCGGCCACGCTGCGGAGCACGTCCGCGTCCGCGGTCGCCGGAATCTCCGACGTGGCCGGCAGCAGGCGCGGTGGCCGCCGAGCGTGGTCCGGAATGGTGACGAAGCTGCCCATCTCCGTGGTCACGGCCACGAAAGGTTGGCGGTAGTCGGGCGGTGCGACAACGAGGGCCGTCACGTCCGAGGCACTGTCGTCCAGCAGGGCTCGGCGGAACTCGGCTGCGAGAGCCACCGCGTCGAACGCAGCTGAGGTCACCACGTCGATGCGTACCGGGCAGGTGATGTTGGTCCCCTCGAGGCGTTCGAGGGCCTTCCAGGACAAGTCGGCTGCCAGCACGGTCGTTCCGTCGTGGTGGAGCTCGACGTACACCGGACGGCCGCTGATGCTGTCGGAGGCCGTGAGGGTGTTACTGATGACCCACCGGCGCAGCCCACGGCGGGGTGTGGGGTTGACCGATCGGAGGACCGGCGCCATGGCGCTGGCATTGCCCTTTAGCTCAACGGATGTGCGCAGCCCGGCTTCGACGACGTGCAGGGCGGCGCTGCGGTCGAGCGGCGGGACCATCCGGGGCAGCGGGCGCTGTGGCCTGGAGGCGATGACGATCCAGACGGCCTGGGACGCGTGCAGGCCGATGTCGGCCGCGTACCGCAGGTGTTCCTGCAGTTCCGCCTCTGCGCCCGCCTGGCGGGCGAAGCGGTCCTGGTAGGCCCGGGCGATCAGATGCTCGGGCATCCAGTCCGTGTGGGAGCCGTCGCGGTAGGGCGCTACGGCAGCCTGCTGGGCCTTGTCCTTGGCGGCGGTGCCGTAGACCAGGTGCGGCGCCGTCTCGCTGGCCGGCACGTCGACGAGGAGGACACTCTGGCTGGCGTCGTCGGACGTCAGCGTCAGGAACGAGAGTCCGGAGACGTACGGCTGGACGTGGTTGCGGACCCACTGCCCCAGCTGCTGCTCGTTGACCTGCTGCGGGTTGATGCCGGTCATCCGCACATCGTTGCTGACGCCGTAGATGAGAAGTCCGCCGCGCGTATTCGCCATCGCGGCCACGTCCTTGGCGAACTCATTCCAGCGGCCGTCCTGGGGCGGCTGCGGGAGAGCTTCCTTCCAGTCGAGGTCGTCGGTTTCCTCGAGACGATCCGCGACGGCCTTGGCCACCATGTCGAAGGTGATCGCGCCGGGCGGAACGCCCAGATGCGCGTGCAGTCGAGTCCAAGAGCGAGCCATCGCCTCAGCTTAGGGAGGGCAGGCTGGCGAGTCTGCCGAACATACGTCCTGGGCTGTTGTCGGCACCCCTGGCCGCGCTCCCGCAACCGAACGCAACCGACCTAGCCATGTCGGTCGGAGCGCAGACACCAGGTCCCTGCCAGCAAGATCAATCGCAGCGTTATCCGCTGAACCGCTGGTACTACCGACGCTCCGTGCACCAGATTCACCGAGCCCGCGGAAAACATGAAGCAGACGCCGCCGAAGAGCGTGTCCGGGCGCTGGCCGGCTGAGCCGTGGTGGTAGGCCACTTCGGCACTGGTGAGCCATTCGCGGGCAGTGTTCAGGTTCTCCGCCTCGCCTCGAACGAACTCCAGGGCCCGGTGCGGCAGCACTCCGGCCGCGGTGAGCAATGCGCCATGGAGTCTGTCCAGTGCGGCGTACCGCTCGTCGAATGCTCGACCACGTTCGATGCGAACGCGGTCGCCAACTGACCGGTCTGGACGCCGAAGGCCGGGTCCGAGAAGTTCTCCATGAACGAGGCCGGCCGCAGGATCGTCGCGGGGATGCCGATCGCGAGTATGTGCTTTTCGATCTCCCACTTGCTTTCGAAAGCGCGGACCCCAGCGCTGCGTTCGGCACCCGCGACCGACGCGTAGACCAGATGCTCCACTCCTCCGGCCAGCGCCGCATCTGCCACGTTCCTGCCCCGCCGGACCTCCTCCTCGAAGCCGACCGGTTGTATCCCGAGCGCGCCTTGCTGCACGCTGAAGACGCCGTAAGCGCCCTTGACGGCGGCATCGAGTGACGCCCTGTCGTCCAGGTCGCCCGCCACGATCTCGGCGCCGGCAGCGGCGAGTGCGTGGGCGGCCCGGCCGGCGGGGTCGCGGGTGAGCGCCCGCACGCTCCAACCGTCCGCCAAGAGCCGCCTCGCGGCCGCACCACCCTGATTGCCCGTTGCCCCTGTCACCAAGATGGTCATGCTGGTCCTTTCGGACATGACATCTCCTGCCTTGAATCGTTCGGTGCCTGCCGGGTCAGTGGGTGAAGGCGGCGCCGATGGCGTGGCTGTCCTCGTACATGCGGTAGTTGTGGATCTTTCCGTCGGCCACGGTGAAGTGCAGTGCGAAGTGGTTCGTGAAGGTCTTGCCGGTGGCCAGCACACCGAAGCGGTTGTGGCCGATGACGACGGCTTCCCCTCCCTCGACCACGGTCGTGTGGATGAGGTACTCCTGTGGGGGCGTCAGTACCTCGGGGAACGTCGCGAAGAACGCGGCGATCTCATCCTTCGAGTTGCGCGTACCAGCCCAGGGCACGTTGTCAGCCCCGCCGACGTGGAAGGACACGTCATCGGCGAACAGGTCGAGAACACCGGTCATATCGCCGGAACCGAACCGGGCGAAGAAAGTGTCGACGACCTCGCGGGTGGCGGTCGAGGCGTCGGTGGTGGTGCTGTTCATGGTGGGTCATCCGTTCTCTGCGATGCGATGAAGAGGGAAAAAAGGGGGGCGGGACTCGGCGTCATGCCACGGTCAGGACGATCTTTCCTGTGGTGCGACCGGCTTCTCCGAGCTCGTGGGCCCTGGCTACGTCCTCCAGGGGAAGCACCGCCTCGACTTCGACCTTCAGTCGGCCGCTGTCGACCAGGGACGCGATCTGACGCAGTCCGGCCTGGTCGGGCTCGACGAGCAGGAACACGGCGCGCACCCCGGCCGCTCGGGCCTGTTCGGCGGGGAACGTCGCGTCCAGCGGCAGGATCGAGACCAGCGTGCCGCCGGGCCGCAGGGTGCGCAGGGAGCGGGCCCAGTAGGCGCCGCCGATGGTGTCGAGGACGACGTCGACGTCGCGTACGACCTCCACGAAGTCCTGGCGGGTGTAGTCGACGAGTTCGTCGGCGCCGAGACCGCGCAGGAACGCGTGCTTGGCCTCGCGGGCGGTGCCGATGACGTGCGCGCCGCGTGACTTCGCGATCTGCACAGCGAGATGGCCGACCCCGCCGGCTGCGGCGTGGATCAGTACGCGCTGGCCGGGCTGGATGTCGGCGGTGTCGACCAGGGCCTGCCAAGCGGTGAGGGCGGCCAGCGGAACGGCCGCCGCCTGGATGTGGTCGAGCTGTTCGGGGCGGTGGACGAAGTGCCGGGCCGGGGCCGTGACGTACTCGGCGTAGGCGCCGGCGGGGTGCGGGAACCGCGGCATCCCGAACACCTGGTCGCCGGGCTGGAAGACGGTGACGCCGAGGCCGACGGACTCGACGACACCGGAGACGTCGAAACCCAGGGTGAACGGGGTCTTGGCCCCCGTGGAGAACACGCCTCGGGCCCGGGTCTTCCAGTCCGTCGGGTTGACTCCGGCTGCGTGGACGCGGACCAGGATCTCGGTCGGGCCGGGACTGGGCCTCTCGGTCTCGACGACCTTGAGTACCTCCGGGCCACCGGGCCGGTCCTGGCAGATGGCCCGCATTTTCAAGGGCGCCTCGTGGGTCATGGTGATGGCCTTCACAGGGGTGGGATCGGATGGTTCGTGCCGGTTCATCTGGGCACAGTCCAAGGCTGCCGGGCACGGGAAGGCCCAGGTAGTGGCCCGATGGTCAACACCTGAAAGGATCGGGTCATGCACCGCATCGGAGTTCTGGCCCTCGACGGGGTCGTCCCCTTCGAACTGGGCATCCCCGCCCGTATCTTCGGAGCGGCCCGCGACCTGACGGGGAACGCCCTCTACTCCGTGACCACGTGCAGCCTGGACGGCCGTCCGGTACGGGCAGAGGCCGACTACGAACTCTCCGTCGCACACGATGCGTCCGTGCTGGCCACCGTCGACACGGTGGTCATCCCGCCCTCCCACAGCCTGGGTCCGATCCGCGAGGAGGGCCGGCTCCCGGACGCGCTGCGAAGGGCTCTGGCCGCCGTGCGGCCCGGTACCCGGATGGTGGCGATCTGCACCGGCAGCTTCGTTCTGGCCGCGGCGGGCCTCCTCGATCACCGTCCCGCCACCACTCACTGGCGTGAGGCCGAGCGGCTGCAGCGGATGTTCACCCGGGTCCGAGTCGACCCCGACGTGCTGTTCGTCGACGACGGCGACGTCCTGACCTCGGCGGGCGTGGCCGCCGGCGTCGATCTGTGCCTTCACATCGTCCGACGCGACCACGGCAGTGAGGTCGCCAACGAAGTGGCGCGCGCCTGCGTCGTCCCGCCCTGGCGCGACGGCGGCCAGGCACAGTACATCCGCCGGCCCGTACCTGCCCCCACCGACAACGGCACGGCCCCCACCCGGTCCTGGGTCCTGGAGCGGCTTGCCGAACCCGTGACGCTGGCCGACATGGCCGCCCACGCCAAGGTCAGCGTACGTACCTTCACCCGCCGCTTCCGTGACGAAGTCGGCGCGAGCCCCGGTCAGTGGCTCGTACAGCAGCGGATCGAGCGGGCGCGGCACCTGCTGGAGACCACCGACTGGCCGATCGACACGGTGGCCGACCGCGCGGGCCTCGGCAGCGGCACCTCGCTGCGCCAGCACCTCCACGCCGCCATCGGCGTCGCTCCCCAGGCATACCGCCGCACCTTCCGCGCCGTGGGCCCGGATGTCCGACCGTAGGGGTTACCCGCTCCCACGGGCCGTCGATCGCCTATGCGCGTGAGTCAGCGACGCATCCGATCAACGACCCGATGGTCCAAGCGAATCGGCCTGCCCGCACGGGGGCGCGTGTGTGGCGCAGGTCAATCCCGACGAGAGCCGTTAGCCTCGCTGTTTCACTTGAGGTACGGCTGAGGGTCGGCCGGAAACGCGAAAGTGCCTTCCTGACCTGGGACGATGAACCTTGCTGAGGGGTTCTGTCGGTCCAAGCGGAGGGCACTTTCTACGTGCAGGCTATCTTGCGTCCCAGGGTTCATGTCAGTGCAGATGGTTCGGGGGTGGTCGGTCATGCCGGGGCACGGTTGCTGGCGGATCTTGCCGATGTCACGGGGCTGACCGCCGCGTACTCCACCGTGCTCCGGCCGCTTCGCCCGCGCGGGACCGGACATGATCCGGGCCGGATCGCCACCGATCTCGCGGTGATGCTCGCCGATGGCGGCGAGGCCATCACAGATCTGGCCGTACTGCGGGACCAGCACGAGGTGTTCGGCCCGGTCGCCTCGACACCGACGACCTGGCGGCTGCTCGCTGACGTTGACGAGCGGGCACTGGCTTCTCTGCGCTCGGCCCGCTCATCGGCTCGCGAGGTCGCCTGGCTGCAGGCCGCCGAGCGCGGTGAGGGCATACCCGCTGTCCGGGCGGCAGGGCAGGAACTGCCCGGTCTGGTGCTGGACCTCGACGCCACGCTGGTGGCCTGCCACTCCGAGAAGGAAGCGGCCGCACCCACCTACAAGGGCGGTTTCGGGTTCCACCCGCTGGTGTGCTTCCTGGCCAACACCGGCGAGGCGCTGTCCGGGCGGCTGCGGCCGGGGAACGCCGGCGCCAACACCGCCGCGGATCACATCCTGGTGCTTGACCAGGCCCTCGCGCAGATCCCCGACGCCCACCGGCACGGCACCGACATCCTGATCCGCACTGACAGCGCCGGTTCCGCGAAAGCCTTCCTCGCTCACGTCCGTGACATGCGGATGAGTGGAGTCCGTACCTTCTTCTCGGTCGGACACGCCGTCACCGAGCCAGTCCGCCGCGCGATCCGGACCCTGCCCGACCACCTCTGGCATCCCGCACTGGACCAGGACGGGACACTGCGTGCCGGCGCCGAGGTCGCCGAGCTGACCGGCATGGTCGATCTTGCCGCCTATCCGGACGGAACCCGCATCATCGTGCGCCGCGAGCGCCCGCACCCCGGAGCCCAGCTGTCTCTGTTCGATCAGGACGAGGGCCTGCGGCACCAGGTGTTCCTCACCGACACCCCATACTCCGGTGGTGGGTCCGCCCAGTTCCTGGAGGTCCGCCACCGCGGGCATGCCACCGTCGAAGACCACATCCGGTGCGGCAAGAACACCGGCCTCGGCCGCTCCCCCTCCCGCCACTTCGCGATCAACTCGGTCTGGCTCGAACTCAGCCTCGCGGCGATCGACCTGCTGGCCTGGATGCGCGTCCTGCTGCTGGACGGGGAGCTGGCGGCTGCCGAGCCGAAGAAGCTCCGCTACCGGCTGCTGCACGTCGCCGCCCGCCTCACCCGGGGTGGCCGGCGTCTGCGCTTGCGGATATCAGCGACCTGGCCCTGGAGACACGAACTGGCCACGGCCTTCCATCGCCTCGCCGCACTGCCCCGTCCCGCCGGCTGACCAGTGAACCCCTGACCACCCACGACCCGAAAGGCCTTGGAGAACCCGACCCCCGCGCCGGGATTCCACCATGCCCAAGCAACGAAGCCACCTGGCAACAGCCGATCAGCGACGTCTCCTCACCCCAACCGAAACGCCGAGGTTAGCTCACCGAATTGGCAGAGCCGCCCAGGCCCAGGGCATCGACGCCAACCAGCTGCGGTCGTGGCTCACTACCCTTCACCTCGACGCCTGGCGCAGCGAATTCGCGGCCACTCCCTTCGAAACGACCGAACTGTTGGAGTACGTCCGCAAGCGCCGACCCAGCATGATCGGCAGACTCCTCGAGGACGGCAACATCTCCCTGGAGGTCACCACCAGCAGCGAGGTGCCTGCCAACTCGGTGCCCGTTCAGCTCCGATTCACCGAAGGCCCCGCACCCGCGGCCCTGATCCTCGCATCCGGCGAGAACACCCTCGCCGTGATCCCAGCTGACGTCTATCCGGACGTCACCAGCGTCATCGACAGCGGTATCGACACCGACGCGACTCTCATCGGGAACTTGCTCACCCTCCGTCTGCCAACCTCCGATTGACACAGGCTCGGCGGCCGCAACATGAACGCGCCGCCCGCGCTGAGACCGCCCACGCACCTGCCTTCCGGGCACGTCCGTCTCCGGTGTCAGAACCGGAAACGGCACTGCCTTCCAACTGCGTTCCAGTTCATGCAGTCCTCGCTCAACGGATTGTCATGGCCGACGTGCAGCACGCCATCGAACGCTGGACAGTACCGGGCACGCCGCTCCGCCGCTGGACGTGAAGATCGCCTTCCCCCAAGAAGCTAGGACGAGTTCGACCAGCTGACGGCTCAAGCGGGCCGCGGGACACGAGACGCAGGCGCGGACGTTCGATATCCATCGCCGCGCGCCGCTGCCGTCTCGGTCGTAGCATGTGGAGAGTGACGACGATGCACCGCATCGCGGCGGTCTTTGGGGCCCGGCAGGGAAGCGGCTATCTCCTTACCCCGCGGCTCGTTCTCACCGCCGGCCACCTAATCCGCGAGGGTTGCAACGATCAACTTGCCATGACAAAGATGCCGATGAAGAGAGCCATGTAGAGCAGCAGGACTGCAGCCGCTACGGCCGCCACGATGAGGACGGCCTTCATCACTTTGCCGACGGGCCGATGGGCGCGGGCGGGTCCCGCAGGGACTTGGGGATAACGCTCGAGCTCACTCATGGAGCCATCCTGTTGATCGCGGCGGCGCCAGGCTACCCGTAGACGTACTCATGTGCGAGGTCACCTCCACACGCCCCGACGCGACTGGCCAGGTAGGAATCGGAATGGCCATCTACCGGTCGGCGTCACACTACCTCTCTCGCGGTTGCCTCGAAGCAGGCGAATAGAACATGACAGAACGCGCGAAAACCTGTCAAGAGCTGTTTATCCCGGGCGAGTTAGACTGCTTCCGCTAGATCCGCCCCCGCGTATGCGACGGGGAATTCACCCGCTCGGGCGCCAGATGCGACCGCTGACGCAGAAGGCACGACGGCGGGCCGCACAGATCTGTGCGGCCCGCCGTGTCGCTCTGTTCGGGTGGGATCTCCTGGCCTACGAAGTCCCGGGCGGATTGGGGGCAGATGAGGCCGTGCGCCCGGCGGACCAGTTGCCCAGGCGCCGCCATGGACGGGTCCGTCCGAGCAGATAGCCGGGCGCGAGGGCTGCAGCCGCGGCGAGGATGGTCACGTCGTTGCCTGTCACGTCCAGCGCATCCCGAGGGCCGACAGCTCCTCCACCCGCTCGGGCGACAGCTTGGCGGCCTTCACCCGCTGCTGGCTGACCCAGGCGCCCAGCCGCACGGTCTCCCCGTCGATGTTCTCGGTGTGGCTGCGGGGGACCTCCAGGTGCCCCTCGCGCTCCTGGTACTGGCTGGCGGCGGCCAGGTTCTGAGCCCACATCTCAGCCCGGGTGCGCTTGGCCGGCGCGACCGTGACGCCCAGCACGCTCGTGAGCATCCACTGCTGAGTCGCGGTCAGCTTGGCGAAGCCGGCGCGCTGGGCGGCGGCCCACTTGCCCAGGTCCTCGCCTTCCGCGATAGCCACACCGGCCTTGTCAGGCAACGTGCCGCCAGCCTTGGTGTGGAGCCAGGCAAGGCGGAAGGCGCGCTGCCAGTCGATACTCCACGTCGGGCACCAGCCGGGGTCGATGTCCTCCAGCGCATGCCTGCGCTCGTCGGGGAGGGGAGCAGTGCCGCCCTCCGGCTCGGGCAGTCCCTTGGCGCGGCAGCGTTCGAGCTCGGCGGCCCGTCGTGGAGCTGCCCGCTGGTTCTTCAGCCAGCGTCCCACCGGGTACTCGCCGACGACGGCGTCCACCGGTGCGGCCAGGCCGACTTCGTGTTCGTCGGCCCAGGCGGCCGCTGCGGCCAGGCCCTCTTCGAAGCCGGCGTCGAAGTGCGACCAGACCATGCCGAGGGCCTGGAGCTGGGCGGTGCGCTTGGCGTCCAAGCGGTCGGCGTTGTAGTGCCGGCGGCAGTCGGTGACCCAAACACCCAGCGGAGTCGGCGGGGGTGCGGTAGCCGTACGGCACGCGCAGGTCCTGGTGCTCCTTGGCGTAGCGCTGGGCGGCCTGGATGCCGCGCCGCCAGTGCACCCGCTCAGGGTTGAGGACCCACAGCTTGATGAACGCTGCCAGCTGGCGCGCGTCGCGCGGGGCGGATAACCGCAGCAGGTCCTTCGCGGGCCGGCTGACCGTCGCCGCTTTCTCGCCATCGGCCTCCTGGTCCAGGTCCTCGTCCCAGTCGCGGGTTTCGTCGCGGGGCTCGGGAACGCGGGTGCGCGAGGTGCTGGGCTCGGTCAGCTTCTCGATGCGGGCGTCGTGTGCGCGCAGCGCGGACAGCAGCTTGGCCAGCCCGTTGTACGCGGGGGAGGTGAGCATGGCGTCCGGCGCCTCGCCGGGGGCGAGGAAGGCCGGTACCACCAGGGTGGCGATCTTGCCTTCGCCCGGGTGCATACGCAGGGCGCGGCCTACGGCCTGGACCAGGTCGGGCATCGAGCCGCGGACATCCGCGAAGACGACGGCGTCGCATTCGCGGGTGTCGACTCCCTCGCCGAGCACCTTCACCGAGGCGACCAGCGACAGCGCGGCCTCCGTGCCGTTGTCGCTCGCGCCGACGGCGAACTGGCCGAGCACGCGCCGCCGGTGGGCCGGCTTGTGCTCACCGTGCAGCCACTCGGCCCACACCTCGCTCTCTGCGGGGTACAGGCCGTCGTCCTCGGCGTACAGCTCGCCCGCCTTGCCCGGCAGTTGGGCAAAGGCCTCGGCCTCGGCGACCCGTTGGTGGAAGGAGAGAACCCGCTTGAGCTCTTCCTTCGCCGACACCTTCGGTGTCGCGGCCTGCAGCGCACCCAGACGCTTGCCGCGGACCTCTTCGCTGCCGTCGCCGGCGGTGCGCAGCGCGCTGTTCAGCGCCGGGTCCCGCACGTCGGCAGCACCCCCGCCTCCAGTGCTAAACCAGCACCATGTAGGCCTGCGCGCCGCCCTTGCCCGGGCTGGGCTGGGAGGTAATCCGCACGCCTTGTATCTCAGGTCCATCATCCAGGGGGTGGTGCCGTTCCTGGTGGGCCCGGTTCATCATGGTTGGGTGCGGCCCGCACGCTTGGGGTGAGAGGGGAGTGGCGATGGCCCGGATGGTCAGCAGGCAGGACCTCGACGTGGAGGTGGACTTCTACGGCTGGTGCCTGCAGGACGTGGACGACTCGATGGTGCCCGTATCTTTTCCCGAGGGCTTCGAGCCGGGAGCGTTCCTGACCGGGCATGAGGGCCGGCTCGACTTCGCCAGTGCCGGCCACACCCACACCGCGGCGCTGGCAGCGGAGGTATGGGACGGCGCACCTGCGGCAGCCGGGCGCGGGGATGGCTGGGACGAGGTGGCCGAGAGCCGGATCTCGTGCTCCTCGGGGCAGCTGGCCGTGTGGGCGGTCGCAGCCGGCCCGATGCCGGCGTATGTGCAGCTGTCCGACCATAGCGCCGGATGGCGGGTACGGGCCCACTGCCGAGGCCGCGAGGCTGTTCGCGAGCTCGCCCGCGAGGGCGTCCCCGAGGGCGTGGAGCGCTACCTGGTCCAGTTCTGGCCCGACGACGCGTGAAAGAGGGGGAGGAGCCGGACGGCTCCTCCCCCCTTAATCTCAACCGGTCAGGAGCTGATCTTGACGAGGAAGCCGTCCTCCGGGCCGTCGATGATTCTGTTCCTTGTCAGGAACTGGCCGAGCATCCGGCCCGCGTTCTGGTTCTGCGTGGAGTCAACCGGTAGTACGGAGAAGTTCAGCTTCTCCGCGTGCGGGTCGTGGTCCGCCTGCGCGGCTCCCTCGTAGGTCGTTGCGAAGGGGTACTCGTCGCAGTCCTTGCCACCCTGGGTGTAGTCCGGGCCGAAGTATCTGCGGCAGTTGCTGAGCGCCTTGGCTCGGTTGTCCTTGCGGCGCTGCGCATCAAGGTAGAGGCGGTGCAGGGGTGCGTCGACGCTCTGTCCGGGGATCCTCTTGTCGCCGTTGGGCGGCTGCGTCGCTTTCGGGGTGGTGAACGCCTTCTTGATGTGGGCAGCCGCTCCGCGCTCGGGAGCGGTTGCCTTCGTGCTGTAGTGCAGCGTCGCGAGGTAGCTGAAGGATGCGCTGCCCTTGTTCGCGGGGGTGCTGCCGCCAGTGGGGTTGTTGAGGTACTTCGCGGCGTCCCAACGCGGCGCGAGCATAAACGGCTTGCCGATGCTGGGGGCGCCGATCCAGCCGGGCACGGCTGACGCGGTGATCACCGGCTGGTAAACGGCGAAGACGACATCGGCGGCGCCGGCACCTGTGCCCTGCCCCGGCGCGTAGCGCACCGTGTGGATGAAGTGGGCCGAAGGCATGGCCCGAAGCGCGTCAAAGCTCTTCGTCACGGGCAGGTTGCCGCCCTGCGTCTTCCGTGCGGAGGCCGGCCACACCTTGGGGATGGTGCCTTCGATCCTGTACATCTCCCGATCTGTGGGAATCGCGCCCACTTTCTTGAAACCGACCACGTCGTAGTCGAACTTCATCGTCCGGTCGGCTTCCTTGGGCACGGTGCCCCGGATGAACACCTTCGTCTCGCTGGTTCCCACCGGCGCGCCGTTCCTGCTCCATGTGGAGGTCATGCGGATGCCGGTGCAGACGGCGAAGCGTGACTTCACGTAGAACTTCTCGCCGCCAGGCCGGTCGATCTTCGCCTGGCACTCGGCGAGCGAGATCGACCGGGCCGGAGCGGGATATGAGACCGCTGCGGGCGCTGCCCTCTGCGCGCGAGAAACAGCGGGAGTCGCCGCGGCAGAGGCGGTTGCGGCGCGCGGCGCGTAGCCGGCCACGGGGCCCACCGTTTCCAGCGCCGTCATCCCGCCGCTCACCAGTTCGGCCTTCTCGCCGAGCACACCTATGGCGTCAGCCGTGACCGGCCCCTCCAGTTCGGCGATGCCGAGTGGCAGGACATAGGACACCCGCTCAAGGTCACCGTGGTCCTCGGCTGAAGCCGCTGGTGTCATCGCGGCCATCAGGACTGCTGTCGCGGCCAACGCCCCGTCGCGCAGCCGCCGCATACTCATACGCAATGTGCCCCCCCTGTTTGGTGGCCCCACCTATCAGCGGGTCAGGCTGATCAAGGCCAGTTCAGGAGAAGGCTCCCATCCCAAATATGAACGCACGAACGGATTTTGGGAACTGGCGGAAAACCGGATGCCCTCCCGTCCGATCCCCACGCCAACACCCGTGCACTTCACGCGGTACGTAGCCTCGATCACCGTCATCGTCTGGCCGTCCAAGCCGGAGAAAGCCCACCGCTGGTCCAGGGAGGCCATCACGTGCGGACGGTTTCCTCATCGGCTGCGGTGACATCCGGCAGCGCCAGGCCGGGATCCTGGACGTGCTGCTCGTCGACTTCCGAACACCCGCGAAGACGCCAGCGCCGCATTCACGGATGTCGACTCCCTCGCCGAGGACCTTCACGAACGCGACCAGCGACAGCACGGCCTCGTCGCCGGTCTCGGTCTCGCCAGCAGCGAACTGGCCGAGCACGCGCCGCCGGTGGGCGCGCCTTGCACTCGCCGTGCAGAGGTGTGAGTCGCGGATTAGGTGAGGGGAGTGGCGCGGACGCGACGGCTGGCCCGGTTCCCAGGGTGGGCATTGTTCCCGCGACGTGCCGTCACAACGTAGACAGAGGAGTACAAGTGGGCGACATCCGGCAGGGGATAGCCAACGAGGTCACCGGCCTGCAACGCAACATCTCCGCCGCGCTGAGAAAGCTCGAGGGGTAGCCAACACGTTGAAGCCGAAGGGGCGGTATTTCGTGTGCAGGTTGAAGCGGCGGGGCGGCATCGCCCGTCAGGTGTTGGAGCTCTTGGGCTGGTGGCGCGTTGGTGGGGATAGGCTGCCGGGGTGGCTGGTGATGAGACCGTTCGTGTGTCGGGCACCGTGTCGGTGGACCGGTCGATCTTCGGGTTGGATGAGCTGCGGCGGGAGGGCGAGGAGCCGCGTGCGTTCTGGACGGATCTGCCAATGGAGGGCCCGCCGTTGGTGGTGGGGGCCGGTGTTGCGAGGGTGCTGAGCAAGGCGCAGTCGCACGATGTCTCCGTTGCGGTGGAGGTGCGCTCCGGGCGGCCGGAGGGTCCCGGCGAGGGGTTCGAGCTGCTCGGCTCGTGGCGGTATCAGACGGGCAGCGGGGAGCAGATGGTCTGCACTATGGACGGTCCGGCGCTGACCTTCCGGTTGCGTGAGGACAGCGGCTATGTGCTGCAGGTGTGGTGCCGGGGCGGGGACACCGCGGCGGCACGGTTCGAGGAGCTGATGGGGCAGGTGTTCCCCATTACCGATCTGGAGGAGTATCTGTTCGTGTTCACGCCGGACGGTTAGACGCGCATCGGAGGGCTCCCGGGATCCGGGAGCCCTCCGATGTGTGGCCTGGGAGCTAGCGGACCGAGATGGCGTAGGCGTCGCCGTCGAGAATGCGGTCCTGGCCGTACCAGGCGCTGAGCCTGGCGCCCGCGGTGGAGTTGTCGGGCTGGGGAACGTAGCGGACGGAGAAGTTGCCGTCGCCCTTGCCGGCGCCCTCCTTCGTCGAAGCGAAGGGGAATTCGTCGCACTGCTGGCCCGGCTTGCTGGCGAGGCCGGCGCAGGCCCGGTCCTTGGCGGACCGGTTCTTCGCGGCGACGTCCGCGGAGGCGGCGTTGAAGCCGGGGAAGTTGCGGTGGATGGGCTGGTCACCGCTCCAGATGTTCCCGGGGATGTCCTTGTCGGTCTTCTGGGGGTAAGTCAGCTGCGGGGCATGGAGGGCATCGAAGACGTGCTCGGCGACGGCCTTGACCGATGCGTCCAACCGGCTGTAGTAGAAGCTCGGCATTACGCCCCAGAAGATGGCGCCCTGCGTGCCGTACTGGGCGAGATACGCGGCGGAGTCATGCCGTCCACCGATGGCGGGTCCCAGGCTCCACGGAGTCTCCCCACGGGGACTGTTGACCTTGTAGTTTGTCCGGGACTGGCAGTGGGCTGTCTTGTCGATCCGTGCCTGGTTTCCGGCACTTGCGGTGGAGGTCACGTTGTAGCGGGTCACCGCCCCTTTCCAGGCGAGAACGCTGTCGGTCCGGGAGGGGCCGTCCGGATTGACGACCCCGACGGTGCACGGTGTGCTTGCGGTCGGCGAGAGGGTCATCGTGGCGCCGGCGCCGGCATAGACGCCGGTCGCGGTCACATTGGTGTACTTGAGGTTGATGCCGTAGGTGCGCCGGTTTCTCGAGCCCTCGCCCACCTCGGTCTCCAGGAATCGGACCTGGCCTTCCACCTGACCGCTCCCATTGAGCTTGGTCGCGGTGTTGTAGCCCCAGCGACAGAAGTTGAAGTGGTCGACGACGTGCCCGGGCAGCCTGCCGCCCTGGGGGTCCGCGTTGCACTTCGCCCAGTCGATGATGCCGGGTGCGTTGACGAGTCTGGTGGCCGCGGCCGGCCCGGTACCGTCTGCGCTGTAGGTCTGCCCGTTCTTCCTTGCGATCTCGGCTGCCTTCTCTGCGGTCGTCGGCTCCGGCGCGGCCGGACCAGCGGTGAGCCCGCCGGTGACGTCGGCGGGCTCACCACTGCGGTCTGCGTAGTCGGAGTACCGGGCGCCCACCGGCACCAAGGGCGCGGCCTCGGCAGAGCGTGTCCAGATCACTTCACCCGCTCCCTGAGCACCGGCCGGCTGCGTGGCGGCCACGGCGTTGGGAGCGAGCAGTGTCGCCAGCACCCCCAGGGTGCCGACCGCCGCCCATGCCGTACGTCTCATCGTCATGTTCCCCCCAGTTGTCGCGCGCAAGGTGGTCGCCCATGTGCGTTAGGTGATCAACAGGGGGTGACGCTACCCAACAACCGTATAAATGTTCGGGACTTGAGGGGCATCTGTCTCAAAAGAGGCGCGGTCGCCAGGCAGGGAATCCTATGGCCCCATCGCGGAAATCTGTTAGGGGCATGACAGTGGCGCCGTTGCATACCCGGAACTTCCCCAGGCCACCCGCCCGGGGATCATGGAGCTGCTGGAAGTGGAGGGAAGAGTTCGCACTAGGTCCAATTGGCTGCATTCCGATGTCGGGCCCCAAGCCGTCGGCACCGGAGAAGCGGATCTCACGCTCGTCGGCCGTGTAGCCGTAGCGGAGGCCGGAGCGCATCTCCAGCCGGGTGACCCTGACGGGCTCGCCGGTCGGCGTCCGTCGATCCCCAGCGGGCCAGATGCGGCCGTCGGACTGCTTCACATAGACCTCGAAGGTAGCCGTGACGCCCTTCAGCGTCTGCCACTTGGGCTCGGCGACACGCTCGGTCTCCGCGGCCGGCTCCTCGCGCAGCTCGCCGATCGCGTCCGTGGCCTCGGTCAGGGTGTCGAAGAAGCCGACGATGTTCTTGCGGGTGCCGGCCTTCGGCGACCAGGCGGCGAAGCGGCCGCGGGTGGGGATGGCGCCCTGCTCGTCGAAGACGACGCCGAGGACGTCGGTGCCGCCGGCGGCGGGAAGGACCATGTGCTTGTTCGGGTCCAGCTCGTCGGCCTCGGTCCGGGTGCTGATGCGGGCCCTCCTATGCGAGGTTCTGCGCGGAACCTTTCCGCATACCCGGCCACCGGCTTCGACGAGGTGGTGCTGGCCTGCAAACCACACGGTGGCGAGGAGCGAGGCGGGATTGGGATCAGGCCCACTGTTCATCCCAAGGTCGTTAGAGTTGGCACATGCCGAACGCTGCCATAATCACCCTGGTCGCCCTAGCAGCCGCGGGCTGTGCAGTGTTGGCAACACTCTTGATCCTCCGTCGGCGTCGGTTCGACGTCATCACGGCGCCCGTAGACGGGAACCTTCAACCGAAGGCGCCGTTGGGCATGACCGGCATGGTGTCGGAGGAGTGGAGACCATCGCCCGTACCCGTCGTCGACTCCCAGGTCTTGGTCTTGCCGGGAACCAGCGACGATGAGGTGTACGCGTTCGGCGCGCGCGAGAATCTGGACGTGTTCGGCACGACGGTGATCCAGACGCCAATGCAGCTCGGATCATGGGCCACTCAGGCTAAGGCTGCCGTGGACGGCGTACAGGCGTACCAGCAGATGGTCGGATGCATCGTGCGGGTCGACCCGGAGATGGCGGGCGCTATTCGCGCGGGCCGTGCGGCGAAGGACAAGGCGGGAGAGGTCCTCGCCCTCGTTCGAAACAGCAAGGGCAGGTTCGAGCATGTTGCGCGCCTCAAGGGCGTAGGTGGGCTCGCCGCAGCAGCGTCGATGACGAACGCTCTCTCCGCGATGGCGCTCCAGGCTCAGCTCGATCGGATCGAGAAGCAGCTCACGACCATTTCCGAACAGGTGGGAAGCGTCCAGCGACAGCAGCTCCGCGAATGGAACTCGGAGGCTCGCGCCGCGCAGCTCCAACTTGCGGAGGTCTACCGAACCGCGAGGAGCGCCGAGACCCTCTCGGAGATGAACTGGCGACAGATCGAGTCGAGCGGGATTCTGCTCCGGCAACACCTGCTCCACGACATCGACAGACTTCGCGAGGCGATCACAACACTCGAGGACGTAGCGCGCGATCGAACTCTGCGAGGTCGTGAACGGAGATTGACCGACTCGGTTGAGGTCCTTCTCGCTTCGGGCGCAGCACTTGAGGACTCATCGCGGTCCTGGGTCCAGTTCTCCACTCTGCGGCTGTGGCGGATGACCGTTGTCGACGATCCAACGCTGGAGTCTTACCGCGAGGAGTTGGCGGCGTACATCGCCCGGCAGGCTACGACCCTCGACCCGCTGATCGCGCGGGCTGATGCCGCGATAAGCCAGGTCGCGGACTTCCGATGGTGGCATCTCGCGCGGAATCCGATCGCCGGTCGGCGACTGCCAGCCAAGGTCGAGGCTGCGTTGGTCGCGGTGAGAGGCGTCGACTGGGCACCACTTCGCCTGGAACAACCACACCGGAGGCTCGAAACTCCGCAGCGTGCCCTCGACGCCTCAGCCAGATAGGTCCGATAGCACAGTTGAACAAGCCCATCAGGCGACACCAACACCCCTCGTTCCTCAGTGCCGGCAACACGGCCGCCGCGATGCTCGCGGGCCTGACGGGAGCGGCGGTCAGTGCACCGGTGCTGCACAGGATGATCGGCCGCTGAACGAGTAGCAAGGAGAGACCCCGAGCCATGCGCATGCGGTCCGGGGCCTCCTGCTGAGAGCTTCCGGATACGGCGTCAGTATCGACCGTTTGCCACGTTGATTGCCGACACGGGTTCCCGACAGTGCCCACTTGCGGCTTCTTCGCGCCAGCGTGGAGTGTCGACAGACCCTCGTTTCTCGCCACTTTGAGGAACAGGGCCGTGCAGCGTGCTCACGCCAGTGCACTGACCAGCGCGGGAGTCTCTACCTTGCAGCCCATCCACGGATAGGAGCCCCGGGCGGATGCTGGCGGAACCGCTCGTGCTGCTGCTCCTGGTACTCGTCGCCGCTGGTCAGCATCCCTCGGTGGTGGGGTAGCGGTAGCAGTACCCGGCCGACGGCGGTTGAGGGGGGTCGCCGAGACCTGCCAGCCACACGCTGAAAATCAGCGCGCCTAGCCACAGAGACAGGCAGACACAGACGCGCGTCGACAGCGGAAGCGCGTCCCACCGCTGGCGCCGTGTGCTCCCGTTCCGCCGGTGCTCGCCCCCTCCTGGGGCTGCCTGATGCCCTTTGCTGCCCCCATGGTCGGCCTGTTCCGCGAGCCGCCACTGCTCCCGTTCCCGCGCGCGTTCTGCCGCCTCCTCGGCCCGTTCCGGTTCGCGTTCTCGTTCTTCGGGGGTGCGCCACCTCTGGACGGTTCCGCCGGGCTGTTGTCTGCTCACGCTCGCCGATGGATGTCCGGCCGTACGTGCGTGCCTGCGTACGGCCTCGCCGGTCGTTTCCCCCTCGTTCTGGGGTACCGGTCCGCCGCACGCCGCACACGTCCATCCGTCCACTCGTGATCCCCCTCAATGTGGTCCTGGTGCTCATCCTGCACACCGGTCATGCCCGCGCGGTGCCGAGGGTGGCCAGTGCCGCGGCCCGCGCGAACTGCTCGGCCTGGCCGCTCTCTACCCGCACACCCCGCGCCGCCCACCGGTCGTGCTCATGCCGGAGCTGCGGCCAGGTGCGCGGCGTTCGCGGCGACGCCGTACTTTGCACCGTGGGTCACGGATAGGAGTCCTGGGCCGAGAGTCCCGCGTCGACCGACACAATGAACTCTTATGACTACGTGGTTGTTGCCGATCTTGACCGCCCTCTTGGGGTTCGGCAGTGCTTGGGGCTTGGCGGCCTACACCGGGAGGCAGGAGCGTCACAAGGAACAGCGCGAGCACATCCTCGCCATGCGACAAAAGCTGATCGAACTCCGAGGGCTATGGGGGGAGGCGCGCAGCGACTCCCAGCCCTTGGTGGATGGACTTATCGGTGATGCTGGCCTCCTGCGTGATGCAAAGCTGCGCAAGCACGTGAGCGAAGACGTGAGCAACATCAACAATGGGATGTTCAGGGACGATGCCGACCTCGTGCCGCAGCAGGCAACGTTCGCCTCGTTGCATCGTGCCGGTCGATTCCTGCACCGGGCGACACCGGACGGCGCTTACACGGTGTAGAAGTCAGTGCACAACCGGTTGGTGAGCCGTCGCTCAGCTTGCCGCTGGACGGCCGACAAGTCCGAGCAGCCGCTCCAGGGCAGGAGAGCCCGCGGAGATCTCGACCGCCGGGGCGAACGCAGTCCTTGGCCGGTCGTCGGACGGTGCTCCGGTCGGGATCAGCGCCGCGACCTTGAGTGAGTAGCGGACGAGGTCGGCGCCCGGATCGTAGGCAACACCGATGGTCTGAGCGACGTCCCAACCGTGGACTACGCAGTCGAGCACATGCATACCGAGCGCGACCCGGCCGGGAAAGAACCCGAACTCCCTGATCTGGAGCGAATGGTCCAGGACATCCTCGGCGAACGCCTTGGTCATGGCGTCGGCCGAGTCGAGGTACGCCTGGTAAGGATCCCCACCCAGGTTGCCCTGGTCCCAGGCCCGGATGTCACCGGTGACGCCTGCTGCGGCGGCTGCGAAGCCGAGGTTCTCGCTCACTTGGTGGCGGAGCAGGCCGTGCAGTGTCCAGTCGGCACACGGCGTTGGAAGACGAAGCTGGTCCGGGCCAATCTGCGCGATCACCGCTCCCAAGGTGGCGAGGGCACGGCGGTCCAGTTCTCTGATATCCACGGCCGCGACGTTAGCCTTGCCCCCGTTTTTGGGCCACACATTTCTGAGAAGCTGTTGTCTTTCCGGAGTTGAGGACTGCGTTTTCGCTGGTCGGGCGTAGGGTCGGCGGTCCCGTGGGAGTAGTGGCCTGTCGTGCTGTCGCTGCCCGGGAGGTCGTGGATGCCGTCGGTGGTTGGGCTGTTGGAACAGCGTGAGCTGGGTGCTCGCCGTCGCGTGGACGAGCTGCGGGAGGAGGCCGACCGCGTCCAGGCCGAGTTGGCCGTGGCCGAGCGGGAATCGAAGGAGTGGGCCATCGCTCGCTCGCGGGTCGGCGAGGTGCTTGCCCCGGCGGACGAACCCGTGCAGGACCACGCCCGGGCCGACCGGACCGCGCAGGCCGCCGAGGAGCGGACCGGAGAGACCGGGCAGGTGCCGGAGGCGGCGAAGGCGAAGTCGCAGGTGCCGGTGTGGCGTGAGGGGCTGGACAGGTCGGTGCTGTCGGTGGACTACCAGCGCATCCTGGAAGTGCTCGCGGACCGGTGCCGGCTCGGTCAAGGGCCGCTGACCTGCCAGGAGATGGCCGCCTTGTTCGGCATGGACGTGGTGCCGGCGCGGGTGGAGGCGCTGCGGTCGAAGGCGAAACGACTGGTCGCGCGCGGCTGGCTGGCCGAGCCCGCGCCGGGCCGGTTCACGCCTGCTGCGGGCGTGAGCGGGCAAGGCGGCGGGTCATGAGCAGGGTCATCGACCAGTAGACCATCGCCTCGGCGCTGGTGGTACGCCGCTCGTAGTCGCGGGCCAGGCGGCGGGTGCGCATCAGCCACGCGAAGAGGCGCTTGACGATCCACCGCTTGGGCAGCACCACGAAGCCGCGCATGTCGTCGCTGCGTTTGACGATGGCCAGGACCACCGCGAGGAAGGTGAAGCAGTACTCGATGAGGTTGCCGGTGTAGCCGCCGTCGGCCCAGACCAGGGCGAGGCGGTGATGCGCGTCGGCCACCTGCTCAAGCAGCACCCGGGCGGCGGCGCGGTCGCCGACATCCGCGGCGGTGACCATCACCCCGAGCAGCAGGCCGAGGGTGTCGACCACGACGTGCCGCTTGCGCCCGTTGACCAGCTTCCCGCCGTCGAACCCGCGACTGTCCGCACCGACAACAGCGTCCGCCTTCACCGACTGTGAGTCGATCACTCCGGCCGTCGGCTCCGCGTCGCGGCCCACCTTCTCGCGGACCTGCCTACGTAGCCGGTCGTGGAACTCCTTGACCAGGCCATGGTCGCGCCAGCGGCGGAAGAACGCGTATACCCGGTCCCATGGCGGGAAGTCGGCCGGCATCGCCCGCCACTTGATGCCGTTGTCAACGAGGTAGCGGATCGCATCGAGTACAGCCCGGTGGCAGTACGCCTCCGGCCGGCCGCCGCGACCGCGCATCCAGCCCGGCACCGGCAGCAACGGCCGGACGGCCGCCCACTCCGCGTCCGTCATGTCCGTCGGGTAGCGCGGCTGCCGCAACCCGTTGTCGGCGGCGTTTCCGAACCGGTGAGCCAGGCAGTCACACTCCCAGGTGACCGAGCTGGACTGTACGGCCGTCGGCACGGAAGACTGCTGCATCAGGGCCTCCTGCTGCTCGGTGATTCGACACCAACGAGCTGTTCAGGAGGCCCTGTCCGTATGCATCAAGCGCCCCACGATCACCCAATCGGGACTCCCGTTCGACGCGCATCTCTCAAGATCGGAAAGACAACAACTACTGAGGCGCCTCGGCCTGTCCCGATGCCTGTCGGGGGGCGAACGTTGCCTGAAGCGCACCAAGTTTTGGCTAGTCGAGCACGGCGGCGACGGCTTCGATCTCTACGAGCTGGTCGTCGTAGCCGAGCACGGTGACTCCGATCAGGGTGCTGGGGACGTCGTGGTCACCGAACGCGTCCCGGACTACCTCCCAGGCGGCCACCAGATCTGCCCGGCTGGTTGACGCGACGAGCACTCGGGTGCTGATGACGGCCTCGACCGATGCACCAGCCTCGGTCAGCGCAATCCACATGTTCTCAACGGCTTTCGCTGCCTGCCCCGCGTAGTCCCCGATAGCTGCCGTGGACCCGTCTTCGTTCAGCGGGCATGCCCCGGCGAGGAAGATCAAACGTGATTCGGCCGGCGCGGTGGCCGCGTACGCGTACTCGGCGACGTCAGACAGCGAGCTGGAACGAATCAGGGTGATGGCACGGGCCACAGCAGTTCCCTTCGGTGCGTGTGAGAGCAGTCATGCTCTCAGGTGCCGACACACCACGCCGCATCAATTACCTGCCGGCGAAGCCGCATCAGGCAACATTCGCCCTGTCCTGTGGCCAGATGGCGACCCCATCCTGCCGTAATACCAGACCAATCCGACGGGGCTGACCGGCTGCGTTCGATGCAGCGATGCGGCACCCCTGAGCCTGGCAGCTGAGACGACAGTGCCCAGGTGGTGGCCGTGGCTGCCACCATGGCGGCATGACCATCGACCTGCTTCCTGCGACGGGCGTACGGCTGCCCGGCCCGCTGCCCGAACTGGTCTTCGGCATGTCCGAGCAGTACGCCCGTCGCGTCCTGGCGCCGCATGCGGCGCTGTCGGACGCTTTCGTCTGCGGGACCGATTGGGCGGTTGGTTTCGACTTGCCCGGATGTTCGATCACCCTGTCGGCCTCCGACGGAGGCGGCCTTTCGATCATTTCGCTGTCGCGGCGGCCGGTCGACGAGCGAGTGGCATGCCCGGTTGCGTTCCAGGGCGTCGACGTCTTCCGGTGGTCGGCAGCCGAGATCATCGAGGCGCTTCACGAGCAAGGCGAGACGGTACAGGAGCATCACTCCGGCAGCGTATGGATCGGCAACCTGCACCTCTCTCCTACTCTCGGACACCAAATGACGGCTTCCACGAGGAAGAAGCCGCGCACAGCGCCGCCGTACGTCTTCGGCTTTGTCTGCCTTTACGGGCCGGGCATGCTGTCACGAGACCGCCGACCGTAAGAACACCCGCGTCTCGGTCCCGGCGCAATACACGGAATGCCGGGACGGCGAAGAAGGATGTGGGCCATGAGCGTCGACGAAATCGGGCCCCAGCCATGAACAGCCCTCGCCCGGCAAACGACGGCCAACGTCGAGGCATCACCCAGCTCAGCTGGTCTCAACCGACGCGGGGGTTAGCTCGTACGCGGGTGGACGGACGAGGCTGTACCTCGACATTGCCAGTGGGCGCGGCACGTGGTCGAGTCCACGCTGACCACGGTCCAGTCGATCCGGCAGGACCTCCTGTGAGACTCCCTGGGCCCGGCGGGCCGATACTGGTGGCGTGTACAGCGCGCCGCGAGTGGACATCCCGGGGCCGAACGTCGGCTCAGCGCCGCGCGAGCAGGTCGCCGCGGCGGCTACGACCTTGCCGCGCGGCGTGGTCAACGAGTCGGTCCGCGTTCGGGCCGCCGCCGCGTTGCGGCCCTATGTGGCCTGGTACACCGGCTACCGGCAGGACGGCTTCCCGGCCACACTGCACCGGGGGATGCCCTCGCCCTACCTGACGCTGATCTTCACGCTCGACGACCTGCTCACAGTGGCCGGCCACCCTGATCCCCGACAGGCACCGGGAAATTACGACACCCTGCTCGGCGGCCTGCACACGTCACCGGCGCTGATCACCCACCAGGGCCGGCAGTCGGGCATCCAGATCGCGCTCCACCCGCTCGGTGCGCGGGCGCTGCTCGGCCTGCCGGCCGGTGAACTGGCCAACACCAATCTCCCCGCAGACGCCGTCCTGGGCCGCCTGTGCGGTGAGCTCCAGGCACGGCTGCAGGCGGCCGACAGCTGGCCGGAGCGCTTCGCCGTGCTGGACAAGCTGCTGCTCCGGGCGACCCGCCCCTACGGAGGCGTTCCGCCCGAGGTCGCCCGCGCCTGGCAGCTGCTGATCCGCACCGGCGGTGCCGTACCGGTGTCGGCACTGGCGGACGAAGTCGGCTGGAGCGGACGCCATCTGGCGGACCGCTTCCGCCGGGAGACCGGGCTCACGCCGAAGGCCGCCGCGAGGGTAGTCCGATTCGACCGCGCCCGCAGACTGCTGGCAGCCGATGCCGGTCGGTCGGAGCCTCCCCGGCTCGCCGACGTGGCCGCGGAGTGCGGCTACTTCGACCAGGCACACCTCGCGCGTGAGTTCCGCTCCCTGGCCGGCTGCGCCCCCAGCAGGTGGCTGGCCGAGGAGTTCCGAAACGTCCAAGCCCCCAGCAGCGGACCAGCACAGGATTGGCTGCAGCAAGAGCCCAACCAGTACTGAAGGACTGGCCGAGGAGCCCTGGTGGACATGGACGACACAACACCGGCACCGCAGGTGTGGCCCACCCTGCGGGCCCACGACGCCCGCGCGCTGATCCGGTTTCTGATCGACGCGTTCGGATTCGAGGAGACCGTGGTCCACGGGGCGGGTGACCGAGTCGACCACGCCCAACTGTCCTGGCCGGAAGGCGGCGGGATCATGCTCGGCTCGGCGAAGCAGGACGGCGAGGACGACGCCTGGCCGCTGCGCCCATGGGGAACAACGTCGTTCGGTGGCATTACACGAACGAGGATTACGTGGATTTCAAGAGGGTCAACGGCGCGTACTATGCCCACTTCAACGGTGCCTGGAGGAGTGCCTCGTACACCTCGGCGTCCGGTTGCTGACACCGACGCGGGACACGCTCCGCGGGCGTCCAGGCCTCAAGAACAACCGAATTCACGCGGAGAACTGACGCATCCGGACGGCATACGTGGGTGCGGGAACCGCTAAAACAGCCGCAACGTCCAACGCTTCGTACACAGCCTCAGCTTATTACGCCGCGGTCGCGGCACGGGCCGACGTGCACCTCTCCAATCCCGCTCTCACTCACAGATGGGAACTCGATGCGTCACAGCATGCGCCGATCCGCAACCATTCTCGCGCTCGCGGGCGCTGTAGCGGCCGGAACGATCAGCACCGCAAGCGCCTCGCCCAACGCGCCCGAGATCAGATACGGAATGACCGGATTCAAGGTCTACTGCGTCCAGGTCGGCATCAGCTATCACCAACGATCAGATGCCTGGACCTCGCAGGACGGGCAGTTCGGAAATCACACCCTGAGCCAGGTCAAGAACTTCCAGGGGGACCTGGGGCTGTCCGTCGACGGCAAGGTCGGCAAAAACACCGGCAGCGAGGTTCTCTGGGGGATCGAGCACGCCAAGGTCGAGAAGAATGGACCCTGGGCAACGCCCTGGGGCGTATCGATCGACAACTGCTACCAGGTCGTGCCGAGCCACTTCTGAGCCGGACCCCGCTCACGGAGGCTGTCCCCTGAGCTCGGTGACCGGCGCTGACCCCAGCTCTGCTTTCCGATCGACGTTGAAGCGGTGCTCGGTTAGCCGCCACATGGCTGTCTCCAGATGGTGTTCATCGAACAGACTCCGGTACCAGGGGAGTAGCACGTACGCCTCCACGCTGACGTCCAGTCGATCGTGCTCCCAGAGCGTCGTGAAACCTTCCGGCGCGCGTGTCCGCGAAGGAGCTGTCGAGCTGCCGCCACGCCACCGAGTTCCCCCAGCATCTGTGCGAACCTCGTTGCGTTGTAGCCGATCTCGCGCTTGAGGCGATCGACGCCGGCAACCATGTCTGCGTGAAACCTGCGGTCCGCTTCCGTCGACATCATTGCTCTCTCTCAGTCATGACGAATCCTTCAGAGGCGGCTGGCGTTGTGACCGATGGGCCGCGACGTTGCCACTCCCTGAGCTCGAGTTTCGTAGCCACCATCAACGCTTGGTGACCGGAGCGATGGCCTTCCCCCAAGAGCTGTCAGGCGATCGGATCCAGCGACCTGAGTACCGCGAGCAAGCCCCGGACGGGGGAGAGTTCCTCGTCCGGGATTGGGTCGGGGCTGAAGTGCATGAGCTTGTTGCGGAATTTGGTGCACGTTCGCAGGGCGGCCAGAACGAGCCCTTGGTCAGCATCCCATTTCAGGGCACCCCAATGCTCCTCGGGCTCAAGGACGTGTGAGTATTCACCGAGAGTAAGATCGTCGGCCGCCTGCACCTTCTTCTGCCGGTGCGGCAGCAGCCTGGATCGGATGGCGTCGAGAGTGAGGGTTCCTCGCTCCAGCGCCTGATTGAGTAGGCGCCGCAGGCGCTGCTCCAGCTCTTCCAGCAGAACGAAGGGCTCGACGCGGGCGCCGAACTGGTCGGTGAGATCCGCCGTCGTGACAATGCCGGTGATCTTGTGCCGGTCGTCGCGTATGAAGGCGTATCCGTGCTTGTGGATCTGGGGGATCCAGCCGAGCAGTTCAGCCTGGCTGTGGATGTCCAGCGGCTGGACGACGACGTCAGACAAGCTGAGGGAGTTCCCGGACATCCGAGCCTTACCTATCGACTCCCAGGTGATCGCACCGCGCAGCCGAGCATCCCCATCCAAAACCGGTAGTTGCGAGAAGTCGTGAAAGACCATCTTGGTGATCGCGTGCCGCAGCGTGTCCTCGGGGCGCACGGATACCACTTGGCAGTCCGCCGAAGCCACATGGGCGATGCGGTAGGTGAGCGGAGCCTGCTCGGCTGCCTCGTCCGGCACGTCGCCGGCGGTGAGCAACGGTTGGTCGGGGCCCGGCTCTGCGCCAACGCGAAGGAGCGCGACCTGACTGTCGAAACCGAGTGCAGTGATCGGCGGGGCGGCCGTGAGGCCCTTCTCGCCCAGATCCGCCTCGATCTGGCCGACGACGGTGGAACTGCGGCGAGTCGCGCCCCACGCATTCAGCAAGTTCCGCACAGTGATGGTCAAGGGCGCGTCGGCTGGGGCATCGACGGCTGCCTCCAGCAGTTTGACCGAGGTGGCAAAGATGGGGCTGTCGGGCGCGGTGTCGCCGGGGCCAGGGTCCGTCCCCTTGTCGACCGGCGCTGCGACGCGGTTGGCAGCGTCGTACCGGCGGAGCTCGAAGATGGTGAGAAGAGAACCCATGCTGTCGAGCAGGTCCTGCTGCACCGCAGTGCGGTTCAAGTCCGTCCGCAGCCACTCGACGGAGCGCGTGTGCTGCAATCCCGGGGCGGCGTCGGGGTCGAACTTGAAGGAGCCCGCGATACGCCCCAGCGCCAGCTGCCGTGAGCGACGTGGAAGGACGACCAGGTCACCCTGCGACATGTCGTGACGGAAGCGCGACAGCTGCCCCGCCCAGTTGCCGATTACGCGTGGGCTGTAGCCCGCGTCCGCGTACGTCTGCTCCAAAGCAGCGCGAATGGCTCCGCGGTCGGTGGCTGCAGTGATGTCGCCGAGTTCGGGCCATCCGGCGGCGACGATGCCTCGACTCAGCTCCGGTTCTTCGCGCTCGCCGTTACTGCCTGCCCTGACGACCCATGCGCGCATTTTCAGCCCCCAGCCCACGCAGCGTTTCCGGATCGTATCCAACTGGAGGGTCTCCGCGTGGCGCGACGAGCGGATCCGAGCAGTGAGCCCGCAGCCGCCGCCTGAGTGCCGCCGGCGGGCGGGCACCGGGGCCGCCGCGCGTCTTCGTGAGCCGAGCTGATCCGGCAGGTACGGGGTTGCGGCGCTAACCCTCGCTCACAGCAGCGTGGTTCAGGCACGTCCGACCGACGGATATCCCCCGCGGCGCTGGCCAGGCATCACCGCAACCCCTTTGAGGGAAGCTTGTCATGTACCCCTCACGTTCCCGGGTGGCTGGCCCCGGCCCCTGAGCAGCAGCCGCAGCCTTCTTCGAATCCGCTCGCTCCGCCAAGGCCGACACCGCAAGCCTTGCCTTCCGTGACGGCGACGTCGTCACCTGCCCCGCCGGGAACCGGTGGCAACGCCACACCGGCCTATGGGTCATTCCCGGGAAGCCGCACCAGCTGCGCCTGGCCGACCACACCGTGCACGCCTGGTGGTCGAGCCGCTTCGAACCCGGCAGCAACTTCTCCTACACCCCCCGCTCCGCCTCCACCCGCTGACCCTCAGCCGTCCTGCTCGCCACAGCGACCTCTCTCGCTCCGCTCACCGGGAGCCAGAGATCCCGCCGCCCCGACACTGCGCACACCCACCGCCGCCGTCGGCCGCACCTGCAGCCGGGCGGCACACAGCGAGAGGACACAACCACCATGCAGAGGAGCGCCATCGTCAACCTGGGGCGCGCTGCACTGTGCGCGTTCCGCCACAGCAGCCGCAACCACGCAACACCGGTACTCCTCGTCGAGGTCCACCGCCTGTGGCGACACGGGCGCCAAGAGCCGTGGAAACCTTCCGCAGATACCAGGTGCACCCACGATCGGTGGGGAGCCTGGGCAGTCGGGTATCTCGTCGTCACCAGTCGCAAGAACGACTACGCCTCCACTACGCCCCGGCTATTGACCAGCTGCGAAACCTCGACCTGCCCGATCTCCCAAGCGATCCACAACAGGCAGCCGCCGCCCTGGCGGCCTTCGCCGCCACCCTGCCCAGCCACCTCGCGCTCAGAACCGTCAACAGCCGGGACCTCATCGCCGACTGGGAGACGTACGCCAGCCGCGTCCGCGCCGATACCGAAGCCGTCGAGCGGCTCCGCGTCAAACTCGACGCCCAGGACAACCGGCGCGGCGCCGTACACGTAAGCACCCCCATCGAGCCCGCCGCCCCCAAGGAGAAGCCGGGCGACCTGCCGCTGGCGAAGAAGACTGCCGATGAGCTGTTCGCCTACCTCCTCGCGGAGGCCGACGAATGGGAGGCCGGAACCGCCGACCAGGTGCACGGCAGGAACGACCCCGACGCCCTGGACTACCTCCTCACCCACGGACCGCTGCGCGACCACGAGACCAAGACGCTGGTCACCGCGATCCGACTCCTTGACCCCGACCGCTTCGGACCTGCCACCTGACCCGACAGACTTCCCTGCTCCCACCACGGCCCCGCCCCGTCCGCCAAGGACAGAACGGGGCCGCGCGTCATCCCCCCGTCTCCACCGGTTGCGGACCTAACCACCCGCACCGCCACCGTTCCATGCGGCCGGGCCGGAGCCCCAGGACCCCGCTCCCTGCTCCGGTCTGGCACCCGATAGGCGCCGCTGACCGGCGCGGCTTCCCGCCACCGAACCCTGAAGGGCCATCCCCCGTGGACATCACGCAGTTGAGCCGAGCCGCCCGCGCCGCCGTTGCCCCGTATGAGAGCGACGGCCGGTCCGTCGTAACCCTCACGACACTCACCACCAACCAGCCTCCCGGCTGGTTGGTGTACGACACGGAATCCGTAACCGCCCGGTTCTGCGACGGGAGCCAGGCCACGATCGATCTGGACCGCACGCCCTTCGCTGAAGCGCTGGAAACGTACGCCGACCAGCAGGCCGCCATCTACGGATTCCTGGGCGCACTGACGCTGCGCCTGGTCCCCGAGCCCGACGGCCGGCCAGCTGTCCCGCTCGACGCGCGTACCGCGCTGTTTGTCATCTCCATCCATGCCCGCGCCGCAGCTCACCGCCCTGGTCTGCCAGTCAACGCCGTGCTCACGCTCCAAGATCTGGCCTACGAGACCAACGACACGGCCCGCCACGGCAGTCACTACCGCGCGGGCAGCCTGGAGACACCCCGCGCCCTGGCCGTGGTCGAGAAATACCAGCGGACAGCGGCCACCTACGGGCTGCCCATCGCCCGGGAGGCCACCGCCCAGTTCCTCCGGCACACCGCCCGACTGGCCCTGCGCACCATCGCCTACGCCGACCGCCCCTTCCCGGACCTCATCGAGCTGCCCGCCGGGCACTTCGGCACCACTCCCACCTGGCTCACTCACAGGACCACGACCCGCTACGCCGACGGCACCACCCGCGACGACATCTCCTACCCGCCCCCCGCGCTCGACGCCGTCCTGAATGCCCTGGCAGCGCTGGAAACCCCCGCCGCCGGGGACCGGCTCATCCTGGACCTGACCGCCACACCCCTGGAAAACGACCCCATCCCCAAAGGCCACTCGGTCTACGACACCATGCCCGGCGAGCCCTTCACCGCCGACCAGCTCAGCCACGCCTCCGCCGTGCTCGGCGCCGACGCCTACGTCGTCCAGCTCCGCAGCGGCGGCGCCTGGCACCTGCCCAACCACGACGACCAGGCCGCCCTGGACCAGGGCCAAGCCGCCTGCGCCCTGCGCCGACTGCGGGACAACCCCAACCTGAGCACCGCCCGCTTCAGCCGCGACACCGACGGCACGGTCTACGGCTCCAACGGCAAGCGGGCCGTCCGCTACATCCCCACTACCCTCATCCCCGACTACAGCGACGCTCACTGCCCCGGCTGCCACACCCCCTATGTCACCAACGGCGACGGCCCCTGCGGCAGCTGAACCCGCCGCCAACCCGCCCGGCCCGCGCCAACATCAGCCCGGGCCGGGCCGAGCATGTGCTGCCCACCGGCCGACTGCTGCGCGCTCCCGCCCACCGCGCCATCGTCGGCTCCGGAGGTGAGCAGCGACACCGCACCTCGCGTAACGCCCCGGCACCCCAACCGAGCGCCCCGTCGTACCGCGCCACCCGCCGCCCGGCCCGCAGCTCCCCTCCACAGCCCGCACCCGCCCCACCACCTCACGGCTCGTTTCGGGCGCAGTCGCGCGTCGGCGAGCTGTCGACGGTGCAGGCCCATTGCCCTGCACCGTCCAACGGCCTTCAGCAGCCAGCCAGTTGCGCGGCTAGCCGGCTGCCCGGCCACGGTGGGTCTCGCCGGGCCAGAGCCGCAGACGCCCGGACACCACAGCGAGCCGGTCCCGCCCGACGGCTCCGCCCGGCCCGCACCGGAGCCAGGCGCCCCTGAAAGGGCACAGCGCCCCGACCCGCGACTCACACCACGGAGACACACCGATGACCACACTCACCCTGATCCGCGATGCGCTGACCGCCGCCGGATACACCTCGAAGACCGCGACATCTGCTCCCCGTTCCCCGCGCTGGCCCTGAACTTCGGCTACCTGCCCGGCGAAATCCGGATCAGCGACGCCACCGGCCACACCACGAGCCCCGGGGACCACCCGGGCCTGTGGGCCCGCTACTACCCAGCCCCCGACAACACCGCCGTCCGACACGACGTCTGCCGCTCGCAGCTCACCGACGTCACCGCCGACACCGACCAACTGCTCACCGCGCTCGCCGGCCTCATCACCCCGGCCAGCCCGCAGCTCGCCGCCCAACTGAACGACTACCGCAGCCGCCTCACCCACGTCCTCGGCGAGCGAGAGCGATGGAAGAACACCGCCGTCCTGGCCACCTTCGACACCAACACCACCAAACTGCGCCACACCCTGGAGCGCATCACCATCTCCGCCATCGTTGACAACGCCCGGCCCTGCAACAACTGACCCCATCCCGGGCCCGGGCGGCACGAGCCCCGGCCCGGGCCGCCGCCGCCACGCACCAAGCGACCGCCACCCGGACCGAAGACCCGCATCCGTCGTCGACCAGCAGGGCCCAGAACCACACCGCGCAGACAGCCGGCAAACGCAACCGGCTCCCCGGGCCTCGCCCGCTCCCGGGTACGCGGGCCGTCCCGTCCGCGCATGAACGAGCCCACTCACAGGCGTAGTTGCGCAGCTTGATACCTGCTGGCGCACCGTTCCCCCGCCGGACCGAGAGCACACGCCCCGCCACCGCACCCATACCGGCCACCAATCCACGACGAAAGGAACCCTCAGCCATGAACTCCCCGACCGCCACCGACAGCCGCCCGACAGTCCTCGCCCCCCGTACGCTCACTCGGCTGACGCCCGCAGACTGCACCGCCACCCAATGGGACAGCAGCACACAGAAGGCCAACGCCGCCAACGGGCTCCTGTCCTTCATCGAGAGCGGCCTCCACCCCGAACAGTTCACCCAGCAGCTCTACCGCACCTGCTCTCAACACCTGTTCGGACACATCGCGCACTTCGACCGGCACGGCTTCGCCGACACCTGGTTCGCCACCACGGACAGCAAAGCAGCCTTCATCGAGCACGCCCTGAACGCGGGCTCCTACGGCGACCCCACGCACACCTGGTCGGACGTGGAGCAGCACATCCAGACCGCGCTCGAAGCCCACCCGCACCTCCTGAACCCCGCCACCTGGCCCGGTGTCGAGCACCCCCACCCGTGCCCCTCGTGCTCCTGCACCCCCTGACCAACTGCACCCCACGTATAGCCAGCACCCGCGCGCAGTTGCGGCCCTAGCCACCTCCCTGGCCACAGTGCGCACACCCGGCAGTAGATCCAGACGCGCGCACCGGGCTCAAGGCTCCCAGCGCCTTCGCCGACCGGCGAGGCGCACCGTGAAGAGATAGAGGACCGACCCCCATGACTGACACCGTTCCTTCCGGCCCGTTTGTTGGGCGACGCTGAAAATGCCGACGGCTGCGGCACTGAGGGTGCCGATGAGTGAGAACGGGATCGCCCCGCTGAGGGGGTCTCAGCGGGGCGATTGTCGGCGACGTGCCGCGGTGGTCGGCAAGGTGCCGGATGGGTTCAGTCGAGGACTTCGGTGACGGCGGACTGGGCGGCTTTCTCGTCGACGAGGGACTTGCCTGCGGCGAACGTGGCGACGAGGGATTGCAGGCAGAGGTTGTTGACCGCGCGGGGGAAGCCTCGGGATGTCGTGTGGATCAGGGTGACGGCGTCGTCGGTGAACAGCTGGTCGCTGCGGCCGGCGAGTCCGAGGTGGTGCTTGATGTAGCTGGCGGTCTCGGTGGAGGTCATTCCGGGCATCGTGTAGCGCAGAGCGGTCCGCTGTTCGAGGGCGGCCAGGACGGCGAGTTTCATGGTCCGTCGCAGGGTCGGCTGGCCGACCAGCAGGCAGGACAGCGGCGAGTCCTGGTCCATGGCCGTGTTGGTCAGCATCCGGATGGCTTCGAGCTGTTCGTAGTTGAGTAGGTGGGCTTCGTCCATGACCAGCACGGGGGTGCGGCCGCGTTCTTCGCGTTCGGCAGCCAGCGCCAGACCGGTCTGTGCGGTGAGCCGGGAGCCGAGGTGGGAGGGTTGCTGGCCGAACGCGGTCACGATCGCTTCATGGATGCCGCGGACCCCGATCATGGGGTTGGGCAGGTAGATGACGGTGTGTTTCGACGGGTCGATTCCATGAATGACCGTGCGGATGGCGACGGTCTTGCCGGCGCCGACCTCGCCGGTGACCACGCCGATGGAGCGTTCGGTGATGCACCAGGTGATGCGGGCGACGGCTTCGTTGTGGGATGCGTGGCGGTGCAGCATGCCGGGGGCGAGGTCCCGGCCGAAGGGCGTGCGGCTGAATCCGTAGTGGGCCTGGAGCTTCTCAATCACGCTGGTCCTCCGTGGAGTTGGCGGTCATTCGCCGGTCAGGTCGGCGAGGTCGACGGCGGGCGGCATCGGCTCGCTCAGCGCGGCGTAGTTGACCTTGTCGGCGAGCTCGGCCTTGTGGGCGGTGTCGATCAGGCCGAGGTAGTCGATGCCGGTGGTCGGACGGGGTTCCTCGGCGGGAGTCTCTGGCCGGGCTTTGGGATGGGAGTGGCGGCTGACTTGGTAGGGCAGCGCGGTTCCGGCGTCCTGGCCGTTCGCACGGACCCGCAGGAAGGACAGGTCGAAGGGGTCGAAGACCAACTCGACGCGCTGGCCGACCAGCAGCGGGTCGACCTGGTAGCGGTTTCCGTGCAGGGAAACCAGCGCGGTCTTGGACACGGTGCGGCGCTCGGACCAGCGGAAGGCTTCTGCGAGGTCGGCGGGGTTGGGGACCTGGAGTGGGCGGTCACCCATCCAACGGGCCAGCGGGGCGGCTCCCGTCTCGGAGTGGACCCGGCGGTGGTAGACGTTCTCGGTCCAGGCCGTGAACAGCCGGTTCATCTCCAGCAGGCTGTCGATCTGCCGTCCGGCCTGGCCGTCGCCGGAGGCGATCTCGACGACGAATTCGCTGTTCACGGTGCGGAAGAACCGCTCAATCTTGCCCCTGCCCTGCGGCCGTCCCGGGGTGGAGTGCACGAGTTTGATGCCGAGTTTCGCGCAGGCTCTCAGCAGCCACGAGTCCACGAACGCGGAGCCGTTGTCGACGTAGATGTAGCGCGGGACACCGCGCGCGGCCAGAGCCGGCCTCAGGGCCGCGGCCAGGCGGACGGTGTCCTCCGCAAATCCCCAGCGGTGCCCCATCACGGCCCGCGAGTGATCGTCCACGAACGCGAACAGGTACGTTTTTCGGCCGGCGACCATCGGCCCGTGCAGGGCGTCCCCGGTCCACAACTCGTTCGGGCCATCGGCCTCGAACCGTCCGAACACCGCTGAGGCGGCGGGAGCCTTGAGCGCGTCCAGTCCCTCGCGGACGATCATCCGCTGGATGGTGCGTTCGTCAGGCGCCCACCCCCGCTGAGCACCGATGATCCGGCGGATCTGCGCGGCCGACCGCGACGGGTTCTCCTTCTTCAGTGCCGCTGCCAGGTCCAGGATCTCCTGCGGCGTGCGGGGCCGGGACTGGCGCGGCGAAGGCACCAGGGCCTCGAACCCGGCCCGTTTCCACTCGTAGATCCAGCGGTCCAGGGTCCACCGGGTGATCCGCACCGGGCGGCCGTCCGGGTCGACATGAACCATCGAAGCCAACTCCCGCACCAAAGCGCCGCGTTGGCGTCGCGACAGCGTCGGGTCGGCCGCCTCCCTGATCAGCATGTAGCGGAACAGGCCGATCGCCTGAGCCCGCTCCAGCCGTGTCTGGTCTTCCTGACCTGGCACCTGATCACCAGCCCTCTCACGCAGCGTGAACACACACGCGTGACGGTGACAGCCCGTGTCGGCGTGGCGTCAGAGTGGACTGGTGTTGATCGTTTCCAGGGGCCAGGACGGCGCCAGCAGTATCCCGCCGGAGACCGCGCAGGCCACCAGCCAGGGCGACACCTTGCCGACCTGCGGCCACCGGGACGCGACCGACCACCAGGCCCCGACCACCGCGCTGACTGCGTCCGCGAACGCCGTTCGGGCCGGCCCCGGAGCAGCCGGGTCAACGCCGGTATCCACCAGCAACACGGTGAAGAACCGGCGGACCCGCTCCGCCTGCGAAGCGAACCTGCGCAGCCACCCGCGAACCGTCTCGACCGGGCGGCCCAGCCTCTCAGCGATCACCCGGGCCCCCGTCCCGGTCGCCTTCGCCGCCAGGGCCGACCCGATCACCTCTGCCAGATCCGCCCGTCTGACCAGCGCGAACACCGGAAGGAGCACATGCGACATGTCGCAGCCCACGCACCTCGTCCGCCGGGGACGGAGCACCACCGGCCCGCCGGAGGCATCACGCAGTACGCGCGAACGTGCCCACCCCCACGGCCGCAACACGCCCGCACATCCCGGACATACCAACTCGCCCCGCATCAGCCGAACTTCGACCCGCGCCGGGTCAGCCTCTACCGTGAGCACAGCGCCTCCGCGCGCTACACGGCCCTCCCGGCGCTCGGCCAAGAGATACCGGGAGGGCCTTCGCATGCCCTTCGTCGGCAAGGTGCCGCCCCAAATCTGCACCTCTTCGTCGGCAGGCACGCTTACCGATCATGTCGGCACCAAGCTGCCCAAACTGCCGCACTCGTAGGCATTTTCAATGACGTCTAACACCCGTTCCCGATCGATGCCGAGACGGACAAGCCCACCTTCTACAAGGCCAGCGAGGGCGACCGCGGGCTGACATTGCTGGCCCACTACGTGAAGTTTGCCGACGACGAGACATACCAGGGCGAAAACGGATGGCAGGAGTTCAACAACCACTCCGCTGCGCAGTGCGCCATTCCCGGGCAGGGTGCGGGGTGTTGCGTCGCTAACTGCCCACCCGGCCACGGTCGTTCCTGCCGGGCTGCACCCGCGCGTCCCTCCTCCCGCGCCCCGGTGCGGTCGGCACCCCCGCCCCGCGTCGGCTCGCCGTCGGTCCGGGGGACCAACCCGCTCTGGATACCCAAGGAAAGACCCATGACCGAACAGCCCGTACCCAGCCAGTCCACCACCACGTGGATATGTCCGCTGCACCCGTTCGGACACCGCTGGGACGATACGGCCCTGACCTGCTCCCTGTGCGGGACGCAGCGCACCGCCAGCGACGCCGTGGTTTCGCTCCTGTCCGGCCTGACCGGCTGGGACACAGCGCGCGCCGAGCAGCTGGTCGGGCAAGGGCGCGCCGAATTGCTGAACGAGACCGCGGATGCGCTCACCGGCCGGCACTGCTCGCCTGAGAGCGTCAGCGTCGTACGCCGCCTGGTTGACGAGCGTCTGTGCGGTGACTGCAAGGGGTACGGCCAGGTCTTTGAGATCGCTGACAACGGCGGCGTGTGTGCGACATCCCGCGAGTTCCCCTGAGCCCCGCTGAGCTCCTGCCCCCGTGGCCAGGGGTTCTTCCTCCTTCGAGTGGTCTGCGGCCTTGTGACGTAACTTCGGGATTCTTGAAGCGTTCTCACCTCGTCCGGCCGATCCGCAGTCGGGCCGAAGGCGAGGAGGCTCGGGTTGGCGGCGCTGGCAGTCGTACGGGACCTGCGTGAGCACTGGGCGCCCGCGTCGGCGGAGGAGCTGGAGCGGTTCGAGACGGACGTGCTGTCCGGGTTCGTCCTGGCGAGGGCCTCGGCGGGCCTGGCGGACGGCACCATCCGCGGGGACGTCGGGCACCTGGAGCAGATCAGGACCTGGTTCGGCCGGCCGCTGTGGGGCATGGAGCCCGCCGACGCCGACGCGTACTTCGGGAAGGTCCTGCGGAACTCACCGAGCGGCACCCGCTTGGCCAGGTCGCAGGCGCTGACCACGTACTTCATGTTCCTGGAGCTTCGGCACAAGGTCGAACTCCACCGCATGACCGGCCGCGTGGTCGAGTGCCCGATCGACGAGATGAACCGGCCGCGCGGGGCCAAGGATGCCCAGCTGCGGATCCCGCCGAGCGAGCCGGAGGTCGGGGTCCTGTTCACCGGCTGGGGCAGCGAGCTGGCGACCTGCCGGAAGTTCGCCCCGACCGCCCGGAACTACACCGCGGCGAAGCTGATGTCCCAGGTCGGCCTCCGGGTGAGCGAGGTGTGCAAGCTCGACCTGGACGACATCAAGTGGGACCTGGGCCGCTTCGGCAAGCTCCACGTCCGCCACGGCAAGGGCGCCCGCGGCTCCGGGCCGCGCGAGCGGATGGTGCCGCTGATCAACGGCGCCGACCGGACACTGCGGTGGTTCATCGAGGACGTGTGGGGCCAGTTCGACGATGACCACACCCGCCCCGGCGCCCCGCTGTTCCCCTCCGAGCGCAAGAACGCCGACGGCTCCTCGCGCCGGGTGGGCGACGACGCCCTGCGCGGCGGGCTCAAGGGCGCGGCCAAGATGCATCTGTCGGGGTGGGGCGAGCGGCTGACGCCGCATGTCCTGCGGCATTTCTGCGCGTCCCAACTCTATGAGAACGGCCTGGACTTGCTTGCAATTCAGGAGGTTTTAGGACATTCCTGGATCGCTACGACGATGCGATACGTCCACGTCCAGCAGACCCGGGTCGAGGACGCCTGGGCCGCCGGGACCGAGCGGGCCGCGAAGCGGCTGGAAGGGCTCATCCGATGAGGTGGAACCTGCGGCTGACGGCCGCGAACAAGAATATCTGGAAGGCGTCCGAGCTCCAACGGGGCCTGGCCGAGCACGGGTTGGTGATCTCGGCGGGGAAGATGTCCGGGTTGTGGTCCGGCCAGCCGGTCTCCCTCAAGCTGGAGGACCTGGACGTCATCTGTGTCGTCCTCGGCTGCGAGATCGGCGACCTGCTGATCCCCGAGCCGGACAAGGTCATCCGTCCCGGTGAGGAGACCGGCCAGCAGGCTGCCGCGTCAGCGGCTGGCTCGGCGGTGGCCCCGGCAGTCGTGCCCAAGCGTCGTGACGGCCGTTCCCTGCCGCCGGCATGAGGGCGAAAGCCCGGCGTCGGGGCCTGTCGGGGCCGGCCAGCTGCGAGAGTTGTCTGGCCTGGGGCCGAGTCCAGCGCCCGTTCGTCCGCGGGCTTTGCCAAGCCTGCTACCTGTTCGCCCGTGACCACACGGTCGGCCGGTGCCGGGGTTGCCGGCGGCTGCAGCCCGTCCGCAAGGAGTACTGCCGATTGTGCTGGGGCCAGGCCCGCGCCGACGCTCGGGCGACCGGTGGACTGCACGGGGCTGCCACGGCCGTGCACTTTCTGGACGGTGTCGGGCGCCATCAGCAGCTCTTCTTCGCCGACATGCTGTCGATGCGTGGCGCCCGCACGACTCCGCCCCGGCGTTATGACCGCCGAGGGGCACCGCGCAAGCCTCCGCCGCCGCCTGCGGCGCGACCGTACTCCCGATGGATCCAGCCGGTGCTGTTCGACGGGGCCCGCCGCGACTACCACCGTTTCGACCCAGGGCGGGCGGACACCACCACCAGCGGCTGGCTGGCCTGGGCTCGGCACCTCGCGCACGGCCTGGCCGAGGCCCGCGGCTGGCCCAGGGCAGTACGCCAGGACGTGGACCGGGCACTGGTCATGCTGCTGTCTGAGTACGCCGAGGGAGACATGATCCGGCACTCGGAGATCTTCTCCCCGCTGAGAGCACTGAACCTGAGCATCGAGCGCACCACCGAGGTCCTTCAGGCGATGGAGATCTTCCTGAACGACCGGCGTCCGCCCTTCGAGGACTGGCTGGAGGCGAAACTCGACGGGATAGCCCCGGGCATCCGGCGGGAGACCGAGAAGTGGGCCCGGACCCTGCACGATGGCGGCCCGCGCACCCTCGCCCGCGACCCAGACACGGTGAGGATCTACCTCACGGCGATTCGCCCGGCCCTGCTGGAGTGGTCGGCCGGCCACGACCACGTGCGTGAGGTGACCCGCGACGAAGTCTTGGCCCACGTCAAGACGCTCCAGGGACGGGACCGCCACCAGGCATTGGTCGCTCTGCGGTCGCTGTTCGCCTGGGCCAAGAAGAACGGCGTCATCTTCCGCAACCCGACCTCCCGGATCAAGGTCGGCCAGGCCGCCGCCCCCGTGCTGCAGCCGCTGCTGCCGCATCAGGTGGCCCGCTCTGCCGAGGTGGTCACTTCGCCCGCCGGCCGCCTGGCCGTCGCCCTCGCCGCAGTCCATGCGGTCCGGCCCGGGGCGATCCGCGCCCTGCAACTCGACGATGCCGACCTGGGCAACCGCCGGATCACCGTCGCCGGACGCACCCATCCGCTGGACGACCTCACCCAGCAGCTTCTGCTGGCCTGGCTGGAGCACCGGCGCCGCCGCTGGCCGAGCACCGCCAACCCGCACCTGATCATCAACATGAACACCGCGCTGGAGACAGACCCGGTCAGCAGTTGGTGGATCGAGCGCGAACTGCGCGGCCAGAGAGCCACATTGGACCGGCTCCGCATCGACCGGCAACTTGAGGAGGCCCTCGTCCACGGGCCCGATCCACTCCACCTCGCCGAAGTCTTCGGCATGGACGAGAAGACCGCGATCCGCTACGCGGACTCCGCCCGCGCTCTCCTGGAGCAGTCCGTCGAATCCGAATCGCCTGAGTTCCCGCGAACCCGAGGGTCCATCCCCCGGAATCCGGGCAACGGACCCTCGGGTTCGCGCTGAAGAACCTTCAGTTCGCCTGAACTCGCGGGAGTCGTGGGGTCCCGCCAGTAATGCTGCTGGATTGAACGCTAACCTCGGGCTTTCACGAGTGGGTCTGTCTGACTGGCACCGGCGAGAACGGCTAGCTGTACTGGCCGGTTCGAGGCCACCCGCGGCACCCAGACCGTGAACGTCGTGTCACGTCCGCGCTGGCCGGGGAGCTGCCCACGGTGTCCGTGAACGAGATGCTGGAGGGCTGGCGTGCGGCGGGTCTGCCCGTTGAGCCGTGCGGGTGACGGACAGTGCGCAGATTGGTTGAATTGGGACGCCGGTCTATCGACGCACGGTGTATTGTCCGGTCACCGAGAGCGACCAGGGGCGTCATGAGAGTATCCGCCGCACAGCACCGCAGCAACGCGTGGCGCTGCCCATGAGCCTGCCCGCCTACCGGCTCCACGGCCAGTTCTTGGAGCTCTGCGACTGCTACACGATCTGCCCGTGCTGGGTCGGTCAGCCGCCCGACGACGGCTGGTGCACTGGGGCGTTCTGCTGGTCGGTCGAGGAAGGAACGATCGGCGACGTCGATGTCGCGGGGCGGTCGGTGGTCAGCGTCTCGTTCCATGCGGGACACCGCGACGACGGCGGGCAGGAGGTCACGCTGTTCGTCGACGACGGCGCCGACGACGCGCAGTTCACCGCGCTCGCGTCGACGTTCACCGGGGGCTATGGCGGGCCACTCCGCGAGCTCGGCCGACTGATGGGCGTGCTCCGCGAGGCGACCCGCGCGCCGATCAGCCTGACCACTCAGGACGACCACCTGTCGGTCACCGTCGGGCGGATGGTCAGCGGCGCCGGGTCGGTCATGCGCGGCGGCGACGGTGCGGTCACCGAGCTGCGCAGTGGCCGGCTGAGCGAGGTGCTCGGCCCGCGCGCCGAAGTGGGCAGCACGTCGACGTTCCGCATCGACCTCGGCGGGCAGGCGTCCTCGGTGCAGGTGGCGGGCCGGGCGGCGATGCGCGGCCCGTTCCGGTATGAGAGCCGGGGCGAGCTGTGACCGCGGTCGGCGCGGCGGCGCGCTCGCGCCCCACGGTCGCTGTCGTCACCGGCGCGGTCGTCGCGGCGGTCGGGTTGCTGCTGTGGCAGCTCTCACCGACGCAGTCGCTGCTCGGGCACGACCTCGCCGCGGGCTGGGCGGGAGTCGGCTGGTTCGCCGTCAGTTGGCTGCTGATGACGGTCGCGACGATGCTGCCCACGTCGCTGCCGCTGCTGCGGGCGTTCACCCGGCTGCTCGGTGACCGGCGCGACGCCGGCCGGCTGGTCGCCACCGTTGTCGCCGGGTACCTGACACTGTGGACGGTCGCCGGGCTCGGGCTGGCCGCGGTCGACAGCGGCGTGCACGCGCTCGTCGGCCGCACCCCGTACGCCTGGGTGGTGCTGCCCCTCACCCTGCTGGTCGCCGGGGCCTACCAGCTCTCCGGCACGTCCGCGCGGTGCCTGACGGCGTGCCGTTCGCCGTTCAGCTTCCTCGCCCGGCGCTGGTCGGGCCGGCGTCCGGTGGGCGCCGAGGCGGCCCTGGTCGGCCTGGACTACGGACTCTCCTGCCTCGGCTGCTGCGCCGCGCTGATGCTGGTGATGTTCGCGGTCGGGATGTCGAGTCCCTTGTTGATGATTGCGCTCGGCGGCGTGGCCGCGCTGCACAAGCACGCGCCGTGGGGCGCGGCGCTGGCGCGGGTCACCGGCGTCGCGCTGATCATGGCCGCGATCGTGGTCGGCGCGGCGCACCTCGCTGGCGGCGCCGGACATGGGGCCCACTGATGGCGGCCGACACCGACGGCTCGTGGCGGCCGCCGCAGCCGGTGCCGTTCAATCCGGGCGAGAAGCTGCGCGACAAGAGCGGCCACAACCCGGTTCCCGACGAGCGCGGTATGTTCGTCATCCACGCGGTGCACATGCACACCGGAAAAGTGCTCTGGTTCTGCGGGCACGCGGAGTTCCTCGACTACCCGCTCGTGGCCTACGTGTTCGATCCCCGCAAGCCGACCGCGCCGGCGGTCCGCAAGCCGTTCCCCAACGGCGCGGACCTGTTCTGCTGCTTCTGCGTGCAGCTCGCCGACGGCCGGATCCTGGTCGTGGGCGGCTCGCAGCCCGACCACCTCTCGGGCGCGAGCTTCAATCCGGTGACCGACTACCGAGGCAGCGCCGGGTCCTCCACGATCGTCATCTTCGACCCGCGCAAAGAGGTGTGGGAGAAGCCAGACCCGAGCCACAAGCTGCTCCAGGGTCGCTGGTATCCGACCGCGGTCATGCTGGGCGACGGCAGCGTGATCGTCGTCTCCGGCCGGCGCGAGCGTGCGGTCTTCACCGGTCCCGGCACGTGGCCGGACGCCCGGCTGACCGAGTGGGTCACCAACCGCGGCATCGCCGACGTCGTCGAGCACCTCAGACCGCCGAAGTACCAGCCGGAGAAGGTGACCAACGCCAACCGCCCGATCCCGATCTACCCGGGCATCCACCTCGCCCCCGACGACCGGCTCTACACCACTCACACCACGTGGGGTCAGGAGATCGCCGAGCCGCCTACCCTCTCGCTGACCATCGTGCCGCCCCCCTCGGGTGCGCCGAAGGGCACCGCCGCCACCGGCACCTGGACCGAGTACGTGCTCCCGACGGCCAAAGCCAAGCAGCCTGAGCGGGAAGAGGGCATGAGTGTGATGCTGCCGGTGGTGCTAAACCCGGCGACCAAGGCGCGTGACCCGAACTCGGTCGGCAAGTTCCTGGTGGTGGGCGGCGGCTTCGCCGTCGACTCGAGCGACGTGTCGCTGGTGCGCCGCGCGGTCGCCACCCCGGCGCCGCCGTGGACGATCACCACGCCGGAGGGGCGCGGCCCGCTTGCCTTCCACCGGCAAAAGATCGCCACCCCGCAGCCGGTCGAGATCCTCGACACCAGCCTGGTCGGCGCGCCGCGGTGGAAGGCCGTGCCCGGCCTGCCCCATCCGCGCGTCAACGGCCACTGCGTGCTGCTGCCCGACGCCACCGTGCTCATTCTCGGCGGCCATGACGCGTACAAGTGGTACGCCAGGGCCAACAGCCCGCTGGCCACAGCGAAAGGCGTGCCGCGTACCAACCCGACGCTGCCGGTGGAGATCCATACCCCCGGCTCCGGGTTCCACGTCGGGGCGCCGATGGCGCACCCGCGGATGTACCACTCGATCGCGATGCTGCTCGCCGACGGCTCAGTGATCGTCGCGGGCGGCGCCGACCCCAACGAGCACGAGCCGTCACTCGCCTATCCGCGCACCTTCAACGGGCGCACCTACCTGGGTACGTCGCGCCTGCTGTTCGATGCCGCCACCGGCGACACCGCGCTCAACCTGGACACCGATCCGTCGGTCTACCTGGCGCCCTTCGCCACGATGCCGGTGGGCACCAAGGTGATCATCGACCGCGGCCCTCACGAGATCAGGGCCACCCTCGCCGGGCTGCGGCCGCTGTTGCCGTCCATCTCGGCGTCCCTCATCCTCGACATCGACACCCCGCTGCCGCGCGACATCCCCGACGGGACGCGGGTCGACTTCGAGCCTGCGGCCGGCGGCACCCCGATCCCGCGGGTCAACGAGTGGTTCACGAACACTGCCGTCACGCCGGCGGTGGACCGCCATGAGGCCTTTACGAATCCGCTCAACCGCAAGGACTACGAGGTCTACCAGCCGCCGTACTTCCACAAGGCGGGCAGCCGACCGGTGCTCCCGCCGCTGAAGGCCGGCGAGGTCCAGGTCCGGTACGGGTCGACGTTCACGGTGCGGACCCCCGACGCGGCCCGGATCACCCGGGTGGCGATCATGCGCCCGGCCGCAGTGACCCACCACACCGACACCGAGCAGCGCTTCATCGAGCTGCCGTTCACGACCAACGGCAGCACCTCGCTGTCGATCACGATGGTGCCCGGCACCGACAGCTCGCTCGTGCCGCCCGGCTACTACATGCTGTGGATCCTCGCCGGGTCGCTGCCGTGCGTCGAGGCGCGCTTCATCCAGGTCACCGGCGCGCCCGCGCTGCGCTCGCCGACGGTGCCGGTCGAGGCGGCGCCGCCGGTCGAGGCGGCGCCGCCGGTCCCACCACCGCCCACGCCACCGCCCACGACTCCGCCTCCGCCGCCGGAAGACGCCGAGTCGACCTGCCCGCTCACCGCAGCCGCCACGACGATGACCGCCCTGAGCCAGCTCGCCTATCTGCGGCTGATGCGGGCCGAGCTGTCGGCGTCGCGGGCCGGCCGGCGCCTCCTCGCGGCGGTCAACCCCGCCTACTACGCCCTCGGTACGCCATTGGCGCGCCGGCTCGCGACCCGGGCCCGCTGGCGTGCCGCCGTACGCGCGGTGGCGTTGCGGCCGCTCACCGCCGCGGTCCGTGCCGCGGACGCGCTGTCCGGGCGAGGCGGTGCCGCGGTGCGCGGCCGCCGGCTGGCCGGGGCACTCTGTCTGGTCGGTGTCGGCGGCGTGCTGCTCAGCCCGGTAGTCGCCCTCGCCGGCGCGGTGCACGTGGCGGTCCATCGGGGAGCCGGGTCCGACGACGGGGGAGGCGGCCATGGCTGAGCCCGGCACACTGGAACGCCTGGCGCTGATGCTCGGCTCGGCGCTCGCCGACCTCGGCGACGAGTTCGGCGGCGACGACCCGCTCGCCGTGCTCACCGACCTCGGCCTGTGGATCCCGCCCGACCTGGTGTCGCCGGCGCTGCGCAGTGCCGTCGGCTCCTGCGCCGCGTCCGCGCAGGAGCTGCCCGACCTGGTCGGCGAGCTGCTCGAGGCGATTGAGGCCGACGTCGGCGGTCTGGAGCTGGCCGCGAAGTCGGCGCCGCTGGTGGTCGAGCTGGTCGGCGTGATCCGCTCCTTCGACACGATCGCCCGCGAGGTCGGCAGCATCAACCTCGGCGTCCTCCCTGGTGCTCTGGAGCAGTTCGTCAGCGAGCTGCCCAAGCGGCTGCTGGACCGGGTCGTCGCCCGCTACCTGACCGACAATCAACCGATCGTGTCCGGCGTGCTGACCGCGCTCGGCGTGCTGGGCACGACGGTGGTCAACCCCGCGTCCACCGATCCCGTGCTGCCCGAGACCACGGTGCGGTTCGTCGACTTCGCCCGGATCGGCGAGTTCTTCTCCTCGCCCGAGACGGCGTTCAGCTCCCTGTTCGGCTGGGGCACGCCGGCGTTCGACGGCGCCCTGCTCATCGACCTGCTCTACGAGCTGCTCACCTCCCTCGGTCTGCCCGTGGCCTCGGGCATCGACCCCGGGCCGCCCGAGCGGCCGTTCATCGAGTTCTTCCTCGCGGCGCTGATCCCCACGGACCCCACGGTCACGCCGCCCGGCCTCGACCTGATCGCCAAGTTCGGCCTGGCCGACGGAACCGACCTCGTGGTGCCCGTCAGTGGCGACTTCCTGCTCGGCTTCAGCGCCGCCGGGGCGGTCGCCGCGTCCACCGGCATCCGCCTCCAGCCGCCGGCCAACCTCTCGGTGATCCCGCCGGAGGGCACGGTGCAGGGCACGCTCAAGGCCGGGCTCGACAAGATGCCCGCGCCAGGCCGGGAGGCGGTGATCTTGCTCGGCGTGGCCGGCGCCACGGAGCTCAGCGCGAAGCGGATCGGGATCCGCCTGACCACCTCCTTCGCCTGGGACGCCGACGCCGGGCGGGCCAACGGCGACGTAGGCATCGAGGGCGCCATCGAGGGCGGCGAGCTGTCCATCTCCCTCGCCGACGCCGACGGGTTCATCGGCAGCGTGATGGCGGGCTTCGAGCTGAGGGCCCGGTTCGACCTCGGCTTCGGCTGGCGGGCCGGCTCGGCCGGCTCCGGTGTCTACTTCACCGGCAGCGGCGGGCTCGACGTTCAGATCCCCGCGCACATCCAGCTCGGTCCGATCGAGATCAAAAACCTCACGTTCCGGGTCGGCATCGAGACGGCCGGGTTCCCGGTCGGGCTCATGGCCACGATCAAGGCCGCGCTCGGACCGCTGCAGGCCGTCGTCGAAAGCATCGGGGTCGAGGCCGTCCTTGGCCTGCCACCCGGCGGCGAGGGCAACCTGGGCCCGATCGACCTCGGGTTCCGGTTCAAGCCGCCCAACGGCATCGGCCTCTCGCTCGACGTCGGCGTCGTCAAGGGCGGCGGCTACCTGTTCATCGACACCGAGAAGGGTGAGTACGCCGGCGCCCTGGAGCTGGTCATCGCCGAGTTCCTGGCGGTGGCGGCGATCGGTCTGATCACCACCCGCAACCCGGACGGCTCGCCCGGGTTCTCGATGCTGATCATCATCACCGCGCAGTTCCCCGGGGGTATCCAGCTCGGCTACGGCTTCACCCTGCTCGGCGTCGGCGGACTCCTTGGCATCAACCGGACGATGAACCTGCAGGCGCTGATGGAGGGCGTCCGCACCGGCGCGGTGGAATCGGTGATGTTCCCCCGCGACGTCGTGGCCAACGCGCCACGGATCCTCAGCGACCTGCGCGCCTTCTTCCCGGCCAAGCAGAACACGTTCCTGATCGGCCCGATGATCAAGATCGGCTGGGGCAGCCCGACGCTGATCAGCGCCTCCGTCGGCGTGATCATCGAGATCCCGGGCAACGTCGCCATCGTCGGCGTGCTGAAGGTCGCGCTGCCCACCCCCGACGAGCCGCTGGTGCAGCTCCAGGTCAACTTCGCCGGCACAGTCGAGTTCGACCGCAAGCGGCTGTACTTCTTCGCCTCGCTGTTCGACTCCCGGATTCTGTTCCTGACCATCGCCGGGGAGATGGGCCTGCTGGTGGCCTGGGGCGACCAGCCCGAGTTCGTGGTCAGCGTCGGCGGCTTCCACCCCAGCTTCGATCCGCCCCCGCTGCCGTTCCCGAGCCCGCAGCGGATCACGATCAGCATCCTCGACGAGGACTGGGGCCGGATCCGGATCACCAACTACTTCGCCATCACCAGCAATACCGCGCAGTTCGGCGCGGCCGCGGAGCTGTACTTCCGGTTCAGCGGAATCAGCATCGAGGGGCACATCGGCTTCGACGCGCTGTTCCGGTTCTCGCCGTTCTACTTCGTCGTCGAGATCTCCGCGTCGGTGTCGCTGAAGGTCTTCGGCCTCGGCGTCTTCAGCATCCACCTGCACTTCGCACTGGAGGGGACGTCGCCGTGGCGGGCCCGCGGCGAGGGCTCGATCTCGTTCTTCTTCTTCGACGTATCCGCCGACTTCGACGAGACCTGGGGCGAGCCGAAGCACACCGAGCTGGACCCGGTCAACGTGCTGCCGCTGCTGCGCACCGAGCTGGAGAAGGCCGAGTCGTGGCGGGCGTTCCCCCCGCCGGGCACCAGCCTGCTCGTGTCGCTGCGCAGCCTGCCCGACTCCGGATCCGCGGCGCTCGCGCTGCACCCGGTCGGCGTGCTGGAGGTGCGGCAGCGCGCCGTGCCGCTGGACATCGGCATCGCCAAGGTCGGCAGCAACCGGGCCAGCGACGCGACCCGCTTCACCCTCACCGTGCAGGGCACCGCGTTGCGCGCGGGCAACGACGTCACCGAGCCGTTCGCCATGGCGCAGTTCCTGGAGCTGGACGACGCGGCCAAGCTGTCCCGGCCGTCGTTCGAGCGCCAGCACGCGGGGATGGAGCTGGTGCCGACCGGCGCGGGCGCCCAGTCCGCGCGGATGGCCCGGCGGGTCGTCCGCTTCGAAGAGGTCACCATCGACGACCAGTTCCGCCGCCGCCAGCGCCGCTTCCGGCCCATCGCCGGTGGCTTGTTCGCCCACTTCGTCGCCGGCGCCAGCATCGCCGGTTCGCCGGTCTCCGCCGCCGTCGCGCAGTTGCTCAACCCGCACCACGACGCGGTGGCGGTCACCGACGCCGGCTTCGTCGTCGCCTCCACCGCGGACAACCGCGCCACGACGCAGGTCTTCGGCAGCGAGGCGGCTGCGCGGGAGTGGCTCGACGGGGTGGTCGCAGGCGACCCGAGCCGGGCCGGCACGGTCCACGTCATCCCCACGTACGAGGCGGCCACCGCATGAGCGACATCGGCACCTATTCGTTCCTGCCGTGGCTGCGGCGGGGAGTCGCCAACCTGATCACCGCCGCGCCCGGCGGCGCGACCCGGGCGAGCATCGGCGTCGACCTGACGCTCACCGGCGACGCGGTGGGCGGCGGCACGACCACGCTGCCGGTGCACCGCGACGTCGAGCTCTACGGGCCCGGCGACGTGATCGGCCTGGACGCCCGCTCGATCGTACGCACCGAGCCGCGCGCTGGGATCACCGACTTCGAGCCCAACTACCTGCCGTTCGTCGAGTTCTACGACGAGGACCTGCCATGGCGCTACACCCCGGCGCCACCGGACGGGTCGAAGCGCCTGCGGCCCTGGCTGGCGCTGGTCGTGCTGGCCGACGACGAGTTCACCGAGGGCACTGCCACCGGGAAGCCGTTGCCGTTCGTGATCGTCGGCGACTCCGGCGTGTTCCCCGCCGCCGGCGAGCTGTGGGCCTGGGCTCACGTCCACGTCAACGGGGGGCTCGACGCGGCCGGCGAGGTGGTGTCCGACGACATGGCCCAGGTGCTGCCGCGGTTCGACGAGGTCGTCGGCGCGAACCCGGACCTCGGGCTGTCGCGGCTGCTCTGCCCGCGGCGCCTGCGGCCCAACACCGCCTACCACGCGTTCGTCATGCCCGCCTTCGAGAGCGGCCGACTGGCCGGGCTCGGTCTCGACCCGGGCGCGACGCCGGCCGCCATGCAGCCGGCCTGGGGCGACTACGCCAACCGCGGCGAACCCCCGCATTACTGCTACTACCACCGCTGGCAGTTCCGGACCGGCACCGTCGGCGACTTCGAGTACCTGGTCCGCCTGCTCAAGCCCCGCCGGATGGACCCACACGTCGGCCAGCGCGACATGGACGTCCGCAAGCCGCTGCCCGGCCTGCCCGGCATCGACGTGCCCGGCCTCGGTGGCATGCTGCGCCTCGGCGGGGCGCTGCGGGTCCCCCAGATCAACCTCGACGAGTTGGCGCAGGCGGAAGCGGAGCGCTACGAGAACTGGGACACCCCGTTCCCGCACCCGTTCCAGAGGGCTCTGGCCGACCTCGTCGAGCTGGGCGACGACTACGCCGCGGGCGACGCCGCGGACCCGGATCCGGTGGTCACCCCACCGCTGTACGGCCGGTGGCACGCCCAGACCAGCCGCCTGCTGGAGGCGACGGCGCCCCAGCTGACCGGCAACTGGGTGCACGAGCTCAACCTCGACCCCCGCTTCCGCGCCACCGCCGGGTTCGGAACGGCGGTCGTGCAGGACAACCAGGAGACCTACCTGGCGGCCGCCTGGGACCAGGTCGGCGCGGTGCAGGCGGCCAACAAGCGGATCCGCCTCGGCCAGCTCGCCCGGGAGGTGGCCGCCAGCATCCACCGCCGCCATCTCGCCGCCCAGGTGGCCGCTGACCCCGGCCGGGTGCTGGCGATCACCGCGCCGGTGCATCCGCGGATCGTCCACAGCGGAGTGACCGTGGCTCACGGCCTCGCGGCGAGCCTGGTCGCCAAGGGGCCGCTGAGCGCGGCGATGCGGCGGATCAGCCGCCCGGGTTCGACCGTGGTGCGGGCCCTGACCCGCCGCGGCGATCCACCCCGCCGCCTGCTGGCCGCCATCGCCGCGCAGAAGGCCACCGCCGCCCGGCCGAAAACGGCGCCGCCGGGCGTACCCACCTCCGCGGTCGTCCTACGGGCCCTCAGCCGTCATCGCGACACGGCCGCCTTCCAACTCGCACTCGACGAACGCAAGCCGGAGCTGGTCACCGAGCTGCCGCGGTACGAGCGCTTCACGCTGAGCGACCCCGGCAAGGACGTGCCCACCATGGACCCGACAGCGACCGACAGCCGGGTCGGCGCCCGGTACAAAACCGGCATCCGGGGCAACGCCGAGCTGATCCGCGCCTCGGCGGAGGCCGGGGTGGAGCCGGGGCGGCCCGGCATCGCGGTCGACGGCCTGGCCAAGGCGGCACTGGGCCTCGTCGACCCGGACGTCACCGTGCCCCGCCGGGTGCTCGCCGGGTTGACCATCCCGGCGCGGTTCCGGCCGGTGGTCGTGGCCTCGTTCCGCGAGGTCATGGCCTACCCGGAGATCGACCTGCCGATGTACCGGCCGCTCGCCGACAAGTCGTCTGAGCTGTTCCTGCCCAACCTCAACCTCATCCCGCCCGACAGCATCAGCATGCTGGAGACCAACCAGCGGTTCATCGAGGCGTACCTGGTCGGTCTCAACCATGAGATGGCGCGCGAGCTGCTCTGGCGCGAGTACCCCACCGACCAGCAGGGCAGCTACTTCCGGCAGTTCTGGGACCCCTCGCATCAGCTCCCGGTCCCGGGCGAGACCGGCGCGGCACGCCGGGAGCGGCTGCGTGACATCCCGCCGCTGCACCAGTGGCCGCTCACCTCGACGCTCGGGGAGCACGACCATCGCGAGTTGGGCAGCGGCACCGGCGGCCGGGACGAAGTGGTCCTGGTGATCCGGGGCGACCTGCTCAAGCGCTTCCCCACGGCAGTGATCTACGCGCAGAAGGCGAAGTGGCGGCGCACCGCGGACGGCGCCATCGACCCGGGCGCCGAACGGGAGCTCGACGACCTCACGTCGGCCGAGGAGCTGGACCCGCCGCTGAGCAAGCTGCGCATGCCGCTGTTCGGCGCCAAGGTCGAGCCGGACATCTCCTTCCTCGGCTTCGACCTCACCGCTGAGGAGGCCCGCGGCCAGGACCCGTCGGTGCCCGACCCCGACGCCGGTTGGTTCTTCGTGCTGCGCGAGCGGCCGGGGGAGCCCCGCTTCGGTCTCGACATCGCGCGTGACGGCAACCTCAACGTGTGGAACGACCTCGCCTGGGACGACGTCGCGCCGGGCGTGCCGTTCATCCCGGCCGGGCCCACCGCGGCGACCCGCCACCTGGCCGAGCCGACCGGCGCCGACGCCGAGAAGCACGACCAGTGGACGGAGGACCGCTTCCTGCACTGGGGTCCGGACCTCAACGCGTCCGAGGTGGCCTACATCCTTTACCAGGCACCGGTGCTCGTGGCCGTGCACGCGGGGGAGCTGATCGGCCATGAATGACCCCCGCCCCGCCTACCGCCGCATGCGCGAACGCGCCGCAGAGGCCGCCGACCTGCGCGCCGAGGTCGCCGCAGCCGACGCCCGGCTGACCCGCGTGCGGCGCGCCCGCGACGCCGCGGCCCGGCGGGTCGACCCGCGGCTCGCCCGGCCGCCACGGTCGCTGGCCGAGCTCGACGACGCCCTCGTGTCGGCCACATCCGCGCTGGCCGAGCTGCGGGAGAAGCTGCGGCGGGCGGAGAGCCGGCTGGCCGGCGAGGTCCGCGGCCTCGCCGAGGTGTCCGACCCGCGCAATGCCATCGGTGGCCTCGACGGCCGGACGCCGCTGCTGCTGATGCCGCTGCGGATCGAGACCCGCTTCACCCCCACGGAACTGTGGGTGCGGATCTATCCGGACCAGTGGGCGGTCGACGGGTTCGAAGACCGGCTCAGCGACACGGAAGTGGTCAACGCGACCCGGTTCTGGGCCTCGATCTTCCGGGCCGGGGGCGACGATGGCATGCGCCGCGCCGCGTGGCGGTCCCTGGTGGCCGGCAGCGGCAGCGGCCGCGCGGGCTGGATCATCGACCGGTTCGCCCCGCTGGACCCGACCGCCGAACCGGTCCGGACGAGCGCCGACGAGGTGATCCTGGTGGTCGCCGGCGACCTGACGCTGAGCGCGGCGGAGCGCACCGCCGTCGCGCGGTACTGGGAGCAGGTGTGGCGCGCCGGCGGCGACCCGAAGGGTGCCTTCGCGACCGCGCTGCGCCGCGCCGTGGGCGACGCCCGGGCCGACGCCGTGCTCGGCGTGCCGCCATCCGCGTTCGACGAGCGGCCCGCAGGCGTGGACCCCGAGCAGGCGGAGGTGACGGTCGCCTTCTGCGAGCTGCCGTCGCTCGCCGGCGCCGACACCAAACCGTCCGCCTGGACCCGGGCGGCGCGGGCCAACCTGCTGCCGGACCGGATCGTGCTGATCGGCCTTCGCTCCGGGCGACCGGTGTTGGAGTTCCTCGGCAATCAGATCCCGCCGTCGCTGGTCGTCGGCCCCGACCCGGCGGCCGGGCCGGACGACCAGTTCCGCATCGAGAACGGCGAACTGGTGGTGCCCGACGAGCTGCGCTGGATGGTCGACTTCGGCGCTGCGGTCGACGTCGGCATGGCGATGCGGGTCGAGCTGCGGCCGGGCATGGAGAACGGGTTCGACCGGCTCTTCGCGGTCGGCATCCGGGCCGGCTCGACCCCGGCCGAAGATCAGGCGGAGCTGGAGGAGCTGCTCGCCCACCACCACCGCGGCCGGTCCGGGATGTCGATCCTTGCCCAGGGCACGCCGACCAACAACACCGAGGGCGTGCCGTCCGGGTTCAGCCGGCTCGACGACCCCGACCTCAGCTACGACCGCTACCTGGGTGCCGGGTCGCGGCTGGTCGACGAGCCGCGCTGGGCGACCAAACAGGACGGTCAGTGGCTGGCCGAGTGCCTCGGCGTCGACCCGGCGGTGTTCGCCGCGGTCGCCGGCGCCGCCGGAACCGACCAGGCCGAGGCGCGCGCGATGAACACCGCGCTGTGGCCGGCCACCTGGGGCTACTTCCTCGAGTCGATGATGCATCCGCTGCTCGGCGACGACGACGTGACGCGTACCCGGGGCTTCTTCCTCGACTACGTCAGCGGCCGCGGCCGGGTGCCGGCGCTGCGCCTCGGCCGTCAGCCGTACGGCATCGTGCCCGCCACAGCGTTCGGCCGGCTGCGGTTCGGCACCGGCGCCCCCGGCGACCCGGCGAGGCCGCCTGACCTGCCGGTGCTGACCACTCTGGGCAAGATGCTCGCCGTGGTCACCAGCGACCTGGCCACGCTCACCGAGGCGGTGCCGCACGCGTACGCCCCCGGCGACCCGCACCAGACGCTGCTCGACATCGTGGCGCTGCACCCCGCGTCGGTGGAGTTCCACCAGCGCTACGCCGAGTCGATCGCCGACATCTTCAACCGGTTCCGCTTCGACAACCTGGGCCGGCAGTTCTTCGACGCGTGGGACGCGTTCGGTCACCTCGTTACCGGGCGCCAGTTGCTGGCCCGCCTGGGGTACGCCGGCAACGACGCGCCGGACATCCTCGGCAAGCTGTTCCACACCGCCCAGCACAAACTGAAGGGGCCGATCGTCGACGACCGCCCGTTGTCGGAGGAGGCAGCGGTCCGCGCGTACTGCGACGACGGGCGCAACTACCTGCGGTGGCTGGCCGACGCGGGCCGTTCGTCACTGGAGGAGCTGCGCCAGGAAACCGGGTTCACCGGCGACCGTGAGCCGACAGCCCTGCTCTACATCCTGCTCCGCCACGCCCTGCTGCTGTCCTGGTGGGACGCGGCCGTCCGGCTCCGGCAGGACGCCGGTCTGCTCTCCGGCGCCGGGCTGCTTGCAGCCCGGCGGGAACCGTCCTTCGTGCACGTGGCCGACGCCCAGGGCACTGAGAGCCGGTGGAACGCCTTGTACGACGGGGCGGCGGCCATCACCGGCGACAATCTCCGCCCGCTGCACGAGGTCATTCCCGCGTTGCTCGACAAGCCGGCCGCCGCCCGTCTCCGCGAGGTGACCGACGCGATCGACGCCCTGTCCGGCCTACCGACCGCCCGGCTCGAACGGCTCCAAGCCGAACACCTCGACTGCTGCAGCCACCGAGTCGACGCCTGGCGGCTGGGTCTGGTGACCCGCCGACTGCTCGACATGCGCGGCCTCGCGCCCGGCGACGGCACCGGCGATCCACGCCCGGACCCGCGGCGCGGCGTCCACGTCGGCGCCTACGGGTGGCTGCACGACGTGCGACCGGAACGCAGGACGGTCCAACCGGTGAAGCTGCCCGACGAGCTCAAGCCCGCGTTCGGCGCTGGACCCACGCCGGTGCGGGACAGCGCCAACGGCGGCTTCGTCCACGCGCCGTCGTTGAACCACGCCGCAACGGCGGCGATCCTGCGCAGCGGCTTCATGGCCAACGCCACCCCCGACCATCCTGACACGATGGCGCTCAACCTCAGCTCCGAAAGGATGCGGCTGGCCACGTCGGTGCTCCAGGGCCTGCGCAACGGGCAGCCGCTCGGCAACCTGCTGGGCTACCGGTTCGAGCGCGGGCTGCACGACCGGCACGGTCTGGCGGAGGTGGACGCGTTCATCCACCCGCTCCGGCTTGCGTTCCCGCTCACCGGCGACCGGGACGGCCGGATGTGCGTCGACGGCCTGGAGCTGGTCCGGCACGTGCGCACCGGCAACTCCGGTTACCCGTTCGGGCGCGCCGACCTGCCGGCCGCCTCGGCCGCGCAGCGGCAAGCCATCGACCTGGAGGTGGAGCGGCTGCTCGACGTGCACGACGCGATCGCCGACCTGGTGCTGGCCGAGGGCGTACACCAGGCGGTGCTCGGCAACACCGACCGGGCGGCGTCCACACTCGACACCATCGGGCGCGGCGGTTTCCCGCCCGAGCCCGCCGTGCTGGAGACCCCGCGGCGGGGCAGCACGCTGACCCACCGGGTGGCGATCCACCTGCGCGCCGGACTGGACCATCTCGCGTCCCCGTTGGACGGGCTGGCGATGACGCCGCGGGCGATCGCGGAGCCGGGGGTCAACGAGCTGGTCGCCGCGATGCTGCCGCCACCCGCAGACGTCGTGGTCCGGGTCCGCTGGACCGATCCCGACGGCACCGACCGCGATCGGCTGGTCAGCCAGGCGGAGCTGGGGCTGCAGCCGATCGACCTGCTCTACCTGGTCCGTCTGGAGTCGCAGGCCGCGCTCGGCGAGCTCGACGAGCGGATCCTGCGGTACGTGGCCGGCGAGGCGGGGCTGCGGCCCGACGCGGCGCCGACCGTGCACTTCACCGAGCGCGTACCGGGGAAGGTGACGTTCTTCGAGATCGCGCCCCTGGTCGGCCACCTGCGCACGGTGGCGACCACCAGCCGGACCCTGCGGGCCACCGACGTGCTCCGCGCCGGCGAGGCGCATTCCACCGCCGACGCGCTTCCGCACGCCGACCGGGCCCGCGTCGCGGAGGTGGCGGCGCGGCTCGACAGCCATCTGGGCGGGCTGCGGAGCCTGCGCACCGAGATCGACACGGCGCTGGCCGACCCGGTGGCCCTGCGCGCCGCCGTCGACGACCTAGTCGACCGGGCCGGCGCGGCGCTGGTCGGATCCGGCCGATTCGGCCTGCCGAGCGGGGGAACGGGCCAGCTCGCGGCGAGACGGGCCGTCCTCTTCGACGACCTGCTGGCGGCCGTGGCGACCCGGGCGGAACGCTGGCGGGCCCGGCTGGCCCGCGCCGACGCCGCGCTCGCCCGCGACAGCGCGCTGCCGTCGACGGCCACCGACGCCGAGCGCGTCGCCGTGCTGCTCCGAGCCGACCGCGAGGTCCGCGACGCACCGACCAACCCGGTGCCCGCCGCGGCCGCGCCGTTCCGCGCGGCGATCGAGACGCAGCGGTCGGCCTTCGCCGACCGGCTCGCCGGGTTCGAGGCGGTGGCCGGCTCGACGACCGGGCTCGCCGACGCGCTGGCGGCGGTCGCGCTGCTGCCGGTAGACGCGTTCGACGCCGAACCGTTCCCGATCGACGGGTTCGCGGAACGGGCGGTCGCCCTCGGCCGCGACACATCGCGCGCGCTCGACTTCGTGATCACGGAGGCGGAGACCCGGAGCGACGCCGCGGCGGGCCACCTAGCCGCCCACGACCTCGCCGCGCCGGGCCGGCCACGGGTCGACGCGCTGGCGGCCGCGGTTGCCGCACTGCTTGGCCCGGACGCGGTGTTCGTGCCCGAATTCGACATCCCCACAGCGCAGGCCGACGAGTGGGAGGCGGCTCTGCAATGGAGCCGCTCCGGCGGGCTGCTGGCCGGGTTGCCGACCCGGCCGTTCCCGGTCGACGACTGGCTGCACGGCGTCGCCCGGGTACGCGGCCCGGTGCGCTCCTGGGAGCAGGCGACGCTGCTGGCGAGCGCGTTCAACCGGCCCGAGCCGGAGCTGACGCCGAGCCAGTTCCCGCACGTCAGCGAGCCCTGGCTGGCGCTCGACTGGCCGCCTGGCACCACGCTCACCGGCGATCGGCTGCTCTACACCGCCCACTACCCGGCCGCGTTCGACAAACGGGCGGCCCAGGCCGGGCTGCTGCTCGACGAGTGGGTCGAGGTCGTGCCCGGTGACACGGCGACCACCGGCATCGTGTTCCACCACGACAGCCCGAACTCCGAACCGCCGCAGGCGATGCTGCTCGTCGTGCCACCCGACGCGACCGCAGGCTGGCTCTGGGACGACCTTGTCGCCGCGCTGAACGACACGCTCGACCTGGCGCGGCAGCGGGCCCTCGAACCGGCCGCCATCGCCCAGACCGCGTACGCCACCTTCCTGCCGGCGACCGTCTCCGAGGCGACAGTGCGCGGCCTCGGCATCTCCGCCAACCTCGCCGTCAACAACGGCCTGTACCGGATCCTGCGAGCCGACGATGCCTAATCCACTGTTGATCCGTAACCTCCGGGCTGAGCTCGCCGAGCGGCAGCGGCCGTCGGTGACGATCTGGAACCGGGTCGAGGGCCGGCCACGGTCGGTCGAATTCGACCGGGCGTTGCGGGCCGAGGTCCGCGACGCGCTGTGGATGCTGACCCGCCAGTGGCAGATGGGCGAGTTCCACGGCGACGACGCCGGGTCGCCGGTGCTGGCCAAGGTGCAGGTGGCGCAGGCCGCCCTGACGACGTTCCAGGCCCGCGACGCGACCCCGGTCGCCTTCGATGGCAGCCAGCCGCTGGAGGCGGTGGTCGAGCGGCGGCCGCTCGACCACCTCACCGCCGGCGGCCTGGGCGCCGCCGACCTGCGGATGATGCTCGGGCGGCGGTTCCTCAAGCGGATCCCGCCGGTCTACCGGCAGTCCTTCGTGGAGCGCTACGCGTTCGTCGCGCCCGACCCGACCGACGAGGACGACACCGAGCGGGTCGCCCACCTGGAGGTGTACGCGCTGCTCCAGTCGCTGGCCGGCCGTGCGATGGACGGTTACCGCCTCTACCAGCACCTGACGGCGAGCCCATCGAACACGCCGCTGACCGGCATCGCGGTGGCGGAGGCCGACAAGCCGGGCATCGTCGAGGCCGGCGTGGAGCTGGTCGGCTGGTTCGACGCGATGTTCGAGCGCCCGGCCTGGCAGTCGGCGTGGGACCCTGCCCACCTGGAGCACCAGTTCGCCGTCACCGCGAACGTCGCCGACGGTGCCAAGCGCCTCGTCGCCGAGGAGTACCCGGGCGGCCGACTGGACTGGACCGCGTTCTCCGTCGACCCGGCGGGCGGGCGTGGATCCGGCAAGCTCGCCGAACCGTCGACCACGATCCCGACGGCGACCCGCTTCAACGGCATGCCCGACAAGCGCTGGTGGGCGTTCGAGGACGGGCGCACCAACCTCGGCGACGTCAGCGCCGACACCACCGACCTCGCCCGCCTGCTGTTCCTCGAGTTCGCGCTCGCCTACGGCAACGATTGGTTCACGATCCCGTACGAGCTACCGGTGGGCTCCCTCGCCACGGTGGCCGGGCTCGCCGTGACCAACGTGTTCGGCGAGCGGCTGTGGATCGAACCCGCAGGCCGGGGCGTCGACGACGACTGGCGACGCTGGTCGATGTTCACACTCGACGTCGCCGGGACCGGCCGTGAGCCGGCCGACACGTCGCTGTTCCTGCCGCCGACCCTGCCGCAGTCGACCGGCGGGCCGCCGCTGGAGGACGTCGTGTTCACGCGCGACGAGGTGGCCAACCTCGTCTGGGGCGTTGAGCGTGTCGTGCCACTCGCGTCCGGGGTGGGCAAGCGGGGGTCCGAGGCCGCCGAGGAGACCCTGGCCCACCGCCGGCGACTCGAGGGCGTGCCGCCGGGCGCCCCGGTCACCGGCGACGCCGCGGCGCCGATCTCCTACCGGGCGATGACCACGGTGCCGGAGAACTGGGTCCCGTTCGTTGTCATGCACGTCCCGGGCGACGTGCGGGCGACGCAGCTCCAGCGGGGCGCGATGTTGCGCTTGATGGAGGGCGTGCCGCCCGGCGCCCGGGTCCGGCCGCGCACCACGCTGCTGCGGGTCGGGCTCGACCAGGAGACGGCGGTGCCCTACCACGTGTTCGAGGAGGAGGTGCCGCGCGCCGGCACCCAGGTCTCGTTGGCCTACCAGCGCACCCGGTGGCGCGACGGCCGGGTGCTTGTCTGGCTCGCCGCGACCCGCGAAACCGGCCGCGGCGAGGCGTCCAGCGGGCTGGCGTTCGACCAGCTCCTCCCCACACCTCCGGCGCCCTAAGCGGTCTCGGTGATGTGGGCTGTGGTTCGGGTATGGGACGGGCAGGGAGGGGCTGCCTCATGCCGAAGATCCTGCGTGTGGAGTTGACGTCTGATCAGGAATGCGAGGTGCGTGAGCGTTTGCGGGCGCGTGATCTCGCGTCGGGTACCAGACTGCGTCTGGACTGCATCCGGCTGATGGGGAAGACCTTGTGGCACTCCGCCCGGTGAAGGGCTTCGAGCTGGCTCGCCAGCTCCTGCCGGGCGGTCGAAGTGCGGGCGCATTCGCGGCGGCAGCTCCATCGGTGGCTTCCAGACGGCACCAACTTGCGTGGCTGAGTGGCGACTTGACCCCGGTGGAACAGCACGACCTGCAACTGGTGCAGGTGGTTCACCCACTGCTTGGAGGCGTTGTCCCGGTAGTTCTGCACTGACGGGTAGAAGCGGCGCAGGTCCTCGCAATCGCTGAACAGCCGGACAGCTTCGAGCGCTCCGGCGATGTGTTCCTCGGTGATGTGTTCCGCCCGCGAGAGGCCGGCGTTCGTCGTCGATCGCCTTCGCCTCCAGGTGGCGCATCACCGCGGTGAGCATCGCCGTGCGCTTGGGCTCCGGGGTCCGCTCCAGCTTCGGCGCCTTCGTACCCAGCCCGTACCGGGCCAGCGCGGACAGCCGGTTCGGCGGGATCTGCTCCAGCTTCAGACGGCCCAGCTGGAAGGCGGCGATGTCCTCGACCCGCTGCAACGCGCCCTTCATCGCGGTACCCGTGGTCCGCGTCGGGGGCTGACGCATCCGCTCCAGCTCCGAGTACCGCCTGCCCTCCGGCGTCTTCAGCGTGGCGACCAAGTCGCAAGGCAGCGCCGCATCCGCCCGCCAGGCGGCCCTCGCGACCGTGGTGTGCAGCCGCTTCTCCGCGATGGCGCGGACCTCGGAAACCTGCCGGGCCAGCACGCTCACCCCCGGCAGCAGGACCCGGTGCCGACGCAGCCAGCCCACCGCATGATCGAACAGCGCCTTCGGCCCCTCGGCGTGCGCTGTCCACGCCCGGCCGTGCAGGAACGCCCGGAACTTTCCGGCCCTGGGCATAGTCCTCAAACTGGTGGTAGCCGTACGCGACCCGGATCTCCCACGCGTGGTCGTACACCGTCTGCCGCCGGTCCGTGTACCGCTTCACACACGAGGGGTCCTCGATGCCCAGCTGCCCGGCCAGGTGCTCCACCACCGGCCACGGCACATCCAGCGGGTCCTCGCCCAGGAACAGGCCCACGTACCGCACCGTGCACATCTGGAGGGCGAATCCGAGTTGGTGATGTTGCGTACGCCGCAGCGCGATCAGATCCCGGTCCACGTCGTCCAGGAAGAAGAACCGCTCCAGCTCGGGCCGCGTCGGCTCCTCACACTGCACCGGATCCGCCACAGCACCCTGACACACGACGCCGAGGGCGGCTCCTCCACGCCGATGCTGCTGGCCCGCTCCCGCCACGCCTCCGTCCGCTCCCTGGAGCGGTACGCCCGCCCGGCATCGACGCGGTCGCCCGACACGTAGCCGAACGCGACCCCGCCGCTCGACGGAAGCGCTGACGCCTCCAAGATCAACTATTGGCGGCTTCTGGGCTCACCTCGGAACCGGCGCGCTTCGTTTATTCCCTTGACGATGCGGAGACCCAATTCAGCCGACACTGCGCGGCCACGAACATGGATGCCCCACCTAGCGGCCGCGGAGCCAGCGGCTCGACCGCTCTCCTTTCGGCAATCCAACCGCCGAAGCCTGCGACTGCTCCACCGATGCCCATCAGAGCCAACATTCCCGGATCCATCATCGCTGAGCCGACCGCAGTGCTCACACTCACAACGGTCATGGCGAATCCACCTCGGGCCCAGTGCTTTCGTCGACCACCCCGCTGCACGACCTGGCGCTCTTCAGTGATGAGTTGTTGTAGACGCTCGTCAGCAAGTCGGATCGATGCCGCGTCGAGCGTGCTCTGCCCCAGCCCTGCTCCAGGGGTCTGCAAAGGGCCCACGAACTCGCGCATCCACTCGTGATACGCCGTACGAGCTCGCCGGAAGTCAGGGTCACGCACCAGCTCCATGGCTTCACGTAGGGGTCGGAAGTCATGGCCTTCATCCCCACTTGGGATCAAGAAAGGCCGTGCCAAGGCAATGAGCGCTTGAGCCGCGGGCTCCTCCCTAGAGGGCCCGGCCTCCGGCCGAAGCTCGTCACGGCACTCGACTTCGGAGGGGAATGCTGCCACTGCTTCAATCACGCCAGGCAGTTCGTCGTCCGTAGCAAGGATCTGACGGGTGCCCCAGAAGGCGTCCATGCTCGTGATCGTCTCCGCAACTTCTCTCCGGGACAGTGCGTTTCGCCACCTGTTGTCGTCCCAGGGGGCTTCCCAAACCAGCCGTGCTCCATCTGCGCCTTCGTGGTGCTGGCTGCCGAGGAGAGCACGTATCCGGTCGAGCCTCTCAGGGTCCCACCCCTCGCCGGGCATATTGGGATTCGGCTGCCGCCACCGGGCACGCTCGGCGTCCGTGGCCGGGACAGGAATGACGAGCCGGTCGAAGAGGAGGAGCTCGCGTGCGAACGCGTTTGCACGGCAATGGTCGTTGACGGCGAAAGTACCCCAAAGCTCGGCCATGCCCCCAGGGTAGTGAGGTCGATCGAGACACCGCGGCCTCATGAAGGATCGAACAGCCCGGACCTTCCCCACGCTGCCTCTTCTGTGAGGTGATCAGGAGAACATGATCCACCCAGAGAGCGCCGCACCAGCCACCGCGATGGCGCAGTGCAACGCAATCCACACCATGAACCGCCCCGGGTTCGGTGGAGATCTCAGTTGGTGGCTGTGAGCTGGGGTTTCGTGGTTGCTCGGTAGTAGTTGGCTTCGTATTCGACGGGCGGGATGTGCCCTATCTCACCGTGGAGTCGGCGGTGGTTGTACCAGTCGACCCACTCGGCGGTGGCGAGCTCGACGTGTGAGAGCGTCTTCCACGGCCGCTGGGGCTTGATGACTTCTGTCTTGAACAGGCCGATCGTCGACTCCATGAGCGCGTTGTCGTACGCGTCGCCGACCGAGCCGATGGAGGCCGCGATCTGGGCCGCGTCCAGGTGTTCGGCCAGCCGGAATGACGTGTATTGAGAACCCGCGTCGGAGTGATGAATCAGCTGGCCAGGCGCCGGTGGGCGGCCCTCGCGATCGCGCTGCCACAGACCCATGTCCAGGGCGTCCAGGACGAGTTGGGTCTCTTTCGACAGCGAGGCGGACCAGCCGACGATGCGACGGGAGAAGGTGTCCACGACGAAGGCGACATAGACGACGCCGGCCCAGGCGGCCACGTGGGTGAAGTCGGCGACCCAGGTCCGGTTCGGGGCCGGGGCGACGAAGTCGCGGTCGACGCGGTCCGGGGCCCTGGCGGCGGTCGGGTCCGGGAGGGTGGTGATGACCTTCTTGCCGCGGACCGCGCCGGCGATGCCGATCTCACGCATGAGGCGCTCGATCGTGCAGCGGGCCACAGCATGGCCCTGCCGGTTCAGCTCGCGCCAGACCTTTCTCGCGCCATAGACGCGGTAGTTGGACGTGTAGACCTCCTGGATCAGCTCCTTGAGTTCCTCGTCCCGCACGGCTCGCGGCGAGGGAGTCGCTTGTCGTTTCTTGCAGGCGTAGTAGGTGGAGGGCGATCTTGCAGCCGTGCTGGGTCAACGTGCGGCAGATCGGCTCGACGCCGCCGAAGCGGTCCCGGTGCTCGTCGATGAACGTTACGAGCGAGGCAGTGGCCGGTCGAGCTCGGCCGCGAAGAAACTCGCCGCGGCCTTCAAGATCTCATTCGCGCGCTTGAGTTCGGCGATCTCCTTCTTCATCGCCTTGATCTGCGCGGACTCCTCGCTCGTCGCCCCCGGCAGGGTCCCGGAGTCGATCTGGTCCTGGCGGACCCACTTGCGCAGTGTCTCGCGTGAGCCGATGCCCAGCTTGGCCATCACCGCGTTGATCGCGGCTGACTCTGTCGGATAGTCACCGCGGACCTCGGCGACCATGCGCACCGCGCGCTTGCGCAGCTCAGGGGGATAGGAGGAGGGACGTGCCATGACTCTGATCCTTACACGGAATCGAGTCTCCATTCGAACCGGGGCGGTTCATGAACAGCTTCCCCGGGATCGGACCGCTGACGGGTGCACGCGTCCTGGCCGAGATCGGTGATGACCGCTCGCGCTTTGCCGACGCCCGAGCGCTCAAGGCGTATGCCGGCTCGGCACCGGTCACCATCGCCAGCGGCAAGAGCCACGTCGTGCGCCACCGCCGGGTGAAGAACCAGCGCCTTGCCGCCGCAGGCTACGTATGGATCTTCGGAGCCTTGCCCTCGCCTCAAGTCAAAGCCGAATACGACCGACGTCGAGCCCTCGGGGACCGGCATACCGCCGCCATGCGCAACGTCTTCAACCGCCTTCTGGGCGGTCTTCATCACTGCCTGCAGAGCGGGCAGAAGTTCGATCCAGACAAGGCATTCCCTACCGCCTCAGCGGCATCGGTGGCCCTCGCGGCTTGACTTCTTAGCAAGCTCGGATGTCTGTGGATCGGCCTCGGGTTGGACGCGAAGGGCGTACCTTCCCGGGTGATCGATAGGTCACCGAGTAGACCGACGTTGCACCGTCGGTTGGGAAGGCACGCCCATGCTCAGCGTAGTCAACAACGACGGCTCCACGCCGGACGGTTCTTTGATCGACGAGATCGTGCGGGAGGGCGCGCGGCGGATGCTCGCCGCGGCTCTGGAGGCCGAGGTCGACGCCTACATAGCCGAGCTCGCCGGCGAGAGGGACGACCGGGGGCGCCGGCTGGTGGTCCGCAACGGCCACCACCAGCCGCGGATGGTCACCACCGCGGCGGGGTCGGTCGAGGTGAAGGTCCCGCGGGTCAACGACTGCCGGATTGATGTGACCACCGGCGAGCGCAAGCGGTTTTCCTCGGCGATCGTGCCGCCCTGGGCCCGGAAGTCCCCGAAGATCAGCGAGGTGCTGCCGCTGCTCTACCTGCACGGACTGTCGTCTGGGGACTTCGTGCCTGCGCTGGAGCAGTTCCTCGGCAGCTCGGCCGGGCTCTCCCCGGCCACCGTGACCCGGCTGACCACGCAATGGCAGGCTGACCACAAAGCCTTCGGCGAGCGCGGCCTGTCGGAGTCCGACTATGTCTACGTCTGGGCCGACGGCATCCACCTCAAGATCCGCCTCGCCGAGGCGAAGTCGTGCGTGCTCGTGCTGATGGGCGTGCGCGCCGACGGCACCAAGGAACTGATAGCCATGGCCGACGGCTACCGCGAATCAGCCAACTCGTGGGCTGATCTGCTGCGTGATTGCGAGCGCCGGGGCATGCGCGCCCCCGTCCTCGCGGTCGGCGACGGCGCGCTGGGCTTCTGGAAGGCGATCGCCGAGGTATTCCCCGAGACTCGGCATCAGCGGTGCTGGGTTCACAAGATCGCAAACGTGTCCAACGCGCTGCCGAAGTCCGCCCAGCCCGGCGCGAAGAAGGCCCTGCAGGAGATCTACAACGCGGAGGACCGCGAGCACGCGCACAAGGCCATCGCGGCGTTCGAGAAGTCCCACGGCGCCAAGTTCCCCAAGGCCGTCAAGAAGATCACCGACGACACCGACGAACTGCTGGCGTTCTACAACTTCCCCGCCGAGCACTGGATCCACCTGCGCACCACGAACCCCATCGAGTCGACCTTCTCCACCGTCCGCCTGCGGACCAAGGTCACCCGAGGCGCCGGCAGCGCGCCGCCGCCCTGGCCATGGTGTTCAAGCTCGTCGAGTCCGCCCAGGCCCGATGGCGGGCCGTGAACGCACCCCACCTCGTCGCCCTCGTTCGGGCCGGAGCTTGCTTCGAACGCGGTCGGCTCGTCGAACGCCCCGAGGCTCACGCAGCCTGAACCACCTCAACTGATCGACTGCTCTTGACTTACGCCTCGTCAGGCCGATGGGTTTGCCTGCTGCCTGAAGTCTTCCCCTGTGACCTTCCCGCCCCTACAGGGCGGGACGCGGAGCATCCCCACATCATGGAGGAGAGATGGAGGCCAGAATGAGCAATCCGATTCGGCTGTACATGTCGATGTCGCTCGACGGCTACGTCGCCGGTCCGGACGATCGACCGGGCCAGGAGCTCGGACGTGCCGGTGGACGTCTTTTCAACTGGCTCGACGACCGGGAATCCGACGGTCCCAGCGGACAGGTTTATCGCGAGGCGTTGGCGACCGGCGCGGTAATCTCCGGCCGTCGGACTTTCGAACTCGCCGGGCGTTGGCAGGGCGACCATCACGACGGTGTACCGATCTTCGTCCTCACCCACCATGTGGACGACGGGGACGTGCCACCCGGCCACGCGCGATTCGTCACCGACGTCGAGGACTGCGCCCGTCAGGCTCGCGCGGCCGCCGGGGACCGGCCAGTGATGGTCCATGGGGCGGGCGCGGCCCAAGCGCTCCTCCGAGCCGGGCAAGTGGACGAGATGGAGATCCACCTGGTTCAGGTCCTCCTCGGGGACGGCCGGCGGCTGTTCGACCACCTCGGTGGTGATCACATCGAACTCGACCTCGTGCGACGGCTCGAGGACCGAGACGTCACGCACCTCCGCTACCGGGTCCGTCGACCCGAGGAGACCGCATGAAGACGCTCTTCGTCGCCTACCGCGTCACCGACCTGGACCGCTCGCTCGATTTCTACACCGGCTTGGGCTACATCGAGCTGGGCAGGGTCGACGGCGGCGACGGGAGTCGCCTCGTGATCCTCAAGTTCCCCGGCGAAACGGCGGCCTCGCTCGAACTGGTCCACCGTCCCGTCGGCGGACGCGTCGACGTGGGCAGCGGTTTCGACCACCTCGCGATCCAGGTGGACACACTGGCCGCCACCCTGGAGCGGCTGACCGACGCCGGCCTGGAGCCGGGACCTGTCCAGTACCCGGGCGGCCCTCGCGGCCCGAAGACGTCGTGGCTCACCGACCCGGATGGCTACCGGATCGAGTTGGTGGAGTGGCCACCCGGACACCCCGACGGCATCACCGCTGCGGACTTCTCCTGAGCGGTCCGGTGAGCGGAGTGACGAAGCTTCGCTCTTCTTTGGGGGGACGCGGCGCAACGAGAGGCGACATCCCCACCCCATCCACAGGTCTTGACAATTACTCGGTCTTTGTGCACGTGCCGGGACTCGGGGTCGACAGTGGAGACCATCCGGTCGTGGGCGGTCCCCTGGGTGATGCGCCAGCGTCCGTCCCGGCCGTCGGAGTCCTCGGCGGGCTCGACGTCCTGGCCTGCGACCAGGGCCAGGATGCCGACCGCGTTCGCGGCCTTCTCACCCAGTTCCTGCTCGGGTAGATGCCCCAGCAGCCGCAGCGCGTCGCCGACCAGGCCGGCCCGTGCCTCGGGGTCGTTCCAGGCGATCTTCGGTTTGCCTGGGTCGGTGTAGTCGTGGGCGGTGCACTGCCCCGCGGCCACTTCGGCGGCGCCGGGGACCTCGCGGATCACCGCCCGGACGGCGGCGATGATCTGGGTGACGGTGTCCTGGGTGGCCACCGCGTCGTCCAGCACGGTGGAATCCAGCGCCCGCCGGTGCTTGCCCTTGAGGACACCGGTGGCCTTGACGACCTCCCGCACCGCCTCGAAGACACGGTCCGGCCGGGCAGAGCGGGCCAGCCGACGGCGGAAGTAGGCCAGCAGCGACGGATCGAATGCCATGTCCTTCAGACCGAGCCCGCACGCGGCTTTCCACCGCAGGTCACAGCGCAGTTCCTGGACCGTCTCGAAGTCCGACATGCCGTGCAGGGCCTGCAGAGTGATCGCCGCGGCCAGGATTTGCGGCGGCATGGACGGACGCCCGTTCGCCGACGGATACATGTCCGCGAACATCACCGCCGGGAACAGCGCACCCCGATGCTCGGCCAGGAACGCGAACACACTCCCCGCCGGGATCAACTCCCGGCAGGTCTCCCACACATCAGGCCCGACCGTCTCCCCGACCCACTCACCCTGCACCACAACAACGAGTCTGGCCCCGCCACTCACGCGACGGGGGCAGAACCCAACATCTTCATCAGTCTTCTAGGGCGCCACGTGGCCCAGCGCCGCCTCCGTCCCGGCGATGAGCTCGACGAGGTAGTCGCGGGCGCCGCGCGGCCGGGTGAGCGCTGCCGCCTGTCCGGACCAGAGGTTGACGTACTCGGCCAGACCGCGTTCCGCGGCCGCTGTGCGCAGCGGGCGGGTGAGTGTGTACTGGAGCGGATAGTGCGCCAGTTCGTTCTCGTACGCCAGCGCCTCACGCGTGAAGCGGTTGGGGATGGCCCGCGCGAGCCGCCCCGAGAAAGCACGGGTCAGTACAGTCGTATGCGCGTCGGGGCCCTGCAGCGCGGCCCGGTGAATGGCGCTCGCGCCTGACTCCTCGGTCGCCAGGAAGCCGGTGCCGATCTGCACTCCGTCCGCCCCCAGTGTCAGCGCGGCGGCGATTCCCCGGCCGTCGGCGATGCCGCCGGCGGCCACGACCGGGATCGACACGGCCTGCGCGACCTGCGGGACAAGGGAGAAGGTCCCGACGAGGGACTCGTTCACGGGGCGCAGGAACGAGCCGCGGTGCCCTCCCGCGTCACTGCCCGAGGCGACGACGGCGTCCATGCCCGCCGCCTCGATCGCGAGGGCCTCCTCGACGGTGGTCGCCGTACCGACGGTCCGGATGCCCCGGCGTCGGGCCTCGTCAAGCACGCGGGCCTCGGGAATGCCCATCACGAAGCTGATCACCGGCGGCTCCGCCGCGAGCAGCGCGTCGATCTGCTCCGCGAAGGCCGGGGCGGGCGGTGGCTCCTCCAACTGGCCGGTCGGCAGCCCGAGTTCCTCGAACCACGGGCGCAGGAGCCCGGCGTACCGGGCCATCCGGTCACGGTCGGGCGGTGCCGCGGCTTCGTCGGGGTGCGGGACCCAGAGGTTGACCGCGAAGGGCCGGGCGGTGGCCTTTCGTAGCTCGCCCACGAGCTCGCCGATCCCGTCCGGGGTGAGGATGTGTCCTCCGTACGAGCCGAGCCCGCCGCCCTCGGAGACGGCGGAGGCGAGCGCCACGGACGACAGCCCGCCGCCGAACGGGCCCTGCACGACGGGAACTTCGAGGCCCAGCAGCTCGGCGAGCCGGCCGCGGGCCCAAGAGCGCTTCCCGTTGGTCATGACGGTCTTCCCTTCAGGACATGGAGAGCTCTCGGGGCATTCAGGGGATTGAGGGCGTTCACAGCGCGAGGGCGAGCGCCGTGCGGCCCGACACCTGCTCGAGTGCGGTCTCGGCCACCCGGCGCCCGAGGTGCTCGGCGGTCCGCAGATCCGCCCCGGACGGGGCGTCGTCCGGACCGAGGTCGGACGGCGACTGGGCCATCGCGCCGAGGAAGCCGCCGAGGCGGTTGAGGTCCTCGGGGGTTCCGCTCGTGGAGTACTCACCGCCGGGCGGCAGGCCCAGCGAGACCCAGTTCATGCCGTGCTGCGCGGCGAAGAGCGCGAGAGAGACCAGGACGTTCAGCTTGTCGCCGTTGACGCTTGCGGAGTTGGTGAAGCCGGCGGCGAGCTTTCCGGCCCAGCCCTGCTTCATCCAGACCGGGGCGCTGGCCTCGGCGAATGCCTGGAAGACGGCGGACTGGCTGCCCATGTAGGTCGGTGTACCGAAGACGATCGCATCGGCGGCGGCCAGCGTCTCCCACAGCCGGTCGTCCACGACGGCCACGTCACACAGCTCGGCCTGGGCTCCGGGCACCGACCCGGCTCCGGCAGCGACCGCACGAGCCTGGCGGGCGGTGTGGCCGTAGCCGCTGTGGAAGGCAACGGCGATCGTGATGTTTTTGGGCATGTCGAAGTCCTCGCAGGTCATGGTGTCGGCGGGGTTTCCCACCCTCTGCCGAGGACAGTAGGCGACCGGTCAACTAAAAACCACCCTGATAGTTGACCACCCGTATACTCATCGGCATGGGACGGACGAGCACGGCACGGGAACGACTGCTGGACGCGGCCTGCGGCCTGATGCTGAGCCGCGGTTACGGCACGATCGGCGTCGCCGAGATCTGTGCTCGCGCGGACGTGAGGAAGGGCAGCTTCTACCACTTCTTCGAGTCGAAGCAGGCCCTGACGATCGAGACGATCAACGCCCACTGGGCGGCCCAGCGGCCCGGCTGGGTGGCGACCCTGCGCAGCGACGGGTCGGCGGAGGACCAGCTGGAACGGCTCTTCCTCGACCAGGCTGCCGCCCAGCGCACGGCGAAGACAGAGGGCGGCGCGGTCAACGGCTGCCTGTTCGGCAATCTGGCGCTGGAGCTGAGCACCCAGGACGCGGTCGTCCAGACCCGGCTGACGGAGATCTTCGACGAGCAGATCGACCTGGTCCACGCCACGCTGGCGGACGCGGCGGAACAGGGCACGATCCCCGCCCCGGCCGCGACCCGCGACACCGCCCGCGCGGTACTCGCCCAGCTGGAAGGCATGGTCATGTTCGCGAAGCTGGCGAATGACCCGTCCGTGCTGGACGGGCTGTGGGCGCAGACCTCCCGGCTACTGCGGAGCTAGGCACACGCCCTAGCCGGCCGCCCGCGTCCGGCGTCACGACGCGCGAACCCACCGGGGGTTGCCATGCAGCGTGCCCCGGCACGGAGCACGGAGACCGTCACAACCGCGCGTCTTCCACAGCTGCGTTCGGACCCTTCGGCTGGGCGCATACCTGCCCGTCGGCGGCGGTCGGCTTGCGGAGCAGGAGCAGTGCCGCGTCGTCGTGGAGGCGGCCGCCGACGTGGGCCAGCAGTTCGTCGTGGAGACCGGCAAGCGTGCGGGACGGCTCGTCCGACACGTGGTGCGCCACCCGCTCGGCGAGCGGGTAGAACTCGCGGCCGTGGTTGCGGGCCTCGGTGACGCCGTCGGTGTAGAGGAGCAGTTGGTCGCCGTCGGCGAAGGGCAGGACCTGGAGAGTCGGGGTCTCGCCGGAGAGGGCACGCAGCCCGAGCGGCGGAGCCGGATGCGTCGGCTCGACGGGCAGGACGGTGGAATCACGGACCAGAAGCGGCGGGGCGTGTCCGCAGTTGACCACCTCCATGCGCCCGGACTCGGGGTACCCGGCGACGACCGCTGTGACGAAGTCGTCGGCACCCAGGTTGCGCGCCAGGCTCCGCTCGATCCTTCCGACGACGTCAAGGAGGTCCGGCTCGTCGTAGGCGGCCTCGCGGAAGACACCGAGGACCAGAGCGGCGGTGCCCACCGCGGGCAGGCCCTTGCCGCGCACGTCGCCGACGATCATCCTGACCCCGTACTCGGTGGGCACCAGCGCGTACAGGTCCCCGCCGATGCGCGCCTCCGCCGCGGCGGCGCTGTACCGGACGGCCACCTGGAACTCGCCGACCGTCGCCGGTACGGGCTTGAGGAGCGCGTGCTGCGCGGCCTCGGCGACCGAGCGGACGGCCGCCAGTACCCGTTCGCGGCGTACACGCAACGCACTGGCCAGGGCGCTCGCCAGCGTCACAGCGCCCAGCGAGGACAGCACGATCGCCTGCTCGCGGCCCGGCGCACCGCCCCTGGCTCCGAGTGCGGCGCCCAGCGCCACGGCGAGGATGCCGATCCGGAGGACTCCCCGCGGCCTGCTGGTGGCGGCGGCCAGCGCGGGCCCGACGGCGAGCACCGGCAGCCAGCTCAGTCCGGCTCCGCCGATGAGGGCGACCAGGGCGACGGCGCAGACGATCAGTACGGGCACGACGGCGGCCAGGCGCGCGGCGGTGAGCCGTCGTAGGTGCCGCTTCATGAGCCGGCGGTCGCGCTGATGATCCCGGGCGTGGCTCATGTTCTCTGCCGCAACTCTCCTGACTCACGGCGCGCACGCCTGAATGTCCGTTTCCTCCATAGAACAGGCAGCTGAGCGGAAGCCGCAAGGACTGGATTTTCAGATAGTGAGCGAAAGACCCCTGGTCACGCGGCTCGCGGTCGGCAGCAGTCGGGCCCGGACTTCTTCGAGCCGCGCCCGGGCGTCTTCGATACGGGAGATCCGGTCGGCCCGGAGGGAGACACCCAGCGAGCCGAGCGTGTTCCCGCTGTACACGGGCACGGCGACGCAGACCGTGCCGAGGGAGTACTCCTCCATGTCCATGGCGCCGGGGGCGTTGGGAGATGTGTCGAGTCGCCGGAGGAGTTCGGAGGGGCTGGTGATGGTGCGGGGCGTGAGGTCGGCGAGGGTGTGCCGGGAGAGGTACTCGTTGCGGGAGTCGTCGTCCAGCTCGCGCAGTACGGACTTGCCCAGCGCCGTGGCGTGCCCGGCGTCCTCGAATCCCACCCAGAGGTCGACCCGTGGTGCCCGGGGGCCGTCGACGATGTCGGCGACCCGGATCTCGCCCTCCTCGTAGAAGGTCAGGTACGTGGCGGCCGAGAGTTCGTCCCGCAGAGCGGCCAGCGTGGGACGGACACGGGTGAGCAGCCCCTGTCCGCGGCTCCCGGTGTGCAGCCTGCGCAGCTTGTCCCCGATGACGAACGCACCGTCGTCCAGCTTCCGCAGATAACCGTCGTGGGTCAGGGTCCGCAGCAGGTGGTACGTGGTGGCCAGGGGCAGCCCTGCCTCGCGTGCCAGCTGCTTCGCCGGGGCGCCGCCCTCGTGAGCCCCTGCTGCTTCCATCAAGCGGAAGGCCCGCTGCACGGATCTGATGAGCGTGGGGCCGTCCTGAGCACCCATGCACACAAGCTTGCGCCCGGGACACGGCACCAGCAAGGCATCAGCACGGCACCTCGCGATCAACGGGTTCTTGACATAGAGCGCGCTCCAAGACCCAGACTCCTGCTCAGTACGAGGGGAGGAACGCCCATGCGATACCGCACCATCGGCCAGAACCCGGGCACCCGGCGCGAGGTGAGCGTGCTGAGTCTCGGCGCGATGCTCTTCGGGACAGTCACCGACGAAGCGACGTCGTTCGCGATTCTCGACCGGTACGTCGAAGCCGGCGGGACCTTCATCGGCACCTCCAACAACTACGCGTTCTGGGTCAACGGCACCCAGGGCGGGGAGAGCGAGGCACTGCTCGGCCGCTGGCGCCGCAGCTGGGGGATCGGTGACGAGGTCACGATCGCCAGCAAGCTCGGCGGGCGGCCGCTCGCGCCGTCCACCGCTTTCAGCAAGAACATCGAGGGCCTGTCGGCCACGGTGATCCGCGAGTCCGCCGAGCGCAGCCGGGAACGGCTCGGTGTCGAGACGCTGGATCTGCTGTACGCGCATGTCCAGGACGACGCCGTGCCACTGCAGGAGGTCGTCGAGTCCTTCGCCGGGCTGGTCGCCGACGACACCGTCGGTCTCCTCGGCGTGAGCAACCACTGGGCGTGGCGGGTCGAGCGGGCCCGTTCGCTGGCGGCGGCGGCCGGACTGCCCGGCTTCGAGGTGCTGCAGTACCACCACAGCTATCTGCGGCGCCGCACCGACCGGCCGACGCTGCGCTCCCCCGACGGCGAGATCGGCGTGGTCTCCGGAGACCTGCTCAGCTATCTGCGGGCCGAGCCCGGGCTGGCGCTCGTCGCCTACTCGCCGCTGCTGGCCGGGAGTTACGTACGCGAGGACAAGCCCCTGGACGCAGGCTTCGACCACGCGGGCACGCCCGTACGGCTCGCGGCGCTGCGCGATGTGGCCAAGGAGAGCGGGGCCACCGTCAACCAGGTCGTGCTGGCCTGGCTGATCGGGAGCGAGATCCCGGTGATCCCGCTGGTCGGGGCGTCGTCGGTGGCGCAGCTGGACGAGAGTCTGGCCGCGGTGGACCTGGAGCTGACGGCGGAGCAGCGGGCAAAGCTCGACGCGGCCGTGTGCGTCGTGTGAGTCGTGTGAGGAGACAGGCCGTCGGACCCGGGCCGGGTCCGACGGCCTCCATGAGTCAGACGGCGACCGGCTGCTCCGCCTCATGCAGCAGGCCGACCAGCGAGCTGCGTGCGCGGGCCAACCGTGAGCGGACCGTGCCCACGGGGCAGCCGCTGACGAGGGCGGCCTCGGCGTAGGGCAGTCCCAGCAACTGCGTGAGGACAAAGGCCTCCCGGCGCTCGTCGGGCAGCGTGGCCAGGAGTTCGGCGAGGGCTATGCCGTCGTCGAAGCCGGGCAGGTTACGGGACTGGGCGCGCTCGGCGGCGGACTGCCAGTCGTCCGTGTCCGCGAGGCGGGGGCGGGCCGCGGTGTGCCGGAGGCTGTCGATCACGGCGCGCCGGGCTATGGAGAGCAGCCAGGTACGGGCCGACGAGCGGCCTTCGAAACGGTGCAGGCTGCCGAGCGCCCGCAGGAAGGTGTCCTGGGTCAGATCGTCGGCGGCCTGCGGGTCGGCGCTGAGGTAGGCCACGTACCGGCGTACGTCGCGGTGCAGGGCGCGTACGAATCGCTCGACGGCCAAGGGATCACCGCCACGTGCGTCGAGCGCCCATCCGGTGATCGCGTCGTCGGTCGAACATCGCGTCGTGCGGGGCACGATCGAGGTCAGGGCAGAGTTCATTGCCTGATGTCCTTCTCGGAATCCGGGAATCCGGAGCCGCGCGCGGGCGGGTCCGGTGAGTCGTACGGCCGCGCGCACAGGGCGCAGCCGATGCCCGAGCGCCTTGGGGTGAGCCCCACGGCGGCATCGGGGAACCGGCTGTCAGCTGACAGCGGTCCCGGTGGGCGGACCCCGAGTGGTGAAGGCGTGAGCGAGCAGCAACTGCCGTGGCGTACGCGCGCGGCGGTTGCGGCGAACGCGGATACGCGGCGGACGGTGCGGCAGTGCGGGGACGCGGACCAGCAGACACAGCGGGGCGACGAGCCGGTCGGCGAGCGCGCGCAGGATCCGGAACGCCGCGCGTTCGCCATACGCGAGCCAGAGGCCGCTCAGCAGCGCGGCCAGCAGGTGGGCCGCGAGCATTCCGGTCGACGACGTCATGCCGCCGCCGGTCATGTCGTGCGCCGTCGATGCCATGGACTGCATGGGGTGGTGGTGATGCATCGGCGGCATGGGCGAAGCGGCCGTCTGAGCGGTCTGGGCCAACGAGAACGCGGTGTGCAGTGCGGTCTGCGCGGCCACGGCGAACACGACGACCGGGAGCAGGGTGCGTTCCCGCCCGGACAGGCACCAGGCCGCGGCACCGGTGATCACCGCTCCGGCGCCCACCGTCCACCAGGGGACGCCCGATTCCGACATCAGTACGTGGCCGATGACCGCGAGCAGCACACAGACGGCCGCGAACACCGCAGCCCGTACCGCGCGCACACCCCGTCCGACAGTCATGGCGGGGCTCATCCTCGCATCCGGCTCGCGTTCATCAAGGGTGGGTACGGAAGTTCCCGAGCCGCGCTCAAGCTCCGGCAAGTGATTCAAGCCACAGAAAATCGCGGGAACTTGAGGCCCTTTCCGTACGACTCCCTGCCACGACCCGGGTGACCTCCCGGGCGGCGAAGGGACGGAGACGCACGGGTGGGGACGGAGCACGGGACGGAGCAGAAGGAAGCGGCCGCGGCCACAGGTGTGCCCCGTCCGGCGCGTGCGCCGACCGCGTTGCTGACCTGCGCGATGGCGTTCTCGATGATGCAGTTGTTCCTGCTCGGGGCGCTGGGTCCGCGGCTCGTGGACGAACTGGACGTGTCGCCGACCCTGCTGGGTCTGACCACGACCGTCGGCTTCGGCGCGGCCGCCGTGCTCTCGCCGGTCGGCGGCCGCGTGGTGGACCGCGTGGGGCCGCGCCGCTGTCTGGTCGCGCTGCTTCTCGTCTCCGCCGTGGCACTTGCCCTCATCGGATCGGCGCCCGGCGCGGGTCTGCTGCTGGCGGCGGTCGCGCTCGGCGGGCTGCCGCAGGCACTGGCCAACCCGGCCACCAACAAGGCGATCCTGGCCACCGTCCCGCCCGAACGCCGCGGCTCGGTGACCGGGATGAAGCAGTCCGGCGTACAGCTCGGGGCCTTCGCCGCCGGGCTGCCGCTCGCGGCGCTCGCCGGGGTCGCGGGCTGGCGGGGCGCGGTGTGGACGGCGGCGGGGGCCGCGGTGGTGGCGGCCGCCTGGGCTGCGCGGGCACTGCCCCGGGATCCGCGCGCGGCCGCGCAAGGGTGGGCCGCGGGCGCGCTCATCACTCGTACCGCGGGGTGCGATCGCCTGGCTCGCGGTGTTCTCGCTGCTGCTCGGCTGCGGGATCGCCTCGGTCAAGACGTATCTCGCGCTGTACGGCACACAGCGACTCGGCCTCGGCCCCACGGCCGCCGGTGCGCTTGTCGCCGTCCTGGGGGTCGCGGGCGTCGCGGGCCGGGTCGGCTGGTCGAAGGTGGCCGGGCAGCCCGGGCGTGCCGTATGGCTGCCCGGCGGGCTGGCCGCGGGGGCGGTGGGGGCCGCGCTGCTGCTGGCCGCCGCGTCCTTCGCCCACCCGCTCGGATGGGTCGCGGCGGTCGCCGTCGGCGTCTTCGCGGTCGCCGCCAACGCGGTGTCGATGGTGCTCGTCAAGCAGCGCGCGGCGCCGGGGCGGGCGGGGCAGGACTCGGCGCTGGTCTCGGCGGGGGTCTTCGCCGGATTCGCCGTCGGGCCGCCGCTGTTCGGGCTGCTGGCGGAGTCGGGGCGGTACAAGACGGGGTGGCTGCTGGTCGCCGGAGAGTTCGCGGGGGCGTGTGCGGTGGCGGTGTGGTGGGCGGTACGGGACCGGGGCGGGGTGAAACGGTGAGCGCGCCCGGTTGGGCCGCGCCGGAGTGGGCCGCGCCCGCGCTCGGCAGGATCCTCGACCGGGTCGCCGTCACACAGGCCGAAGTCGGCGACCGCTTCCCGCTGTTCGCGGACCCCGACAACGGGCGCTGGACGACCACCGGGCGCGGTTCCTGGACCGGCGGGTTCTGGGCCGGGCTGCTGTGGCTGCGCGCCCGCTACACCGGTGAGGCCTCCGACCGGCGGGCCGCCGCCGCGTGCACGGCGCGCCTCGCCGACTGGGTGGACGCCGACACCGCCGCGCGCGGGCTGATCCTCTGGTACGGGACCGCGCTCGCTGATGACGAGGCGTCTGTACGGCTGCATGGACGGGCAGCCCGCGCCTGTCTGAAGTCCTGCGACCCCGAACTGGGCCTCGTCCCCTGGGGTTCGGCCTTCGGCGGCCCCCGTCTGCTGGCCCGCGCCGACGCGGTGCCGGGGATGGTTCCGCTGCTCGCGACGGCGGACGCGGGGGCGGCCGAGAGCCACCTGTGGACGCACCTCGAACTGTGCCGGGGAAACGGGGCGTCGCGCTTTGAGGTGAACTGGATTTTGTAGCGGCCCTGAAGCCAGGCATGATCGCCTCGGCGGATGGGAGAACACAGGTCCGATGCCTGCACCACGGAAGGCCGCCCGGCCTGCCCGAACGGATCGCAGTCCTCGCCGCGACGGAATACCGTCCACACCGCCGACGGCGGCCGGACAGTCCGGCCATGACGCGCCGTGCTTTGTCTATCTCCCCTTCCATGAGGAGTTGCAGGGTGACCATGCGGGCCACCTGGACAGCCCGAGTTCTCCCCGCTTCACGGTGACCGTGGCAAGGGTATGACGACCCTTGCTGCTATCCCGCCGCGGACGGCCGTCCCCGTCCGCGGACCGCGACCCCTTTGAGCGCAGAACATTGACGTCAGGGCACATTCCACTGGCCGGTATCTGTCGAGTATCCGCTGTTCATCGCGAACTGAACCTTGGCGATCTTGGAGGCCTTCGGAACCTCGAAGATGATGAACCCCAGGCCGGTGTCGCCTGGCCCGATGGTGACGCTTCCGGGGAAATTTGGACCTGCGGTTGTCTCCTCGAACGTCGCGTCGAACTGCTGGCCTTGGGTGTCCACGACCTTCGCACCGTTGCTCGGAGAGTCTTTGTAGACCGCAGTCCCGGTGTTCTTCAGCCGGAACTGGACCGCCACGAACCGCATGCCCGCCTCGGGACTGGAGAACTCGTTCTTGGCACCCGCCGGATCGACCACCCTCACAACGGTGACGGCGAGTTTCTCGCCGTTCCCGGTGCCGGTGAGGTCGAGGGTGTTCCCCACGGTGGCGGAGGGGGCCCGGGACGGCGTGGGGCTCTGTGCGGCACTCGGCCGCTCCGTAGCGGGCGACTCCTGCGCCGGTGTACTCGCCGGCGTGGTGGTGACCTTCTCATCCCCGGAGCAGGCCACCGCTGCGGCCAGCAGCCCGGAGAGTACGAGGGCGAGCACACGTCGCATCGAACCTCCCCTAGGACTAATGCGCCTGGTAGAGCGCGGAAAGTAGAGGCAGATCAATAGTCCGCCTCACTGCGGGCTTGCGCATACGGAGCAGTGTGAGGTCGACGTTGACCTTCACGCTGATGGAGTACGGAGGGCTTCGGCGGCCGCCTGGAATGCCGCTCCCTTGGCTGGCCAGGAGGCGAGCCGCGCGGTGACGGACTGCTCGTCGCCCCAGGGGCCTGGTCGTCGGCGAGACGGCGGCAAGGCAACGACGGCCTGTCCTAGCAGATTCTTCGGGTGATCACCCGCATCCCCGGCACAGCGATCGCACACTCGTCGAGGTCGCGGCCGGGATGCGCGATCAGGCGACGAATTCTACCGGCGCCCCCTCCGGGTCGATACACCCCTGTCGATCTTCCACACAAGCGCGCTGGTCGGCGTTGTCCAGCCTCCACTGCTCGATCTCCGAAAGCTTCTGCAGCAGACGGTCGGTGCCGGCCGTTGTCAGGGGGTAGAGGCGCATCTTCGGTGGCTGATGCCGGGGACAGCAATCGTCCACTGCCGAGAAGGCGAACTGCACGCGGAAGAGACCAGCCAGCCCTGTGACCTGCCGCGATGGGCGGGCGCGGGGCGCTGACCTGCGCGAATGGTCTTTCGGCTGTTTCACGCTCGTGCGCGTTGGTGCAGCTGGAAGTCCCAGAAAAGTCCCAGAGGACTCCCACTGCCGACGGCCACTCTTTCGGCTCTATGCAGAGTGTGGGGGTGCGGTGTGGGCTGGTGACTGTGCATCCGAGGTCTGCCTTGAACGAACGGCAACTTGCGCTTCTCGAACGGCTCGCGGTGAGTGAAGAACCCGGAGCCTGGGCCCCCGGCGATTGGCGCTCGGCCTATGCCCTGCGCGACCGTGGGCTTTTGCGGGTCAGGAGAGGTAACGGGGATGTCCATGCGGAGGTCACCGAGGCTGGCCGGTTCTACCTTCGGCATGGTCATCATCCCGACGACCCGGCGTTTGCAGACGGCGGTAGCCAGGCGGTGTCCGCCGAGGGATGACGCGTCGGTGGTCCCGGTCCCCACGCGACTGAGTTCCCTCCATCCGGCTGTGGCTGCGCTCAGGGACGATGACGGGCGGCTGGTGATTCCGCCCGTGCTCCGTCGCCGGTCACTCCTGATGCTGCAGGCCCTGGCTGCCGCGGCGGTGCGGCGAGGGCACGAGGTGAGGGAAGGCCGGTCGTATTACTCGCGGCGCGAGGGCGGAGTGGACGTGGTCGTCGACGGCTTCGCATACATAGTCACTGTTAAGCAGGAGTTCCCACAGTCCACGAATGCGGAGCGTTCCGCGCGTCTCGTTGTCGAACTTGAACACGGCCGGTCCAGCAGGCCCGGTCGCTGGCGAGATCGGAAGGGCAGGGTGCTTGAGGACACCCTGGGCGTGATTCTCGGGGAGATCGAGGCGCGAGTGCTGGAGGACGCTCAGCACAGAGAGAGCGAGGAGCGGGCCAGGGAAGAGCGTGAGGTCCGCTGGCGGGCGGCCATGGTGAAGGCAAAGGAACGAGCGGTTCGGGATCAACTCGCCGAGGTGCTTCGCGAAGAGGTAAGGCGCTGGCGGGAGGCTGCTGCATTGGGTGAGTACTGCGACGCCTTGGAACGTCGTCTTGCCGAGTTGGGCAGCGCTCCGACTGAGTCGGATCTGGCTGCCCCCCGACGCTGGCTGGAGTGGGCACGTGGCTACGTGCGGGCGCTCGACCCTTTGGACCAGCCTCGGGGGATGCCGACTCTGCGTGATCCGACACCAGAGGAGCTGAGGTCGTATCTGCAGGGATGGAGTCCTTACGGGCCCGAACGGCAGACTGGACGATGAAACGCGGCGCGAGCAGCCCCGCCGACTGGACCGGTTTCCGATGACCCACCATGTGGAATGCGTCGCGATCCTTGAGCCTGCCGCAAAGGGCGCCTGACCTGCGTTTTCTCCAGTGTGCATTATGGGCGTTGTGTGCGTTACGGGCCATATCTTGACGCTGAAGCGACGCTCGTGACGCTCGTTCTGATGGGTCGTCACCTCGCTTGAGGTGCAGGTCAGGCGTCCGAGCAGGACGGGTTTCGCAGAGGGACCTGCCGGAAACACGCTCGTCCGCTGTCCAGAGGATGCTGGCCGTAGGTGGGGGTGGCGAGGTGACGAGCTACTGGATGGTGGCGAGCATGCCGAAGGCAGAGCCACTGAGGGTCGACATCCCCACGGGGGATGTGATCGGACCTGCCGAAGGGAACGCGGACGGGTCTCTGCCCCTCAGTAGGAGTTGGAGCCGTAGGGGCTCCAGCCCTGCGCTTGCCCGGCGGAACCGTGCGGCGGCACGCGGCCGGCTGATCTGCATCGCCCCCGCCGACCAGGGAGTCCCGTTACGCGCCGCCGGGCCGAGCAGCCCACCGTAGCCCCGCGACGCCGGAGCTAGGCTGGAGTGCAGGTATGCGAAGGGGAAGATTGCCGATGTGTACTGAGCGTGGCCTGGATAGGAACACGACCCGCGACTTCTTGACGAGGCAAGCCAGGCAGTGCGAAGTCCGTGCCGATGAGGCGGATGCCAAGGGGCGGCCTGGGAAGGCAGCGAAGCTGCGGGCCACGGCTGACCGTTGCCACGCTTCCGCCGAGAGGACTTGAGCGGATCCGGAACGCCGACAGCGGACCGCAGTGCGGTGAACGAGCGGCCGTGGGGCCCCATTGCTCGATGTCCTTCCGGCCCGCCCCTCGCGCCTTGCGAAGGAGGGCTGGGATACCGGCCGTGCCCGCCGGACTGACATCGACACCGAGGGCGGTGTGGCCGGACGTCCAGCATCAGCCGACGGTCCGTACGGCGTAGGAACAGCGGGCCACGGCCGGAGCGAACAGCGTTGGTGTAACGGCTGGTGTGCCAGGGGCTGGGCTCGTGGCTTTGCGGCGCGGTTGTGCTCATAGCGCCGCGGCGCCCCTCAGTTGCGGGCCCTTGCCGACGCCTCGTTCGCGTGAGGGCCAGGACTGTCCCCTGGGGTCACAGACCGACTGCTCGCCCGGGCCACCAGTCGGCCGCTGGCGGTCGTACATCCGCCGCGTCTGTCGTAGGGAAGATTTTTGGTTCGGTCACGTCACGAGGATGCGGGCGTGCGGGGTGAGGGCTCGATCCCACATTTGGTCACCCTTGGCGGGCGTGATGGGGAGCGAGTTGCCCTTGTCCGGGCGGGATCCTCCAGGACAGTCGGTCGGCGTCAGAGGCGGGAGGAGTCGACCTGGACAAATACCCTCAATCCCTGGTAGCGGGGTCTACTGTTCGGCGTTGGGCGGTGGCCTGCCGTTCCGTGAACCGCACAAGGAATCCAATGGGCGACACGCACGGCAAGGACAAGCCTTCCCAGCCAGATGGGCCGGCCGCGAGCGCAGACGAGCCGGGTCGCCGCGGCGCCGACGAGACGTCTGCGCAGCAACGGGATGCGGCGAAGGTGCGTCCGGGCGGGGTGAGCGGCACCGCGTCGTCTGCCGGGCGCGAGGAATCTGGCAGCCGGGGTCGCGGTCCGTCCGCGGGAGAGCCGCCCAACGGGCGCGAAAGAGACAACCGCTCTCCGGCGACTCCGGCGGCTGGTTCGAGCCCGAAGGTGTCGAGGGCGCGGGTTGCGAAGATGCTGCGGCTGGGCCCACCGGTCGGTCCGTCCCGGCCGGGTTTTTGGCGTAGTCCTCTGCGGGGGCCGTGGCTGACGTCGGTTTTCGGCTCGGTTCTGCTCGTCGGTGTCCCGGTGTTGTTCGTGACCGGGCTGCTCTCCTACGCCGCCTACAATCCGGATCTTGCGGGCAATGACCAGACGCCGGAGAGGGGGTGGTTGGGGGCGGTTTCCATCAATGGTTGCGAATCACCTGGTCAATGGGCCTGTAAGGCAGTCTCTCATGGCCTCGACCGGGGTCTTGTCCCCGAGGACGATGCGAGGTCGGCGGTTGAGTTGGCGGGCGACGGCGCGAAGATCTTGTGCGGTGTGGACGGACAGGTCGGTGCCCTTGGGAAAGTACTGCCGCAGCAGACCGTTCATGTTCTCGTTGGTGCCGCGCTGCCAGGGCGAGTGAGGGTCGCAGAAGTAGATCCGGAAGCCGGTGAGGGCCTCGATGTCCTGGTGGAGCGTCAGTTCGCGTCCCTGGTCCCAGGTGAGGGTTCTCCTCATCTGGGGCGGGATGTGTGCGGTCTGGGCAATCAGCGCGTTGCGGACCTGCGGGGCCTTCCAGCCGCCGGGCAGATGGATCAGTTGGACGTAGCGGGTGGTGCGCTCGACCAGGGTGCCGATCGCCGAGCCCTGTCCGCGGCCGATGATGAGGTCGCCTTCCCAATGCCCGGGAGATTTACGGTCGTTGACCTCGACGGGGCGCTGGTGGATCAGCGTCATGTTCTTGATCTTGTTCAGGGTGGGCACGCCGCGACGCTGCTTCTTGCGTCGGGTTCGGCCGGTACGGAGCTTGGCGTCGCGACGGCCGAGGAGGCCGGCGAACAGGGCCCGGTAGATCGTCTCCGGGCATGCCCGCGTCGATGTGTCGTGGGCGTGCTCGCGGGCCAGGTGGCGCGAGATCTGCTGCGGTGACCACTTCTCAGTGAGCTTCTCGCGCACGAACGTTCGCAGCTGCTCGCCGGCCCGGATCTTCTCTTCCTTGGGACGCTTACGTCGTAGGAGGGCCTGATTGTGCGCCCACCAGGGGTTGTAGCGGCCGTCCGGCTTGCTGTTCCGCTTGATTTCCCGGTAGACGCTCTGGAAGCTCTTCCCGATCGAGGCAGCGATCCGCTTCACGCTCTGGCCGGTGTGCAGGCCGTCGGCGATCGCGATGCGGTCGTCTTGGGTGAGGAAGCGCGGCGATATCGGGCCGGGGTCAGGAACGATCATGCTTCCAGCATCGATGAACCACAGCGAGCCGCAGCTCGTGGACACCCCGACATAGCGGGCGGCAGCCGCACCTCGGTATCCCTGGTGTAGCAGCTCGAAGTACCTCTTCTTCACCGCGGTCGGCACTCTGTTGGGGGCGTACCTCGGCATGCGGACACTCTCCTTCCGGAGCGTTCGCAACCACCGATAGAACTCAAGGGGCTTCTATCTGTTCGCCTGGCCAACCGATCCGTACTGGCTGTTCCGCCTCAACCAGGGCGTGCATGTCACGCTCGGCATCGTGCTGATCCCGGTGTTGCTGGCGAAGCTGTGGTCGGTGATTCCCCGGCTGTTCGCCTGGCCGCCTGTGAGGTCACTCAGTCAGGCGCTCGAACGGCTGTCGCTGCTGCTGCTCGTGGGCGGGGTGTTGTTCGAGTTCGCCACTGGTGTGCTCAATGTCCAGCTGGACTACATCTTTCCCGGCTCCTTCTACGTCCTGCATTTCTACGGGGCCTGGCTGTTCATCGGCGCCTTCGTCGTGCATATCGCCTTCCGTATTCCCCTGGTGATCCGGACACTGCGCAGCGGGGGCCTCCGTGACGAGCTGCGGACGCCGGCCGGCCGCACGCAGGGAGCACCGGCGGACGAGACGGGGTTGGTGACCCCGAACCCGGCCCCGCCGACGATGTCGCGTCGGGGTGCTCTGGGCATGGTGGGTGCGGGCTCCCTGGTACTGCTCGCGGTGACGGCCGGGCAGAGCATCGGCGGTTCCCTCAGATCCACTGCCCTGCTGGCTCCGCACGGCCAGGAACCCGGGCCGGGTCCGAACGGGTTCCAGATCAACAAGACCGCGGCGGGTGTGGGAATCCGTGCCCGCGACATCGGGCCCGGCTGGCGGCTAGTCGTACGGGGTGGGGGCCGCGAAAGGATTTTCACCCGCGAGCAGGTGCTGGCGTTGCCGCAACAGAGTGCGGCGCTGCCCATCGCCTGCGTGGAGGGGTGGTCCACCGACGACCAGGAGTGGAGCGGGGTGCGGCTGGCCGATCTGGCCGCAGTCGTCGGTTTCGCGGACCGAGCGCCGGGTGTGTTCGTCGAATCCGCCCAGCGCAGTGGGGCCTTCCGTTCGGCCATGCTGCGCGACAACCAGGTCCGCGACGCGCGCTCGCTGCTGGCGCTGCGCGTCAACGGAGCCGTCCTGTCGCCGGATCACGGGTACCCGGCTCGGGTCATCGTTCCGGCCAACCCAGGTGTCCACAACACCAAATGGGTCACCCGGCTGACCTTCGGGGAGGGCGCATGAGTGGTTTCCGGGCGCGCTACGGGGCCTCGCCCCTGCACCTGCTGCTGGTGCTGTGCTCCTTTGCCCTGACCGGGTATGCGGGAATCCGGCTGCTGGACGGGGACCAACCGTGGATGGTCGTGGTGTGGTTCGTCGGAGCAGCTCTCCTGCACGACCTGGTCCTGCTCCCCCTCTATACGCTCACCGACCGCGCCGCCCAGACCGTCCTTGGCCGCCCCTCAGAACCTGCCGCTCAGGGCGACGGCAACCCGCCGATGCGGGGATGGATCAACTACGTCCGGGTGCCGGTCTTCCTGTCCGGTGTCCTGCTCCTGACCTACTTTCCCCTGATCCTGGGACAGGTGGAAATCTTCACCGCGTACACCGGCCTTCCCGACGACGTGTTTCTCGGCCGCTGGCTACTGATCACCGCCGTACTGTTCGGCCTCTCCGCTCTCCTGCTGCTGGCCCACATGTGGAATTCCCGCCCGGCGAAGGGGGCGCCGGAGCCGAACCGGAAATCCGCACCCTGACCCTCGATTCAGTGGGGGCGGTGCGTTCAGGTGCTCCAAATGCGAGTTGGCCCACAGCGCCGGCCGATGCCCCGGTGCGTATCGGCGCGTCCGGGAAGCAGGTCGTCACCCTGACCGTGTCGGACTTCTACGTGCCACTGAGTTCACCGCGAAGTCCGGCGTGCCCACCACGCTGGTGCTGCGCGGCAAGGACTCGGGCGGCTGCGCCCGGGCGTTCACCATCCCCGAAGGTCCAAAAAGACCGTCGAGCGCAACGGTGATACCGAGGTCGACCTGGGCACCGCAAGTCCGGGACGCCGCGTTTCTCGTGCGGCCTGCTCGTCGACGATGAGCTGGAGGACCTCCCTGGGCTCTGCGGCCGCCACGGCAGTGCTGCCCGGACCTCGGTCCGGGCCGAGGAGGCCGTTCGTTCCAGCTTCGCGCGCACCTCCTTTCCCAGCACCACCTGCATCGCTTGCGCCCGCGCCATCCCGACCACCCCTGCGCCCCACCGACAGGAGTGGATCATGACGGACGCCGGCGGGAGCAGGCCCGATGGGCGCCATGCTGAAGAACCCGCCGGAGTCGATGCCGCACCACCTGCGCCAGCGCCTGAACGAGCACGCCCGCTCGCGCTGGCCGCAGCTGACCCGTGTCGACGTGCGCTTTCGGGCCGGATTTGCCGACGTCGCGGGGACGTTGCCCAGCGGGCAGAGCCTGCCGTTGGGCCGTCTGCGCTTCGCCGGGTCATGCACACCTGGGGCTTCGCCATCGACCTCGCCAAGCGACGGCCACCAGGACGCTTCTACCTGACTGGCAGAGCGATCAGTCGTAGAAGGCCGGGGAGCGACGGGCCTCATCGTGCTCCGGTCGTGGGCTCCGTGTGGGAACTCGCGGGCTCTGTTCGCCGAGGCAGGCGGCCCTTCGCCGCCAGTTTGCGCAGTCGGTGTTCTTCTCTGTCCGCCCACTGGCGCACCCGGTCGGGATCGAGCGCCGTGCCGTGGCCCACGTGCAGTCTGGTCGGCTTCAGCGCGAGCATCTCGCGCAGGCTGGCCAGGTTGCGCAGCGGGTCGTCGTGGAAGGGCGGGTTGGCGGGCCTGCCGGTGATGAGGCCCATGAAGGAGTTGGCCACCAGGTCGCCGGCGACGAGGTCGCCTGCGTCGGTGAGGACGGACACCGAGCCGGCGGTGTGCCCCGGAGTGGGCATGATGCGAGCCTCGACTCCGTAGTCGGACAGACTCATCTCTCCCCGTACGAGCACATCGGGTTCGACTCGTTCCACGGTGACGTGCATGGCTTTGCTTCTGTTCATCAGGCGTCCCATCGTCCCGGTCGGCAGGTACGGCCGGCGGGAACGGCCGGTGCTGTACGGGCCGAGGTCGGCGACATGGCCCGCGACCGGCGCACCGGTGAGCCGGTGCAGTTCGGTCGCGGAGCCGAAGTGGTCGATGTGACCGTGCGTCAGAACGATCAGAGCGATGTCCTGGGGATCCACTCCGTGCTGGGCTACCTGGTCGTAGATCCTGCGGCCGTTTCCCGGTGTCCCCGCGTCGACGATGACAGCGCGTCGGCCCAGCACCAGGTACGTATTGATCGCGTGCTTTCCCAGGACGGGCATGGCAATGATCTTCGTATGGGACATGGTTCCTCCAAAGTGCCTCCGCCTCGGCTCGGGCGTGGCTTCTGTGGGTCGAGGCGCGCGAAAGTCCGGCGCGCCGCCCGGCCCCGGCACCCGGTACGGCCCGGTCGTGTCGAGGATCGACGGAGTGATCCGTCAGTCGCCTGTGGTGCGTTCAGTCCTCGAACGGTGCGGCAGCGATCAGGTCCAGGAAACCGGCGTGCCGGATCAGCAGGGCGATCCGCGAGTCTGGCTTGGCAGCCGCCTGCCGGCGTACTGCGTCGGTCACGAAAGCGGCGAACCCCTGGCGGGGGTGGAGTTCGAGCACGTCGGTGAGGAGGCCGGGCGGCAGCTGGTCCAGGCGCAACCCCATGACGTCCGCTGCGGCGCCCAGGTGGACCGCGGCCACCTCCGGCCGGGGGTCGTCGGCAGTGGTGATTTCCATGTGCAGGGCGATCGCGTCCCGGACCAGTCCGACCAGATCGGGCCGGGCTCCGCGGGAGTGCAACTCCTGCTCGGCCAGCCGGGCTCCGTGCAGCTCGAACGGGGTCTGGGGGTCGTCATACGCCTCGGTGAGTGCCAGATCGTGCAGGGCCGAGGCGATGAACAGCGCCTCGGCGTCGAAGGCGCGCCGTTGTCCCTCGAGGAAGGCCGAACCGAAACGGTAGGTGCGGTGACAGTGGGCCACCAGCGTCGGGGGGCTCGCGGCGCACAGCATCTGGTCGGCGGCGCGGGCGAGCGGCGAGTCGGGGAACGAGGACAGCGGCATGGGACTCTCTCTGCGGGTCATGGGGCCGGGATCTGGTCGGGCAGGGGGAGAGGGCCGTCAGGGAACGCGCCGACGGTGTCGGCAGCGGGCGGGGACCGGAAGCGGCGCCGGTATTCGGCCGGAGTGGTGACGAGCCGCCGCCGGAAGGCCCGGTGCAGGGTCTCCACGGAGCCGAGGCCGCTCGCGGTTGCCACATCGGGCAGACTGCGGTCGGTCTCTTCCAGGAGGCGGCGCGCGGTCTCCACCCGGACCGCTTCGATGTACGAGGCGGGCGTGCTTCCGGTGCGCTGCCGGAACAGCCGGGCGAGGTGGCGCACGCTCAGGTGCATCCGCTCGGCGAGTGTCTCGATCGACAGGTCATCGGCGGGATGGTCGGCGATCCACAGGCGTAGCTCATCGATCCGGTCGCCCGAGGGTGCGTGGATAGAGAGCGGCACGCTGAACTGGCTCTGCCCGCCGGAACGTTTCACGTACATGACCATCATGCGGGCGGTGGCGAGCGCCAGAGCCTGGCCATGGTCCTCGGCGACCATGGCCAGGGCCATGTCCATCCCCGAGGTGACACCCGCACAGGTCCACACCTGCCCGGCCCGGATGAAGATCGGATCCGGGTCGACGGCGATCTGCGGGTAATCGGCGGCGAGCCGCTCGGCGGTGAGCCAGTGCGTGGTGGCAGACAGTCCGTCCAGGAGCCCCGCCGCGGCCAGCAGATGCGCACCCGCGCAGACCGAGGCGGTCCGGCGGGCCTGGGGGGCCGCCGTACGCAGCCACTCGACGACAGCAGCGTCGGTCACCGGTTCGACGCCACCGTCGACCAGGTTGATCGCACCCGACACGAGCAGGGTGTCCACCTGCCCGCCCACCTCCTCCAGGGCCACGTCGGCCACCAGTCGGACCCCACTGGAGGTGGGCAGTTCGCCGGCCCGAGTCGCCGCGATCTCCACCCGGTAGCCGGGACGGTCTGCCCCGGCGATGCCCGAGGCGACGGAGAAGACCTCGGCCGGACCGGTGACATCCAGGAGTTCCACGCCGGGAAAGGCGACGATGACGACTCTGCGTGATGCGGGCATGCCGCCATGGTTCCCCGCCTGTCACTGCGGCCGCAATGACCAGTTTCTGTCAGATCCGGCCACGGGAACTGCCGCACGCCACGGGCGTCGCCCTACCCGAACCCCGATCAGCCAACGATGCGCCCACAGCACGTGGGGCGGCGACATCGCCATCAAACCGTTCCAGGTGTTGGCGGGGTCCCTTCACGGCCTGGCCCTCGAGTGCCACGGCGATTGCGTCGAGGGCGCTGAGCGGGATGACTGGGCCGAGTTCTCCCCCGACCGTCTCGGCTTCTATCACCCCTGGAACGGCCTGTACGACACCTGATCCTCAGCTCAGATACGCCCTGTCGACGGTCCCACCGAAGCGGGTGGTAACCCCCATCACCGGACGCACACCCTCAACCAATCAACGCGGTGCAGCACTAGCCACCCAATCCGGTGACCATGAACGCTGACCGGGTTGGGTGATTCGCCGGACCAGTGCAGGCTTGGAGCACGACCTTTTCTTGGGTGGCACGAGCTTTTCTCGGATCTACGTGTCGATGCGGGCGAGGCCCGTTCGTAGTGGGGTGAGGCAGGAAGTGCCTGCCCATCACGAGGAGCATCACCATGACGCACTACCTGTTGTCCGTCCACAGCGTCGAGGGCGAGGCCCGCCCCCCGATGACCGACGAGGAGATGCAGCAGTCCCACAAGCAGGTCGGCATCATCGAGCAGGAGATGAAGTCGCTCGGCGCCTGGGTTTTCTCCGGCCGCCTGCACGCACCCGACACTGCCACCGTCGTGCGCATGTCCGACGGCAAGGTGCTGACCACGGACGGCCCCTTCGCGGAGTCGAGGGAACACCTCGGCGGCTTCTACATCATCGAGGCCGAGGACCTCGACGCCGCGGTCGCCTGGGCGTCGAAGGTCACCGAGGCCATCAACGCGCCGATCGAGGTCCGTCCCTTCGCGGGCTTCGCGGCGTAGCCGGGAGACTGACCTTGCCGGTCATCGACGAGGCCGCGGCCGGCCGGATCTTCCGCGAGGAATCCGGCCGATCTGTGGCTGCCCTGATCCGCGTCTTCGGCGATATCGACGTCGCCGAGGATGCGGTGCAGGAGGCGTTCGCCGTCGCCCTGCGCACCTGGCCGGGCAGTGGCCTGCCGCCCAACCCGGGCGGCTGGATCACGACGACCGCCCGCAGGCGTGCCATCGACCGGCTGCGCCGCGAATCGCGTGAACGGGAACTGCTCAGCGAGGCAGCGGTGCTCGCGCCCGGCGGCTACGACGATTGCGGCATGTCCGAGGAGGCGGGGCCCGTGCTGGACGACCGGCTTCGCCTCATCTTTACCTGCTGCCACCCGGCGCTCTCCACGGAAGCACAGGTGGCTCTCACCCTCCGACTGCTCGGCGGCCTGTCGACCGTGGAGGTCGCACGATCCTTCCTGGTGGCCGAAGCGACGATGGCGCAACGTCTGGTGCGTGCCAAGCACAAGATCAAGGCCGCCCGGATCCCCTATCGCGTGCCGGAGGATCACGAGCTGCCCGACCGCCTGCCGCCTGTGCTGGCCGTGGTCTACCTCGTCTACAACGCCGAACTGACGGGCCCGGCCGAAAGGGGTCTGTGCTCGGAGGCGATCCGGCTGGCACGGATCCTGGCGACGCTCATGCCCGACGAGCCGGAGGTGGACGGCCTGCTGGCGCTGTTGCTCCTGACCGAGTCCCGTCGCGCCTCGCGCAGGCGGCCCGACGGCTCCCTGGTGCTGCTTGGCGAGCAGGACCGCAGGCTATGGGATGGGGCCCTGATCGAGGAGGGCCAAGCGATCGTCCGCCGGTGCCTTCGCCGCGACCGACCCGGTCCGTATCAGCTCCAGGCCGCCATCAACGCCGTACATGCGGACGCCGCGACCTTCGAGCAGACCGACTGGTCGCAGATCGTCGCCCTGTACGACCAGTTGCTCGCGGTCGCTCCCACACCGGTCGTGGCCCTCAACCGCGCCATCGCCATCGCCATCGGTGAGGTGCAGGGCCCCTGCGCCGCGCTGGCTCTGGTGGACGAGTTGGACCTGGACAATTACCACCCGTTCCACGCCACGCGAGCTGATCTGCTTCAACGACTGGGCCGGAACAGCGAGGCCGCGGCCGCCTATGAGCGTGCGGCCGCCCTGGCGCCGACGGACGCCGAGCGGGACTTCCTCAGGCTCGGTGGCCGAGCTTCGCGCTGAGCGAAACTGTGACTTCGCGTATCCGTAGTTCCCGCGGTGTTCGGTGTGGATCCCGCGGATCTCCTCGACCAGGGCGTCCTCCGCGGCCTGCCGCTCGTTCCGCGCGCCGGCGCCGGCAATCCACCGGTAGTAGCCCGAGCGGGAGACTTCCAGTACCCGGCATATTCGCTTGATGCCGAACCTCTCGGCGTGGGCGGAGATGAAGTCCCAAGCGGCGGCCTTCACTTCATCTCCCGGGCGAAATACGCCGCTCCCCGGCGCAGGATCTCGCGTTCCAGCTGCCATTCCTTCTCCGCCTTGGCCAGTCGGGCATTCTCCACGCGCAGCCGGGCCAGCGCGCCCTCAGTGCCCTGCGACGCGGCGGCGGAGGCCGGGCGGCCGTCGGCGTCACGCACCCAGGTACGGAGCGTTTCCGGGTTGACGTTCAGATCGGCCGCGACGTCCTTGAACGTCCGCCTGCCGGCCGAAGCCCGCCACAACGCGATCGCGTCGGACCGGAACTCCGGACTGTACTTCGAGGGCCTTGCCACGTAGATCTACACCTTCCTGGACCATCAAGATCCATTGTCAGGTGTGTCCACACCACGGGGATCACCTCAGTAGCGGACACGGCCGGGAATCGCGCCGGGTCTTCCAGCCCGGTAAGCCCGTCCAGCGCCCGAAGCATCGTCTCCCGCACCATGTCGTCGACAACCGCGTGCCCGTTCAAGGCCCCCTACGACGTTGTAGACGAGTGGAGCGCCTCGGCCAGCGCCGTCCTCGGTGGACCGTCATGGACAGGGCATCGATGGTAGGCGGGCCCGGACGTCCGGTTCGTAGGGGCGCTGGGGGCCGCCCTGCGCGGGATCGGGCGAGACACGTCCGGCGCCGGGCCGATGAGGTACTCATTTCCCGGCCCCTCTACTCCTCGGTGGGACCGAGGTCCGGTGTATCCCGCAGGTCGACGGTGCGGGTCCGGTGGGCGGCGTGCAGTTCGAGCAGGACGATCTCGTTGGTGCCCGGGCGCAGGACCGGCGCGGGGACGTACAGGGACCGCTGGGGGCCGCGGGACCAGTAGCGGCCGAGGTGGAAGCCGTTGACCCAGGCGTTGCCCTTCGTCCAGCTCCTGAGGTGGAGGAAGGTGTCGGCTGTCTCGGTGACGTCGAAGGTGCCGCGGTGGAAGGCGGGCCCCGTCGGTGTCGTCGTGGTGGCGGCGAACGGGAGCCCCGCGAGGGAGGTCAGAGGCAGGGGCCGACTGGTCCACCCGGTGAGTTCCGTGCCGTCCAGCAGGACCTTGCCGGGCAGGCCCTTGCGGTCGTGGATGCCGGGCCCGTAGTTGACGCGTCCCTGGTTCTCCACGAGCAGGCTGAGGACGGTGCCCGCGCGGGGCACGGTGAAGGCGATGGCCCGCTCGTGGTTCTCTCGCTCCAGAACCCCGACGGGCTGGCCGTCGAGGAAGACCTGGGCGCGGTCGCGGACCTGCTCCAGTTCCAGCAGGACGGGGCCGGCGGCCGGCAGGGCGGTCTCGTACAGGACGAAGCCGAAGTCCTGCTTGAGCTCTTCCATCGTCAACGGCCGCTCGGACGCGACGGCGACACCCAGTGCGGGAGCGCACGCGAGCAGGGAGGCGCTCTCGGTCAACGGGACCGCGGGCAGCGCCAACTTCGCGGCACGGCCGGGCACGGGTTCTGCAGGCACTGGCGCGTACTTCGCTATGACCTCGCGGAAGGCGGTGAACTTCTCCGCGCGGATCACGCGGGTCGGGCACCTCGGCCAGCCGCTCCAGCAGGCCCGGCACTTCTGCGAGTGCGAGCCGTGGACGATCGCGGAGTTGGTCAAGAGCGGGCGGGATCGGTGACGATGCGTCGGCAGGCACGGTCTTCCACTCGGATCACGGGGCGTAGAGAACTCCATGATCTCGGGAGCCCGTGCCTGTCACGTTCCCAGATGGCCGGCGAGTTGGCGGATCGTCACGAACTGGACCTCCTGCAACTACGCCGACGCCCTGCCCCACCCGCACGCCAGGGTTGAGTCGGCCGATCAGGGGTAGATACCGCGATTTTGCGTACTCCCTTCGAGCAAGGCGTTACCGATAAAGGGCGAACCGGCACAATGAGGGTGCAGTGCGGGTGGTGGAAGGCGAATCGACGGGAGAGTGGTGCATGCCTTTTCGGAGGAGTAAGGCGCAGCTGAAGGCCCGGGCCGGGCAGGCGGCGGCCAGTGGATACCGTGCGGCGGACGGGCGGCTGCCTGTCAGCGAGCTGGCCAGGCAGTTGTTGCGCAAAGCCTTTCCCGACCACTGGTCCTTTCTCCTCGGCGAGATCGCCCTTTACTCCTTTGTGGTGCTGCTCCTAACCGGCGTGTATCTCACCCTGTTCTTCGACCCGAGCATGATGGAGAGCGTCTATACCGGTTCCTATGTGCCCCTTCAGGGCGAGAGGATGACCCAGGCGTACGCCACCACCCTCAACATCAGCTTCGCCGTGCGAGGAGGCTTGCTGATCCGTCAGATCCACCACTGGGCGGCACTGGTGTTCCTCGCCGCGATTGCCGTCCATATGCTGCGGATCTTCTTCACCGGCGCCTTCCGCAAACCGCGGGAGGCCAATTGGATCGTGGGCGTCACACTGTTCGTGCTCGCGCTCCTCGAAGGATTCGCAGGCTACTCGCTGCCCGACGACCTGCTGTCCGGTACGGGCCTGAGGACGGCTGCCACCATCATGGGGTCGATCCCGGTCGTCGGAACGTACCTGGAGCTGTTCGTGTTCGGAGGAGAGTTCCCGGGCAATGTCGTCATCCCGCGTCTGTACATCGTGCATGTCCTGCTCGTGCCCGGCCTGATGGTGGCGCTGATCACCGCTCACCTCATCCTGGTGGTCTATCTCAAACACACCCACTGGGCGGCCCAGGGGAAGATCAACAAGAATGCCGTCGGTTCGCCGGCCTTCCCTCAGTTCACCGCCAAGACCACCGGTTTCTTCTTTGCGGTGTTCGGCGTACTGACCTTGCTGGGCGCGCTCGCCCAGATCAATCCCGTATGGAACTACGGCCCCTACCGCGCCGACCTGGTCTCCGGTAACGCACAGCCGGACTGGTATGTCGGGTTCCTGGAGGGCGCGCTCCGGCTGATGCCGCCGTGGGAGACCAATATCGCGGGCCACACCATCATGTGGAATGTGTTCATTCCGGCGATCGTGCTGCCCGGCGTCGTCTTCACGGTGCTGTTCCTCTATCCCTTCTTCGAGAAGTGGGTGACGGGCGATCGCAGGGAACACCATCTGTGCGACCGGCCGCGCAACCGGTCGACCCGTACGGGGCTCGGCGTGGCGGCCATCGTCTTCTACGCCGTTCTCCTGGTCGCCGGCGGCGATGACGTCGTCGCGTTCTCCTTCCGGATTTCGATCGAGGCCATGACCTGGATCCTCAGAATCGCGCTGATCGTCGCCCCGCTCCTGGCCTTCGCGGTGACCAAGCGCCTCTGCCTGGCCCTTCAGATGCGGGACCGCCGCCGGCTGACCGAGGGCGAGGAAACCGGTCAGGTGACCCAGTCGGCGTACGGCGCCCTCTCGGAAGGCCACCGCGGCCTGAGCCCGACGGCCCGCTACCGCCTGCTGATGCGTGATGTGCCGACGCCCCTGGAGCTCCCCGTGGAGGGCCCGATCTCGCGTCGGCGACGGCTGAGGACCGTGCTGAGCGGCTGGTACTACGGGGACATCGTGGAGCTGCCCGCCACGGAAGAGCAACGGTCTCTGATCGCGGAACGGAGCGCGCCGCCGGAGCCGGCCGGCGAGCGCCAGGACTGAAGAGCCGCCCCTCAGCCCTGCGGACGGGCGTACTGGAGGACCAGTCCGAACACCCCCGCCAGCAGCACGCCCAGGCCGATCAGGAAGAGCCACAGACCGAACACCACCCCGAGGGCCGCCAGGGCCGACCCCGCGGCGGTCAGCACCGGCCAGGCGCTGTGCGGAGGGAAGAAGTCCACCGGACCGGATCGCTCATGGATTTCCCCGTCCCCGCGGTCCTCGGGGCGCAGTCCCTTCCTCCGGTAGTTGGTGGCGAAGAAGAACGTAACCAGCAACGCCATGAGGAACGAGACGGTGAGGGCCGCCGTACCGGCTGGATCCTTGGACCACACGGCGTAGAGAACATCGGTCACGAGAAAGAATCCCGCGACTCCGGCGAAGAGGATGGCCTCGGTCTTCATTCGCCCGTCTCCTCTGGAGTGCCCGGAGTGGTTGGGGACCCGCCTCGGCCGAGGCTCGGTTTCTCCTTCTCCAGTGTCTCCGGGTGGTTCAGGTCGAAGGCCGGCGAGTCGGAACGTACCCGGGGCAGAGTAAGGAAATTGTGCCTTGGGGGTGGACAGGAGGTCGCCCACTCCAAGGAGCGGCCGAACCCCCAGGGATCGTTCGCCTCGACTTTCGGTGCGTAACGGCTGGTGCGCCACACGTTGTACAGGAATGGCAGTGTCGACAGGCCCAGCAGAAAGGAGCCGATGGACGAGATCGTATTGAGGAGGGTGAAGCCGTCCGCCGCGAGATAGTCGGCATAGCGGCGAGGCATTCCGGACTGCCCCAGCCAGTGTTGGACCAGGAAGGTCGTCTGAAAGCCGAAGAACAAGGTCCAGAAGTGGATACGCCCGAGGCGTTCGTCGAGCATGCGTCCCGTCCACTTGGGCCACCAGAAATAGAACCCGCCGAACATCGCGAAGACCACCGTTCCGAAGAGTACGTAATGGAGGTGGGCGACGATGAAGTACGAGTCGGTGAGGTGGAAGTCCAGCGGGGGCGAGGCGATCAGCACCCCGCTGAGGCCGCCTAGGAGAAACGTGACGAGGAAGCCCACCGCCCAGAGCATGGGTGTCTCGAAGGAGATACTGCCGTGCCACATGGTGCCGATCCAGTTGAAGAACTTTACCCCCGTGGGCACGGCGATGATGAACGACATGGCGGCAAAGAACGGCAGGAGGACGGCTCCCGTCGCGAACATGTGATGGGCCCAGACGACCGCTGAGAGCATGGTGATGGCGATCGTGGCCATGACCATGCCGAAATACCCGAACATGGGCTTTCGGCTGAACGTAGGAATGATCTCACTCACCACTCCGAAGAACGGCAACGCGACGATATAGACCTCGGGGTGGCCGAAGAACCAGAACATGTGCTGCCACAGCAGCGCGCCGCCGTTGGCGGAGTCGTAGATATGGGACCCGAACTTCCGGTCGGCTTCGAGGGCGAGCAGCGCGGCGGCGAGCACTGGGAACGCGAGCAGCGCGAGGATCGAGGTGAAGAGAATATTCCAAGTGAAGATCGGCAGCCGGAACATGGTCATTCCCGGGGCGCGCAGACAGACGATCGTGGCGATGAAGTTGACCGATGCCAGGGTTGTACTGATCCCGGACAGCACCAGGCCCATGGTCCACAGGTCTCCGCCGGCGCCGGGCGAGAAGACCGCGCTGTTCAGCGGGGCGTAGGCGAACCAGCCGAAGTGGGCCGCGCCGCCCGGGACGACGAATCCGGACACCACGATGATTCCGCCGAAGAGGAAGAGCCAGTAGGTGAGCGCGTTGAGTCGTGGGAAGGCAACGTCGGGCGCGCCGATCTGCAGCGGCATGATGGCGTTCGCGAAGCCGCCGAACATTGGCGTGGCGAACAGCAGCATCATGACGGTGCCGTGGATGGTGAACAACTGGTTGTACTGTTCGGCGCTGACGACCTGCATGCCGGGCCGGGCCAGCTCCGCTCGCATGACCATGGCCATCACCCCGCCCAGCAGGAAGAACCCGAACGCGGTGACCATGTAGAGATTGCCGATGACCTTGTGGTCCGTGGTCGTCAGCCAGCCCATGAGCCTGACGCCGGCGCTGATGCGCCTGTTGGTCACCGGCTCGGCCGCTGCGGCTTCATGCTGGTCCAGCGCCATTGGTTCTCCATCCCGTCTCTGGTGACTCGATGGTGGAGCCTTCCACCACGGACGGACGTACGACTGGCCGTACGACTGGCGGTGGCGCCCCGAATTTCACCGGTTCACCGGCGCACCGAACGGCGTCCGAGTGTCCCGCTGCGTCCTGAATCCCAGTCGGTCATGAGGATCTGCAGCGAGGACTGCAGACGGGGCGTGAGGGGGCTGCAGGACGCCCTGCCCGAAGGATCCGCGTCGCGGCTTGAGCAGAGTTCGACCCCCATTCAGCGAGCGCGGCAGCCGCGGCCGCAGAGCTGCGGAGGTCGAGCAGGATAGTGTCCGGGACGGGTAACCCGGCGCGCTCCAGCCTCAGGTGCGCCCGGTGCTTGTCCAGTCCGGTCATGAAGCGGACTTCCGGATGTCCTGGCCGTGCATGAACTCGACGCCGGAAAGGTCTGCCAGAACCTTCAATTTATCCCCCGAAGACCGTCGCTCACATCCGCAGCCACTTCCGCCAGGCGGCGCCCTTCCTGTCCCAGGGCTTCGGCGTAGTTGCAGGAGGTCCAGTTCGTGACGATCCGCCAACTCGGCGGCCATCTGGGAACGTGACAGGCACGGGCTCCCAAGATCATGGAGTTCTCTACGCCCCGTGATCCGAGTGGAAGACCGTGCCTGCCGACGCATCGTCACCGATCCCGCCCGCTCTCGCCACGTCGAACGCGGGAAGCGGCCGACCCAGCTCGGCCAGCGCGAGCCGGATCGTCAGCACGACATGTTCGAAATCCGTTCCCGCAGAGCGGGCGAGGTCGATCCGCACCGGCAGGAGCCGTTCGCTGGGCCAGGTGGGCTGGGCCCACTGGGTGGGCCGTTGTTCGCTGTTGGCAAGGGTGGCCTCGACCTTGCGGGACAGTGTCGTCTTGCCGATGCCGCCGACACCGTGGAAGACGATCACGTTGCGCCGCGGTGCTTCGAGGTCCTCGACGTCGAAAGCTGGGTCGGCGACGTGCCGCAGGTGTTCCGTCAATGTGCCCGCGACGGCTTGCCTCTGCGCCTGCCGGTTGGTGAACGCCTCTTCCGCAGTGAGCCCGCGGTCGTTCGAGCTGAACAGCGCCCTCAGATCCCGACCCGTCACGCCATCCCCCCGAAATGATCAACGACCGTCAACACACGCCCGAGTGTGCCGGTTTACCGAACCTTCCCCCGACCCAGCCCGTCGCTGACTCATTCCCGGCCACGCCTGCCGCACCAGTGCGGCGGCAGGGGAGCCGGGGGCGCGTTGCCGGGCCATTTCCGGGCGCCGGACAATGACCAGATTGTTCCAACAACGAAGGTGGTCCTACCGTGCACGCCCCTGACAACCCCGCAGGCGCCTCCCCCGAACCGACGCCCGCAGACCGGGGCGGGCCCCAAGAAGCCAGCTACGAGGGCGCGCTCGAAACCGTGGGACGGGTGCTCGCCTGGTACAACGAGCAGATCCTGAAGGAGCGCAGGGCACCCGTACCCGACGAGGACCGTCTGGAGCGGCTGCAGGCGGAGCGGCAGGCGTGCGCCGCCGACAAGCGGGCGCTGGAGGACGCCGGCCCCGAGGAGGTGTCCCGGATCGCGGCCGACTACGACGCGCGTTTCAGGGAGCTCACTGGGCAATAGCCGGATGCCGGTCGCTGCACCGGGAGGGGCAGCGACGCCAGCGCTGCGGGACGGGCAAGCGGGCGCGGCTGCAGTTGCATGGGCATCAGCGGCCGGGCCAGCTGTGCGATCTCCATCAACTCGGTCCGGTACTGCGGCAACGCCGAACGCAGCTGCCTCTGGACGGCGAAGAACTGAGCGGCCTCCTGCGGCGTGTACGGTCGCTGCTGCTCGTCCACCAAGGCCTGAGCGGCGCCGACCGGACGCTCCCACTGCCCGTCGGCGCTGCGCTCGCTGCGGTAGACCGCGGTCCCATCCCTCCGCATGACCACCACGGAATCGACCAGCGAGCCATGCTCAGCAGCCACGGCCGCGTCGGCGACCGCGCGGAAGCACACGTCGTGACCGGAAGCGGTGGTGAACCGGGCCGGGAGACCTTTCCGGCTCACCTCGGCGTAGTGGGCGGCAGTGCCCTGACGGCTGTCCGCCGCCCGCACGCCCAGGAGGACGAGCTCGACCCGGTAGCCAGCCTGATGGGACGCGGCGGCGCTGGACAGGAACTGGGCGGCGCTTCCCGGTGCGATCTCGATGACCAGATCGCCGCGCCGCGCACGGACGTACGCCTCAGCCTGTTGCTGCCATGCCTGGTAGTCGGCCCGGATCCGGGCGCCCGCCGTGGAGGCCAATACCCCACCCCGCCCGAACCCCGGCGGCTGTACAAAGGAACGCGGGTACCACCGTGTTGGTGAGCTCGTTGCCGGCCGGGACTCCGTGGGGGACCTCGTACCCTCCCCCGGCCGACCACTTGGGCGCGGGAAACCCTGATGGTTCGTCGCTCTCCGGGGCGCGCAGCCACCGTTCACCACGGTGAGGGCACCGTCCATGCATCGCGTGTTGGTGAAGCCGCCACCTTGCCCGAGTCGGAGCAGCCGCCATACCCTCGGCCAGGTGAGTCACAACGGGCGCTGAGACAGGGCCGGTTGGAAGTTCTCCACGCCCTGAGAAGCTGTCCCATACTGCGGTCGCCTGCGACCGAAGACGATTAGTGGAGAACTGCAGATGAGCCACAGCCGACGAATCACCGCTTCCTGTGCGACGTTCGTGCTGGCGGCGGCCTCGCTTCTCGCCACCGCTCCGGCGGCCGAGGCGTCTCCGGGTATCTGCTACCTGACGTCCTACGACAACCCGTACATCCCCGGTCGTGAGCAATACGTGGTGCCCGAGTACGACCTCAGGTACGGGATGAATGACTACTGCGTGGCAGGTCTGCAGAGACAGATCAACAGGCGCTACGGCAATCCACTCACCGTTGACGGCATCTACGGCCCCCGCACCCGGGACTGGGTCAAGCGAATACAGCGCGACTTCTCCTGGTGCGCGGGAGGCGTCGACGGCGTGGCGGGGCGCAACACCATAAGCTGTTTCGAGCACGTGACGGGCTGGTCCGAGTTTTAGTCTGCCAGCGTGACGCTGGCGAACGCCGCGCCCACTCCCGCCGCCACGCTCGCGACCACTTTCACAGCCGCATAGAACGTCGCGCCGTCCTCGACCAGCCGCAGCGTCTCGTACGAGAACGTCGAGTACGTGGTCAACGCCCCGCACAACCCGATGCCGACGAACAGCGCAACCTGCGAGGAGGCGGCTCCGGCCGTGACCGCACCGGTCACCAGCCCCAGTACCAGGCAGCCCACCACGTTCACGGTGAAGGTGCCCCAGGGGAAGACCGAGTCGTGCTTCGCCTGCACCGCCCGGTCGGTCAGAAACGTCAGAAACCTCAACGGCGCCCCGATCGCCGCTCCGGCGACCACCAGCAGCCAGTTCACTTCGCTGCCTCCCGGCCCACGTACCGGGCCGCGTTGTCCTCTGCACCGGGAAGCGCCGCCCAGTTCCTGTCCAGCGCCGCCGCGTCCCATCAGGCTGGCTACCGGGTCGAGCTCGTCCTCCTGGGCGTGCGGGCGGCGGACAGCCGTCAGGGCACTGCCGCCCACTACGCCGAGGTGAGCCGGAACGGTCTCCCAGCCCGGTTCACCACCGCCGACGGTCACGACGTGTGCTTCCGCGCGGTCGCCGACGCGGCCGTGGCCGGGCGCCCGCCGTGCGGGGCGACTCCTGAAGAAGCCGCAGGTAGTCCGGGTGGGAGACTTTGAAGTCGTCGCCCACGATCCGGGTCGGCCTCCGGCCGCGCAGGGCGCGCTGGACCAGACGGGCCGCCCGCGTCTTCCCCGCACCCGGCGGACCCATCACGTACACCGCCATCGGGCGCTCCTGCGCGGTGATGTCGCTCAGATAGGACGGCACGATCAACTCGTCGAAGATCCACTGGTGCTCGGCGGCCGACAGGCGGTGGTAGTCGAAGCCCGGCGGCTCCGTCCTGGCCTGAGCGATTCGACGCACCGGCTCGGCCAAGGCGAAAGTGCGCTCCGCGTCACCGCGAACCAGCAGGCGCAGCTCGGCCGGCACGCTTTCGTGGTGGACGCGCGGGAGTTGTGACGCAGGTAGTCGATGGTCGCGTGAGATCTCGAAGGACCCGGTGGGCCTCACCCAGGAAATGTGGGGACTGCTCACCAATGAACGCCCTCGCGGTCGCGGCCGAAGCGTCGCCCGAGGCGCGGTTCTCGCCGCAGGTCTTCGCTCCGTTGACCCGCACCTGCGCCTGGCCCTCGGATGAAGCCGCCACCAGGCCACGGCAGACGAATCGGAGGAACCGATAGGCCCGCTGCGCCAGACTCCGCGCCCTCACTGATCGCCGCCTCATGATCCGCCCGGTCCGCTCGTATGGCGAGTTCACCACAAACGGAACGGGACAGAGCGGGCCGGCCGTTCAAACTGCTCAGGCCAAGGACGCAACGGACGCCATCATCTCAGCCCCCAGAGAGGCAACCGAACGAAAGCCGAGGCTCGCAGTGACGAAACCCGGCTCTGCCGGGTCCGGCAGAGCCGCGCGTGGGTCGAGCAGCTCAGCGGCTACGTACGCTCCGAACACACAATATGTGACGGCGGGATGGTTGCGCGTAGACGGCCGACCGGTCGGCGGCGGCCTCCGACTCCGCCGACTCTGGGGTGACCAGCGTCGCGGTGGCGGCGCCGGGCCTCCGTCAGCCAGGCCGGCCCCAGCTCCACTGCGGCCAACGCCAGCGCCGCCGCCGCCAGTTCTCTTGCGCGGAGGAGCACGAGGAGGAAACGGGGCCGGACCGGGAGAGCTTCGGTGCGGGGGCTGTCCGCGCCGCGTTGCAGGAGGGTGTCGTACGGATCCGGGAGACGTTGGTGGACCGTATCGAGTCCATCGCCGCCACGGAGCCCTCGCGGCCGACCGACCTGCCACCTCTGTATCTCACGGCTCCCGCTCCTGCTCGGCCCGGCTGGCGGCGGCCCATGACCGCCATGCCCGGCTGGACCACCCCCGAGCACTGTGCCAGGGCCGTCCAGGAGTGGCGGAAGTCCCGTCTCGCCGAGCACATCCGGCACGACCGCCGACACCCCGGCTGGGACGCCATTGACTGGCAGGCCCCCGCCAGCCAAGGCGTAGGGTCTGTCAAACGAGCGGCTCTGTTCCGTAGTCAGTGGTGACGGCAGGTGACGGGCGTCGTTGACGTTGTATGCGAGATGTCAACTCCCTTGTGGCAACGGTGTTTTCAGGGCTTTCGGCGCTGGTCATCGAGGATGTGGCGGACGACGGCGAGGTGATCCGGGTCTTGGCCCGGACCCGGGATGTTCCCTTTCCCTGCCCGATGTGCGGGGTCCCGACGGGGAAGGTGCACGGATACCACGTCCGGACAGTTGCGGATGTGCCGGTCGATGGCCGCCGGGTCGTGGTCAACGTCCGGGTACGACGTCTGGTCTGCCCACTCCTGGGCTGTCGGCGGCAGACCTTCCGCGAGCAAGTCCCTGGGCTGATCGAGCGCCTTCAGCGCCGCACCACGCGTCTGACCAGCCAGGTCTCGGGGGTGGTCAAGGAGTTATGCGGCCGGGCGGCCGCCCGGCTCACCCGGTTACTGGCCGTGCCCGTATCGTTCGCCACCGCCCTGCGGGCGCTGCGGGGTCCCCCCGCCGGCGGTGCGGATCCCGAGGGTGATCGGGGTCGATGACTTCGCCCTGCGCCGCCGTCACCGCTACGCCACGATCATCATCGATGCCGAGACCGGGGAACGCGTCGATGTCCTGCCCGACCGCGAAGCCGCCACATTGGAGGCATGGCTGCGCGGGAAGAAAGGGATCGAAGTCGTGTGCCGGGACGGCTCGGCCACCTACGCCGAGGCGATCCGCCGGGCCCTGCCCGACGCGGTGCAGGTCAGCGACCGCTGGCATCTGTGGCGGAACCTGTGCGACAAAGTCCTGGCCGAGGTCCGCGCCCACGCCCCCTGCTGGGCCACCGTCAACCCGCCCCGGCCCGGCGGCGTCCGCGAGCAGACCACCCGCGAGCGCTGGCACAAAGTCCACGCCCTCCTCGACTCCGGCGTCGGCCTGCTCGACTGCTCCCGCAGACTGAACCTCGCCCTGAATACCGTCAAGCGCTACGCCCGCATCCCCGAACCGCCCGCGGATCGCATCGCCCCCCGCTACCGGCCCACCCTGGTCGACCCCTACCGCGACCACCTGCGCCGGCGCCGGTCCGACAACCCGGCCGTTCCCGTCACGCACCTCCTGCACGAGATCAGGGAACTGGGCTATACCGGCAGTGCCAACCTGCTGGTCCGCTACCTCAATCAGGGCCGCGCCGAAGGCGACCGCCCCGTGACAACCCCCCGCCGCCTCGCCCGGCTCCTGCTCACCCACCCCGAGCACCTGTGGACCAGGGACACCGACCTGCTCGGCCTCCTCACCGCGGCGTGCCCGGAGATGACCGCACTCGCCAGGCTCACCGGCGAGTTCGCCGCGCTCCTGACCCCGGCCCAGGCCAACGACGACAAGCTCACCCAGTGGATCGCCACAGTCCGCACCGCTGGCCTGCCCCACCTGCACAGCTTCTGCAACGGCCTCGAACTCGACCGCGCCGCCGTGAACGCCGGCCTCACCCTGCCCCACCACAACGGCCGGACAGAGGGCGTCAATACCCGAACCAAGAAGATCATGCGGCAGATGCACGGCCGAGCAGGATTCGACCTCCTCCGCCACCGCATCCTCCTGCAATAAGGAGAACGCACCGTCACCACCGACTACGGAACAGAGCCGAACGATTTACAGTCCCGCCCCAGGGGCGAGGCCTAGGGCTATCCCCGGGGCGTTTACCGGGGTGCCCTTTGCCCGTTCATCAGTAGCGTGCGGAGCGAGATAGTCCGCAGTGCCACGCGCAAGGCCCGACTCCGACGCGTGCGTGTCGGCGGCAATCCCACTCTCCACGGGAGGACAACACTTGCACACCGCCCCCGGCGACGAAGGCAGGCCTGCCGAGCCCGGCTCCAGGCCGTGTCCGTATCGGGATCCGCAGCACAGTCCAACACGCTCGGCCCTCCGGAGCGCGTCCGCGAGGATCGCGGCGCCACCAGCTGCTCGGGCTGCCCTGCGCCATCAGCCGTCGTAGACATATGAATATGCACAATATTGCCTCATCTGAGGATTTACTCGCCTCATCGAAAGGCAATTTCGGCCCCGATCAAACCAGTTAGCCGAATCTCTTCCGCAGCGTGACGGTCGTCTGCCCCCTGCGCATCAGGGCACCCTGTCATGCCGCGTCACGGGAGGCGCGGCGTGAGCAAGACCGACCCCGTACCGACTCTTGACGGCGTCCGCGACGAACTCACCAAGATCGTGGGGGCAGTTGGCGGTAAGTCCGCGGACCACTGGCCCAACCCTGTTCTGCGCGAACTGGCGTTGGCGCTCCGTCCGCCACCGTCGTGGTCATGCTATGGGACCTGTTGCTCGACTGGGCCCAGACGATGTTCGTGCCGTGGCCGGCCGGGTTGCTCTGTCAGGCCGCCGCCGGGGCCCACACATCGCGGCCTTCTGATGGAACTCTCAGATCACTCATCCCAGCCCCATGATCGGTCAAAGGGAAACGATGACAATGCGTCGCAGGTACCCAGTGAGCCCGACCCCGCCGAGCCAATCCCCGCCGCCGCCCTCACCACTGACGTGGCCCCGCTCCTTCGTCGGTCCCATACTCCTGGCCGCGATCACCACGGCCGGGGTGTGCGCGGTCCTGTTCACATTGCTCGTCGTGTTGAAGGCCGTCACCGCTGCGGCTGCCGCCGTGGCCGGGGCTGCACCCGCTGCTGGTGGCGTGGCCCTCAGTCTTGCCTTGCGCAAGAGGAATTGACCCCCTACGTGGCCCTGAAACAGACCTCTCAGATCCATCCCCGTTCGCGGGCCTGCAGAGCAGCCTGGAAGCGGTTGGAGGCGCCGAGGCGCTGCATGATCGACGCCCTTCACCTCCTTCACCGATCAAGAGCTGGACACCCGTGCCATCACCTCGCGGTTCGTGGTGTCGGCCCCTCGTTGTTCGCTCTGCCCGGCGGAGTGCGGGCACTGGAGGAGAAGGTCCTGGCCGAGGCCGCAGTCGACTGGCTCCGGCCCGCGGTGCAAGCTTTCGCCCTCGACGAGGCACCGGCCTCGCACCAGGCCCTGGAATCGCGGGCGACCATGGGGAAGCTGGTCCTCATTCCTCGGTAACGCGGCGGGTACCGCATGCCGCCCGCTGGCGACCGGCTCTTCTCAAGCGGCCACCGCCGGGCGGCCGCGACCGGAAGCACGCGTCTCCACCCTCTCAGGCTTCAGGCGCCCCCGCAGCTTTAGGTATTCGGATCTATCGTGTCGGCGAGTTGCGCCTGGGGGTCTGCGTCCGTAGCACTGCCCAACGGACGATGAGGGCACTACGACCTGCTTCACGGCAACGAAAGCGAAGATGACGAGAAGGACGATGCCGAGGATGAGGGGGATCATGCTCCTCCGATGAGCGCAGGTTCTCGAGCGGACTCTGACTTTTCGGTACATATTGCGGCGCGTTCCAGGGTGCCGCGCCGGTGCGACTCTCAGATTCTGGCCTACCCCGTCGTCGAGAGCCAGAGGGCTGGGAGACCAGGGCGTTGGAACTCGCCTCGCAGGGGCACCAGTTCACGGTCCGCTGCAATCGCCTGACGGCTTGTCGGGCGGAGAAGGGGCGGGGATATGCTGCGTCCGGCTCAGGATCTTGTAGGACCGCGGCAGGGCATGCGGCCCGTGGTCCGGCGCCGCCAGAGACGTTCGTGAGCGCGCTGCCGGGAACACTCATCCGTGACGGTGGCAGCTCCCCCCATGGCTTCGGAGGCCACGTGACCACCCCGCACCCAGACGTATCCCACGACGGTTCCGCGCTGGCGCCGCCCCCCGGCTGTCCCGCGCACGGTGTGAGCGCCGAAGGGATACGCCGGCTGTACGGGCCCGACGCCGAGGCCAACCCTCAGGGGCTGTACGAGGAACTCCGCGGGCAGTACGGCCCGGTTGCCCCGGTACTGCTCCACGGCGGTGCTGACGTCGAGGTGCCTGCCTGGCTGGTGCTGGGCTACCCCGAGAACCTTGATGTGATGCGTACGCCCTCCCGGTTCTCACGCGACTCGCGGAGATGGAACCAGTGGGACCGAGTCCCGGCCGACTCGCCGCTCAATCCAATGGTGGGCTGGCAGCCGCTGTGTGTCTTCGCTGACGGTGAGGAGCACGAGCGGCTCCGCGGCGCGGTCACAGCGGGTCTCGAACAGTTCAACCGTCACGGTGTGCGTCGCTACGTGAAGCGCTACACCGAGCAGCTGGTCGATTCCTTCGCGGCAAAGGGCGAGGCCGACTTGATCCGGGACTACGCCGAGAAGTTGCCGATGATGGTGGTGACCCGGCTCCTGGGGATGGCGCCCGGGGAGAGCCCGGACCTGGTGGAGCCCACCCTCGATCTGATGAAGGGCACGGGCACCGCAGCTGCCAGCAACGACCTCGTGACACGCACACTGGCTGAACTGGTCGAACGGAAGAAGAAGAACCCCGGACGCGATCTCGCCTCCTCGCTGATAGGCCACGACCCCAAGCTCACCGACAACGAGATCATCGAGCACCTACGACTCACCCTCGTTGCAGCACATCAGGGCACGGTGAACCTGATCGCCCACACACTGCGGCTGATGCTGACCGACCCCCGCTTCCGCGGGAGCCTGTCCGGTGGTCAGATGACGCTCCCCGACGCCCTGGAGCAGGTGATGTGGGACAACCCCTCGATCGCCGTAGTCCCGGGCCGGTGGGCCACCGGCAACACAACGCTGGGCGAACAGCACATCAACAAAGGCGACCTGCTGCTCCTCGGCATCGCGGCCGCCAACGTCGACCCCGCCATCCGGCCGAATCTGTCGGCCCCGGTCCACGGCAACCGCTCGCACCTCGCCTTCAGCAGCGGCCCGCACGAGTGCCCCGGAGCGGACATCGGCCGCGCCATCGCCGACACCGGAATCGACACCCTGATGGGCCTGCTGCCCGGTCTCGAACTCGCCGTCCCCGCCACTGAGCTCACGCTCGACGCCGCCTGGCTGACCCAGCGACCGGCATCCCTGCCGGTGAAGTTCCCGCCTCGGCACGGTGACGGCCAGTCCACAGGAGAGGTGTCGCAGCCGCTGCCGCCTTCGGTCCCGGTGGACAGCCCGTCATCGGGACCTGCAACAGCGGTGGCTCCCGGCCGCCGCTCGTGGTGGAGGTGGCTGCTCCATCGCTGATACGCGCGCCCGTGCTCAGCTGCCGGTAAGGCATGGGTGGCCGTACGGCACACCGTGTTCCAAGCACGTCGCGGGCAGGCAGTTCACAACTCTGTGATCCGCAGGACCGTTTGCCCACAAGTACTCGACGGGCCGTCCCGAGTCGATGAGAACACCGTTCTCAAGTGCACGGGGCGGTCCGTCGCGGTCTCAAGGCTGTGCACCTGCGCCATTGGAACCGCTGGGAACCCTGGGTACGATGCCTCTGGTTGATCATTTCGGGCGTCCTCCCGACCGCAGCACCTACCGCGCAGACCACACCTGCAGGCCGCATCGCGCGGGCCGGCGCAGAGAACGCCTCGTGAAAGGATCCCCCATGTCATTTGAGCTGGCGGCCATACCCCGCGCTCCGGGCGGCATACCGTTCCTCGGGCACGTCCTGAAACTGAAATCTGACCCGCTCGCGTTTCTCAGATCCCTTCGGGAGAGCGGCGAGTTGGTCCGCGTCGACATCGGTTCGATGCCGATCTACGTGGCCACCAGCGCCCGACTGATCAACGACGTCATGGTGACGCAGGGCCGCTTCTTCGAGAAGGGCCGTCTCTTCGACCGCGTACGCCCGCTGGTCGGCAACGGGCTCGCGACGGCCGGCGGTGAAGTCCATCGCCGTCACCGCCGCTTGATGCAGCCGATGTTCCACAAGGAGCGCCTTGCCGGTTACGCGGAGGTGATGAGCGAGCGCGCCCGCGCGCTGTCTGACTCCTGGAAGCCCGGACAGAGCATTGACGTGCACCAGGCGATGAGCGAGTTCGCCATCGAGACACTGGCGGCGACCCTGTTCTCTGCCGACATCGGGCGGCCTGCAGTAGAGGCGGTGCGACGGGATCTGCCGATCATTCTGAAGAACATGCTCGTGCGGGCGGCATCGCCGAAGATCCTCGACAAGCTCCCGATCTGGCGCTCTTTCGACAACGCGACCGCGAGCATGCGTCAGGTAATCGACGAGGTGGTTGCGACCACGCGCGAGGCGGGGCAGAGCGACCAGGCTGACCTGCTGTCGGTACTGCTCGCAGCGCGGGACGCGGACACGGGTGAGCCGCTCACCGACGAAGAAGTCCGCGACGAGCTGGTCACGATCCTGTTCGCCGGCACAGAGACCACGGCCTCCACCCTCGCCTGGGCGATCCACCATCTCGCCGCAAACCCCGAAGTCGAAGAGAAGCTCGTGGCTGAGATCGACGAGGTCGTGGGCAACCGTCCCGTCACCTTCGACGACGTCCCGCGTCTCGTCGGTATCCAGCGCGTGCTGGATGAGGTCATCCGTCTGCACGGGGTGGTGCTGCTGATGCGCCGCACCATCGAGCCGGTCGAGCTCGGCGGGTTCCGCATCCCCGCTGGCGTCGAGGTCGCCTTCAGTCTCTACGCCATGCACCGGGACCCGACGCTCTACCCCGAGCCGGACACTTTCGTTCCCGACCGGTGGCTGCCGGACCGGCGGGGGAGCATCCCGCGGGAGGCCGTCATGCCCTTCGGCGCGGGTAACCGGAAGTGCATCGGGGACGCTTTCTCCTGGACGGAGGCCACCATCGCGCTGGCAACCATCCTGGGACGCTGGAAGCTGCGCCCGGAGGAAGGTGCGAAGGCTCCCCGGGAAGCTGCCGCATCGATGGCCCACCCCGACCGGGTGCCGATGGTTGTCCTGCCCCGGGACGCCTGATGTCGGCGACTCGCCACAGGGTATTCGGTGAGCAATAGTCGCTGAGTTCCCGGCCTCGCCCACGACCGACCGGCGTTCTTGAGAGTGCCTGTACCAAGCGCACGCCGCCGCGGTCGCGCTCAGGAGCGACGTCGAGGCGTGACCGGCCAGCCGGCCAAAGTGGCCGCCGCCTTCTTGACGGGAACGTTTGAGCTGGTCGTGTGTCACGAACGCTGAAGGAGGCGTCGATGTAGGAGCTTTCGGAAGCGGTGCTGTGCAGGAGATGGAGGTAGGTCCTCCGGGGTCGCCCTGCAGGGGGAGGCTCCAAACCACCGCAGGCTGCGTCGGTTAAGTGCCGTTCGTGGTGAGCGCTGTGGGAAAAGGCGCGGCTTTGATCGCGTCAGGTGTGGGTCAGGAAGGCGAGCGAGAGCGAACCGCTGATGACGTGTCGTAACAAACTTCAATGGCGTCGAAACCAGGGCGAGACCAGGGCTCTGGGACAAGTCCGGGGGGAGCCTGCTGACTGCCCGGGTGGCGTCCGGCATGTAGGCGGCGCGAGCCTGACCTTGGCTCTTGCGCGGAACGTGAGAACCTGTCGCCCCGATACTGCTGCTGGCCCGCGAGGTCGGCGGCGAGAGGGAGATCCCCAAGTGGCCAACACCGTAAGGGGCCGAGTACCGATGCGGGGCACGGGGGCAGACCGTCTCGTAGTAGTGAGGAAGCCCGGTAATGCGGGTGGAGCGAAGGGGACGGATCATCCAGGTCTGCTTGGCGGTCAACCGGAGTTCCCGGGAGGAGCCGGATGAGCGGACCGAAGCCGTTCGAGATTTCGAAGCATGTGGTCTGGGAGGCGTATCTCAGGGTCAAGGCGAACCGGGGAGCGGCCGGGGTCGACGGCGAGTCGATCGAGCAGTTCGAGGCTGACCTGCAGGGCAACCTCTACAAACTGTGGAATCGGATGTCGTCGGGCAGCTACTTCCCGCCGCCGGTGCGGATGGTGGAGATCCCCAAGCCCGGGGGAGCAGGCAAGGTCAGGGTTCTCGAGGTGCCGACAGTCGCGGACAGAATCGCGCAGACAGCGGCGGCCATGGTCCTGGAACCGGAGGTGGAACCGCTGTTCCACCCTGATTCTTATGGGTACCGGCCCCGCCGAAGCGCGCTGGACGCGGTCGCGGTCTGCCGGGAACGGTGCTGGAGGACCGACTGGACGGTCGACATTGACATCCAGGGGTTCTTCGACAACCTCGATCATGACCTGGTCCTCAAGGCGGTGGCCCACCACACCGACCAGCGGTGGATTCTGCTGTATGCGGAGCGCTGGCTGAAGGCCCCGCTGCAGCACAGGAGTGGCGAGCTGGCCGCGCGAGATCGCGGGAGTCCCCAAGGCTCAGCGATCTCGCCTCTGTTGGCGAACCTGTTCATGCACTACGCGTTCGACACCTGGATGGACCGGGTCTTGCCGGGCGTCCGGTTCGAGCGCTACTGCGATGACATGGTGGTTCACTGCCGCACCGAGGCCGAGGCGCACCAGGTGCGTCGGGCGATCGGCCGGCGGCTGGCCGAGTGCGGGGACTTGCGGCTGCATCCCGACAAGACCCGCATCGTGTACTGCAAGGACGGCAAGAGGCGTGGTTCGTACGAGCACGTCTCGTTCACCTTCCTCGGATACACGTTCCGCTCGCGGAAAGTCCGGTCGAAGACGGGGAGTTACTTCTTCGGCTTCAACCCGGCGATCAGCGACGAGGCGGCGAAGCGCATCCGGGTGCGGATCCGCCGATGGCGGCTGCACCAGCGCAGTGGATCGTCCCTGGCGGACCTCGCACGGGAGATCAATCCCATCGTGCGGGGATGGATCAGCTACTACGGCCGGTTCTATCCGTCCGCGTTGGTCCCGAGCCTGAAGGGCATCGATCAGTACCTGATGCGATGGGCCACGCAGAAGTACAAGCGGCTCCGGCGTCGCCGGAGCCGGGCGTGGCAGGGCTTGGAGAAGACCGCCAGGCTCTACCCGGGGCTCTTCGCCCACTGGAAAATCCTCCGGCCTCGAACGACCGGGTGATGGGAGCCGTGTGAATCGAGAGGTTCAAGCACGGTTCTGAGAGAGCCGGGAGGTGAGATCCCTCCCGGCTACTCGCTAACGGCTTGTAGGGGGTGCCGGGAGCCGTCACAGGGCCGGGTCCGTTACGGCTTCGCGTAACCGTTCCGCGCGGCGGGCCCGGTAGGCGGCCTGTCGGCACGCGTTTGACGCCGACCGGTAGATGGCCATTCCGATTCCTACCTGGCCAGTCGCGTCGGGGCGTGTGGAGGTGACCTCGCACATGAGTATGTCTACGGGTAGCCTGGCGCCGCCGCGATCAACAGGATGGCTCCATGAGTGAGCTCGAGCGTTATCCCCAAGTCCCTGCGGGACCCGCCCGCGCCCATCGGCCCGCCCGCAAAGTGATGAAGGCCGTCCTCATCGTGGCGGCCGTAGCGGCTGCGGTCCTGCTGCTCTACATGGCTCTCTTCATCGGCATCTTCGTCATGGCAAGTTGATCGTTGCACCACGGCTGCTGATCGAGTGCCTGCCAGACGGCAAGGAGACCGCTGCGGACATTCCCGCTCTCCAGCCGAAACGGCCAGCAGGCCAAGAACACTTCGGGCTGATCGCTGCGGCATCGCCCGTACCTCAAGGCACGCATGGGAGCAAGGCCAGGCTCGCTGGCGGCTGCGGCACGTAAGGCCAACTACCGCTCGACACCGTGGCCAGCTATGAGTCGACGACGGCCAAGGCCAGGCCGACGACATCGCCCACGTCCTGGCCCCCGACGAGGAGGCCCGCCACCTCTACATGACGGCCGTCACCTCCCGCGTCTGCGCCGTGCACTGGACAACCGCCGGCCGGATCGCCTCCCGGCCCGCCACCTACGCCCACCGCGCGGACTTCCTCGCCACCCGCTTCGCGAGGGAGGCCCTCAACCCACGGGACTCTGGCGCACGCTGGTGCTCCTCGGTCATGCTGCGGGAGCTGAGCCCCATGATCGGACGGAGTCCCGCATGATCGTCTTTGAAGTCCCCCAGGGTGAGCTCGTCGACGAGCTGAACCGCCAGGCCGCCGAGGCTGGCATCACCGACGCGGCGATCGTCTCCCTGATCGGGGCCGCAGACTCCTTCCCCGTCTCCACCATGCCCGAAGGCGACGCGCTCAAGGACACCATCACCAAGTACGACCTGCCCGGCGAGATGACCGGCACCGGCGAGATCCGCAGCGGCTTCGTCCACCTCCACGTCGTCATGGGCGTCGAAGGCGACCGCGCCATCGCCGGACACCTCCACGAAGCCTCAATCGGCACCCACTTCGCGCGCGCCTACGTCATCCCGGCGGGCTGACCAGCCCCCAGGTTCGGGAGTGCGCACTATCGGCCCCGGGCGCCGGTACCAGGTCCGCACGCCCTGCCGGGCCGCTTCACCGATATCCGCGCCTGCCCTGCGTCCGCGGCTCTACCGTCCAGCCCGAGAGTTGATCACGGGGGCGGGCGGAAGGCTGCGCAGGGGGGCGGGATCTGGGTCTGGACGGGGTGGTGGACCACTTCACCCTGGCCAGCGATGAGGCGGGCTGGTTACGGAACAAGGCGGGGGCCACGAGGTTGGGCTTCAGCGTTCAGCTCAAGTTCCTGACCTGGCGCGGCCGGTTTCCCAAGGCGCGGCACGAACTCCCCGACGACGCGGTCGAGCACCGCGCGGCGCGGTATCGCCCATCGGCGCAACCTCACCCTTGCCGAGCAGACGAGCAGGCTGCACCGCGACCGAGCACGCCCGAACCACATCGGAGATCAATTACGGACAAGCCGTATGGTGGCTGCTGTGAACGGTGAACTGGGGGAGCTTGAACACGCCGTCATGACGCGCATATGGCGATGGAACCGCCCGGTGACGGTGCGGGAAGTCCTGAATGATCTCAAGAAGGAACGCTCCATCGCTTACACCACCGTCCTGACCGTCATGGGCAACGTGCATTCGAAGGGCTGGCTGCGCAGGTCTCTCGACGGCCGCGCCTTCCGGTACAGCCCGGTCTCCACCCGCGCTGTCTACTCGGCAACGCTGATGAACGAAGCCTGGTCAAGGAGCGATAGCCCCGCAGCCGCGCTGGTCGCCTTGTTCGACATGATGTCGGCGGAACAGCGCGAGGCCTTCCACGACACGCAACGCATCATCAAAGCCCCCGGGAGCGCCTCCGAAGACCTCCCGCAGCACGAGGTTGAAGTGACGGCCGACCGCGGTTGACCCGCAGACCGGTCGAGAGCAGCGGAGCCGAGCAACCTACACTCATCTGGTGGAACTGAGTTCGAGCGACCGCAGCCAACTACGGTCCGCCAAGGAAGACCTCGTGGCCTGCACAGCCATGGGGGAGCGTCGCGTCGCCGGCATGCAGTTCGACTTGGTCGAAGCCCGCTGGGGTGCCCAGGGGCTGGACCATATGCTGCTCCTCCTGGCCGAGGACATCGTCCAACACGCAGCAATCAGCGCACGCAACCCCTTCGCCAGAGTCGTGCCCGAGCAGGCACTGACTCCCGACCAGCTCGAGGCAGCGAGGGAACGAGTTCTCGGAGAGCCCGAGCCTGTATCCGATGCTTCTGACAGTGCCACGCTCTGCGAGCGAGTCGCCGCGTACCTGAATGCCGTGCAGCGCGATGACACCGACGGTCAGAAGCGCGTCCTGACACAGATTCGGAACGGCCGACCAGGCGATCTGTACGCAGTTCGCGAGATCACCCTGGAGCTTGCCGCCCTGTACTCCCCAGACGCACACACCCCGCCCACACCTCCCCCCACGTAAGGCTGTCCCCTATCTGTGGGTATTCGCGTGGCGTCACTCGGCACTGCAACGTAGCGGGGGGTTTCGTGCCCTGCTTGAGGTTCGCAGTCGGGCGGCCCCGGAGCTCGGCTGTGGGCAGCGATGATCAGTCAGGTCCAGCCGTCGGCCGTTCCCTGCCTGAGCGCCTGGGCTGTGTCCAGCCGAGGCTCTCTCGTGACTTCGGCGCGGCATAGGCTGCTCGTGCTGCGGCTACAGCTGAACTGGGATCTACACGGGGGTGAATCATGGAGTATGGCTCTGAGAGCGGCGACGGCTCGACTTCTGAGCGGTACACGCGGGATATCCGTGGAGAACGCCACTCTGTGCGCGAGGCACTGGGCTCAGATCTCCCCGCTGCCCACATAGGCCTAGGCGCCGCAGTCATCGCCTTGGTCGTGGTCGCCAGCTTCGCCGGCCCTCGATGGACCTTGATCGTCGCTGGTGCTTTCACGGCCTGGTTCATTCTTGCGCTGCCAGTGATTCACATCGGCAGTGGCCATGGCTGGAATGCCGTCCGAAGGGCCTACATCGCCACGTCTTGCTGGGGCAACTGGATCTGAACCCCCAACGCCCCGGCGGTGATGGGCGCATGGACTCCATGTCGTACCTTTCACGCCAAGGCGCGCCGGGACCGTCGAGGCGATGAAGAGGGCAACTCGGCGACGAAGTCCCAGACGGTGCCGTCCGCCAGAGCCCGGTCCCTCGGAATGCGGCACTCGCCCCGGTACCTGCCCGCCGTGTCGACCGTGACTGAAATCTCTCCTGCGCCGACGCGGGCATGCCACGCCTTCAGATGCTGCCCGCGCCCGCAATGCAGGGGACGGCGTGTCGCAGCTGAGCTCGCTCCCGTCGGCGGGCGCGACCTGGGGACCTTTCCGAAGACTGGTTACCGATGCGGCCCGCCCCGGGGGATCCCGGCGTCGGTTGGTGACGCTGTTTCGCCTGGTGTTGGGCTTGCGTAGGCGGTGCCGTGTGGCGAGAAGGCCCTATTGGAACGGCTGATACCTATGCGTACTATGCGGTGTAGTTGATCAGTCGCGCGGCGCAGGTATGCCGGCGTCCGCCTTGCAGAGAGGTGGTCCCGTGAGACCGGAGCTGGCTGTTCCGCCGATCTACTCTCCGATACCTCCGGCCATACATCCCAGCCATCCGGCCATAAACGCCCAGACCACCGCGTGGGCGGAAGCGATCGGCATCGGGTCAGACGAACTGCGCGACCGGCTCGTTCAGCACGACATCGGCACGTTCGCTGCCCGGGTCCTGCCCGATGGGCGAGAAGCAGTCATCGGCATCCTCTCCGATTTTGTTCTGTGGCTGTTCGGTGTGGACGACGGATACTGCGAGGAAGGCGAACTGGGCCGCAGGCCGGGGGCGTTGATGGCAGCCCTCCAGCGGCTGCTGCGCATCGCGCAGAACCCTGAAGCCCCCATGCTGCTGGACGACCCGCTCGCCGGCGGGCTACGTGACCTGCAGCGCAGAATCTCCCAGCACGGCTCAGTCGGGCAGACGGCTCTCTGGGTCAATGCCCTGCGCGAGTACTTCTCCACCGTGGTCTGGGAAGCCGAGCACCGCAGCACGGGCACTGTTCCCGATCTCAACGACTACACGTTGATGCGTCTCTATGACGGCGCAACGACGGTCGTGCTGCCGCTGCTCGAGATGGGCCACGGCTACGTTCTGCAGGCCGACGAGCGGGACCAGAAGCCCGTGCGGGCCGCGGCCGAGATGGCCTCCTTCATCATCACCTGGGACAACGACCTGTTCTCCCATCACAAGGAGAGCCGGGGGCCGGGCTACTACCTCAACGTCGTACGGGTTCTGGAGCACGAGTACCAGCTCAGCCCCAGCCAGGCCCTCGATCTGGCCATCGCTCAGCGGGACCGGGTGATGCGCCTCTTCCTGCGCCTGCACGAGCGACTACTTCCGGCGGCAAGCCCCCAGCTGCGGCAGTACCTCCACAACCTCAGAACGTTCATACGCGGTGCCCAGGACTGGGGCATCAGCTCCGTGCGCTACACCACACCCGAAGACCCGGCCAGCCTGCCCACAGCCTTCCGCGAGACACCCACCGACACCAGCGACAAGCCGCTGGACATCCCCGCCATCGCCTGGTGGTGGGACCTCGACCTCCTGGCCGAGCCCCACCTTGCAGGCGCCACCCAGGCAGCAGGCTCACCGCCTTCCCCGCGGCAGCGCACTGCGTAGACGGGCTTGGGCCCGAGGAACGGCACGGCGAGGGTCAGGTTCCCCGTCGCGGACGCGCCGAACTGCCCGGCGAGGCAGTTGCCGTAGAGAGTCCCGACCGGGCCAAGCACGAGGCACAGGGGCACAGGCCCTGGCCGACGGTGGCGAGCACCGCCGGTGGTGGGCCACCGCCGGAGGTACGGAACGGCATTACCGCAGGGGTGACTGAGGCGGCACGGTCATGACGCCACGTCACCTGCGCATCCGGCGGTCGGACGTGTCAGCGGATGGCTGTCGGCGTTGAGGAAGACCGGCAGGCTCGTCACGCCCTGCAGTGCGATGGACTGGATCGGCGTGAGGTCGGCGCTCGCAAGGGTGAGATCGGGAAAGCGGGTGAACAGCGACGACAGAGCGATCTCGATTTCTGCCCGGGCAAGGATCGAACCGGGGCAGAAGTGGGGGCCATAGCCGAAGCTCAGGTGCTCGGCGTTCGCGCGGATGTCGAAGGTGTCGGCCGCGGGCCCTGCGACTGGGCATTTGCCCGTGTCGCGGCCTGCTGCGGCCAGGCCGACGACGACGGGTTCCCCCGCGGGCACGGTGACCCCTGAGATGTCGACGGCCCGGGTGGTGTACCGCATGAGGACGTATCTGACCGGGGAGGCGTACCCCAGCCCTGCTTCGACCGCCGCGGACACGGGAACCGTTCCCTCGCGGATCAGGGCCAACTGTCGGGGGTTCTTGAGCAGGTGGTGCACGGTGTTGGTGATGCCGTTGACCGAGGTCTCGTGGCCGGCGGTGATGACCTGGAACAGGTTGTCGACGAGCTCCTGCTCGCTCAGTCTGGAAGCGTCATCGTCTCGTGCTCGGATCAAAGCGGTGATGAGATCGGGCCCCGGCTGCGCGCGCTTGGCGTCGATCAGCTCTCGTAGAACACGGCCGGATTCCTCCACGGCAGCGCCCATCTCCTCGGATGTACTGATGGTCAGCAGCCGCTCGATGGGGGCGCGCAGTCGGGCCGAGGCATCGCCGCTGACGCCCATGTAGTCGCAGATGACCAGCATCGGCAGCGGGTAGGCGAACCGCTCGCGCAGGTCGACCGGCTGGGCGGGGTCGGTGTCGGCCAGCTCATCGAGGAGCTGATCGGCTATCTCCTGGATGCGGGGACGAAGCGCGGCTACGCGCTCGCGGCTGAAAGCGGGAGCCACCAGGTTGCGCAGGCGGGTGTGGGCGTCACCGTCGCAGTGGAGCATCGCCGTTCCCTGGATCAGGCCGAGCAGGGGCCAGTCCCGGGGTATTTCTCCGTCCTCCCAGGCGCGCCAGTAGCGCATTTCCTTGCTCAGGAGCGGGTGCCTGAGGACGGTGCGAGCCGTGTCGTAGTCCGTCGTGACCCAGGCCGGCACCCCGCCGGGCAACTCCACGTGGACCAGCGGGCCGAGCGCGCGCAGCCGCGCTGATTCGACCGCGACGTCGGCGATGTGGGGGTTGAGGGCTATGCGGGGCGGGTGCGTGGAGCCCATGGGGCACCTCCAGAATTATGGCGGCATGCAAGGCAGCGACAGAAGGCGCGCCTTGAGTCGGCGGTGGTTCCGCGATGGGGGCGCGGGCGTTGGCTACTTCCTGCGGCTGCCTTGCCACAGTGATCGCCAGCTGGCAGAGGCAGGGTCGGTTGGGGTGGTGGCGGGTGGCAGCGGTGGGGGAGCGCTGGTGAAGTCGGTGTCGGGCAGCCACCGGACGTCCCCGGTGATGCACGGCTGGCCGGGGAGGAACTGCACGGGCAGAGACTGCGGGTAGCGGACCGTCAGGGCCTGCTTCCACAGCAGCTCGCGGGCGGGCATGCTCAGGCGCAGGTCGCGCAGGCGGAAGGCGAGCCGGTCCACCGCGGTCATGACCACCAGCCACATCAGGTCCTGGGTTGCACCGGCGTCCCCGGCCCCTGCCCCCGGGGCGTCGGCAACTGCCAGATCAGGGGGGCTTGGAACCGGGTCTCCGCCGGCAGCAGCGAGAGAAACGATGACTAGATCGCCCTCGCGGATGAATACGCCGCCCAGCGAGGTGTCGCGTGCGGCGACGCGGCCGAACAGCTCCGGGGTCGCAGGACTGTGCCGCATGACGCTGCCGGTGATCTGCGGAACGTCAGTGCGCTGGCCGTCCGGCTGGCGGCCGCCGGGATCGGGCAGCAGCGGGAACAGGACGCTGCCCATCAGCGCGGTGCATCCCTCCACAACGGCCAGGAGCAGCAGCCGCGCCTGATGGGCGAGCTCCTGCCCGCTGAACTCGCGCCCGTAGTAGATCATCCAGGAGGCGAGATCGCGTCCGGGCGCCTGGGACTTCTCCTCCACGAGCTGGAGCAGAAGCTCGTCCAGGCGCGGAGAGGCCTGGTCGGAATGCGGCTTCCTCTCGAGCAGGTCGGGGACGCTCTGGCCCACGCCGGCGGCATACCGCTCGTCCATGCCGAGCAGCCCCATCATGACAAGCAGCGGAAGCCGCTGGGCGAACTGGCCCATGAGATCCGTCCTGCCTTGCGGGGCGCATTCGTCGATGAGCTCGTCCACGAGTTGCTGGATGAAGTCTGGGGTGCAGGGCGCGAGTTCGCCCAGCGCGCGGGCTTGGGGGGATGGCAGGGGGGCGGGTTCGCCGGAGGTGCTGTGGCCGGACTGGATGCCCGGGCGCCAGCGCAACAAGCGATCCGGGCGACGGCGTCGGGCAGGCACGTCGCCATGCCACCGGCGCGAGTCAGGGCTCCACGCCCCGTCGTCGTTGCCCAGCACCTCCAGCACCTCCTTGCTGCCGAGGACCAGCCATCCCCATCCCGCGTCCTCGCCGCACACCACCGGGACAATCGGCCCGAGCCGTCGCAGCGCCGCGTAGCAGGCATCGGGATCCACATCGAATCCCGGTCCGTACAAAGGGACGGCGTCCGCCGGGCACCGGGCTGGCGGGCGCGGCAGTTGAAGGCGTTCCCCTGGGCCGGGGCTGGCGGTGGCGTGAGGCGGTACGGGCACGAAGTCTCCGCTCAGTGAGGCAACTTCAGGGACGGGCCGCGCCGGGAAGAGGCGGCACCGGATAAGAGGTTCACGGCGCGGGCTGCCACATTGAGCGATGCGGCAGCACGGGCCAGAACCTTGTGATCTCACTGCGCCACTATCCCCGTCGATCGACTCAACTCGCAATATGAAGCCTGCAATTTGCAGCCTGTTGCTTGCAGGCGGTCTGTGGCAGACTGCGGGGCCGCAGGTCAACAAGGGAGGAGCGGTGTGGTAACGACCAAGGCGATGCCGACGGCGCTCCAGCTCCGGCTGGGGAGGCAGTTGACGGTCCTGCGCGAGGAGGTCGGCCTTACCTGGGAGCAGGCCGCTGCGCACCTGGGTGTCCATCCGGGAACGGTTCGGCGCCTGGAGCTCGGCCAGGCCGGCAAGCCGAAGGCCATGGCTGTCCGGACGCTCCTGGAGCTCTACCGGGTCCCCGGCGAGGAGGTCGCCGGCTTCATGGAACAGGTGAAGCAGGCGAACACCGCGGAGTGGTGGAACGAATTCCGGGACGTTCTGCCCGAAGGCTTCGGCAGCTTCGTCAGCCTGGAAGGGGCCGCCAGTCTCATCAGGGCGTACGAGCCCCACAGCATCCCGGCCCTGCTGCAGACCGAGGACTACGCCCGCGCCCTGTTCAGAACGGACCACCCCGCGGCATCCGACAAGGAGCTGGACCGGCGGGTTGAGCTGGTGCTGGAGCGGCAGCGGCAGGCCCTGACCGGCCGCGCCGCGCCCCCCACCTTGTGGGTGGTCATGGATGAGAGAGCGTTGCGCTGGTCCTACGGCGGAGCGGCCGTCATGGGACCGCAGATCGAGCGCCTCATCGCTGATGTGGAACGGCCCAACGTCCAGCTACAGATCCAGCGGCACGCCGCCGGCGCCTACTCGGCGAAGCAGGGACCTTTCACTCTCTTCCGGTTCGTCACCGCACCCGAACTGCCCGACTACGTCTACGTCGACAACCTGACCGGCGGCGAGTACCTGCAGCAGAGGACGAGCCCCTACCTGGAGAGCCTGGACCGGATGAGCGCCGCGGCCGTGCCCCTGAAGCACACCCAGGAATTCCTCCGAGACATCCACCAGCGGAAGTGGGCCCAGCCCGAGGTGTCGAAAATGCACGAGGTTTCGGAGAGTGGGAACACGAACGGAGAAGTGGCATGAACGGGGACTACCGCGGATTTTCCGCGGAACGCATCGATACCAGCACCAGCGTCGCTCACCCAGCGCGGGTGTACGCCTACCTCCTCGGATACTCGGACTGGTACGAAGCAGACGAGAAGGTAGGCGCCCCGATCATGAAGGATCACCCCGAGGCCCGGCGCTCGGCGTGGGCCGCCCGCCACTTCATGCAGCGCAGCACCTACTACCTGGCCCAGCTCGGCATCAGGCAGTTCCTCGACATCGGGTGCGGCTTCCCCATGTCTCCGAACCTCCACCAGATCGCCCGGCACGCCTCACCGGACGCCAGGATCGTTTGTGTCGACAACGACCCGGTTGTGATCCGGCGCTTCGAGGCCGAACTCAAGGGCTCGCCGCAGGACCGAACCGCTCTGGTGTATGCCGACTTCACCAACCCCGGGTCGATTCTGAAGGCACCGGAGCTCACCGCGACGCTGGACCTGGGCGAGCCGGTCGCACTCTGCCTCAACAGCATGCTGTGCTTCGTCGCCGACGACGACCAACCCTACGACAGAGTCGCCGAGCTGGTCGACGCGCTCTGCCCGGGCAGCTACGTCTCGCTGAGCCATCCAACCGGCGACTTCCGCGATATGGGAAAGGTGGTCACCAGCTACAACACCCCGTGCGGGACCGGGCCGCTCGTGCTCCGCAGCCACGCCGAAATCCTGCGCTTCTTCACCGGCCTCGAAGTCATCGACCCCGGCCTGACCGTGTGCCACCAGTGGCGACCCGACGTCGTTGTGCCCGACATCGGCGACGGCTCCGGGCCCAAGGTCGACTCGTCAGGGATCGGCGCACTCGTGGACTCGAAGTACGCGGGCATAGCCCGCAAACCCTGACCGCCCACGTCACCTCGGCCGGATGCTGTGCAACCAGCCCCGACCGCCTCGCAACCCGGCCAACCCGCACGAAAACGAAGTGTCCGCCCCATTTGGCGAAGGAACGGCCACCACAGACTCGCCAGAGTCAACGCACCACCAGAGATCCAACAACCGAAGCCACATCTCTGGGGTGCTCTAGCAGGCGTGTGCTACCACGCCGTGCTCAGGATAGACCGGCAGCTCCCTGCCGATCTGAGCGCCAGGGCTCCCCGCCTTACAGAGGGGAGCCCCTCATGTTTTCTGCGCACTTACCAGGCCCGGTCACCTCGCCAACCCAAACCGCCGCGGAGACAGCGTCGCCGGCCGGGGCGCAGGTTCGCTTGGTGCCCACAACGACCACACAAGACCAGCGAACTCGGAGATTCCCCGCCGAAAGGGGAAACGACGTTTCCCCTTTCTGGCGCCTCGCGGAGAAATAGCCATGATGGTGGTCCAGCGGCCACGTGGAGCTTCGAAGGCCCTGGTCGCGTGCGCTGTTCCAGAGGCGAGGCCTCGTCGTGGGGTGAGCTTGGGGTCGCCATCGTCGATCGCCGGGAACCAGGTCGCCCCTTCCCCGTTCATGGCGCGTCGCCGGGGTCCAGGGCTCCCCGTGCCACCCGATGACTACGTGCATCTGGCGCGGAAGCACGGGCTCACTAAGCCTCCGCCCAGCCCCCGGAAGCTCCTGCAGCTCTTCACCAAGCAGCACCACGCACCGCCGTCCCGCCCTCCTCGATCGGCACGGGGAGATCCATACACACGCCAAGCGAGGAGGGAGACATGCCGACTCTCGGATACCTGGTCGACAACCGCCCGGAGCTGCAACTGCGGTTTGTCGAGGCGAACACAGCTCAATGCGTCGAAAGCAAGGTCGCGACCATGGTGATGGTCAGCCACGAGGAACTACTCGGCGGCCGGAGCGACTTCGCCCATCCCCCCGGGACTCTGATCCTTCTCACGCTCACCCCTGACGGCATCACAGGGAGCACCGCGGCTGCCGTCGACTGCATGCTTGGCGCACTCGCGCGGTACAAGGCGGCTGGGCTGGTGGTGACGGCGCCTGAGCACGACGTGCGCGCCTTCCCCGCCGCGACCCGCACCCTCGCCAGCCGCTTGCGGGTCCCCTTGCTGACGACGACAGCAGCGCCCACTGAATGGCAGGACCTCAACTATGGAATTCAGCAGTGCCGCACCCAGTACGCCGAGCGCCAGGTGGACAATCTGGCCGGGCTCCTCCATCGGCTGCCGGCCCAACTCGCTGATGGCAGAGCGATGCAACGCATCACCGACTGGCTCGCCGCCGCGCTGGAAGCGCAGGTTCTCGTCAACGAACCGAAGCACGGTATGATCGCCAGGGCTCCTGCCACCTCTCCCGCACACCTGGCCCACGCTGTCATCACCCAGGCCGCTGATCCGGCACGGGTGCAGTCGGAGTTGGAGAGGGCCGGGGTCCACACTCGGCTTGTCTCCTTGGCGCCGACCCGCCGGGGAGAGGCCGTCCTCGTGGTGGCCGCGGAGAGGCCGTTCGACCAGGCCGACTCGCTCCTCATCCAGCACGCCGCGAAGCTGCTCGGGTTGGTCGACCAGGCTCGCCGCGGGTTCGCGATGGCGGCACAGTCCGCTCGCGAGGCCCGGGCTGCGACCTACCAACTGCTGATGAACGGTGAGCCGGCCAAAGCGCAGCGCGTTTTGGAAGGTCTCACCCCCGGTCTGCTGGGCACCGACTCGGCGCGCGTTTACGTGATCGACTGTGGGTCTGCGGAGCTACGCGAGACCACGGTGCGCAGTTGCGAGGAGGCCGTAAGCGATCGGGCGCTGGTCGTCCGCTGCCCTCTCCAGGAGCGGCACATTGTGATTGTGGAGCCCCTGGGCGACCCAGACCCCGGCGGGCTTGGGATCGCCGGCGATGTGCAGAGTCTCGTACTTTCCCTGGCCGGCCCACACCGGCTTGGAGGCAGCGGCCGACGCCCTGTCGCCCTTGCATTCAGCGCGTATGAGGAGGCCCTCACCGCGCTCGGTTTCACTGAACACACGCAGGATCCTGTCGTCCTGACGCTTGGCCAGACGAACCTTGTCGATCTCCTGGACCCCATTGCTGCTCGTGGCTGGGCCTTGCGCGTCCTGGCGCCCATCCGGACGCTCCCCGTCACCCAGGCGGAACAGATCGAGCGCACCCTGCCACTGGCACTCGGCCACCCGCATACCGCCGCTGCGCGCATCCTCGACGTTCACCGCAACACGGTGAAGCTGCGGCTGAACCGGGCCGCCGATCTCTTGGACATGGATCTTGGCCGGCTAGGCAACAAGGTCGTCATCGGGCTGGCCCTCGACATCACCTCTCTCCCCGCCACCTCCGCGTGCGTCCCGACGGGGGGTGCGCCCCTTGATGGCGAACTGGACAGCCTTCTGGCCGGTCCGCGCGTACGCGCTTGGGCCGAAGCTCTGCTGGATCCTCTGCAGGCCGACCGCCGCGACCTGACCCGCACGCTGCAGGCGTGGTTGAGCTACGAAACGCGGGTGGATGCGACTGCTCGAGTGCTGGACGTGTCCGAGGTGACGGTGCGAAGCCACCTCAAGAACGTCGAGCAGGCCACGGGCCGGGACCTCACCACCCTGGCCGGCCTGCGCGACATCGCCGTAGCCCTGAAGGTCTGTACCGGAATTCCCACGCTCGCCCTGTGGAGCCTCGCCGCGGCTTGACCGGCCGGCGCAACCCTAACTCGCGGTTCAGGAAGGTTACCGGGCCGCAGGCGACCGTCCTTCTCGCTAAAGCTGCCGTGCACTTTGGCGTAATAGGCACTCCGTTCCATGCACGGCAGACCGCCGCCGAGCCAGGGGAGTGCATGTATGAAAGGCAGCGAGCAGACGAGTGTGCACTCATGCAGTAGCACGGCCCTTGCAATGCGGCCTACCGTGATGCCCGTTCAGAAATGAAGCCCCCGGAATTTGAGGTCATCGACATGACATTCCGCCGCGCTGCCGTACTTGGATCGGTGTGTGATGCCCTTCCTGTCGTGGACGCACTGCGTGCAGCAGGTGTAGAGGTCGACACTTGGTTCCTGCCCGCGGGCTGCACTGGGCGCGAGGCAGCAGTTCTCGCCGAGATGGCAGCGACGGGCCCGGAATGGTCTTCCCGCTTCGCGGGAACCGGCCTTGTCGTCACCGTGTTCCCTGACTCGGAGATCCTGTCCCAGGCTGTCGTCCCCTATGTGCTGCCGTATCTGCCCATCGGCTCCGTGTGGCTGCACATGGGGTACAGCACCAGCGACGAGACGGACGGCCTCACCGTCGCGGCCGCCGACTACGAGATCAGTTTCGTCCAAGCCCAGCCGGTCCGGAAGAAGATGCACGTCGCGATTGCCCGACTGAATGGGCCTACCGACATTCACCCCACAGCGACCATGGGCGGAGTGCGGGCGCGGCCTCTGGAGCTGCTCACTCCGAGGCAATCCGGCCCGATTCTTCCTGCCCTGGAGCGTCGTGTGATTGAGAAGAATTCGCCAGCCTTATCCACTCACGCCGGATCCCTGATCACCCGTCGGGATCCTGGGTGGGATCGGGTAGGCGCCGTTCGTCAAATGCCGCGCACTGCGGAAACGGGTCGATTGGGCGCCTGCACCAACCGCGGCCGCGAGAGTCCGCCTCATCGTGGGTGTGCTGCCGCCGCAGCGCCGGAAACGGATACGCCGAATAGGAGCCAGGCTGTCATCTGCGGGTCAAGTGTCCGCGGGGGAGGGGCGGTTCACCACCCTGCTGCGCCGCCGTAGGGGCGGAGACGGAGGGCTGATTGGAGTCGGCCTTTCTGGCGCCCAGCACCCTCAAGGGTGCACGCCGGTGCCGGCCTGTCGAAGCGCCGGCACCACTGACTCGTGCGGAGTCACCACCAGCAGATCCATCAAACCCACTGGGGCCTTGCCGCCGACGTGTTGGAGCACATCAGCGGCGCTCAGGATAGACCACCAACCCCCACCGGGGACAGTACGGACGGCACCTCGCCCGCCTGGTGGACCCTGAGCAGCAAGGCCCCTCGGAACCTACCGAGGGAAGCACCATGGCACCTCACTTCGGCCGCCTCACCGCGGCCACGTCGCGACCTCAGGGCTCGCTGACGCCGACCTCAGATCCCTGCGACCGCGGCCCGGGTCGGCCTCACCACCACATGGTCGTCGGCGACTTGACGTCGCCCGGCGACCCGCCGTCGGCCCTGGCGTAGCCGCCAGCTCGGCCGACCGCTCGGGGGAGCCAGTAGCTCCCGTCGCGCGGGCGGTGCCGGCAGTAGCTGAACTCGCTCCCCAGCAGCAGCTCCTGCCGGCACCACACCCATCGCGCACCCCGCATCGGGGTCCGCCACGTCCCGCCTCCCGAGGCGAGGACGAAGGCGGCGAACTGGCAGGCCGACGCCACGGGCACCTTCGACATCGCCGACGACGGCAAGCCCGAGAAGAACTGGGACCTGACCGCCACCCGCGCCGTGTACTAGCGCGCCGCTCCCGCTCACCCGCACCTGCCCGCAGACCGGCCAAGACGCCGTTACCACCATCCCTGGGCGGCTTCCACTTGGCCCCTTGGGGGTGCCGCTGTCCCCCCGGCGGCGGCACCCCCATTCCCCCTCTGACGCCCGACGCCGAGCTGTGCCCGGCGCCGAGAGCGCCCCGCGCAGAACTCCGCTGCAGGAGTGTCCGTGTCCATCACCGCCCCCGCCCGCACCACCCTTCCAGCCGCCCCCACTGCACCTGAGACGCATCGGTGGCCCCCCGTCATCTGGGCTCTCCTGCTTGGCACTTTCGTCGTGCGCGCCGCCGGGTTCGCCCTCCCGTTCCTCTCCTACCGGCTGGCCGAGCTGGGCTTCTCCATCAGCACGATCGGCCGCATCCTGGCCGCGTTCGGCGGCGGGTGGCTGCTGGGCCAGCTGCTGTGCGGCTGGCTGGCCGACCGCGTCGGCCGCCGGACCACGCTGGTCGGTGCGATGACCGTCGCGACGATCACCATGCCGGCGCTCGCCGCGGCCCAGTCCCTATGTGCCGTGCTCGCAGCCGCGTTCGTCTCCGGGATGGTCTTCGACGCGCCGCGCCCGATCGTCTCGGCGGTGATCCTCGACACCATCCCCACCGAGTCCGGCCGCACCCAGATCAACGGCTGGCGTCACATGGCCGTCAACGTCGCGGCGGGACTCACCGGCGCCATCGGTGGCCTCTTGGCCGGCGACGCCGGAACGAGCCCGCTGTTCCTGATCAACGCAGCCGGCTGCGCGAGTTGCGGCATCCTCGCCCTCCTGGTCATGAAACCCGACCGGACCGCCCCGAGGCCGTTGGCCGAGCGCTCGAGCCTGCGCCGCCCCCTGACCGACGGACGGCTGTGGCTACTGTGGATGGCCAGCCTCGCGGCCCTGACCTGCGCGGCCGCAATGTTCAGCGCGCTGCCGCTGCTCATGGCCTCCGACGGCTTGAACGCAGCCGCCTACGGCCGCACCCAGGCCGTCGCAGCCATCGTCGTCCTCGCCCTCTCACCCGTCCTGACCCCACGGCTCAGCCGCCGCGCCGAGCGCCCCACCCCTATGGTCGGCGTTCTTGCGACCGGCTCGCTCCTGCTGGGCGCCGGGATGGGAGCGGCCGGTCTCGCCAACGACACCGCCGGCTACGCCCTCGCCTCGTCCCTGGCCGTCCCCGGCGAGATCGTCCTGTTCATCGCCGCGGGCTCCATCCTGAATCACATCTCCCCGCCCGACAGCCGAGGCCTGTACGCCGGGATCTGGGGCACGACGATGGCCGTCGCCGTCATCGTCTCGCCACTGCTCGCCGCCTGGTCCCTCCAAACCGGTGGCGACCTGCTGGCCGGCGCCACCATCCTCGGCTCAGGCCTGCTCGGCGCCGCACTGTGCGCACCGTTGAAAGCCCTGCTGCATCCGGGCAGCCCGCCAACCGCCACGCACCCCGCGGCCGCGGAATCTCTTCGACTGCAGAGGGTGCCCAAGCCTTCGGCCTCCGGCCGGCTGCTGCATCCCGACGCCGCTCTCCACGGGGGAGGCGCCTCGTGACCCACTCCGTTGCGGACGCGTTCGAACGTCGCCCTCGCGCGCAGCCCGGACCGCCAGCCCGTGCGGCAACTCGCCATCGGCGCATCCCTGCTGGGCATTGTCGGCGAGGCCCCCTCGGTGCCGGGGGCGGCCCTCGCTGGAGTCGGACACCGGGACGTGGGCGGGCGGATCGACGTCCGGCGGCTGTCCTCTCCGATTGCCGCATGCCCCTGGCCCGCGGGCCGTGATGCCGAGCGGCCCCCCTCGCTGCGGCCATCGCGTGCACGTCACCCCGCGCGAGCCCATGCGGAAGCCATGAAGCCCGCCCACCGGCATCGCGTTGCTGGGCGCAGGAAGCAAGAACCGAGCTCCCACCATCACACCGGTCACTCCCCGGTGTCCACTCACCGCCTCCATGAGGCGGAACACGAAAGCGAGAATCATGCGCGTCAAGTCTCGAGCAGTGGCCATCACGACGTCAGTACTCGTCGCCTTTGGCGGAGCGGTCCTCACCGCGGCCCCTGCATCCGCCGTTGGCTCGTCCTCGTGCAACTTCACCTGGGCATGGCCCCAGGACAACCGGACCACGGCCACGGTCAACCTCCGCAACGGCCCCGGGACCGGCTACTACTCCAAGGGCATCGTGGCGAAGGGGTCCCTGTTCACGGAGTACTGCAACAAGGACTGGAAGTGGTCCTACGGCAAGGTGATGAGCGGGCCCAACACCGGCAAATGGGGATGGATCTCCAAGGCCTACATCGGCGCCTGACAGGCCATCCCCGGGGGAAGGGCCAGCTCTCTCCGGAGAGCTGGCCCACCCCCGGAGGCCGTAGCTCGTCAGCGCCCGGAGAACCCGACGACTTTCATCTCCATTTCCGCCGTCAAACCAGCTCTGCCTCACCAAGGTCCTGCCGGGCGGCCGGAACCTCGTGCACACCTCAAGCCGCCCTTGCGTGTCCCCGCAGTCAGACGGATGCGGGGTGGGTGCATGTGCCGCCGCGCCTGCTGTTCACCATCGTTGCTCGCACGGGAGTTGATCGCCGATGACCAAGTCCGTAGCCGACGCCCTCATGCGCGGGCCGGGAGGACTGACGCCCCTGCCCTCCGCGTCTTCGGTGACCGTGGACGTATTGGAAGGCCCCGGGGCGAAGGACTTCCTTATCTCCCAGTGGGCGGCCCTGTACGACCAGACTCCAATGGCGACGCCGTATCAGTCGCCGGTGTGGCTTGCCGCGCACGCGGATCTTCTCCCGCCCACAGCCGTGCTGCAGATCCTGGTTGCATCCTCCGGCGCAGGCCCGCGCGCGGCCCTCGCTCTGGTCCAGGACCGCGGTCTCGTAGGCCGGATGGAGGTGCAGCCGCTGTCTGCTCCGGACGCCGAGTACATCCGGCTCGTCGGACCCGACGCTGAGCAGCCCGCCGTCGCCGCAGTCATCGCCGAGTCGCTGACCGGGCTGAATGCCGACGTCATGCTCCCGGACGTCCCGGCCGACAGTGCTCTGGGCCGCTACATCGCGCAGTGGCAGCACACTCTCACCCGATGCGCGAGGATCCAGCTCCCGGTCGACTACACCGCAATGTCCCGCTCCACCCGGCGCGAACACAAACGCCGCACCCGGGACTGGAATGACCTGGCCGCCGACGGCCACACGGTCACCTACCGCCGCACCAGCTGCGCCACCGAACTCCTCGACGCCTACGCCGACCTGGCCCAGCTGCATCAGCTCCGCTGGCGGGGGACCGGGCCCGGGGATCGCCTCACCTCCGCTGACGAACGGTTCCGTAGCGTCCTCGAGCGCTGCGCCGCTATGGCGTTCATCGCCACCCTTGCCATTGGGGAGGACGTCGTCGCCGCTCAACTGTGCCTTCACCGTGGCCGCCACGCGTACTCCCTGCTGCCGGCTATGAACCCAGCCCTTCAGGACCTGGCCCCCGGGCACGCCCTGCTCCGCCGACTCACCGCAGACCTCGCCGCCGCTGGCTACACCGCGCTCGACCTCGGCCGCACATCATCCGCACCGGGCCAGCTCGCCTACAAATCCCAGTACGCGCCGACCTGGACTGCCACCCTCACCGCCGCCCAACCCAGCACCGCAGGCAGCGCGCTGACCGCGCAGAAGGGGATCGCCTGATGCTCACCACCCCAGGACCACCACTCCCACGCGATCCGGCCCGCCTCCAGGACCGCGACCTGCCGGCATTCGGAACTGGGCAGCCGCCCCTCGCCGAGGCAACGCAGCCGCCGTATCTCCGCAAGTTCATGGCGGAGCCCGCCCGGGCACGCAGCGCGCGAGCGACGGCGACGGGGGAGAGGACGCTGTCATGAGTTTTGCCACGCTCGACCTCGTCCTCGGCGCCACCTGCCTGGGGAAAACGCGTCTTGCCGTTGGGCTCGCGGCCTCCGCGGAAGGCCCGTGCCCAGTGGTCGCCCTCGACCGTATCCAGGGCCACCCTGAGCTCGGCATCGGCTCCGGTCGGCCCTTCAAGCAAGAGTTGGGCAGCACGACGCGGCTCTACCTCGGCGACGGCCCGCTGGCGGTCGGCCCGACGCCGCCATCCCTGCCATCGACCAACTCGTTCAACTGCAGCGGCGGCTCCTCGAGGGCGGCACCCGCGCACTGGTCGTGGAGGGCGGGTCGATCTCTCTCCTGGACGTGCTCCTGGCCCGCCCCGAGTGGTCCAACGGATGGCGCGTCCACGTCACCGTGTGCGTCGAGCGCAGCGCCAGCCGATACGACGCGGATGTCGCCGCGCGGGTGGAGCGGATGCTCGGATACGGCACCCGCCCGGGCGAGGCGCGCACGCTGCAGCACGAGCTTGTGGCCCTGTGGGACCACCCCCAGGCCCGAAAGCACACGGCTGAAGTCCTCGGCTATCAGCAGGCCATCGATCTGTGCGAGATCCATGGACTCCCTCCGCAGCAGCTCACCGGCCCGGCCGGACCGCTGTGGCGCGGGGAACTGGCACAGCTCATCCACGGCGCGCATCTCGCCTACGCCCGTCAGCAACGCCGCGCCCTCGCTGCGGCCCTGCCAGCCCTGAACGACATCGCGGAAAGAGTTGAGCTGTGCGAGACCTGACCATCCCCGACCCGCAACGAACCCTGCGCGTTGCGGTGTTCTGCGGCGCCGCCCGCCCAGCCGACCCCGTACATCTGCAAGAGGCCGCCACGATCGGCCGACTCCTGGCCGAGCACAGCATCCACATCGTGATGGGCGGCAGCAGGCTCGGTCTGATGGGCGCGCTCGCCGACGCCGCGCTCGCCGCCGGAGGCCAGGTCACGGGCATCATTCCCCGCCCCCTCAACACCCCGCGCATCACCCATCCCGGGCTCACCTCGCTCGAAACCGTGCCGGACATGACGTCGCGGAAGCAGCGATTCGTCGACCTGGCCGACGCCTATCTGGCACTGCCCGGCGGATTCGGCACACTCGACGAGCTCGCGCACGTCTGGGCAGGCGCCGCACACGGCGCCCGCGCCAGGCCCGTCGGCCTTCTCAACACCAGCGGGTACTACACGCCGCTGCTCACCTTCCTCAACCATGCCGCAGCAGGCGGCTTCCTCACCCGCCACCCCGATCTGCGGCTCGACGAACTCGCCGTCGTGGACGACGACCCCGCCCGCCTCCTGCAGAGCATCGCCGCGCGCATCGACCGGCCGACGGCGACACGACATGCGATGGCCACCCTTCATGGGCCGTCGTGAACGCCCCGCCGATCCGGCCGCCCGGAGCATGCCCACACCGCGAGATCCATCCCGGGCCCGGACTGCACCAGCAACTGGCCCACCTGCGCGAGCACGCCCCGGTGGCCCAAGTGCTGCTGCACGGCCGCGTGCCGGCCTGGCTCGTAACCCGAGCAGCCGACGTCGAACGAGCCCTCCTGGACCCCAGGCTCAGCAGCAGCGACCACTGGCTGAGCGCAGCCCCCGACCGGCGCGAGGCAGGCCGGTCCAGCATCAAAATTTCGCTCATGGGGCTCGATGGCGCAGACCACCAACGGCTGCGACCTGTCCTCGCCCGTCCGTTCGGGCCACACCGCATCGAAGCACTGTCGCCACCCATCCAGGTCCTCGCCGACAACCTCGTCGGCCACATCGCCGCCCGCCTCGAACGCGGCGAGATCGTCGACCTGGTCCAGAGCTTGGCACTGCCGCTGCCGCTGCCCCTGCACGCCATGTGCGACATCCTCGGCATCCCGCCGGACGACCGCAAACAGGTGCATCAGCTGACGCACCACCTACTGGCCCCCGGTACCGCCCCCAACGCACGAGAAGACACCCGGCAACAGCTACGATCCCGCATCAGTATTCAAATCGGCCGCCTCGCCGCCCCCGACCTCTTGCCGGAAACCTGACTCTGGAGGAGAAGGTCGACGCCGGGCTGCTGTTGCTGGTCGCGGGCTACGAGACCGTCGCCGCCCTCATCGCGAGCACGCTTCTGGTCCTACTGGACACCCCCGCGGCCTACAGGGCAGTGACACAGGACCCGTCCCTCGTGCCTGCCGCCATAGACGAGATCGCCCGCATGGAAGGGCCGGTCGCCTTCGGCGTCACCCGCTACACCACCACCGACATCACCATCGCCGGCACAGGCATCCCTGCGGGGCAGCGCGTGCTGCTCAGCCTCGGCGCTGCCGACCGGGACCCGGACCGCTGGTCGCACCCTGACGAGTTCGACCTCGCACGGCCGGCTGGACACACTCTCGCCTTCTGTCACGGTCCCCACTACTGCCTGGGCGCTCACGTCGCCCGGCTGGAAGCCCGGACGGCTCTCGCTGCCTGCGCACGGCGCCTCCCGCTACTAGAGCTTGCTGAGAGAGCCGACGGCATCCCACGACAGGGCGGGATCTTTCAGGGCCCGGCCCGGCTGCTGGTACGGAACAACATGCGATGAACCGGCCTCCTGACGATCCGGCCCAGCTCCGGAACCGTTGGCACTGCGCGGCCCGTGTCGGCGTACACATGAATGAACGTGCCCAGCCACGTACGAATGAACGTGCCCAGTTCTTGACGTGCTGAAGGTTGCTGCTGGGCAGCCTGCTGCTGGCCTATTCGGGGTGGCGGAGGACTGGTCAACCGCCGCAGCAGCTCTCGGCTGCGGCACGACGTGAACCCGCAGCATCACTCCATCGGGACCGGGAAGCTGGCAGCCCTCGCAGAGGTGTGTCCACAGATTGACGTTCAGCTGCGGGCCGAGCAGTCGAAGCGGTCAAATGGTGCATGTCATTTCGTCGGCGCCAGCAGTTGCACCGTGTGGCCAGCCGCAGGCCCCGCGTCGGGGCGGTCCCGACACCTCCAGCCCGCCGCAACCCCAGTTCCCCGGCGCCTTCCCTACAGACATCGCCCCCGGCGGCCCCTGGCCCCGCAGTTAGCGACCCTGGCGACACCACGGCCGGAAGGGACCGTTGGGCAAGACGAATTGAGCTATTCGCCATCCTCGCGGGTGTTGTGGCTCTGGTGTGGTCCAACATGCAGGTACAGGGCCAGTTGCAGGTCAGCCAAGGCGAACTGAACCGCCCCGGTTCGAATGGAGACTCGATTCCGTGTAAGGATCAGAGTCATGGCACGTCCCTCCTCCTATCCCCCTGAGCTGCGCAAGCGCGCGGTGCGCATGGTCGCCGAGGTCCGCGGTGACTATCCGACAGAGTCAGCCGCGATCAACGCGGTGATGGCCAAGCTGGGCATCGGCTCACGCGAGACACTGCGCAAGTGGGTCCGCCAGGACCAGATCGACTCCGGGACCCTGCCGGGGGCGACGAGCGAGGAGTCCGCGCAGATCAAGGCGATGAAGAAGGAGATCGCCGAACTCAAGCGCGCGAATGAGATCTTGAAGGCCGCGGCGAGTTTCTTCGCGGCCGAGCTCGACCGGCCACTGCCTCGCTCGTAACGTTCATCGACGAGCACCGGGACCGCTTCGGCGGCGTCGAGCCGATCTGCCGCACGTTGACCCAGCACGGCTGCAAGATCGCCCCCTCCACCTACTACGCCTGCAAGAAACGACAAGCGACTCCCTCGCCGCGAGCCGTGCGGGACGAGGAACTCAAGGAGCTGATCCAGGAGGTCTACACGTCCAACTACCGCGTCTATGGCGCGAGAAAGGTCTGGCGCGAGCTGAACCGGCAGGGCCATGCTGTGGCCCGCTGCACGATCGAGCGCCTCATGCGTGAGATCGGCATCGCCGGCGCGGTCCGCGGCAAGAAGGTCATCACCACCCTCCCGGACCCGACCGCCGCCAGGGCCCCGGACCGCGTCGACCGCGACTTCGTCGCCCCGGCCCCGAACCGGACCTGGGTCGCCGACTTCACCCACGTGGCCGCCTGGGCCGGCGTCGTCTATGTCGCCTTCGTCGTGGACACCTTCTCCCGTCGCATCGTCGGCTGGTCCGCCTCGCTGTCGAAAGAGACCCAACTCGTCCTGGACGCCCTGGACATGGGTCTGTGGCAGCGCGATCGCGAGGGCCGCCCACCGGCGCCTGGCCAGCTGATTCATCACTCCGACGCGGGTTCTCAATACACGTCATTCCGGCTGGCCGAACACCTGGACGCGGCCCAGATCGCGGCCTCCATCGGCTCGGTCGGCGACGCGTACGACAACGCGCTCATGGAGTCGACGATCGGCCTGTTCAAGACAGAAGTCATCAAGCCCCAGCGGCCGTGGAAGACGCTCTCACACGTCGAGCTCGCCACCGCCGAGTGGGTCGACTGGTACAACCACCGCCGACTCCACGGTGAGATAGGGCACATCCCGCCCGTCGAATACGAAGCCAACTACTACCGAGCAACCACGAAACCCCAGCTCACAGCCACCAACTGAGATCTCCACCGAACCCGGGGCGGTTCAAACTGAGTGTCGGCAGGGAAGGACTCATCACCGACCGGTATACGGCGGCCGTGGTGAACCTTGGCGATGACGCTATGGACGTGCGTTTGGGTGGCATCTATGCCCTGCAGCGGATCATGGAGGACTCGCCTCGTGATCAGCCCACCGTCGCTAACGTCCTGACCGCCTACGTCCGCACCCACGCCATGAAGGCGCCTGCCAAGAAGGCCACTCGTCCCTCGGTGCCCCCAGCACAGTCAGCGAGTCCTCTGCCCGCCGACGTGTTCGCAGCCCTCACGGTGCTCAGCTTTCGCGATCCCAGCTTGGACGGTGCGTTCACTCCCGATCTTCGAGGCACGCAGCTCTCCCGTGCTGAACTGGCGCCCGTTGTATCCGGCTCCGATGCAGCGCCGCGGTATGCGCAACTCACAGGCGCAAACCTGACCGGAGCCGACCTGGCCGATGCGAACCTGACCGCCGCCAAACTGGGCGGCGCATCGCTATACGGCGCCGACCTCACTGGTGCCATCCTGACTCGAGCGAACCTCAGCGACGCGAACCTGGATGGCGCGAACCTGAGAAGCGCGGATCTGGAGAAGGCGAAACTCGTCGAGACGACCCTAGTCGGCGCACAGATGACCAATGCAAATCTGACTGGCGCCGATCTACGAGACGCGAACTTGACTTACGCACATATGCCGGGGTCGTTGGCACGCAACGTGAACCTGGCTGGGGCGGCACTGGGTGAGGCGGACCTACGCTCTTCGGTGATGGTCAATTGCACCCTGACTCACGCCAGTCTGTGGGCTACCGACTTGCGTGGTGCGAACCTTACGTACGTGACCATGACGGGCGCAGACTTGCAGGAGGCTGACCTGCGAGGAGCAAAGGTGACGGTGCAGCAGATCATCTCTGCCAATCCCACCGCCAAAACGAAACTGTCGCCTGGCCTTGCCAAGAGTCCTGCCGTCATAGCGCGCATAGCCGAGGTCGAGAAGCAGCGAGCTCAAAGGAGGCTGGCTGATGCTGAGTCGAAAGCCTTGAGCGAAAGGTGAACAGCGAGTGTCCCTCCTCACAGTGACCGAGGAGGGAACCCGCTCGTGCGCAGTCAGACGTCGAGCCGTCCGCTGTTCACCTCGTCCACGAAGGCGATCCAGGACGGTGCTGGGAACAGAAGTGCTGGCCCGCACGGGTCCTTGGAGTCGCTGACGGCCATGCTCCCGTTGGGGCAGTGGGCGCCTCGGACGCATTCGCCGCCCTGGTCGTTGCTGTAGCTCGATGTGAACCACTCGACTGGCAGGTCACGGGCGTTGGTCATGTGAGCTCCGTAAGTTGTTAGGCGGCCCGGGAGGGCCGGATGTGGCTTATGTGGGCTTGCTTCAGTGGCTCCCAAGGAGTGGCCGTCCGGCTCTCCGGGGCGCCCTGGCTGCTGATTGAGATGTGCGCGCCGTGTGCGGTCGCTGATTACGGAGATGACAGCGGGGTGTTCCTCGGGCCGACGGCATGCTGTTGGAACTGAGGAGGAGCGAGTGAGCGAGCGACAGGCCCAGGTCTGGGCCGGCATCGACGCCGGCAAGGGCCATCACTGGGCCGCGGTGGTCGACGAGACCGGCGCGACCCTGTGGTCGAAGAAGATCGACAACGACGAGTCGGCGATCCTTTCCGCGCTCGGCGAGATCCTGGAGCCGGCGGACAACGTGCACTGGGCGGTGGACATCTCCGGCACGTCCTCCGCGCTGCTGCTGGCCCTGCTCGCGGCCCACGGCCAGCAGGCCGTCTACGTGCCGGGCCGGACCGTCAACCGGATGTCCGGCGCCTACCGGGGGGAGGCCAAGACCGATGCCCGCGACGCCTACGTCATCGCGGAAACCGCTCGCCACCGCAACGACTTCGCCGCGATCGGCGTGCCGGCACAGCTGGCGGCCGACCTCGCGCTGCTGACCGCCCACCGCTCTGACTTGGTGGCCGACCGGGTGCGGATGATCAACCGTCTGCGCGATGTGCTGACCGGCGTCTTCCCCGCGCTGGAGCGGGCCTTCGACTACTCGGCCCACAAGGGCGCACTCGTCCTGCTGACCGGTTACCAGACCCCGGCCGCGATACGCCGCCGCGGCCGGGCCCGGCTCACTACCTGGCTTGCCAACCGCAGCGTCCGCACTGCGGATACGGTCGCGGCGACCGCCCTGGAGGCGGCTCAGGCCCAGCAGACCGCGCTGCCCGGCGAGGACGTCGCCGCCCAGATCGTCGCCGACCTGGCGGCACAGATCCTCGCCCTCGACGACCGGCTCAAGCGCATCGACAAGCAGATCCGCGAAACGTTCCGCAGCCACCCGCAGGCCGAGATCATCGAGTCGCTGCCCGGTATGGGCCCGATACTCGGCGCCGAGTTCGTCGTCGCCGCAGGCGACCTCACGGCCTACGCGGATGCCGGCCACCTGGCCTCGGCGGCCGGGCTGGTACCGGTCCCGCGCGACTCCGGACGCCGGACCGGCAATCTGCACCGGCCCAAGCGATACAGCCGACGCCTGCGCAGGGTGTTCTACATGTCCGCGCAGACCAGCATCATCCGTGAGGGACCGAACCGGGACTTCTACCTCAAGAAACGCGGCGAGGGCTGCAAACACGTCCAGGCCGTCATCGCGCTGGCCCGTCGGCGGGCGAGCGTGTTGTGGGCGCTGCTGCGTGACGAAAGGGTGTTCACCTCCGCCCTGCCGGTCACGCAGGCGGCTTGACTTCGTCATTGAGACTCCTTGACTGCGTTCTTGATCATGCTCAGGGATTCCTGGTATCCCGGGGCAAGTGCCTTGAGGTCGCTGATGGCGGCCTCGTACAGCCGGACGTCCTGTTCCCGCCGCGAGACGCTGGCGCCGATGAGGTTCTCCAGGTAGACGATCGGCTTGAGGGGGTCCCGGAACTTCAGGCAGGTGAACTGGCCGTTCATGCCGGGGTGGGTTCCCAGTTCGAACGGCACGACCTGCACCTTGACGTGAGGGTTGCTGGTCGCGAGGTCGGCGATGTGCGCCAGCTGGTCGCGCATGACGGCCGCCGTTCCGACCCGGCGGCGAAGCACGGCCTCGTTGATGATCGCGGTGAACTCCAGCGGGCTCTGCTCGCGGTGCAGAACCTCCTGCCGCGTCATCCGGACGGCGACCCGGCGGTCGATCTGCTCTGCGGGGAGGCCGGCGTGGGCGCGCTCCAGGATGGTGGTGACGTATGCCTGGGTCTGCAGCAGGCCGGGCACGTACTCGCTCTGGTACGTCTCCAGGCGCGAGGCCACGGCCTCCAGACCCAGGTAGGCCTTGAAGCCGGGCGGGATGACGTCCCGGACGTCCTGCGTCTGCCACCAGTCCCGCTTGGTCTTCGTCACGGTCGCGTAGCCGACTAGCTGCTCGGTCTTCTCCGGCGATGCGCCGTAGATCGAGCACAGGGCCATCACGTTGGTGGGTTCAACGATCCCGTTGTCCGCGGTCTCCAGCCTGGTGAGCTTCGACGGCGCCCAGGTGAACGCACGCGCCACCTCGGCCGCGGTCTTGCCCGAGGCGAGCCTGAGCTGGCGCAGTTCCACGCCGAGGTGCAGTCGGCACAGCGCCGGTGTCGCCGACTCGATCGCAGGCTCGGTCGATTCTGCTGCTTCGGTCATTCGTGCCCTCCCCGTGCATGCCTGCCACACAGTGTGACGGCGAACATTCGAGCCGTGCAACGAATCTTTCACGGTCTCGCGGAACATTCGAGGTGTTGCTCCAACTCGCCTTGCCAGGACGGAAGTTCGGCACGCAATTCGTCTCACAGAATTCTGCCAGATGCATTCCATGGTGGAGATTCTGCTGCCATGCTGGAGCTCGCCGAGCACACGGCGTTCCCATCAGGGAACTAACCGTGATCTTGACGCTGCGTCAGTGAGGCTCCGCCCCATCCCACCGCGTCCGAGAGGCAGTTCACCCTCCATGAGCACACCCGCTGCGCCCCCGGTATTCCTCCCGCAAGCGCTCGCGACATGAGCGGCCACTTACACGCGCCCAGGCGCCTGCCACGGCTGCGGTTCGCTGCGCGACACCCCGTCCGAACCCTGCGGCGCAATCAGCGAAAGGCGATCCGCGGCACCGGCTTCGGACTCGGACAACTCGTCGGCATCGGCGTGTTCGCCATCTGCGTCGTCGGCTGGCTCGCCTACCAGTACCTGTCGCAGCGCCCCTGACCGCCGCGCGCACCGTTCTCCGCTCGGAGATCCGGAGGCACGATGCCCGGATCTTCGAGCGGTCTCAACTGGGCGCCCGGTACGAGGCACGCAGCCCGCCAGCCTGGACAGCGAACGCGGGCCACTGCACACGTACCGGGACGCCGTCGACCGGAGCACCACACTCCAATCACGAAGGAGCCTACGCATGCCCGCAACACCCGACCAGCTCTCCCAGTTCGACGGCCGCATCGGCGTGCTGTTCGGCGGCGACTCACCCGAGCGCCCCGGCTCGATCGCCTCCGCGGAAGCCGCCTGCAAAGCCCTGACTGTTCGGGGCCTGACCGCGGAACTCATCGACCTGCGTGGACTGGACCTGACCGCGCTCAAGGGACGGGCCGACGTGGTCCTGCTCGCCTCCCACGGCCTGGGCGGCGAGGACGGAAAGATCCAGGGAGCGCTCGACACGCTCGGCATCCCCTACACCGGCTCCGGCGTCAAGGCCTCGGCCCTCGGCATGCACAAGCCCGCCTTCAAGGAACTGCTGGGTGCGAGGGTGATCGACACCCCGCGGTGGGTGGACGTCCACCCGGCTCATTCCACCGCTACCACCGTGTCGATCGCGGCCATGACGCTCGCCTTCCCCGTGTTCGTCAAACCCGCTTCCGGCGGTGGAAGCCTCGAGGCCGGGATCGCCCGCGACCATGCTGAGCTGACGTCACTGCTGGAGCAGCACCGCGAGCAGCCCTACACCGAGTACATGGTCGAGGAGTACATCGTCGGCACTCCGGCCACGATCGGCGTGCTGGACATCGCCGGTGAGGCGACCGTTCTGCCGGTGCACACCGTGGAAACCGACCGAGAGTTCTACGACTACGAGGCCAAGCACGACCTGCACTTACGACGTGAGACCTGCCCGGCCGATCTTCCCGATCTGACCGCGAAGCGGCTGCAGCAGAAAGCACTGCAAGTGCACCGGCTGATCGGGGCCCACGGTGTCTCGCGCGTCGACTTCCTCATCTCGCCCGACGGCCGTACCCCGGTCCTGGAGATCAACACGGTGCCGGGACTGTCCGAACTGGGCAACCTCGCCACCATGGGACGCGCAGCAGGCATCCCGTACGACGAGTTGATCGGGCATGTTCTGGCCACGGCGTTCACCAAGGAGGCGTACGTGCCGTAGCAGACTGTGGAGTCATGACTGGCTCTACGACCACGCACCGAGTGCCGTACTACTCCCAGTGGGAATCCGCCGACCTGGTGCCCGAGTTCATCACGGGCGCCCGGTCGGCGGCCGACGATCCGCTGTGGCAGAAATCCGGAGCCGACAGCCGCGAGGAGTACGCCTTCTGGGCCCCACGCATGTGCGGAATGGCGTGCCTGCGCATGGCCCTGGACCACTGGGGCCACCCCGTCCCGCCCTCCCTCCCGCTACTGCACGAAGCCCTGGAAGCCGGCGCCTACGTCCGCACGGGGGAGACGACCGTGAAGGGCCTGATCTACGCCCCGTTCGCCGACTGGGCGACACGTCGTTGGGGGCTGCACGCCGAAGTCCGCCCGGAGCTCGTCGCCGCAGACATCGACACCGAGATCGCCCGCGGACACCTCGTGCTCCTGTCGGTCCACAAGACGATCCGCACCCTCGCCCCCTCGCCGCCTCAGCGTGGCGGGCACCTGGTGCTCGCTGTCGGCGCCGGCCCGGCCGGGCTGACGCTGCACAATCCCTCCGGCCTTCCCGGACGCTCCCAGCAGTTTCACCACGTCCCCTGGAGCGACCTCCACCGGTTCTTCGCCGGCCGCGGTGTCGTCCTGGGCAGCCACGCACAAGGAGTCCAGTGATCCCCCTGACCCTCGCCGAGATCGCCGACGCGACCGGCGGCACTCTGGACCACATCACCGACCCGCACACCCGAGTCACCGGCCCGCTGTCGTTCGACTCACGCCATGTCGCCCCCGGAGGGCTGTTCGCCTGCCTCGCTGGCAGCACCGTGGACGGGCACGCGTTCGCCGCGCAGGCGGTACGCGACGGCGCCGTCGCTGCGCTCACCACGCGCCCGGTCGATGCACCGGCCATCATCGTGCCGGATGTTCTCGACGCCATGGGCCGCATCGCCACCGCGGTCGCCGCCGCCTACACCGGCACCGTCATCGCCCTGACCGGCTCGGCAGGCAAGACCAGTACCAAGGACATCCTCGAGACCGTCCTCAGCCAGCACGGGCCCACCGCCGCCAATGAGCGGTCCTTCAACAACGAGATCGGATTCCCCGTCACCGTCAGCCGCGTGATGCCCGACAGCCGCTACCTGGTGCTGGAAATGGGAGCCCGGGGCAAGGGCCACATCGCCTCCCTGTGCCAAATGGCCCGCCCTCGCATCGCCACCGTTCTCGGCATCGGATCAGCGCACGTCGGCGAGTTCGGCAGCCAACTCGCCATCGCCGACGCCAAGGCCGAAATCGTCCGAGCACTCCCCGATCACGGCGTGGCCATCCTCAACGGCGACGACCCGCTCGTAGCAGCAATGGTCCACGACACCAGCGCGCAGGTGCTGCTGTTCGGCACCGGCAGCCACTGCGACGTACGAGCCGAGGAAATCAGCGTCAACTCCCACGGCCAGCCGAACTTCACACTCCACCATGGACACCACCACAGCTTGGTGCAGCTCCGTGTCCACGGCCGGCACAACGTCACCAACGCGCTCGCCGCCGCCGCAACCGCCATCGCCGCAGGCGTCCCCTTCGACCGCATCGTCACCGGTCTCACAGAAGCAGAACTGTCCTCCGGGGCCCGCATGGAGATCCTGCAGCGCGCCGACGGAGTCACCATCATCAACGACGCATTCAACGCCTCGCCGGAGTCCGTCATCGCCGCACTCGACGCCCTCGCCGACATGGCCGGCACCAACCGCCGCAGCGTCGCCGTCCTCGGAGAGATGGCCGAACTCGGCGACGACGCACCCGCATGGCACGACAAAGTCGCGGACAAGGTCCTCGCCGTCGGCGTCGACCGGCTGATCGGAATCGGCGGCGCGCACACCCTCCGAATGATCGGCACCGTTCGGGAGGGCAGCGGGCACGCCACAGAAGCCGACTCGACCATTCCCCTCGCTCAGCACGTCAACACGCTCCTCCAGCCCCATGACGTCGTTCTGGTCAAGGGCGCCAACGCCCTCGGCCTTGAAGCAACCGCACGCGAACTGGCCGGCATGTGCACAACTAGGTAGTGGCGGCGCCGGTGGCTGTGCGCACGACGTCTGTGCCACCTGGATTGGGACCGCGAGCGTGCAGACCGATCTCCCAAGTGGCTCCGCGCATGGCGACGGCGCTATCCAGACAACCTGGTGACTGGGGCGGCCCCGTAGCAGGCTTGCCGCAGAGGCAGCAGCATGGCGTGAAAGAGCGGCGCGTCTGGGATCCGAGGGCGGAGGTCGCCGAGGGTCTGCCATCCCCATGTCTCGTATAGCCGGTGGACCTTGGGGTGTTCCTGGTCGACCAGCAGCGTCGCCCGCTCCTCACGCCTCCCGTGGAGGAGTCCGTCGTGCAGCAGGCGGCTGATGCCCGTCTTGCGCCATGGGAGACGGACCATCAGCTCGCTGAGGGCGTAGGTCCTGTTGCCCGTCTCCATGACCACCTCGGAGGGCACGTCGATGAGCAGTCCGCCCCACCACGGTGTGCCTGCGGGGAGTGGGGCACCGTAGGCGTAGCCGACGGGCTGGTCGCCGTCGTAGCCGACCACGCACGTCCAGCCGGGTTTCCCGCTCCAGCCGTCGAGGCCGCGGGCGAAACGTTCGGTGGAGGCGAACGGGTCGGACTGCTCAGCCTCGTAGACCTCGGCGTACACCTCGAGCAGCAGCGGGCGCAGTTCGGCGGCTTGGCGGTGGTCGTAGTGCCGTATGGCGATCCCGGGGGTCACGGGCGGGGGCCTCCTATGTGGTGAGGGTGCGTTGGACGGCGGCGAGCCGTCCGGCGATGCGGCGGCTGTCGAGGGAGCTGGCGTCCAGGGCCTGGACGGTGGCCGCGGCTTGGGCGCGGTCGCGCTGTGTGAGCTGCAGTTCGGCCAGCTGTACGGAGTAGTAGGCGTGCGAGCGGCGCATGGACGGCGGGAGCAGCCGCAGTGCCTGGGTGGTGGCGGCCTCCGCCCGGTCGTACTGGCCCAGCGCTTCGTAGGTGATGGCTGCCAGCCCGGACAGTTCGGCAGGGGAGAGGAAGCCGAGCCACGTCGGGGCCGGCCCGGCGGCGTCGACCCGGTCGTATGCCTTCTCGGCGGCGAGGAGCGAGCGTGCGGCCCCGGAGCGGTCGGCGGTCCGGGCCTGGCCGATGGCGAGCCGGGCGTGCAGCAGGGCGGCGATGCGCGGGTCCTGGCGGGCGCGACGGCTCTCCAGCGCAGCTTTCGTGATCTGGACTGCTTCGCGGTGCCGTCCCTCCATTCGGGCCTGTAGCGCGAGGTTGGACCAGGCGCGGGCGGTGGCGGAGGGGTCGGCGGCGAGCAGGGCGCTTTGCAGGGAGGCGGTGTGCAGCAACGCGGCCCGGGCGGGTTCTCCGCCGTCGTGGGCGGCCCAACCGGCTGAGGCGTAGAGGCTGCTGATCGCGCCGTGCAGAGCCTTTTCGACACGGCCGCCATAGGTGCAACTGTCCTGGGCGTCTCGCAGACGGCCGACGTATGCGGTCGCCGTTTCGGCGAGCGGCCCGCCGCCGATCTCGAAGAAGTGGGCATCCAGACGGCCGATGCGCTCGTGGACGCGGTCGATGTCACTCATGGACAGGCGGCCGCGGACGGGTGTCTGGTCGATGCCCAGGGCGAGGACCACCGTGGCGGCGGACGCGGCGATGAACCGGCGGCGCTGCACGGGCTCCACCTCCTTCGGTGCCGGTGACCGTAACTGCGGCGGGGTGGGGAGGTTGGCGCTGTGCTTACCGCGCGGCACGAACCCCAGCCCCTGGGCCGGACGGTCGAAGATGCGTTCCAGTGGGAGAAGGTACTTCGTCCACGGCCAGCGGACTTCCCCGCTGATCCAGCGCCTGACATGCCGGTCCGTGCAGTCCCCGGCCTTGCCGAAGATCTCGCCCGTGACCTTGTTGACTTCCTTGGCAAGGCTCGTGTGGCTGAAGTCGAACTCGGTGAGAAGGGCCTCTAAGCGGGTGTTGCGCTGTCTTTCCATCGGTCCCCCGGGGCTGCTGAGCATTGGGCGTGACGGTAGTCCTGCCATGCGCCCGCCGTTGGCAAAACTGTCCGGTCCCTGCCCGATAAGTGCCCAGTTTCTGGCCTGAGCCCACCCGATCGTGGCGCGGTTGTATGGGAGTACGCGAGAGACAACCGTGGGGAGACGCCGTGCCGAACCTGTCCGGCGACAGGACCTGGTGCTCGCTGGTGACGGTCAATGCCAGCCAGTGGGCAATGGCGACACGTTCTACAGCTGGTGCTGCGCACCAGCTTGGCGACTGGAGCAGGGACACCACGCCAGCCGACGCGATCCTCAACGGGATCGAAGTCGCAGTCGCATGCTCCCCTCAATCCGGAGCCGGCCTGAGTGCCGAAGATCTCCGGCGGCCGGGTCAGCTCCGGCGGATCGGCCTCGCATGCCTGCGGCACTGGCGGCTGGACTGTCTCGCCGACAACGCCGCACTCCTGATCACCGAGCTGGCTACTAATGCGCTCCTCCACGGCAGCGGCACGGAGTTCGCGCTGCGAATGATCCACACTGCCAGCGAGGTGCGCATCGAGGTCTACGACGGATCGCCGGGCCGGCCGTGCGAGCGTGCGGCGGGGCCCGACGACGAGAGCGGCCGCGGCATGGCCATCGTCGCCGCCATCGCAGACTCCTGGGGCACCAGCGGGACAACCACCTGGTGCGCCCTCACCGTACCCACAGCAGGGAAAGCCCAGTGAAAGCGCAGCACGTGCGGCACTGGGAGCAAGACGACGACGTCGTCGAGCGGGTCCTGTCCGGACTCCGGCTCTCCCTCATCCTGGACCGCCTCTACCTCGACACCTTCTACCGCGACCTCACCGCAGTCCTCCACGAGAATGCTGCTCCGACGATGGACGAGATCGAGAAGCTGGCCGACAGGCTTCGCGGGGCGCTCATGCCGCTCGTGGCCATCGTCCTGGAGCATCATGACCAGCCCGGCGAAGCATCCTCAAGGACGATCACGCGCGCACGTGCCCTGCAGGAACAGGCGCCGCCCGGAAACCTCCTGCCGGCCCGCGCACATCTGCACCAGCTGGCGATGGCCACTCAGGACCTCCTGAAACTTCTGAGGCAGGAGGACACCCGATGACCCCTCCCACGGCACCTGGCCAGCCGCCGACCATCACGGTGCTCCCCCCTCACACGGCCGTCGACTACGCCAGCACCGCCTCCCGGCTGGAGGACCCCCACCTCCTGTCGAACAGCCTCGCCATCTGCTTCCTCCGCACGGCCCTCATCGCCGTACCTGTCGGGGGACGCCGCCGCGGCGGCTGCCTTGACGCCGGCCGCAGCGAGATTGCCCTGGCGATCCGTGATCTGCTCCTCGGTCGACCCGGATTCCCCCAACCGCGGGTACGGCTGACCTCATCGCAGAACCGACCTCACTGGGTTGTCGAATGGGGTGAGCGCGCACCCGATGTACGCGCGAGCAGCACCGACCGGTACCACTTCTACGGATACTCCGACATCGCCATAGCGGCGCACACCCCCAAGACGCTGTCTCCCCCCGGGGCAGCACGGGCCTGCCCGGCGTCCCCCGGCGCCGGGCAGGCCACATCCCCGGGCCGTCGCACTGGAGCCGAATGAGAGCCCCTGACGGCGAGGCCGCGACCAGCCGGTTTGCCCTGGTCGTGCCGACGTCATCTGTGGCGGGCCGGCATGCTGACCCTCGACGCGCTTCAGGAAAGGCATCGCCAGCTTGGTAACAACTGTTACCATGCAGGGATGGCGAAGACGCAGCTCGGTGCACGTGTGGATCAGGACGTCGCGGACCTCGCGAAACAGCGCGCCGCAGACCTGGGCCTGAGTGTCGGGGACTATCTGGCCCGCCTCGTGCAGGACGATGCCAGCGGCCTGCGCGCACGCGGGGTGGATGCGGCTGCCCGGTTCCTTGCCGAGCACCAGGTGGTCTTCGACGAGGCCGAGGACGCGCAGCAGACCTCTGCGGGAGGGCGCGCCGCCTGATGGACCTGCACATCGACGTTCCCTGGATCCTGCAGGTCGCAGAGGTGGCCGGGGCAGGCGATCCAGCACCGGACGATTACGGAGTCCCTGTCGCCGCCTGCGCGCGCCACCGGGCCGAGCTCTTCGAGCAGCCGGTCTACAACGGTCCCTACGCCAAGGCGGCTGCACTGGTGCACACTCTGGGGCGGTGCCGCTGGCTCGAGCGCTCCAACATGGCCGTCGCGGCCGCCACCGGCGTCATGTACCTGGAGGCCGCTGGCATCGCCGTCAAACCCACCCGCGACGACGCCATCGCGTTGCGGGACCTGCTCCTCGGACCCACCTGCACGGCCGCGAAGATCGCTGCACTGCTGCGCTCCTGGCCCACCGCCAGCTGACGCCGCCGATCACGCACCGCGCCCGTGCACGTACACCTGCACGCCGACAGTCACGGCTCCATGTCAGGGCTCGCCGACGCGCTCCTGCTCTACCCGCAGTGGTACACACCGGCCGCAGGTCGGCCGACCGCACATCTCCAGAGGGGTACCGCCTTGGTCCCATCGGTTTCTCCCTCGCCAACGTTCCTCGTAGCAGAACTGGTCGGGCTTCGACTGCGGGATTACCTCCAGTGCCCGGCGCAGGGCCGCCCGCCCTGGAGTCCCTTGAGAGCCTGCCGGATCGGTAAACAGGTGCCACGCCCGCTCCACCTCTTCTAGGCCTTGCAAGTGCCCCGGAAGCTCATTCGTCGGCACCACTGTTCCCCGCTGGCGGTCCGCTGCGTCCGCCGCCTCTCGCCACTCCCGGGCACCAGGTTCCCTATGCCAAGGCAGCATCGCTCTGCACTCCGTTCGCCACGGCCACTCAGGCAGCCACCGATTCCATCCACCCTCTTGCGACCGCCCCCGACGCGGACACGCGGGTACGCCCCGCTACTCTTCTTCACCTGAGAAGTGCTTCTTTCCATCGCACGATCTGGACTCTCGACAAGTCCTATCGTTGCAGGTCAGGAGCAATTCTCTCGTTTTCGATCACACCTCGGACAACCCGCCTCGTGAAAGCCCGAGGCTAGTACTCCAGTTGTGCTTCTCCATTTGTCCTGGTCAGCGTGCCTGTTTCGAGTCTAGTGGACTGACGCTGCATCAGGGCGGTGGTGGCTCGTGACCCACCCGATCGGGGTGCGTGCGGCGTTGGTAGTGGCAGTGGCGGGCGACGGCTTGATGGCGTCGGCGCCAGTGCGACCAGTGGAGCCGGTGTCCGGGCCGCGGTAGCCGGGCTGCTGGGGAATGGGCAAGATCCAGGAGCCGTCGCACTTCTGCCACGGTGAGGGGAACGAGACTGCTCGGACCGTTTCTTCGGCCCCCTTTTCGAGGGCGTGGGCGGCCATCGCGGCCAGGAAGGCGTGCGCCAGCATGGCCAGCGTGATGTGGCGGTACCAGCCCACGTAGCGGCGGACTTCGTACTGGTCCAGGCCGCACTCGTTCTTCGCGGCCTGGAAGCACTCCTCGATGGCCCATCTGGAGCCGGCCACGCGGACCAGTTCGGAGACGTTCGCCTCCGTGGGAGCGAAGGCGAGGTAGTAGGCAATCTCCTCGGGGCGGGCCAGGCTACGGCGGGCCAGCACCCAGCGATCGTGCGTGGGTGCCTCGCCGTTCGCGTCGGCGGCGGCAGGGAGCCTGGCTGCGGCCCAGTCGTAGACCCGAGGCCCCTTCGCGCCGTCCCCGCACGAGATCCGCTCCCAGGCGTCGTCCGGGGCACCGGTCAGAACATGGTCGATGCGCCAACTCCCCGCAGTCGACTTGACCTGCTGCGACTTGGGAACCGCCAGGACATAGCCCACGCCGGCTTCCTCCAGCATCCGCCGAAAGCCCCGTTCTTGCCCGTAGGCCGCATCAGCGGTCACCCAGGCGATCGGCAGCGCGGAGCCGAGGGCCCTCAACACCATCGCACGCGCCAGTTCGGGCTTCGTCGCAAAGGACCTGTCCTCAGGAATTCTCGCCGTGCGGCACCGATCCGGGTCATCGGTCCAGGACTTGGGCAGATACAGCTCCCGGTCCACCAGGGCCCGGCCCTTCGCCGAGGTATAGGCGGCGAACACGCCGATCTGGCAGTTCTCGGTGCGGCCGGCCGTCCCCGAGTATTGGCGCTGCACCCCGGCTGAGACGGTGCCTTTCTTCAGGAAGCCGGTGTCGTCCACGATCAGCACACCGTCCGGTCGGCCGAGCCGCTCGGCCACGTAATCCTGCAGGTCGTCACGGATCTTGTCTGGATCCCACTGGCACCACGACAGCAGCCGCTGCAGGCCGTACGGGGTGGCATGGCCTGCGTGCTCGGCGAGCTGCCAGCTGTTCTTCCGGCCGACCGGGCCGAGCAGCCCGCGCACGTAGTCCTGCATCCGACGTCGTGGCTCGATGCGCCCGAACCGCTGACCCACCCGCAGCAGCAACGACTCCAACTCGGTGGCCCACAGCCCTGCTTCGATATCCGGCTCCATAGCAGGCTCAACGCACCCCGATCGGGTGGGTCACGAGCCACCACCGCCCTGATGCAGCGTCAGTCCACTAGACTCGAAACAGGCACGCTGACCAGGACAAATGGAGAAGCACAACTGGAGTACTAGTACTCCAGTCACACTTTGCGATCTGGTTGGATGACCTGAGGGCCTTTCGGCTCGGGCGGGTCGTGGAGGTGGGCGGATACACGAGCGTGCGGTGATCTTGAATGAGCTCGCTCAGGGCCTGCGCCCGATCTCGCAGGGGATCGACTGGTTCGAGGCCCTGACTGACGAAGCCCAGTCTGAAGCTCTGCGGGATCTCTGCCAGTTCTGCGTCCAGGCCCGTGCCACCAGCGATGACGGCCCCGAGAGCATCCGCCGTTCTAGCCTCGGGCTTTCACGAGGTGAGCTGTCCGATGCGTGATCGAAAACGCAAGAAGTGCTCCTGACCTGCAACGATAAGACTTGCTGAGGGTCTTGTCCGTTGCCGTCGAAGGAGCACTTCCCGGGTGAAGAAGCGTATCGGGTCCTATCCGCGTGTCCGCGTCGAGGGTGGCGGTCGCGGGGTGGTCTCGCAGTCCGGAGCCGTGCTGCTGGTCGAGACCGCCCGCAAGACCGGTCTCGACCAGGCGATATCGACGGCCCTGACGCCGTGGCGCAAGCCACGGGCCGTGCATGATCCGGGGAAGATCCTGCTGGATGTGGCCCTGGCGGTCGCGCTTGGCGGGGACTGCCTGGCGGATGTGGGCATGCTGCGGGCCGAGCCGGCCGTGTTCGGTGCGGTGGCCTCGGATCCCACCGTCTCCCGCCTGGTCGGCGTCCTCGCTTCTGCCGGACCGAAGGCCCTGGCAGCGATCCGCACCGCACGTGCGCAAGTCCGCGAACGGGTCTGGAAGTTGGCCCAGGCGGCGGCTCCAGATGCCGGCGGGCAGGTGATCGTGGACATCGACGGAGTGCTCGTGCTGGCGCACTCCGAGAAGCAGGACGCCACCGCGACCTGGAAGAAGACGTTCGGGCACCACCCTTTGATGGGCTTCGTCGACCACGGAAGCGGCGGCAGCGGGGAACCGGTCGCCGGACTGCTGCGGCCCGGGAACGCGGGCAGCAACACCGCCGCCGATCACATGGAAACCGCCGAACTCGCCCTGGCTCAGCTGCCGAAGAAGTACCGGCGCGGACGCCAGACACTGATCCGTACCGATTCCGGCGGTGGCACCCACGAGTTCGTGGCCTGGCTCGCCAAGCGCGGCCGGTGGTTGTCCTACTCGGTCGGGATGACCATCACCGACGCCATCCACCAGGCCGTTCTACGGGTTCCCGCCACTGCCTGGACGGTGGCCGTCGAACCAGGCGGGGAGATCCGTGACGGCGCCTGGGTCGCCGAGCTCGACGGTGACGTGCTCAAGGGCTGGCCGAAGGGCATGCGGCTGATCGTCCGCAAGGAACGTCCGCACCCCGGTGCCCAGTTGCGGTTCACCGACGCCGACGGACTACGGCTCACCGCGTTTGCCACCAACACCACCGACGCTCCCATCGCCCACCTGGAGCTGCGGCACCGCCGACGTGCTCGCGCCGAGGACCGTATCCGAAACGCCCGCGCCACCGTCCTGCGCAACCTGCCCCTGCACGACACCGCACAGAACCGGATCTGGCTGGAGATCGTCCAGCTCGCCCTCGACCTGCTGGCCTGGATGCCGATGCTCGCCCTCACCAGCAAAGCCCGCAGGTGGGAGCCCCGCCGACTGCGGCTGCGGCTGTTCGCCGCTGCCGCCCAGCTCGTCACCACCGGCCGGCGGCGGCATCTGAGATTCGCGGCCCACTGGCCCTGGACCGACGTCATCACCGACGCGATCCAGCGGCTCGACGCCCTCCCGAACCCCGGCTGACCAGGCACAACCAATCGTCCCGACGAACCTGAACCACCCCACCGGAACCGTGGAACCCGGCGCACCCCCGACGCGACAGCCGGGCCATCACCCTGCCCGCAACCCGCCCAACAACCCGAAACGGCCCGCCAGTTGAACTGACGAGCCGTCATGAAAGATCGAGGCTAGAGGAAACAGAATTCACCAGGTCCCTTCGATGATCTCTTCATAGATGATGTTCCACTCGGAGATAGGGTCCGCAAAAGGGTTGTCGTCGAAGCGCTCAATCTTTGACCGCATCTCTTCCGCGAAGGCATCCTTGTCCTCGACCGATTCCCTTGCCAGCTGGAAATTCTGCAGTGCGCAGAGAGCGTGCACCAGGGATTCGACGTTGCGGTGCATCAGTAGGTGCCTATTCGTCCCTTCCGGGAATGCGTAGACTTGCCCGTTCGCCGGGTCGAGCGCCAGGATAGAGTCGAGAAAGTAGCCGAGGACGAGCCATTTCTCGGCTGCTGGCGGATACGGGCGCTGCTGCCGCGTGAGTGTCTCCCCGAGGAGCACTGAGTCCTGACCGGGGTCGGTGGCGTCGATGCGCGAGAGGAAGACGTCATCGTGGGGTAGGCCGACTTCGTGGAGGAAATGGATGGACGGTGACTTGTCGGAAGCATCGCCGGGTTCTTCCCGCGGGAAGAAGACGATGCCCTGCACGCCGAACAGGTTAATAATGTCGTCTGCGCTGACGCTGTATTTCATTCCAGAAGCTCCCTGATCCTCTTCTCATTTCATGCTTAGCGGCCGTGAGATTTCTTCAATCCTTCAATATACTTTGCTTGTTGGGCGTTTCCTTCGTCCTTTTTGCCCCCTAGCTGATCATAGTCGACCGCGTTTCGGACTTTCAGATCAGGGTTTTCTGCGGCGAAGTATTTGGCGAGCCAGGCGTCGCATCTACTGTTTCGCAACTGGCAGGGTGCTCGTTCGGTGAAAACTTCGTCAAGTCCAGCCGCCTTCCCATTATTCAGCAATGGATACCCGATTACGCGCTCGGAGTGCATGCCCCGATCGCTGGCTCCGATCAGGGTAATCTCTTTGCCTGTTGTTGGGTCGATGTATCGCCCGGCAGCATAGTTAACGTCGGGATTATAGTCATTGCGTGCATAGCGGGCTAGTTGGGTCGCCTTACCCAATTCATTTTCATATGGGTCTATTTTGTCAGACTTCACCGTGTTTTTGGTGTCGTCCAAAGAGACCCTGTACCTCCCGCTCTCACCCCGTGACGTGGGGCGCCATGCTTTTCCGTCCGCCTCAAGGAGGTCGTGGATACCGGAGTTGTCGTTCTTACCGACTGGCTTGAGTTTACCGTCCGGGGTGAGTTCTTGGACTGTGCCGTCCTTGCTCAGGAGGTACATCCGGGTGTCTCCGTCTGCGTCCGGATGGCACTTGTCTATCTCTTTTTTCGTGTGCTTGTCGTTCTCGTCGTTGGTGCGCTTGGTCTTGTCCAGGCCGTCGACGTTCTTCTCGATCTCCTTGTGCATCTTGACGGCTGTGGACTCGACCTTGTCCTCTGCTTTGTCGATGGCGGTTCCGAACTTGGCGAAGCGGTCATCCTTCTTGGTTACCAGGCTCCGCTTGTCGCGCTTGTCGCCGAACTTCTTCTTTTTATCCTTGAACCTTCCGTGTTCCTCGCCGAGTTGGTCGATGGCGTCGGCGAATTCAGCGAACTCGATCCACAGTTCCTGGCCCATGGCGTCGGAGCCCTCGGGGAGGAGAGCGCCGTTCCTGTCGCGTCCTCCGGAGATGGCTTCGACGTCGAAGAGTCCTTCGAGTTTCGACATGATCTCGCCCTCGACCTTCTCGACGGCCAGATCGATGAGCTGTTCGACGAGGAGGTCGATTGCTTCCCTGATTGCCAGCTTCAGAGCGAGGGCAGCAGCGGCCCCGAGCAGGGCGGTGAGGCCTCCGGTGAAGATGGCGCCGATGATGCCGCCGGCGATGCTTGCTGCGGCAGCGCTGAGGTCGGCGATGACTGCCACCTTGCATGTGGTGACATACCGCGCACCGGTGTCCATTGCGTCGGCCAGCAGGTCCATTGCGTCGGCCAGGTACTTCATGTCCTGGCCGGAAACCTTGCCCCAGCGTTGCTTGAAGGCATCGACGGCCAGGCCCTTGCTTCTGCCCGCCACCACGTTGCTGCATGCCCTGTTGGCGTCGCGGATGGTGTCGCGCAGTTCTTCGGCGAACTCGCGGTACTCGCCTGCGGTGGCCTTGAGTTCGTCCTCGTCGATGTCTGGCCAGTCGACGCCGACCATCTCCATGACGTCCCGCAGGTCCTCTGGCACCTGTATGCCCACCAGCCACACCCCCCGTAGTACCAAGCCCAGATCACAGCAGTGATCCACTTTACGCGAGCGCCTCAACAGACCTGCGCCCGGCGGCCGTTGGATGAGGTGAAGATAGAGCGGTGAGCGATGCAACGGCATTGCCGATACCGCTCGTCCGTCAGTCGTGTCGCAGTCAGGTCGTGACAGCGCCCGGCACGCAGCCAGCCGGCTGCTCAAACAAGCGCCGCCCGGGACACGCATCCCGGGCGGCATCTGTACCTCAACGACAGAAAGGCCCACTCTGCAGTCACTGCAAGTCGTCCTTCATGACTGTTCCTTGCCCTACGGGAAGCTCCTACGCCGGGATGCCGAGTCATCCGAGCGGAGGCGTGGCAAGCTGAAATGGTCGATGATTATCCGGATGGTTTCCTCGCCACCGAGGTTGAAGTCGTCGTCCTCATAGCGGGAACCGTCGTTGCCGATGATCCCGGCCGCTTCCAGAGCCGGAGCCAAGATGTCCTGCCCCTCGGCCGACATACGCTCCTCCTCACTGCCACATCCCATGCCGAAGCAGTGACGAAGCGGCCATCCCTGCCGTGAGTGAACGCGGGCCGCCATGCGCTGGGCAAGCGTCAAGTCAGCGCGGGCGTAGGCAGATCAGCGCTTCGTCGGTGCCGATCAGCAACTCTTCACCTTGAGTTACACCGACGGCGTTGACGGGTGGGCCAGGACAGAAGAACCGCACATCGCCAGTATCAAGGCGGCGGTACTCAACGATGCCGTCCGCCCAGCCAATGGCCAGCACGAGCCCCGCCGTGACATGAGCAGCGTCCAACGCGACTACCGGGCACGAGCGTTGAGCCACAGGTGTAGGAAGTGGCTCACCGGCGGGAGCCCAGCAGCGGACAGTGCCGTCCGAGCCACCACTGTAGAAGAGCGTCAAAGGCGTGCCCTCATCGCCGGCCGGCAGGTCGACCGCCGCCATGGCCGTGACACATCCCCGATGGAGTCGAGCGCTGTGCCCGGTCGCCTCTGCTGCGTCGTTGACGACGTGCACGCTGCCCTGCGCATCGCCGACGGCAGCATCCCGCTCCGTGGCTGCCAGGGCTGTTCCCCGCGCTTTCGCTAGCTGGGCGGTGACAGCCTGGACGAGTCGCTCCGTTGGTGTGGGACCGTCATCGAGTAGGGCAGCGAGGCCCGAGCCGGTTTTGTGATCTGCCGAGGGCACTTGCTGGACGTGCAGCTGGCTGTGGCTGTCGAGGGCCAGCACCGTTCCGTCTGTCAGCGAGGCGAGAGCGGTTGTCTGAAGGGCAGGTTGGGCAAGGCGGCCGCTGGGAGCTGCATCAGCCACCTGCATGATGCGTACAGCTCCGACATGGTCGGCCACCAGCAGCTGGCCTTCCAGGAGACCACGGCCAGGGCACAAGGCCACGGCCGGACCCGGCCAGGGCGGACGGACATCCCCGCGAACGCGGCTCCAGAGCACGTCCCATGGCGCTGCGGCAGCGAGTTCGGCCAAAGCCGGCCGGAGTCTGGGATCGGCGCCATCGCCCAAGGCCGTCAACAGGACGAGCGCACGCTCCGCGGACTCCTGGTCATGGCACAGTGACTGGCCAGCACGCAGCCAGGCCGTGCGCAGTCCTCCGTGCTCATCCGGATCGGCCTCATAGGCTCCAGTGACCAGCAACGGGTCCGCAGAGCAGATCGCAGCCGGGTCATCCAGGGCCGCCGCCGGCCCGGCGCCACTCATCATGTTTGCAACAGAGGCGTGTCGGGCCTCGGGTTGCGTCTCACGCCAGGCTTGATAGCGAGCCGGATCCGTCCACTTCGGGTCGTCGAGATCCATCACCGCCGGCCCTGCTCCGGTCAGCGACCGGTAGCAAGAACCGTCGCTGCGCGTTTCGACGATCAGCCGGACGTGCTCCAGCTCCCACAGCGTCAGCACCAGCTCTGCGAGAGCGTCAGGATCGATGCTGGCGTGCAAGTCGGCCAGCACGATGACGGTGCGGCGCCGGTCGTTCGCCAGCGCCTGGACCAGTTCACCCGGAGCCCGCGCGACCACACCGAGCTGGTCGGCGAGCGCCCACACGGCGCCCTGCACGCTTTCCCGGCCTATCGGCACAAACGCATGCACGGTCCGCTCCACCGGCGTGTCCGACCGGCTGGCGTGCCGCACCAGCCACGCGAGCAGAGACGACTTTCCACACTCCGCACTGCCCGAAATCAAGCACAGCCGTGGCGCAGCCGGATCGACCAACCATTCGAGCAGTGCCGTAGCGGCAGGCTCCCTGCCGGCCGCGGGCCGCTGCCACACAACCCTGCTCACGAGCGTCCAGCCTGCTGTGCCGTGTAGGTGATCAGCTCCTTGAGTCCCGCCTCGCGGGACGCGGCGCTGGCTCCGTAGTCGAAGCTATGCGTGAACTCTGCGGCAGGAAAAGTGCGTTGCATCCATACCGCGCAGTAGTGCCCGGGCATCAGGCACGGTGCCAGTTCGCAGTACACCCGCTTCACCTGGTGCGGCGAGATACCGGCCGCCGATAGCTTCTGCCAGATCAGCTCCTCCGGATGCGGTCGCCCCGGCCCGGTCGCCTCGGTGACGATCTGCTTGCGGCCTGTGTCATCTACGTATTCGAAGGCCGCAGAGAACGGGAAGTTGAGTGTGTGGCGCACATCGTCCAGCACCCGCGGCCACCAGCTCTCCCGTTCCCCGAACGCCGCAGCGTCAATGTCGTGCAGCTCCGCGTTCAGGTCCCGGTAGGCTGCTGCCGCCTCCGACAGACCCGACGATGCCGCGATCACCGGAAGCGCCCGGTCCAACGCCGTCAGCGCGGCATTGAGCGCGGTGACGCTGGTGTTGACGAACATGTCGTCTTCTTCGGTCCCCAAGATCACCGCCTGCACCGCGCCGTCCGGCCGGACGCACAAGTGCCCCAGCCCGTCGTCGCCGATGCGCAGCCAGTTCTCCAGCTCCGCCGGCGGACGCGGCAGCCCTTGATGCCCTGCGAACACCGAGAGCTTGACCGCCTCGCCCTTGCCCGAAGCAGTGAAGTACGGAGCAACCAGCAGCGGCACACCCACCGCTTCAAGCACCGCGCGTGAGTTGTCTGTCAGGCGCACCTCATGGATGGCGCCGAATTGGAACCGGCGCAGTCCATGCTGGCCGAAGTGATCAGCAGCCTGATCTGGCGAAGGAAATGACATGGGGCTACCTCACACGACAGACATGGCGACGCCACAATCCTAGTTCGGAAATTGTCCGCGGTGTGGGCTCCCCTGGACGAGGTACCGGTCGACTCGGAGATGAGGAGACCACCCTGTTGGTTTCTGGGTCACCCGCACCGACCGGGACCGGCTCGATGACCTCAACACGGCGCGGCCCCTGGCCGCCGCTTCACCAGCTGCGCCAGATCCAGGTCCCGCATTGCCACGTTCTCCGCGGCCCGGCTTAACCCGAGCGAGGCGGCGTCGGCTGAAGCGACCGAACGCCCGCTTGCTCGGGAAGAACTGCCTCCAGGTCCTGGTCATCCGGCGGGAGAGCGCAACACCCCTGCGTGCGCCGGCCGGGGCTCGGGAAGTGTGGTCCGGGAGTCTCAGTACCCGCCGGAGTCGCGGAGTTCTTGCGTTACCTGGGCCCGCAGAGCGGGGCAGTGGGACTCCACCCCTAGGACGACCAGCTCTTGCGCGTCCGGCTTCGCCGTCCCCCAGTCCATGTCGATTGGATACAGGTTCGCTCCCTGCAGGCTGAGCAGGTAGTCGACGCTGTGGCCTGCCTGCAGCTTGGCACACCACTGAGCTGGGTAGGGCGCCAACTCCTCATCCGTCGGCCCCTTGTCCTTCCAGCTCTCGAATGCTCGGGTTCGGACCGCCGTGAGGAACTGCTGATCGGGATTGGCCGTCACTGTTGGCTTGGCAGCGGGCTTGGTATCCTCCCCTCCGTCGCTGCCGCATCCGGCCAGGCCGACCAGCAGAAGCAGGATGGCGGCTAGCGTTTTGGTGCGCATGGTCCCCCCCCACGGACGTGCCGTTGAAGCCTGCATCATCCCGTTCGGACGGGCTCCGTGCACGATGTGCGACGAAACCGTGCCCGAAGGGGTGATCAGCCACAGTTCGTGGGCGGGTCTCCCGCATGTCGTGATTCAGCACCCCTGCCCGCCATGCCCCACATTCCGCTACTGTCGCCTCCTTACCGCACCTTGGGGCAACTTGCCCAGGACATGTACGTCGTCGCATCCGATGGAGAGGAGAGGGGACGAGAGGCGCCGGGCGGGGCGCGCGGGTCGGGGACCGGGGCACGGCGCCCCCTCGCCACCGATCAGGTGGACGTCGTGGCTCGATGCGCCACAAGATCCGTGACGACCTGCAGGATTACGTGGCCGAGCGGCTCGGCCGACCGGACGGTGTGCTGATCGTGGACGACACCGGCTTCCTGAAGAAAGGCACCGTCTCAGCCGGGGTGCAGCGCCAATACTCGGGGACGGCCGGCCGCACCGAGAACTGCCAGATCGGCGTGTTCGCCGCCTATACCTCGGCGAAGGGCCGGGCCCTGGTGGACCGGGAGCTGTATCTGCCCAAGTCCTGGACCGATGACCCGGATCGGTGCCGCACGGCGAGAATTCCTGAGGACAGGTCCTTTGCGACGAAGCCCGAACTGGCGCGTGCGATGGTGTTGAGGGCCCTCGGCTCCGCGCTGCCGATCGCCTGGGTGACCGCTGATGCGGCCTACGGGCAAGAACGGGGCTTTCGGCGGATGCTGGAGGAAGCCGGCGTGGGCTATGTCCTGGCGGTTCCCAAGTCGCAGCAGGTCAAGTCGACTGCGGGGAGTTGGCGCATCGACCATGTTCTGACCGGTGCCCCGGACGACGCCTGGGAGCGGATCTCGTGCGGGGACGGCGCGAAGGGGCCTCGGGTCTACGACTGGGCCGCAGCCAGGCTCCCTGCCGCCGCCGACGCGAACGGCGAGGCACCCACGCACGATCGCTGGGTGCTGGCCCGCCGTAGCCTGGCCCGCCCCGAGGAGATTGCCTACTACCTCGCCTTCGCTCCCACGGAGGCGAACGTCTCCGAACTGGTCCGCGTGGCCGGCTCCAGATGGGCCATCGAGGAGTGCTTCCAGGCCGCGAAGAACGAGTGCGGCCTGGACCAGTACGAAGTCCGCCGCTACGTGGGCTGGTACCGCCACATCACGCTGGCCATGCTGGCGCACGCCTTCCTGGCCGCGATGGCCGCCCACGCCCTCGAAAAGGGGGCCGAAGAAACGGTCCGAGCAGTCTCGTTCCCCTCACCGTGGCAGAAGTGCGACGGCTCCTGGATCTTGCCCATTCCCCAGCAGCCCGGCTACCGCGGCCCGGACACCGGCTCCACTGGTCGCACTGGCGCCGACGCCATCAAGCCGTCGCCCGCCACTGCCACTACCAACGCCGCACGCACCCCGATCGGGTGGGTCACGAGCCACCACCGCCCTGATGCAGCGTCAGTCCACTAGACTCGAAACAGGCACGCTGACCAGGACAAATGGAGAAGCACAACTGGAGTACTAGTACTCCAGCTGTAGATCGTGATCTTCACCGTTTGTGGATGGATCGCCGCCTGCATGCAGATCAGCTGTCTCGTAGCGTCCTGACGACCGCGATGGCCTGATCCAGCAAGTCGATGGGACAGCCCCAGTAGTCATAGATGCCGCCGCGGGCGCGGTTGCTGCCACAGACAACAAATACGCCGGTCCCCAGCTCAACCTTGAGGTGGGTGGCCAGCCAGCCGACGAAACCGCTGTTGTCCACATGATCGGCGAAGTGGAAGGAGAAGATTCCGAAGCGTTCGACGTCGTCGCCCTCCTGGGTGAGCGGGACCAGGCGGCTCCAGCTCTCCCGGTCCCGAACCACTGCCAGCGTCTCGGCGGTGAGCGTCGGCGGCTGGTCGGCCGGAGACTCTTCAAAACACCAGACGCCGTCGTGCACGACGAGGTCAGCCTGAGCGATCTCACGGCGTAGCCGCTGCTCTGTCTGTTCTGCAGTCTCCATACTCACACTGACCATCAGCGAGACTCCTTGATTCGTAACGACCTCCCCCGCGATTGATCGTGAGCGGGCCGTGACAGGAAAGTGGCTGCGCGGGTTCTTGAGGTGTGAAGATCAAGCAGGCCCGCGCGGCCATGTCTCATCCTGCCTTCTGTGGTGTCTCGCTCCAACATCTCGGCGATTTGATCGAAGAACTCGCGCCACGTTGGCAGGCACAGTGCGAGTCCGGGCGCCACGAGAGACGTCGGACTGCCCGTAGGAGGTCGGCCGGAGCCGGGCCGAAGTACGAACTCGTCTTCGTCGACCGGGTATTGGCTACCTTGGTCCATCTGCGCACCGGCCTGACACACCAGGCGCTGGCAGTGCTCTACGACGTGAGCTCCTCCACGATCGGCCGGGCGATCACCGAGATCCGCCCGCTGCTGGCAACGCGGGGGTTCGCCGTCCCCGACCGGCCCGGAGTGCGGTTGCACACCTTGGACGACGTGTTCGCCTACGCCGAGGCCGAGGGCGTAGACCTGTGCATCGACGGCACCGAGACCCAGGTCGGCCGCTCCAAAGCGCACGGCCCTGGACGCCGCGCCTTCGTCTCGGGCAAGCGCCGACAGAACACCATCAAAGCGACCACGATCAGCGACCACCAAGGTCGCACCCTGTGGTCCGGCGCCCTCCGGCCGGGCCGGATGCATGATCAGACCGCGATGCGTACCGAAGGCATCGCCGAACTGTTGCACCGGCATCCGACGGTGAAGACCGAGGTCGACGAAGGCTACCGGGGCCTGGCCAACGAGTTCCCGAGCCAGGTCAGCGCCCCGCCCAGGAAACCCAAAGACCTCGACAACGCGCCCCGAACGCCCGGTCGTCGACGCCGTGCGGCAACAGGTGGCCGACGAGCTGGCCGCCGGCCGCGATGTCGTGCTCGACCACGGGCTGTGGCTGCGCGAGGACCGCGACGCGTGGAAGAAGACCGTCGAGGCCGCCGGCGGCCGGTGGGCGCTGGTGTACTTCCCCGTCGAGAAGACGGAGCTGCTACGGCGCCTGAACGAACGCAACCAGCGCGCCGACGCCAACGCGCTCACCGTCACCCCCGGGGCGCTGGACGACTTCTTCGCCCGCTTCGAGCCCCCGGCCCCGACGAGGACGCCGTCAGCGCCAACGAGCTGGACGGGGCGCTGGCAGTGAGGTGATCAGCTCACCCACTCGTAGCCGTCCTCCTAGTCCCACCCGGCCCCCTGGTCCTCACCGCTCAGCAGGGGAGTTGGTGAGCTCCGGGAACAGCCGTTGATCAGCTTGGCCGGTCGGCCCGCCCATCGCCGGCCTGCCCGGGGTGATCCCGGATGCCTCCGCCAGCGCCCGGTACTTCCTGATCGTCTTGAGGTCCACCCCCAGCGACTCCGTCGGCTCGCTCTTCGAGCGGCCCGCGTACCAGTGGACGTAGACCTCGGTGATGTCGACCACGACGAACGTTCTCCTTGCCGTCCGGGCTGCCCATCGGCCTTCCGAACCGCAGGCCGAGAGTCACCCACGCGCCTCCGCGATGATCAGGTCCCTCGCTCCCGTACTCCGCAGTGCCCAAGGCCAATGAGGAGAATTCGTGATCAGGGATTGCCTGACGCTCAAACCACCCAGGATGGGAAAATGTGATCGCCGACAGCTGGCGAACGCGACGGTACAGGTGAGGCCCCTCCCGGCCGGTGCGGTTTGCGTCAGCTGGCAGAGCACGCGCGGTGCTCAGATTGGGTTCATCGCCACGCTCTGGACTGTGCACACCCGAAAGGCGATCGACTGAGATTTGTGCACCTGTGGAGTACCCGGAGATCGGTGATGTGCATACGGTAGTTCATGCTGTCGGCGAGATGCCTTGCGGCCAGGGGTTGATGGCCATGAGCTTCTACTCGCTTCGTTCATGGGGCTGTTGGACCACTTCACACCATCGGCAAGCGGATGCGTTGCCGATAATGCGACTGGAGATTGGGCAAACCGTTTGAGCGGAAGGCCATAGGGCTGACTAGAAGTATCTGGATCCCAACGGTGCTTGAGGGCAGGGGTACTTCTATAAATCGAAGCGCGGTTGTCATGTAGTGGGACGAATCTTCGGTCTGGGGAGCTGCGCCCGACGCTGACGTCTGACCAACATCAACACTCCGGGAGAGGAATGCGTTGAAGGGCTATGGCGTGGGTGTGCGGCGTGGCGTGATGGCTGAGGATCACTTCACCCAGATCGCCAATGCGCTCTTTCGTGACAGTCGAATCAGCTTCAAAGCCAAAGGTCTCTTCGGTTTGATATCGACGCATCGCGATGGCTGGCGCGTTTCGGTGGGAGACCTTGCACATTCGGGCCGGGAGGGGCGAGACGCTGTCAGCGCCGGCCTGCGAGAGCTGGAGCGCTTTGGCTATCTGGCCCGGGAGAGGATGCGAAGGGCCGATGGGACGCTCGGTGAGGTCGTCTATTCCATCACAGATGTGCCGAACGCCGAGACCGACGGCTTCGGTGGCGACTCCGCGATTGTGCAGCTGCACCACAGCAGGTCGCAACCTGAATCGGAGAATCCAGCATTGGGTAAGCCAGGCTTGGCTGATCGATCCATAAAGAATACCAGCCTGAAGAAGACCATCACAGAGAACGGCCAACTTGTCATTCCGTCCGTCCGTGACGAGCGGGCGCGTGACACGTCGAGGGGCCTGGGCGATCGAGTTCCTGCGCCGTCTAGGAATCCTGCGTTGGAGAGCAGTTGCCGAACCAACGCAACGACGCCCGGAACTGAACTACTCCTGTCGATAGGGGCCGTTCACCCCGAGCTTCGGCTGACCGGCCAGGCACTGCACGACCAGGGTTTGGTCATCGACGGGCTCCTGGACGCCGGCTGGACGGCCTCTCAGGTTCAGCATGTTGTCGCTTCCCGTCCGTTGCCCAAGCCCGTCCGCAGAACTGTCGGGGCAGTCATAGCGGCCCGCCTGCGGGCTGCGAGCGAAACTGCGCCGCCCACCGATTCCGCTTCCTCTTTCATGGATGCGAGGGTGCGGGGGACTTCCGCGAGCCGGCCCGTGCCAGACGCTGTCGCCTACCGGGCGTTGGTTGAGTGCACGGGCTGCGGCAGTCCCGGGAGGGCTGCAGGATTGGAGTTGTGTCCGGCCTGCCTGGGCTGGCCTGCGTGCTCGAGTTGCACTGGACCGACGCCGCGGCGGGCCAGTCCAGCGGGAGACGGGAGATGCACCGTCTGTGCTGCGGAAGCGTCCCAGGCATCGTGAAAGGCCCGGCGGCCTGTCGGATGTGTGGCCATTTTCCTTTCGTCCTGCGTCTCGTGTGCCACCGATGAGGCAGCGTTGTCGGTGAGGGGTTCGCAATGGGTGCCCATGTGGCTGAGGGGAGGCCGATTACTCGTGGGCAGGAAGCCAGTCGGTGTTGCTGGTGCTGATGCAGCGCCGCTTGTGACGGTAGTTCAGCAAAGGCTCGAGGACGGCGAATCGTGGTGTCCGACGGAGAATTGAGGCCTGGGGAGCTGACACGTGCGCACCGAATACTCATCGGGCTCGTGGTCGCAGGCGCGGTGATCATTGCCGCGATCGGTTTCGCAGGCTCGTACGCCGCTGTGCGTGAGCTCGCCGAGCGCAAGGGGTTCGGCGACTTCTCCCTCGTCTTCCCGATCGGCATCGACGCGGGCATCTGTGTCCTGCTCGCCCTGGACCTGCTGCTGACCTGGCTGCGCATCCCCTTCCCGCTGCTGCGCCAGACCGCCTGGCTGCTCACCGTGGCCACCATCGCCTTCAACGGCGCAGCCTCGTGGCCCGACCCGCTCGGTGTCGGCATGCATGCGGTGATCCCGGTCCTGTTCGTGGTCTCCGTCGAAGCGGCCCGGCACGCCGTGGGTCGGATCGCCGACATCACGGCCGACAAGCACATGGAAGGTGTCCGCCTCACCCGCTGGCTGCTGTCCCCCATCCCCACCTTCATGCTGTGGCGCCGGATGAAGCTGTGGGAGCTGCGCAGTTACGAGCAGGTCATCAAGCTCGAACAGGACCGGCTGATCTACCAGGCCCGCCTCCAGGCCCGCTTCGGCCGCGGGTGGAAGCGCAAGGCTCCGGTGGAGTCGCTGATGCCGCTGCGCCTGGCGAAGTACGGCGTACCGCTGGCGGAGACGGCTCCCGCGGGGCTTTCCGCGGCGGGTATAGAGCCGATGCTGCTTCCATCGGCGCCGACCATGAGTGCCGAACTCCTCAATGCAGATGTGGTGGTGTCGTCTCCTCCCGAGGAGGATCCGGAGAGGCCACACCCTCTTGAGTACGCCCAGGGACCGGCGAGCAGTCCCTGGTTTGCTGCGACGCAACCGCGCCAGCTGGGCGAGCCTGAGGCGGTGGGTCAGCCTCAGCAGGGGGAGCAGGAGTTCCTCGATGGCCTGGAAGCCCAGTTCCAGCGGGAGGACTTCCGTCGAGCCGGAGACGTGGCCGACTTCCCGGCGGCGCGCGCGGGGGAGCCGGTCCAAGCGCCGGAGGTCGAGCAGTACTTCCTTGTCTTCGAGCGATTCGTCAGCGAGTACGGGACCTATCCCGATGAGCAGCAGCTCGCCTACTACATGCTCCAGCTGCACGGACAACGCACCTCAGCCGGCGCCCTGATCGGAGGCCAGGACCTCGGCAGGCACCTCTCCGCGTTCCGTGCACGGCACGAGGCGGAACTGCGCAGCCTGCCAGGGCACCCAGGCGCGATGCCCGATCCGGGTGGCGACGCGGTAGAGGAGCCTGCGATAGGCGCTGAACCTCCCGCGGCCAACGGTGAGAACGAAGCAAGGGGGGAGGGACTCGAGCTCGTCAGCCTCCAAGCGCCCCCGCTGTCCGCCGCGATTCCGCCCCAGGGTTCCGGCCCTGCACCTGACATGGCGGGTGAGCTCACCGTGGTCGACCGCTACTACCAGGCGTGGACCGTGTACCGCCGGGAACACGGACGCGAGCCCAGAGACAGCGAGCTCTCCCAGTTCCTCGCCGAGCAAGGGATCGTTGGCCGCAGCGGAGCGCCGGTCAAGCCCAGCACCCTGCGCCGCTACCTTCCCCAATTCCGGATCTACGCCCTGTGGTCTGTGCAACGCGAAGAACACGCCAGACCGCGAACGGACAGCCTGGTCAAGGAACTCGCCGAGCTTGGCGTCACAGCCCAGTACGGGCAGCCGATCACGGCCCCCTTCGTGGAGAAGTTCCTGCCCGACTTCGAACGCCGCTGGAAAACCTTCTCCGCAGCCTGGTTCAGCGCACCTGCCTGATCCGGCCATCCCAACGCCGCGGCCCCTGGAGCTCCCTCCCAGCTGTGGGATGCGGACCCTAGATTGCGTGAATGCCCGGGCTGGGGCCTGTTCCCCGGCACCGCCCCAGCCCGGGCGTTGCGCACCAGTGCACGTGACAGCGGAATCTCAAAGGCGTTCCTGTCCAGTGAAATGGGGACGCCTCGACGGCCGCCCCGTGCCAAGGGATGCGGCTGCGCAGTGCACGCCGCCTGGCCGGTCGGCCGGTGGCGGGGGAGTGGCACCCCTGGACGAAGGCCTTCCGAGCCATCGCGCACATGACTGCACAGACTTGCCGAGCGGAACGCAACCTGCATGACGACAGCGGCTGCCCGACAACTTTTACGCGGTAAAACTCGACAGCGGCACGGCTGCCCAGAGGGCTCGCGGATGTGCACCACGCGATGATCGCGCTCGGTGTGAAGGTGACCTGGGCCCGCCCTGCGCATGATCGTTGGCTTTGCCGCCGGTCCGCTCTCGGAGTGCGCATCGCAGGTCAGAGCGCTGCGCATCCCCGAGTGACCGATATGTGGATGACCGCTTGGCGCGCAGGACGGAACGCCTTGCCCGCACCGCGCCCCCCGCCCCCGCCCAAATGCCTGCGGCCGCCGAACGGCCATCAGCCCCGGCCAACAGCATGACCGAACCGAACCGTTGCAGGGACCTGGGCCCGTACGCTCGAAGATCCGCGGCCGCGAGGAAAGGGGGCTGAGCATGACGATGAGCGCATTGCGCATCGACCCGGATGGCACCGTCGAGCCAGTGGAGTTGCCCGATACCTACGGTGCGCAGCGCCAGGTGCTGCGTGAACCGCCCCGGGTTCGGTGGAGATCTCAGTTGGTGGCTGTGAGCTGGGGTTTCGTGGTTGCTCGGTAGTAGTTGGCTTCGTATTCGACGGGCGGGATGTGCCCTATCTCACCGTGGAGTCGGCGGTGGTTGTACCAGTCGACCCACTCGGCGGTGGCGAGCTCGACGTGTGAGAGCGTCTTCCACGGCCGCTGGGGCTTGATGACTTCTGTCTTGAACAGGCCGATCGTCGACTCCATGAGCGCGTTGTCGTACGCGTCGCCGACCGAGCCGATGGAGGCCGCGATCTGGGCCGCGTCCAGGTGTTCGGCCAGCCGGAATGACGTGTATTGAGAACCCGCGTCGGAGTGATGAATCAGCTGGCCAGGCGCCGGTGGGCGGCCCTCGCGATCGCGCTGCCACAGACCCATGTCCAGGGCGTCCAGGACGAGTTGGGTCTCTTTCGACAGCGAGGCGGACCAGCCGACGATGCGACGGGAGAAGGTGTCCACGACGAAGGCGACATAGACGACGCCGGCCCAGGCGGCCACGTGGGTGAAGTCGGCGACCCAGGTCCGGTTCGGGGCCGGGGCGACGAAGTCGCGGTCGACGCGGTCCGGGGCCCTGGCGGCGGTCGGGTCCGGGAGGGTGGTGATGACCTTCTTGCCGCGGACCGCGCCGGCGATGCCGATCTCACGCATGAGGCGCTCGATCGTGCAGCGGGCCACAGCATGGCCCTGCCGGTTCAGCTCGCGCCAGACCTTTCTCGCGCCATAGACGCGGTAGTTGGACGTGTAGACCTCCTGGATCAGCTCCTTGAGTTCCTCGTCCCGCACGGCTCGCGGCGAGGGAGTCGCTTGTCGTTTCTTGCAGGCGTAGTAGGTGGAGGGGGCGATCTTGCAGCCGTGCTGGGTCAACGTGCGGCAGATCGGCTCGACGCCGCCGAAGCGGTCCCGGTGCTCGTCGATGAACGTTACGAGCGAGGCAGTGGCCGGTCGAGCTCGGCCGCGAAGAAACTCGCCGCGGCCTTCAAGATCTCATTCGCGCGCTTGAGTTCGGCGATCTCCTTCTTCATCGCCTTGATCTGCGCGGACTCCTCGCTCGTCGCCCCCGGCAGGGTCCCGGAGTCGATCTGGTCCTGGCGGACCCACTTGCGCAGTGTCTCGCGTGAGCCGATGCCCAGCTTGGCCATCACCGCGTTGATCGCGGCTGACTCTGTCGGATAGTCACCGCGGACCTCGGCGACCATGCGCACCGCGCGCTTGCGCAGCTCAGGGGGATAGGAGGAGGGACGTGCCATGACTCTGATCCTTACACGGAATCGAGTCTCCATTCGAACCGGGGCGGTTCAGCGCGACCTGCTGGGCGGCACGGTGGATGCAGGCGTGTATCACCGGCGCGCGTTGCTGCACGTCCATGGCGGTGGCCCAGGGGAGCCCGGCCGGGAGTTCAATGTGGCGGTGTGGGCGCTTGCTTGCGCATGGCGCGGCTTGGACATTCCCTACGGCTTGTACGGCACCGCGGTGGTGACTGGTCCCGGTGACGGTCGTGTGGCTGGACTGGAGGCCGGTCTGGTTGTGCAGGTGCGGGCGGTGTGCGCGGCGGTGCGCGATGTTCTGGCCGAGTGGCAGACGCGCCCGCCGGCGGGGGAGTCCGCCGCGCGGTCGGAACTGCTGGCTGCTGCCCGGCATCAGGTGAAGGCAACTGCCCCGGCACGATAGTGAGACCTGCCCCCTTTGCGAGGGTTGGCGTCGTAGGCTCGGTGGGAGCCGGGTGCCGGGCTGCGCACCCCCGTCGCGGTCCGGCGCCCGGCTTTCGACATGTCTGGCCGGCTGGTGTGGGCAGTGTTCCTGGGCTCCGTTTCGAGCGTGGGGAGTGCCAGATCAGAGCCTCTGGAGCTGTGCAGGCTTGCTGAAGATGTTGTCGATGACTCGCTCGGTGGCCGGTTCCATGCTGACGTCCAGACGCCGATTGACGGCCTGGAGAGTCTCAATGGCCTTGAGAACTCCAGCGCGGTTGCCGACCTGGTCGTCGATGAGCATCCACGCCTGGTAGAGGATCTCGGCGCTGTCATCAATGTCGAGCCCGACCGTGATCGCTCGGCGCGCGGCATCCAGGTCCGGGTCCGGGCCGGTGCGATGCCACGTCGCGAGGGTATGAGCGACGTCGATGATCCGGGCCAGCATTTCCTGAACGAGCGGGGAGGCCCAATCGTGATCGGCCCCGCCAAATGGACGGCCCCGGACCAGGCGCAGAGCGGACTCGAGGTCACCCATACCGGCGCCTGGGCCTCTAGCGAGGCCGCGCTCGGCGAGGGATTGGAAACGCGACCAGTCGCAGCGAACCTTCGGGGAGAGCCGGTAGCCGTCTCTGCGTTCCCGCGGCAGATACGGCTCCCCGTCCGTATCGACCCCAAGGCGGTTGCGGAGTTCGGACATACGCGCCTGCAATGTCATCTTCGACCACGGCTTGCGCGGCTCCATCGCTTCACAGAGAACCTCGGCGCTGCGTCCCGGCTTGAAGTACACGAGCGCGGCGAGTGTGGCGAGCCTGTTGCCGTGTCCGGAGGCCTTGATCCCGGAGACGAGGATGGGGCCGAGGATGCTGATTTCGGGCGTGTGCAGGTCGATCGGGTCGTCGTCCTCAACCGCGCTGCTCTGCGTCGGATTCCTGGTGCTCTCGCTTTCGACGGCGTCAGGTTCGCCCGTGCCCGTATTGGGAGTGGTGGGGGAGACGATGCGGAATGACGTGGGGGTCCCGGCGGCGGCTGCCAGGGCGGGGAATGGGGCTGCACGACCAGCCGCGCCTGGTCCGCCGGCTGATGCGCCTGCTGTACTCGTGTCGAGGTGGGCGTCCGGGACGGACTGCCAGGGGCCCTCGGCTGGGGAGGCAGGGTCTTCGGTCGTGGCCAATGTCTGGACGAAGCTCTCGTAGTCGGCTTCGGTGACGTACTGGATGGCGAGATCCGAATCGAGCGTCTCGCACCGCTGGAGCGTGTCGGTGGCTGCGGCCAGGCGCTCGGCGTCGGGAAAGCATCCTCCTGCGACCGAGGCCGGCAGCACGAGGGCAACGGGCAGATGCCGTGCTTTGGAGATAGCGTCGGCGAGTTCCCACGCATCGGATTCGGTGGCCTCCGCTGCGCAGATCAGCACCCAGGGCAGCGGGCAGACCGGTTCCTCTTCATCGGCGACCTGGTGTGATTCCAGGAGGAGTTCGCCCAGGTCGCTGAGCGCAGCGCGAAGGTGCGGCACCGGGCGGATCCGTCCCTGTGGGAGCAGAGCGGCGATGTCGTTGCCGAGACCGACGGTCAGGATGTCGGCGTGATCGCTCCACGCGCAGGTGGCTGCCTCCAATGCGATCGCCCGAGTTGTGGCGAGGACCTCGGAGGGCGTGCCGTCCAGGAGAAGGGTGCCGGTGTGAGGAAGGTTGAGGAGAAGGTGTCCGCCGTCCGGGTCGGTGCCAATGGTCGTCAGGCCGGGGTATGGCGCGGCTGCGGCGTCCGAGTCCAGGAGCGGGGTATCCGGGTTGAGCCGCCACCACGCATCGGTGCCGCGAGTGAACGGCGGCGGTGGCTCTAGTTCTGTGTCGTCGGGGAGCAGTTCGACGGTGCGGGCGGTGACGCGTGCGCCTCGGATGGACGGCAGGTGCTCGCCCTCGTGCTGTGCGTGGTGAGCGAGTGTGCGCAGCGCGGTGTCGAGGAGGTGGATACTGCCCGGCTCTTGGGTCGCGGCGAGGACCTGCTCGAGCTGCCCGGTCTCTTCCGGCATGGCGATGGTTTCGCCGGGCTTGCGGCGTCGGCGCTGCAGAATCCGCTTGAGGCTGAGCGTGGCCAGCAGGCCGGCCGCCAACAGCATCCCGACCCCGGCGACTTCCCGCACGCCGATGCCGGACTGGCCCTCTTCCGTAACGGAATCGGGCGCCGCGATGGCAGGGGAGGACGCCGCCGGAGTGGTTGGCGCCTGCGAGGTCGGAGCCGGAGTGGCGGAGGGCGTCTTCGACGCAACTCCCCCCGGACTGGTCGGCCCCACGGGCGGTACCTGATGGTCCCCCCGGTCGGCAGGCGCCTCATGCGATGGCACCGCCGTCTCCGGGGCCCCGTCGCTCTCGGGTTCTGCCCCGTCTCCGTTGCCCTGCGGTGCATCGTCGTCGGCCGGCGGCGAGTTGTGCTGTGGCGGCTCGGCAGGGTCGGTGGACTCTCCGGGCACGGGCGAGCGCTGGGCCGGGAGATCGAGTTGCTGGCCCGGGTAGATGAGGTCGGGGTCCTGGACCTGGTCCCGGTTGGCGTCGTACAACTCAGGCCACCGGTCGCCGTCACCGAGCTGCTCCTGAGCGATCTTCGACAGGTAATCTCCGGGCTCGACCGTGTAGCTGTCGTCGGATTCCTGCTGACTGCCGAGAAGTTGGAAGGTCGGGGCAGGAGGAGGCTTGGCCGCCGCGTGGGAGGTGTGGTCAGCGGGGAGGAGCAACGTCCAGCCGGGCTTGATGGACGCGTCCGCGTGAAAGACGCTGCCGTCGGCCATGGTGCGGCCATCGTTGAGGTCGGCGATGCGGGTGTACAGCTCGCCGCTGCCGAGTTCGTTCTCGGCGATCTGCCAGAGGCTTTCGGCGGGCCGCACATCGCGGACCGTGTACACACGCTGCCCGGCGCCCGACTCGGCAGCTTCCGGCTGCTGTTGCCCTCCGCCACCATCGGCTCGGGCGGTGGCCGCCGCGGTGGGGCCGCCGTGCCCGGGCAGCTGCTCGGCGGCAAGGGTGGGCGAGGCCTGGGCGGGGGAGGCCATGGCGGTACCGGTGGGCAGCAGCACCAGGAGGCCGCCGACGAGTGTGGCGGCGACGCGCTGGCTGAGGCGGAAGCCCGGCAGGCGGGGAGCGGTTCGGCCGCGTAGCTGTGCCGGTATCTCCAGGAGCAGCGCCAGGGCGAAGGAGCCCCAGCTGATCCAGCCCACGGCGGCGAGCGCCAGGATGAACGCCCCGGAGGTGTCCTGGCGGGTGAACAGGTGGGTGAGGTCGTCCATCCCGGCAGGCGCCGCGGCCCAGATCGCTTCCCACAGCAGCCACGGGAGTCCTGTCAGCAGTGCGACGAGCACGACGAGTGATCCCAGGGCTCGTAGCAGGCTGCCAACGGGGCGGGAGGGCCGCTGTGCGGGGGAGTGCGAGGCCTGCGGTCGCATCAGGGGCCTTCCTCGGGAACGGTGATGCCGTGGAGCAGGGTGGCTTGACCTTGGCCGGTCACAGGCATCTGGGAGACGCCGATCAGGGGGAGGAACTTGGTGTCGTACGCGTCGTGGACCGTGACCTGCAGGCGGGTTCCGCCGCCGGTGAAGGTCACGGCGCCGCTCACCCCGGCGCGGCCCAGATAGGCCCGCACGGCCGCTGCTGCCGCCTGGGGGTCTGCGACGACCGCGTCGCCTTCGATGGCCTGGGCTGGGTCGATGGCTTGGGCGCCGGCCCGGGCGGCTTCCATGGCGAGGGCGTCGGCCCGTTCGGTGGCGCGGAGTTTGCCGGTGCCGTCGACGACGAGGAGCCCGCCGAGTGCGAGCAGCGGGACGGCGATGATGGCGGCGAACACGGAGATGCCGCCACGGTCGCGGCCCTGCCAGCGCCGATACCGTGCCCACGCCCGCGAGTTGTGCCCCACTGCTGCTCAACTCCTCTCTCTGTAGGCGTCGACGATCGAGGTGAACGATGAAGTCACGGTGCGGGTTCCGGGGCCTGCGTGGCCGAGGAAGAACAGGTCACCCAGCGGCACGGTGCAGGAGACGGTGACGGTGACACTGGACACCTGCCCGACTGGCACCGTGAGACCGGCCGTGTGCGCACGCACGCGTGTGGCAGTGCACGGCTGCCCCTCCCCTGCCAGCGAGTCGGCAGCCGCCGCCTGTGCTGCGGACTGTGCCGCGCCCGGCGTGCGGGCGAGTGAGGCCGCCCGGGCGGCGTGCTCGGCTGCCGCGTCCGCGGCTTGCCCGGCCAGCGAGAGCCGGGCAGCGGCCAGGAAAAGGAGCCCGAGGCTGATGAGCAGCGGCACGATGATGACCGCTTCGATCGGGGAGCTGCCCCGGTCCGTGTCCCTGCCCCTGAACGGCGTCACGGATGTCAGCCTTCCTGCGGGAGGGTCCAGTGCTCGACGGCGCCGGAAGCGAGCGCGGACACCTGCCAGTTCGGCACCCCCGGAATCAGCGACATCGCCGTCCCGGACACGCGGATCTGGATCCGTTCGGGAGTGCTTCCGGCAGCGGACACCGACCGGTGGGTGAGGTTGTTGCCGGCGAGACGCTCCAGCGCGCTGCGGGCCTGGGCGGCGCCGTCGGCGGGGCTCGCCCCGTACATGCGCCCGGCGGTGACGCCTTCGCGGGCGGCGCTCTGCGCGATGTTGCGGGCGTAGCCCCACATCGCGGCCTGCACTGCGGTGATGGCCACGGCCAGTGCGATCGGGTAGATGATCGCGGCCTGGATCGCGGCGGCCCCCCGGTCGCCGAACCGTGCCCGCAACGCTCCGCTCATGGGCCGGTCAGCTTCCCGCCGTACTTGGCATACAGCGCGGCCAGTGCGCCGGCGATGGTGAGGGCTCCGGCGATGGTGACGAGCAAGATGATGACGGTGGGGATGGGGCCGTCGCCGCGGTCGCCGCGCTCGGCGATTTCCGTGCGGGCCGCTTCCAGGCGTGTACGGGCGGTGTGTGCGAGGCCCGCGGCCCTGACGGCTGCCCTCAACGGCGCGTCCCGGACTGCTGTTTTGACTGCTTCGTTCACTGCTTCCTCTCCTTGATCATTGCCACTCCGTCCCGCCCACCGGGGAAGCTAGGTCAGAGGAACAACATGTTCAGGACGGCGGGGAAGGCGATGGCGAACATGACGATCGCGGCGAGGAGCGCGCCGGGCGCGCTCATCTTTTCGCTGTCCGCGTTCGCCTCGGTTGCCTGCGCGGCGAGCAGTTCAGTGCGCAGGCTCCTGGCCCGGGCGCGCAGGGTGTCGTAGACGGGGGCGCCGTCGTTGGAGGAGAGCCGCATGATGTCGGCGACGTCGGCCAGGATCGGCAGCCTGAGCTGGTCGCCGAGGTCGGCCAGCGCATCCCAGGGGGAGGACTTCTCCGTCCGCGCCCGCAGCAAAGCTTCCTGGAGGCGAGTGAACGCCCAGCCGCGTCCCACCCGGGCCGCGTCCTCCAGGGCTTGCGAGGCGCCGACATTCGACCTCATCCGCATCGCCACCAGCTCGAGATAGGCGGCAGCGGCGTGGGCGAACTCGGAGCGGGCCTTGGCGGCCTGGTCGCGGACGTGCCAGTCGGGCACGAACCACAGTGCGGCCGCCGCGATGATGCCGACGATGCCGGGGATGAACAGCGGCACACCCAGCCCCATCAGCATCCATCCCGCCACCACCAGGACCGGCAGCAACAGCCCCATCAGAGAGAGTCCGGCCTTGGTGATCAGGAACTGTTCCGGGCTCTGCCCGATCAGGAGCAGATCCGCCCGCGGCAGGGCACCGGGCGCCCGGTCGACCAGCCAGCCACCCCACAGCGTGCTGGCCGCCGCAGGCGTCGCAGCACCGTCGCCGCGGGCTGGGGGCGGGTTCAACCGGCGCAGTGCCGGGCCGAGTTTCGGCGCGGCCGGCACCATCTCCCGCACCAGCAGCGCCACACCGGCGCCCGCTGCGCATCCGCAGATCACCAGGGTGGTGGTGGCGTTCATGGCTGGACCTCCGCTGGTTCGGGCTGCTTGACGCGGCTGCGTGGGTCGTTGATGAGGAACCGCGGTACCGGGCGGTGGCTGGCCAGCGACCTCATCCACACCAGGACGGCGGTGAACGCCCCTGAGAGCAGGGCCAGGACCAGCTGGCCGACCGCGCTTGCGTAGGGGGCGGTGTAGGTGGGGACGGCGAACCCGGCCAGGACGATGAGGACGGTGATGATCGTCATCCAGCGGACCGCGGTGCGGGACTTGGCCCGGTCGGCTTCGATCTTGCGCCGCTCCGCGACCTCTTCGCGTACCGATACCGCGAGGTCCTCGAGTGCCTGGGCGAGGCCGGGTCCGGGATCATTCGCGCACAGGGTGAGGGCGGCGCAAGCCTTGTCCGCGGTCACGTCGTCGAGCTGGTTCGCGAAGTCCTCGAGGGCTTCGCGTGGATGCCAGCCTGCCTGCAGCTTCTCGGCCAACTCGGCCACTTCGCGCTCCAGCAGCGGCGGGGCGTTCTTCCTGCTCGAGGTGAGGGCCTGTTGCAGCCCGAATCCGAGGCGGATGACATCCGACAGGCGCTGGGTCCATTCGCCGAGGGCTTCCAGCTTGGCGATCCGCTGCGTCGTGGACGCGGTCGGCGCGAGCAGCCACGGCACTCCCACCACCGCGGTACCCAGCAGCAGCGCCGCCACGAACACCCCGGTGACCAGCCACACCAGGCCACCCACCACGGCCGCTGCGCCGAGCAGCGTCCGCTGCCGTGCGGCCCGCTGCTGCTGATCGGGGCCGGACAACCACCGTGCCCGCCACCGCACGAGAACCGGCGGTCCCTTCGGCGCGGTCGTCCCCGCGACCGCCACGGCCATCGCCACGACACCCGCCGCGAGCAGCGCGCCGCACACGCTCCACCACAGGCCGCCGGTCATACCCGCACCCCCCTGGGCCAGGACCCGGCCGACTGGCGCAGCAACTGGGCGTCGAACCCGGCCCGCTCCAGACGCCGCAGCGTGGCGGGGGAGGGTGGGGTGCGCGGCATGGCCCGGGGCTCATCCCACTCCGGGAGGGGCCCGAAGATCTCGTTGTAGGCGGGCCGGCCGCCCTCGCCGACGCCGGTGATCTCCCACACGTGGGAGACAAACCTCTGCTTGCGCCCACCGGTGTCATCCACGGACAGGAACACGATGAGGTGCAGCCCATTGGCGATCTGCCGGTAGGCGAGCTGCTCACTGAAGTTGCCCTGTGCCAGCAGATACAGCTCTGCGATCCGGTCGAAGACCACATGCGGCTCGGAGGCGTGCATCGTGCACAGATTCCCGCCGCGCCCGTTCGTCAGCGCCTGCATCAGCGCAGTGATCTCCGGGCCGCGGACCTCACCGACCACGATCCGGGTCAGCGACATGCGCAGCGCCCGCTGCATCAGGTCCATCAGGGTGATTTCGCCGGCGGCGCGGCCATCGACCCGCTCACCGTTGGACTCCCGTGCCTCCATGGGCACCACCTGCTGGTGGAAGCCGTTCTTGTGGGCCCACAGCTCGAACTCGGTCTCCAGCGTCCCGAACCGCTCGGTGGCGGGGATCTCCTTGAGCAGGGCGCGCAGCAGGGACGTTTTGCCGGAGTTCTGCTCGCCGACGATCATCACGTTCCGCTCGGCGCGCACACACGCCGACAAGAACTCCTTAAGGGCGGGGGAGATGGTGCCCAGCTGCACCATGGCGTCGAGGTCGGCGTCCTTGATGCGGTGACGGCGGATCGTCACATACGTCCGCTCCCCGGTCACTTCCGTCATGGCCTGGAGGCGAGAGCCATCGGCCAGACGCAGGGCGACGAGGGGGCTGCCGGTGGAAAAAGTCCGTTCACTCTGCCCGCCGTTGCGCGCCAGGTCCCGCACCAGCTCCCGGAGCTCTTCGTCGGAGTCAGCGACCGGCTCCACGCGCACCAGGCGTTCGTCTCCGAAGTCGAGATAGACCTGGTCGTGCCCGTTGATGAGGATGTTCTCCACCCGCGCGTCGTCGAGATAGCGCTGCAGCCGCCCGGCACGGAACAGCATGTCGAACACCATCGCGGCGAGCGCCTGCTCATCGGGCGAGGACACCGGCCGGGCGCTGTGGCCGGCCGCATCCGCCCACACGGACACGGCCTCGTTGATCAGGGCCCGGCCGCGCTGCTCGCGCACAGCCCCCACCAGAGCTGGGTTGGTCTTGCGCTCGGCGAGCAGCTGCTCGTTGACGCGCCGCTTGATCTCGCCTGCCGCCTGGTAGTTGATCCGCACCTGCGGCATCGCCTGCCCACGCACCGCTTCAGCAGCTGCCGCAGTCCCGACAACTCCGGCTGGGCGTCCAGATCGCTGCGTCCTCTGCGTCTCCACCACCCGCGGCCGCAGGGGCTGCGGGTGGACGGGTTCAGCGTGCATCGGCGACCACCCCCAGCCACTGGTGCAGCGGAGCGGCGATACGGGCGCGCTGCTTGGAGACGTGTCGCTGGATCGGGTCCACGGCCGTGCGGGCGGCCCGCATCAATTCACTGCCGGCGAACCGTCGGTCTTCTGGCGCTCCGTCGGACAGGACCGCGGCCTCCTTCGGCCGGTGGGGGAGTGTGGCGATCACTGGCACGTTGAGTGCTTCCTCCACCTCACGGGTGCCGTAGGGGCCTTCGGTAATGAGCAGGACCGACAGAGCTTCGGAGCCCGTCCCGCTGCGCTGGTCGCCGTCCAGCAGAGCGCGGAGCATGGCGATGCGCGGTTTGGCCGCGTGCACGCTCCGCAGCGTTCCGCGGACCACCACGACGACGGCGTCCGCGCGCCTCGCCAGCACGCTGGAGGGCCCGAAGGCGCCATCGCGGCCAAGGTCGATGAGCACGTCGTGCTGGTGCTCCTCGATGGCGACGAACAGGTCCGCGAGCTGACTCCACACCGGGCCCAGGCTCGGGGCCTGTCCCGGTTCGGTGAGCCCGGGCAGCAGCAGGCGGCTGCGCTCCCCGTCTCCTTCGCCGGTCAAGGCCATCAGCTGCGTCCAGAACGAGGTGACCAGTTCCTGCGTGCGGGAGGAGACGGCGAGATTGGGCAGGCCCCGGTCGGCCGGGACGCGTCCCGACAGCGCGCCAGGCAGGATGGCGCCGCCGTCCGGATCGCACTCGGCCAGCACCAGCCGCCACCCACCCCCAAGCGGCCAAGTCCGCAGCAGCGCCAACGCCGTACTCGTCACGCCCGGCGCGCCCGGCAGGCCCACCAGGGCTATCACGGCCATCAGGAACCGCCTCCGGCATCGACCACCAGCGCCACCCGGCCGCCCGCCGCCTGCGACGCCAATCCCGGGCCCTCAGCCGCCGGTACCGCCACGTCCACCACCACTTCGCCCGTGGACTGCTGCCTTTCGCCGACGCGCACCACCCTGGCGGCTACCGACTTCGGCTCCGCTGGGGGCTGCGCGCCTGTGCCAGCCGTGTTCTCCGCTCCCTCGGCGGGAGTGAATACCACCAGCACCTTGTCGCCGGGCGACAGTTGGGTAGCGGGGAGCTGCGAGGTCTTGAGCCCGATCCCGACCAGCTGCTCACCCTTCTCCACCAGCGCCCGGTCGGTGACCTGTCCCTGGGCGAGGAGCGCACCGGGCACGAGAGCGACCGCCGCCCGCTTCCCGACGACCGTGTCCCGCTCGCCGGCGCCCAGCGGCTTGAGCGCCGGATCCAGGGACACCGCGGCGTCGGTGAGATCCGCGTCCTCGATCACATCCCCGGCCGCAACCTCGCGCGCCACCGCCAGGACCGGCGTGCGCTGGCCCGTCTCCTGCCAGGCAAGGAATCCGCCCACCCCGCCCGCCGCGATCAGGGCAACAGCCAAGGCAGCCATCCCTGGCCGGCGCCGCCGCGACTGGAAGGACACGGCGGCCGCGGGCAGGGTGGGGCCCGGCTGTGGGCCACGGGCGGGTGCCGGTGGGGGAGTTGCTGTCTTCCTCACGGATGTCTTCCTCAATGTCAGCGCTACCGGCCCACAGCCTGCAGTTCCCCGATCGCGACCTGCGTCTGCGAGTTGCGGGTCTGCGTCAGCTGGCCGCCGCCGCCCGATCCCGTGACCTGCCAGTCGATGACCCAGGTTGAGGTCGCGGTGACGGTGTACTGGCTGCCCGGCCTGGATCCGGAGGTGCGGGCGTAGACATGCCCGCACGTCGGCGAAGTCCGCTTCCCGTACGACGCCGTGTACGCGGTGCCCGGACCGGTGCACGTCACCGACGTCCCGTCCCCCATCACCCAGACGATCTTCGAAACTTTCGCGGTCGCGGTGACCGTCACTCCGCCGGCCGTCGCAGATGCCGAGTTCGGGCCGAACGTGGTGGGTCCGACCTCGGTCCACATCCACACCGGCATCCCGACCAGACCGGTCTTCCCCGCCCCGGGCGCAAGCTGGATCTCCGGTCCGGTCAGCAGCATCTTGTCCACGGCCTGCTGCGCCAGCACCGCCGGATCCACCGCGGCCGGCGGTGCGCCATTCGCGCCCCATACCAGCTCGCCGAAGACCGCGCTGGCACCCGAGTCCATGTAATGGCGGCAGGAGCGGATGTAGAGGGCGCCGTCTTTCGGGTCGTGGCCCTGCCAGTACTGGCTGCCCGCGGGTGGCTGCGGCTCCATCTTGTTCACCGTGCACACCGGCGGCTTCTTCGAGCCGGAACCGCTGCCGCCGGCGGGCTTCTGACCGGAGCCGCCGGGCTGGTAGGGCGTACCCGCGCCGACACAGAAGGACTCGAAGTCGCAGGGCTTGGCATCCGCATCAGGACGTCCCGGGCCGCCGTCGGCCCACGCCGTGCCCGCACCGGCGACCGAACCGACAACGAATGCTGCCGCCGCGGCCATCAGCCGCAGGCTCAGCATGAGCGGTTCTCCTGCGTGGCCTTGAGGATCACCCAACGCCCTTCCCAGCGCTCCGCCGTGACCCGGCTGACGTAGCGCGTCAGCCGTTCCTTCGGCAGCGTGATCGGCTTCTTGCTCGCGCCGTCGACCAGCGTCCACGCCGCGACGTCGACACAGTCACTGATCGTCGCCGACGGCACCTGACCGCTCGTGTTGACCGACGCGACTTTGGGCGTGGTCCGCGGTTTGCCTGTGGCGACATAGCCCTGCTTCGACAGGGCCGCCAGTTCACGTTCGGTGGCGGCCAGCGCCTCACCCACCGCATACGTCTTGAGCCGGGTCCCCTTGACGCTGGCCCGGGAGTAGGCGGCGACCTTCTCCTCCCAGTAGCCCAAGTAGGCAGCGGTCACGGCCGTCTTGGCCGCTGCCTGCGGATCCGCGTCGGCTGCCGGCTCAGTCGAGGAAGCGGCAGCGCCGGCCGACGTGTCCGGAGTGGTGCCGCCGGGATCGGGATCAGTGTCAGTACTGCATCCGGACAGCAGCAGGGCCGCGCACACCCCAACGGCGACGCCAGCCCCACGGCTTCGCCCGCGGATCGTGGCGCGCCGGGACTGGTGGACTGCTCGTGACACGGTGCCTCCCCCGTGTGGCGTGTGCCGAGCTGGGCCCCTGTGGCCGCCGGCCTGGGGCAGCCTGTGCACGGCATGGTCGATGCGATCACGGTAGGGACACCGTTGACCTGGCGGTATTGCACGAGTGCACCGTCTGACGCCGATCGCCTTTCGATGTGCACAATCGGGCGCAGTGCAGGGCGTTCTTGGCGTCGACCCCCGCCGGGTTGCGGGTCAGCTGAACTCGGGGTCGATGGGTCCCTCGGCGGGTGGCTGCTGCCCCGCGGGGCGTGGGGTGTTGCGTGCGGGTCTGAGGAACTCGGCGACGGCGGCGTCGTGTTCGGCTGCTACGCCGCACAGGTAGGCGACAGGGCGGGCGCTGAGGTTGGTGTCCGCTGTCAGCCGCAGGAGCTGGGTCTTGTTGGGGCGGGCCAGGTTGCCGAACACCTCCTCGAGGTGCGGGTTGCGGATGAGGAGGGGCCCGATCATGCGCCCGTGGTGGGTGAGGGAGACGTAGTGGTGGAAGCGGGGTAGGTGCGAGATGCCCACTGGGTCGATGCGGCCGTGCCATTCCGTTGCCACCAGGCCGGTGGCTTCGACGGAGCCGGCGCTGGAGGAGAGCACTGAGGCGTTCTGCAGCAGCGACGTCCGTACGGCTGTCGGCACCCGTTGCAGGAGCTGTGTCATGGCGTGCAGGCGCAGCCCGAACTTGCGGAGCTCTTCGGTCATCTCGGCGAGGATCTCGGCGGCCATCGCGGACACGGAGATCAGCTCGTCGATGAAGGCGTGGAAGTCCCGGCGATGCTGTGCGGGCATGTCCCGCCGTGCCAGGGTGGCGCGGAACAGGTCACGGAACAGCAGAGAGATCAGGAGCCGGTCGGTGGGTCCGGATGCGGACGGGCTGATCCACACGAGCTTGCCGGTGTCCATGGCTTCGCGGATGTTGTAGCTGCTGGTGGGTGAGCCGAGCAGGGCCCGGGTGACGCGGTTTTTGAACAGGCGCTCCAGCGGGTTGAGGACAGGGCTGGTCGCGTCGTCGGAGAAGGTGGGGTAGATAGTTCGCCACCACTCGGCGGCCTTCGGCTCAAGGCCGGCGACGACGGCGTTGCGCCAGGCTGGTTTGGTCAGCAGCGTCGGGATCTGGAACAAGGTGGCCTGCTGATCGGGCCGGCCGGCCCGGACCGCGGCGTTGTTGACGGCAACGAGGGCTTCGACGGCCTTGTCGAGGATGGTCATGGCGCGGGGGTGGCTGGCGTCGGTCCAGCCGAGGACCTTGGTGAAGGTGTCCACGACGTCCTGGGCGACGCTGCCGGGGTCCTGGCCGTGTTCGAGTCCGAGCGGATTCCAGGTGCCCATGCGGGCCTGGTCGCCGTGGCGGCCTGTCAGGTCCAGGCACAACAGCCGGGCCATGATCTCCGGGTGGGCGAGGTAGGGGGCGAGGGCGGCAAGGCCGTCTCCGTGCGGGTCGACGAACAGGCCGCCCACCTCAGGATTGCCGTGCGCCAGGGCGGCGAACTGTACCAGCGCCTGCTCCGTCTTGCCGTAGCCGGACTTGCCCACGCGGACGGAGAACTTGGTCTCCGTCAGCGTGCTGGCGACCAGGCGCTCGGTGCCGTCAGGGCCGGTGTGCCATCCCTGCGGCATCAGGGCGGGCGCTCCGGGGGAGTAGCGGGGCAGGTCGGAGGCGAGGATTGGCAGCTGGCAGTGCACGGTCGGCGGCTTGAGGAGTCCGGCGATCTCTTGGGGCCGCACCCACGAGACGGGGCCGTGGATCTGTGCTCGCTGCCACCGTTCGTCAAAGGCGCGCCGGTAGATTCGATGGTCGGAGCCGATGCGCCAGGGCCCGAAGCTGAGGCCTCGGCGGCCCAGGTGTGCCGGGCCGGCGAACACGTCGAACGCGGCCGCCAGATGCGCCAGGCGGGCCTCGGCACGGCCCTTGTGGTCGGAGGAGCAGCGCACGAGCAGCTGAATCCGCAGCAGACCAGCCGATTCGTGCAGTTTGCCCAAGGTTTTGGCGCGGTCGATCGGGCGCGGCTGGGCCGGGAGCACCATCCGGTTCCCGCTCGTGTCGCCGTTGAGTAGTGCGGAGAGCTGGTAGCGGAGCGAGCCCTCGGCGTCCGCGCTGTCCGCGTGGGCGGCTCGTGATTCCCTGCGGGCTGTGCGGCGGGCGCGCTCGCGGGCCTCGGCGAGCAGCCGCCACCGCCGGAGTTTGAGTTGCCACCGGCCCACGGGCTGCAGGTCGAGGCAGACTTCCGCAAGGTCGCCGAGATCGGACCGCAGCGTGGCGACGGCGTCGACGAGCGGCTGCAGCGGATCGGGCTGGAGCGGCACCTCGCGCAGGGTCCGCGTGAGCGGGCCGGACAGGGTGAACTCGGCGCGGACGGTGAACTCCCGCCGCTTGTCCCGCTTTTGCTCGGTCTTCGATGCGGTGACCTGCTTGAACGGGGTGGCGGCCAGCAACTGGGCGGAGGCGCGGGGCCCTTCGAGGAAGTAGTCGAGGGGCCGGGTCCCATCAGCGCGCAGCACGACGCGTACGGTGCGGGCGCGGGCCGGGACCCACCACTTGCCGGAGCGGGCGGCGCGGGCCAGCAGCGTGGCCTGGCGCCAGATCTGTTCCTCGTCAGGGTCGAAGGTGGCACCGGGCGTGAGCCTGAAGCGCACCCGGCCATCACTGCCCCGATTGGCGAGCTGCCGCACCGCGGCCGCGGCAGCCCCGTAGATCAGGGTGGTGAGGGCCGTGAGGAGGAACAGATGGTCGCCCGCGAAGGAGGCAGCGCCGAGTGCGATGCGGACCAGCGCGGCGCCCATCTGCCACACGGTGGCGATCTCGCCGGAGGCGTGGACGGTCAACGGATCGGCTCCCATCGAGTGTCGGCGCGAGAGAATCGGATGACGGCGGTGCGCCCGTCGCGCAGTTCGCCGGAGGGGTCTGCTCCGGCCCACACCAGATGCACTTGGGCGCGTCCGGGGGTGTCGGCGCGGGCGATGCCGGCCTGGATACGCACGCGGGTGAAGGCGGCACGTCCGGGCCGGTTGTGGGAGAAGTAGCGGGGCCACTTGTCGCGGTCTGCGCCGGTGACATCGGCGCGCCAGATGCGGGAGGCGTCGCGGACCAACTGCCGCTCCAGGGCAGGGGCAAGGTCGGCGGGCCAGGATCGGGTGAGCATCTGCTGCACCGCTGCGTCACCAGAGCGTCCGTCGCCGGGAATCGGCGCGGTGTCGAGGCGTCCGGCAGGTGGAGTGGCCGTAGCGGGTGTCACCGGAAAGGCAGGTGCGGGCACGGCTGTCGTCCGGGAGTCCGTCGGCGTCTGCCGTGCCGTCGAGGGGGGAGCCGCGGTCGGGCTGGTGCCTGAGGCCGGTGACGGCTGTGCGCTGAGTGGACGGGCGGCGGTGGGCCATAGGAGCAGCGCGCCGGCGACGGTCAGGATGAGGGCGGCCGCGAGCAGTGCGCGGATGGGTCTGGTGGTGACGCGGGAGGGAGTCATGTCAGCCGTGCGCCTCCGGCGAATCCGTCCTGCCACACCGGCTCGGTGCGCACCGAGGTTCCAGGGCGGGGGGAGTTGACCATCTGCCCGGAGCCGAGGTAGATGCCGACGTGGTAGATCGTGCTGTCCCGTCCCGGTGTGTAGCCGAAGAACACAAGATCACCCGGCTGCAGGGCGGCAACCCCCTGGCTGGCAGGGATCCGCTCGCCGACGCCGGCCTGGGCGGCGGCCGTCCGCGGCAGGCTGATGCCGATCTTGGCGAAGGCGTAGGTGGTGAGCCCGGAGCAGTCGTAGCCGACGGTGCTGGCCCCGGACTTCCCGCCCGGCGAGCAGCAGATGCCCACGGTGGGGCCCTTCGCCCCGCCACCGCCCCACGAATACGCAGTGCCCTCCTCGGCCAAGGCCGCGGCGATGACTAGGCGAGCATCGCCGCTGGCGCTGCCGTCCAGCGAGATCGATCCGCTGCCGAGGGCGGCGTACCGGTCGATGTGCGCGAGCACGTCATTCACGTACGCGTCGGAGTGGTTGTACGCGAACACGGCCCCTTCCAGCTGCTTGCGGTCGGCAAGGTTGCGGCCGTCGCCGCACAGGTACACGGCCGCGCCGAGGGCGGCGTCGTCGGCGTTGTGCGGATTGGAGCTGCCGTCGCCGTTGCCGTCCCGGCCCGAGGAGCGCCAGGTGGCGGGTATGAACTGGAACGGTCCGACGGCCCGTTCATACCGGGCGTCGCCGTCCAGGGCGCCGTTGTCGGTGTCGGTGAAGGCGGTGGTGTTGCCACCGGCCCCGGATCCGTTGAGGACCGGGCCCAGGATGTGCGGGCTGATGTCGCCGTTGGCGGCCACGGTGCGGCCGCCTGCATGGTTGGACTCGATGCGAGCGATGCCAGCCAGGACGGGCCACGCCATGCCGCGGCACTTCGGCGCTTCACGGGGGGTGAGGTCTGCGGCGTTCTGGTAGGCGCTGAGCATCCGGGCCGGGATGTCGGAGACGTCGGCGACAGCGGTCATGTCCGGCAGGGTGGGGGTGCGTTCGGCGGCGAACAGCACCATCAGAGGCACCGCCAGCACGGCCAGCAGCACGATCAGGCATCCGGCCCGCTTCATGTCTCCTCTCCTTCCGGCCGCGGCCGGGCCTCGCTCCACAGGCGCAGCCGGTTGGCCTCGCGCAGCGGCCGGGCCACCGACTCATAGCCGCGCCGCGCCGGCGTGGACAGGTCTCGGGCACCGGCGTGGGAATCACGCAGCCACGATGCGGTCGTCCGGTCGTAGTGGGTGAGCTGGGACTTCATCTGCCCGGTGAGCGCGGACTTCGCCCGGCGGGCCCTGGTCCAGGTCGCGGGGAGGCCGACGGTGGAGTGGAACGCGACCTTCCCGGCGGTGTTCAGGACGCGGCCGCCACGGGTGCGGCGCAGCCGCTGCTCGAGGCGGGTCCCGACCGGGGTAGGGCCTTGGCTGGGGTCGCTGATGATTTCGCCGGTGCTGCCGTCGATCACGAGCCCATTGGGCTGCCCGCGCCCCTGCGTTCCGGGCTGTCCGTCCGGGCCGGGCTGCTGCTGGTCGGGGGGCGTGCCGGTCCACACGTGCCGGGCCCCGTTGAGGCCGAGCATCACCGGTGCAAGCCCTCGGCGGCCTTCGGCGACAGCATCGCCAATGAGGCCGGCCGGGTGGCCGGGCATGCCCGTGCTGTCACCCAAAGCGTTCAGGTTCGCAGCGAAAGAGGCCCGCCGGCCGTTCAGTACGGCGTGCCCGGGCAGCCCGCCCGCGGTCAGTCCGTCGCCGCCGCGGCCCACCCCCAGCGAGGCGAGTGCCATGCCGGTGGCGGCGGCGTTCTCGCCCATCAGGTGGCTGCCGCCAACGCGCGCGAACCGCATGCGCTCGGCGAACCGCTGGCCGATACTGCCGCCGCTGCGCAGCATCCGGCGGTGCAGGGCCAGCCCCGCGAACGCCAAACCGTCCAGCAGCAGCAGCCGCTCCAGCATCGGGGAGTTGCTGTCGCTGAGGAGTTCGTCTGCGGCCACCCCGAACGCCGGGAGGAACACAGCAGTCCCGAACAGGACGACGGTGGCGGCGGCGAACATGCCGACCCACTTCCACAGCACAGCCCGGTTCGGGCCGGGCAGCATCGCCCACGCGAACACCACGCACCCGGCCACGGCCGCGGCCACGCAGCCGAGTTGGGCGGCCAGCAGACTCAGCACCATCGTCAGGACGATCGCGACGATGATGACCGAGGCGACCAGCACGAGCAGAGCCCCCAGCACCCGCGGCCACGTCACGTTGTTCATGTACTGGGCGGCAACCTTGCCGTCGTCACCGGCTTCCTCGAGCACCTTCTTACGGGCCTTGCCGTGCTCCAGATCAAACTCGGAGTAGCCGTCGTTGCCCACGCAGAAGCGACCGGCAGTGCCCGTATATTCACGGCAGGGATCATCCTTGGGGAGCTGTTCCCCCAGGCTGAGGCTCTTCTGGTGCGCCTTGTACAGCGGGTCGTCGGCTTCGATGATCCGCCCGTACTGCAGGAGCATGTACGGCTGGACGACGAGGGTGCGGGTCAGGGTCTTGGTGATGGGCCGGGACACGTCGCCGGCGACCAGGACCCGCTCGCCGGACAGGCAAGGGTCGCGGGCAGGGCCGACGATCGCCGCGCACTCCTTGGTGCGGTCCGGCTTCTTCTCCTTCGGCTTCTGCGCTGCGGCGTTCTGTTGGCAGGCAGCCTGCGCAGGGCCCGTGATCAGGTCGCAGGGATCGGTGCCCGGGGGTTTGGCGCTCCCCCGGTTGGAGGTGATCGTCGCGACTTCGAGCGCCGCCCGCTGCGTCTGCTGCAGCGGCCCTTCGGGTCCCAGAAGCACGTCGGGGCGGACCACTGAGGTGGCGGCGATCGCGGCGATCAGCAGAGTGAGGGTGATTTCGCCGAAACCGCGGGCCACCTTCCCGCGCATCACCATGATCAGCCCGAAGATGAACGCCCAGCCCAGGAAGAGGGGGGCGATGCCGAGGGGGGTGACGACTTGATCCTGGTAGGCGTCCGAGACGCGTTGCGCCGGGCCTGCGAGCTTGTCGATGATGGGGAACTGGTAGGCCCAGTCGACGAGCCAGCACGCAAAGCCGACCAGGGTCCGCGACAGGGCGAAGATCCCGGACAGGATGAACCTCAGGACCGTGTCGATCGGCCCGTCGCCGCCGCCGGTCAGCTCGTATTGCTCCAGGCGCACGCCTTCGGACGTCTTCACATTCAGCGGGCCTAGGACGCCGGCCGGGTCGTCGCTGTCGGCGGCGTACGCGCCACTCGAGCCGAGGAGCACCAGTCCTGCGGTGAGGGCGACCACGATGCCGGCGCGGCCAAGTCGCACCCGTCGGCCAGTCATCGCGCACCTCCTGCGCCGTCGGCGGTGCCCGGTGCCGATGCGGCCGGGGTGGGGGAGTGGCAGTACTCCCTGGCCGCTCCGATCACGAGATCGCACGGATCCTCGTTGGTGGTCCGCGCTGCCAGGGCGTCGCCGATCAGCCAGAACGCGATCACCACCACGGCAGCAAGCATCAGGACGGCGAGGCGGCGCAGAGTCCGGCCGCTGGAGCGGGGATTGGTTAGGCCGGGGGCGTAGGGACTGGTGAGGTTCATCGGGAACTCCCCGTCGTGGTGAGGGCGAACGCTCCCGGAGCGGTGTCCGTTGTCCGGGCGGGCGGCGCCTCGTTGATGCGTTCGGCGCTGGGGGCCTGGCGCTTCTTGCCCTGGCCGGGTGTGGTGAAGATGCCGTCCTTGAGGCGGGGCAACTCCGGCACGTGGACCTGCAGGCGGCCGACATTCAGGCGCGGATCGCGGGCGAGCATTTCGCCGGCGCGGTCCTTGGACCCGACCGGTGACAGCTCTGTGGTGACGACCTGCAGCAGCGCCTCGTCATCACTGGGCAGGCCGAGGAAGCTCAGGCCGCGGGCGGCCAGCACCGGGTCGGTGGTGCGGGACAGGAACCGGTAGGCGAGCAGTCCCCGGATGACTTCGTCCCCGAGCTCGGATACGTCGTGGCCGCCCATCCCGATGCCGGCACGGTGCTTGCGGCCGTCGTGCACCACTTCGTGGACCAGGGCCAGCCCCTCGGCGGAGGTGGTCAGCCAGTAGCACTCGTCGACGGTGATCAGGCAGAACCGGTCCAGATCGGTGAACGCGGTCTGCCGTGCCAGTGCAGCGATCAGGTAGAGGACGGCACGGCCGATGAGTGCTTCGAGGGGTTGGGTGCGCAGCAGTTCGGGCCGGGTGACCGCCTCGCGCGGGGGCAGGGTCAGCCCTGCCGTGGTGATGACGACGAAGTCGGAGCCGAGGTGGCCCTCCATGCTGATGGTGGGCAGTTCAGGGTCGAAGACGCTGGCGGCGAGCGGATCGTCGGACACTACGTGCAGCAAATCGCACAGGGTCGCCGCGTCCTGGGTGCGCGGGCCGTCCTCGCCACCGGCCATCTCCTCGAGCGCACAGATCACCTGCGCCATGCAGGGGAAATCTGCGTCGGCGGCCTGCCGCACCGCCTTCTTGAGCACTGCGCCTTCCCGTGTCATCGGACCGATGCCCAGCTGCAGGGTCAGGTACGACAGGGCGTAGTGCGCTCCCAGAGCGGCCGGGAAGATCCGCAGTGGGTCGATGGAGAGCTCGGCCTCCGCCGCGTCCACGACCTGGCAGCGCCCCTTCGCGGCGCTCTCGGCAAAGACTGCCCATTCCCGCATGGGGGTGCGGTCGATGACGATGGCGCGGCCGCCGCGGTCCACCACGCCACTGGTGATCAGCTTCAGCAGCACGCTCTTGCCTGCCCCGAGCTCACCCGCGACGCCGAAGGAAGCGGACGCGGACTGCAGCGGGGCGTTCGCGATGTCCAGCAGGACCGGCTGGATCGTTCCGGCATCCAGGCTCACCCCGACCATCTGGCCGCGGCCGTCGCCGAACCGGCTGCCGGTGAAGGCCCCGTTCATCGCCCAGTCCTCGGACAGCTGGTTCTGCGTGTACTGGCGCACCTGCTGCGGCGCATTCGTCGCGGGGAGGGTGAGGGTGAGGAGATCGGTCTGCCCGCCGCCGGGCCGGATCAGCCGGTAGTTGGCGCCGCGCAGGACGGTGGCCAGAGTGCGGGCCCGACGGTCGCACTCCTGCGGGGTGGGCCCCCACACGGTGAGCACGGTCACCGACTGGACCTCGACCTCGACGCCCTTGGCACGCGCGGCACGTGCGGACATGTCGCCGAGATCGTCCGCCGCATCGTGCAACTCGGATGGCAGCCCGGTGGCGTGCTGGGCCGCGTACTGGTCGGCCTGGTCGACCAGTTCACGCTTCTTCTTCGTGATCTCGCGAACCACCTTCTCCGCCGGCACCAGGCGAAGGTCGGTGGCCCAGTCCACCGGAAACGGCAGCTGTTCCAGATGGGCGAGGAACCCCGCATCCTCGGCCAGCACCGTGCGCGGCATCTCCGCCACCGCGAGCTGCGCCTGGTAGCCAGTGCCGTACTCGGACTCGACCTGAACCCACCGCCTGGCGACCGGCGACCCGGCCAGACCCCACTTCGCGCGCCGGCTCCGCGGCTTCTTCTCCGCAGCGGCCAGGTCCCGCCCGGCCTCCAACAGCCGCACCTGCCCCAGATCCGCGTAGGACGGTGAGCGCAACTGCCCCCGCGTCACCGCGCCCGCATACAGAACTGACGCGGCGGCCTCGGCCAGCAGCGGCCCGGATCCGGTCCCGCGGGCGATGGCGTGCTGATGCATCCACACGATCTCCGCCGGACGCGCCGGGCGCAGCCCGTGCCCGCCACCGAGCTCGGCCACCAGCTGCCGGGCACGGACCTGGGCATCGGCGACCTCGTGCGCCGGCACCGGCGCGGCCTTGAGCCCGAGTAGCGAGGAGAACTCCGCCCACGCCGATCCGGCGCTCGCCGATATCTCCCCGCGCGCGCCCGATACCTCCAGCGGGACTGCAAGCCACCAGCTGCGCTGATGCATCTCCAAGGGCGACATCAGATCCGCACCGGCCAGCAACTCCAGCTGCGCCTCGGCGACCTGCCTCCAGTGCGGCCGCCCCTGCAGGTCGACCCCGGCCACAGAGCGGGCCACGATCTCGCCCGGGTCGAGCTGCGCACACAGCCCGTACACGCGGGCGGACGAGGGCAGGGACCGGGCCAGGTTGGTGACCCGAGCGAGGATCTCCGAGCGCTTGCGCTCGCCCATATAGCGAGAGCCGTCCGGCTCCACACGCCAGATCGCCCACACCTGACCTGACGTGGACCACACCAGGTGGTCGACGATGTGACGGATCGCCACTCTCATGACGACACCCCCTGCCGAGCTCGGAGCATCTGCTGCATCGGCGTCGGCACCGGCACCGCCGGTTCCGGCTCCGTCGTGCGTGTCCGGGACGGCTGCCGACCAACCGTGGTCGGGCGAAGATGACTGGCGGGGCGGACCTGCGCGGCGGAGGGAACAGGGTTGGGGGGAGCGGCTGCGGTCTCCTCGATGACGAACCCGCCAACCATCAGCCGACCTCGCGGCTCGCGCGCAGCACGTCCGCCGATCCGCCCGCCGGCGGGCTGCAGCACGAACGACATCCAGTCCAGTGCCGCATTCAGGGGCGAGCGGCCGGCGATGGTGCCGCGTGCCGCCCACACGGCAACGCCCCACGCAACAACGGGAAGTGGGCCCATCCAGGACCACCACGAGAAGGTGCGGATGAGGACGAACGCGCCGCCAGCGCCGATGACGAGCTGCGCAGGGGTGTAGGGCCCCAGCGGCAGCGTCCAGTCACCGATCTTGCCCAGGACCCACGGGTGACGCCGCGCGCGCGTGTAGGTACGGCCGATGCGCGGCCGCGCGCTCTCCGCGCTCATGAGAGCCCACCAGCCCGGTCGGGCCGAATTGCCCCTGGTTCGCCGAGGCCCTGTGGGGTGCTGTCCACGCTGGTGATTTCGTTCTTGAAGAATCCGGACAGCTCGGTGCGGGAGTTGTAGATCCCCAGACACAGCACCAGGCCGATCAGCGCACCCAAACCGGCCTTGAACGAGAACTTCCGCATCAAGGTGACGATGACGATGATCAACAGGGCCAGGCGGAAACCTTTGTCGCCCCAGGAAGTGCCCATTCCGAGAAGGTGGTCACCCATCTGCTCGAGCTCGGCGGCAAGCATCACATTCACCGGATCTCCTGCACGGTCGTCATGGGCAGACCAGCGGACCGCGCGGCCGAGGACGGCACGGCGGCGCTCGCTGGTGATGGCTTCGTAGCCGTGCTGCCGGACTCCAGTCCGGTCACCTCCCAGCGGCCCGCACGGGCGGTGAGGCGCAGCGCGTAGGCCAGCGGCCACAGGCCGCCGGCCGCATCGCGCGCGGTCACCCGGGCCTGGACCCGCACTGTGGAGCCGTCCTTGCGGACGCCTCCGTCCCCGGACTCGTCGGCGCTCAACCGGTCCATCCGCACCTGCCGGTACGGAGCGGGAACCAGGGATGGCAGATCCACCCCAGGGGCCAGGTACCGGTCCGCGCTGCCACTCCCGCCCGCGTACGCGGCGAGGAACTCGCCCACCGTGACCGCAAGCGGCGACTCCGTGGGCACCTCGCTCCCGTATACGGACGTCGGCGCCTTGAGTCTGCGCGGCCCGGCCACCTCGGCCGGCGCCGAAGTAACCACCAGTCCCGGCTGGGATCCGGCAGCCCGATCGCCGCCGTCGAACGTCATCGGCACGGCGAAGTACCGCACTCCACCACCCGCGAACTGCACCCCGACGGTCACCGACCAGGTCGAGTTGCGCAGTCGCGCGGTGCCTACCGCCGTGACCCGCTCAACTTTCGGGACGTCCTTGCTCCACACCGGCGACTCCACCGACGGCGCCATCGTGAGCAACGCAGCCGCGGCTGCGGGGTCCTGCCGGTTGCCACTGCGCAGCCACAGCGCCACAGCCACCTCTGCGTACCCGGACGGATCCGCCTGCAACAGCCGACTTCCCGACGGCTGCGCAGCCGCCGCCTTCGGGATGCGCACGACCGGATCGGGACCTGCGCACGAGACGGCCAACGCGAGAGGGCCGGCCGCAACCGCCGCCCACACCACGGTGCGCACCATCGCCATACGGTGACGCGGCAGCCGCTGCGCATGACCGGCCGCACCAGCATCGGCAGCCGGATCGGCAGCCGGTCGGCGCCGATCGGATCGCGTGAGAAGGCGGCTGGACATGGGGACTCCTTGCGGCGAAGAGGGGCGGTGGGATCTGCCCTCACTCTTCGCCGAGCCCCTTACCACCCCGCTTTCCACCAGGTGCCGGTGGCTGTCACAAGCTCATAACGCCTGCTGTGGTAAGCACCCTGTGGCCTCGTGGTAAGCGTGCGAGGCGGCGACCACTGCCCGTGGTAAGCGACTGTCGCGGCACTTACCACGCGCAGTCTCGGGGTCGCCTGAGTCAGCCGGCTGCGCACCCGGCCAAGGGGCGGCGGCGGTGACACCGAGACCCGGCGCCCTATGGTCAACCCGCCTGTGCGAAGTCGACCAGCGTCGTCGATCCAGCCAAGCAGGGTGCACAACTGCGCAGCGAAGGCTGCGCACCGGTCAGCCAACAGCGCTGCGAACGCGCATGCACAGCCCGACCTCTGCGCAGCGTGCGCACAGAGCGCAGCGAATCACTCGGATGCGCAGCCGCGGCTGCGCATCAGAGATCCATCCAACTGCACGGCCCCTGCCGGTGGCCGAGCGGCGTCCACACCGGCGCCGACGCCCCTCGCTCCTCGAGGTCCTCCAGCACCGCAGCGCCCAGGGGCACTGCTTCAGCCATCTGGCCCACCAAGGGATGCTGTCTGACCATCGCCCGCAGATCCGCGATCCGCTGACCAAGCCATAGCGGTCCTGCCCCGGTCAGTACGAACAACAGCCTGGGGAAGACCGGATAGCTGAGCTGCCACGGCGGGAGCACCCCCACACCGCCGGATGCAGCGGTACGGCGCCGACTGGGCGAGGCGGCAGGGCTGGCGTGGAATCGCGCGTAGGTAATCAGCTTCGAGGCGAGCTGCTCACTGGACTCGGTCGTCCGGTCGACTTCGACGAACGCACGCAGCAAACAGCGGTTCTCGGTGCGGGTGTAGCGCAGCAGCGCATCCGCGATGAGTGTCCGCTCGCCGGCGGCGGCTCCGTCGCGCACCGGATGCGCAACCTCAGTAGTCCAGTCCAGTGCCGAGCACTCATCCCTGCGAGCCCGGCCATCCTCGACGAACGCGAGAGCCGCTCGCGTCACGGTCAGGGTGTGCACACTGCGCAGCCCGGCCTCACTGCCCCGATAGCGCCGGGCACCCTTGAACTGTGGCCACAATGTCACAGCGGTTCGTCCCTGCTCTGTCAGCGACCAGATGCTCGAGTGATGCGCACGATCGTGCGAGACCACCAACTGCGCAGTGCGCAGGGCCCGGAGGCATTGCCGCATCGTCTCAGGGTGCGGAGGGGGCTCGATCAGCCGTCTCAACTGGCCCGTGTCGGCAGCACGGTGCTGAAAGAGGATGGCCAGGGCCTGCTCGCGCACCGGCACACGCTGTCGGCGTTCGAGCATGGCGGCGTGCTCGGTCATGGATGAGTCTCTCCTCGATGAGGCTGACAGCTGATTGCCGCGTCGTTGGGCAGGGGAGGGGGTGCGGACCACGGCGGGGCACGGCGCCCTCGCGTCCACTGTCGTCACGGCACTTACCGGCTCGCTTACCACCATGGCGGGTCGGCGTCTCAATACAGCAACGTCCGCTTACCACGCAGTCGGCCGCCGCTGGTAAGCGCCGCAATGGCGCAGACCGCGCGGCCGCCCGGCGTGCATGAGCGCGTAGCAGAAGGGACAGCACTGATGGCCGGCCCCGTGCAGGCGTAGCGCCTGCACGGGAGGAGAGATTGGCGATCTCTCCATACCGGCCACCGGGCGGCGCACCTGGCCCGCCGGGGCGATCGTCACGCCCACAGCCAGGAGGCCACGTCTTAAGTTAGTCCGCGCCGTCGGCCCGGCCCTGCGCGCGGTGTTCAGGAAGCGGCGCGGCCTGCTGCGATGCGCTCGAGCCGCTTCTTGGCCCACTTCTTCTGCGGCTTACCGCCGCCGGTCTGCACCTCGACCAAGTCCGGCTCCTCGAGCTCAGGCAGCCGGCCCCGTGAGAGGGCACTCATGAAACTGTTGGTGCTGCTGTAGCCGAGGATGCCGGCGGCCGCCTCGGCGTCGAGAAGCTCATCGTCGGTACCAGGCGAGGAGCCACGCCGCTTGACCGCGGTGAGAACCCGCTCGCGGCGCCACTTGTTCAGCTGCTGCCCCCGCAGCCCGGGCACCTTGGCGTCCGGGCCTTCGAGCTCAGGGAGATTGCCCTGGTACAGCGAGCTCGAGAAGGTCTGCACGCTCTTGAACCCGAGCAGTGCGGCTACCTCCGCAGTGCCCAGGAGCTCGTCCGGATCGCCTTCCGCGGATACAGTCGGCAGCGCCTTGGCCGTTCGCACAGTGCCGGCTCTCCGCTTTCCCGGCCGGCTCTGCACCCACTGGACGATCGTGCCCAGTCGCCACTTCTTCCCGTCGATCGTCTCGTCGGGCTCGGGGAAATAGCCCGGCACATTGAGCAGGTACCAGTAGATCGTCGACGGGCTCGAGTAACCGAGCAGCGCAGTGACCTCCGCGGCGGTGAGCAGCTTGTCCTGGTCGTCGTCGAGAACCGACGCCGGCAGCTTCCTGGGAGCGCGTGCCTTCTCGACCACGGCGAAGAACTCCGCGACCTCGTCGTGATCGAACCAGCGCTTCCGCCCCTCGGTGCGCTTCGCCTCAGGGAAACCACTCGTCGCACGATCGCGGTACCACTCGCTGATCCGTGAGGGCCGGGTACCGAACTCCTCACAGATCTCAGCCGTGCTCACGAGCCGGGGACCCGCGGGCTGCGCCATCACGCACCTCATCCAAGACGTCATCAGGGGCGCGCACCACCATCAGTGCGACAAGTTCCATAATGACAAACGGGGGTGCTTCATGTCCAGTGGCTGGCTCTGTCGGTGAGTGTTGAGGCCAGCGGTCAGTGGGATCTGACTCCACCGTGTCTGCGCGGTAAGTCGTGTCAGTGAGTTTTGACTCCACTGGCGGGGTTGCGGTTGGAACATTGGGGTGTTCCAGGTAGCAAGGGGGCATAAGTGCCCGTCTCCAAGGTCGAGTTGTACGCGGCGATCCGCCGGGATGCGCGGGTTGAGGGGCTGTCGAGTCGCGCGTTGGCGCTGAAGTACTCGGTGGGCCGGCGGACGGTCACCTCACCGCCTAATCATCTCGCAGGGAGGCGATGGGCTGGTGGCGCCAGGCGTCCTCGATGCTGGCATACCGGGGGAAGCGCTCCAGCAGGGAGGTCAGGCGCAGGAGCTGGCCGATGCGGTCCTGGTCGTAGACCACCCGGGTCCACCGGCCGGTCACCTCGCTGCGGTCCCAGGCGGCGCACAGGTCGTGCAGGGGGCTGCAGTCCATGAACGTCACCGCCCTCAGATCGACGATCAGCCAGTCCGCGCCGGCCTGGGCGTCCATGCCCCACAGCAGGGCGCCGAACGCCGGGGCCGACGCGAGGTCGAGCTCCCCGGCCGGGGACTCCAGGCGGCAGTTCTCCAACAGGGCGGGCCATCTGGTTCGCATCGGGTCCAACTCCTCCGGCCGTTCGGCACCAGCAGTGGCCATGCGGAGAAAGCCCGGGGCGTGAAAGCCGCCCTCGCAGCCTAGAAGGGGTCGCACATCCGACCGATCACAAGTCCAGGTCTGCCCCAGACTCCCACTGCCGTGGCCGTACTTGTCCGCGAAGTGGCTCCTGATGTTCGAACCGGGGCCCTTTACCGGCCCGGTTGCGACAGGAAGCGACGGCCCCCGGCATGGCGACGGCCGCCGTTCAGGCGGCGGCCGCGTGCCCTGCGCAACATCGCGCCCCCGCGGCAGTGCCAGGCGGTAAGCCCGCTACCAGAACTGGTACAAAGCTGCCCCTCGTCGGCACCAGGCCCTCTGCGGGATGGAGTCACTTCTCACCTTCAGAACGTGGCTTTGAGATCCCCAAGTGGAGTCAAAACAGACCTACCGATGGAGCCAGTTGTCACTGACAAAGCCAAGTGGCCGGCCTGCCGCGAAGCTCGTGTCGTCAGGGGCACTGGAGACTTGGCAACGGCAAGAGGGTGGTGATCGGCCCCGGGCGCAGGTCAATCTGCAACGGCAATCACGGCAGATGGGCCTCGACAGGAGGTTCCTTCGCAAGAACCGAACGGGTCAGGCCGTACGAGAGGGCCCGGCCGGCACCCACGCCGCGCTCACGTGGGACTCACTCCGCTACCCGCTGCGGGAGGCACGCGCTGTTCAGCAATCAGCGCAGGGTGCAGCTCGAGAAGGACACAGAGGCCTGAGCCCCGCTCGACCAACGCCGCGGGAGTCACTCAGGAATGAGGCAGATCCCGAACTCGGCCGCCCGCTCCTCGAGGGCGACGTAGGCCATCGCTGCCGGTGAAGCATCCCAGACGGCGAAGGCCAGGTTGGAGACGGCCTCGCAACGCGTCTGTCCGCCCTCCCAGGGAGCTTCGGCCTGTGTGCACCAGGCGGCGAGCGCATCGTCGTCGAGCGCGCTGGAGCGCTGTGCGACGTCGGCGCGGACTTCGGCGACTCCTTCGCACCAGGCGGCGTGGCCGGCCTGCAGCATGGTGCGCAGCTGGTCGGGGTCGCTGATTGCTGTGCTGCGGCCCACCAGGCTGAGCAGCGTGCTGGTCGAGTTCATGTTCTCCATGGTCTCTCTCCTTGGTCTGGTCGTGCATCGGGTTGTTCGCGGCGGGCCGTGACTCGGCGCCGCGGAAGGAGGTCAAGCGGCGGGGAGGCGGAGCTGTTCACCGGCTACGGCGCGCCACTCCGTTTCGAAGCGGTCCTGTTGCTTGTCGCGGACGTGTGCGGGAGCGGTGACGAAGAGCTCTTCGGCGGTCGGTGCTGTCGCTCCGCGTTGGCGGAGCCAGACCCGGGTACGGCCGAAGCGGCAGTCGGTCTCGACCGGGAAGCCATGGTGCTCGGAATGGGAACTGAGCCAGCGGCCGAGCTGGGCGGGGCGGCCCAGGTCGACGCGCTCGACGGAGCGCAGCGCTGGGGCCCGCACCGCTGGGTTGGTCTTGGAGACGGGCAGGATCCGCCGCACGTGGTAGAGCGCCCAAGTGCAGTCCAGCTCTTGCTCGAAGGCGTCCAGGACCTGGCGGTCTTCGGGCCGTGCGGGGGCGAACTGGTCGAGCAGGCTGCGCTTGCCGAAGAGGCGGGCGTTGGGGTTGAGGCTGACGGAGGTGTACTCCAGGCGCAGCACCCGTCCGGCAATGTCGGGGTGCCGGCGCATCCGTTCCAGATGGGTGGGCAGTGCGCCCATCGAGACCGGGAAGCAGCAGAAAGTGCAGTACGACTTCTCCCACGGCACGCCGAAGCGCTTGAGGAGGTAGTCCTCGCACCTCCGTCGTCCCCACCCCCATTCGATCAGCGGGTACACGCCGGTCCGCAGCGGGTGGGAACTCGCCGCGCGGTCGGTGACAGCGCGGCCTTCCTCGTCGGCGTTGAAGCCCATCAGCTGCCTGAAGGGATGGTTGATGACGCTGGCGATCCAGCGGTCTCCGACGTCGCCCTTCGCGCGGATGCTGCAGATTCTGGGTCCGGCCTGCTGCGGAACGGTGCCGTTGGTCTCGTACTCGTCCCACAGCGCCCATTCGCCGCGTTCGATCAGGCGGGTGGGATGGCGGGAGTCGTCGAGGACGGCAATGCCGGCGGCCCTGTCCGCGACGATGACCCTCACTCACATAGCCGAACTGCCGAGCTTGCGCCAGCCGAGATGCGCCTCCCGGCGAGTCGACGCAGACTGGAGCGAGGCGCTCCCCATCCGCACGGGTAAGTGGGCCGACACAATTAGCCCGGTGGATGATCTGAAAGTGCGCCAGTCGCAAAGCGCCTTCGATATGTCCGGCACGGGTGTTTCGCCAGAACCGTGATTTGGCTCTTACGGCGAATCTTCCTAGCGACCGTTTCATCAGGGAAGCTGGAGGCGGAGATGGTTGAGCTGGACGTACTCATCATAGGCGGTGGCGCCCAAGGGCTGTGGCTACTCAACGACCTGACCAAACGCAACTACCGAGCGGCGCTGCTCGAGCACGGTGAGCTTGGCGGCGGGCAGACTTGCCACTCTCATGGCCTGATACACCGGGGCCACTACTACGACGACAAGGATATGATGATTGTCCTGAATGCCGCAGCCCAGTTCTGGGAGGCATTCGTTGACGAGAAAGGGATTGACAAACTCAATACAGAGCGGGCAGTCGCAGGATTCGGTCCTGGGGCAGCAGTAATTAAGTACACCTACTTCTGGAGAGCTGCTGGCCTGCGCTTCGACGAGGCTAAACAAGTGCCTCCGGTGATGGAGGGGGGAAAGGCGAGAAAGCTCTTCGAGACGCATGAGTTCTCGCTCGATGCGAGCGAAATCGTCGCTGGGCTTGCGCGTGACGTGGACCATGCAGCATACAAACTGGACGACAGCGAAGACGCTCTTAAGTTTGTACCGAATGGTAACGTAATTGAGCGCGTAGAGGCCCTCCTGTGCGGAGAACAGATTGAGTTCCGGCCCAGGATGGTGGTCTTCACTGCAGGCGTCGGCAACTACGGTCTGCTGGCTAGGCTCGGTGCGGACACGAACCCTCGGCCGGCGGGAACGCCTGTCCAAGCATGCCGTAAGAATCATATGCTGGTCCTTAGGGGTAGTAATCTGCCAATGCTGACTGCGGTGTTCCCGATAGAGGGAGGCCTACGAGGCGTATTCCTATGCTCCCGCACTGATCCGGCGACGAAGAAGCACGTTTGGCTTGTGTCAGATCACCGCAGCACAGCGTTCCCGATGACGACAAGCGGCACGTCCACGACTGACGCATCTCCATCCGAGGATTGGGTGAAGCCGATGTTGGTCTCACTGCAGGCAACCACGCCGCAATTGTTTGCGAATGGAACTGCCGATGACCTAGAGGTAGCGGTTTACACTGGGCTGACATCCGAGAGAAGCTTCGGCGTGGGCGAACACATGAATGATCTATACATAGATCCGCTCGGATTCGAAAACCTCCTCGCGATATGGCCGACCAAGCTCACGATGACACCATTCGCGAGCAATGTGGCCTTGAGGTTTATCCGGCCCAAGGTGCCAGAGCCAAGTGGGCGTTGGCCCACGGTCGACCGTCCGATCACCACCTCAGGTCCGGCAGTGGCCGAGGAGCTGTGGCGTCGGACACGGACCGCGAACCCGCACGAGTGCAAGACCGATTGGCTTCCGTACAGAGAATTCCTGGACCGGTGGCACGCAAATGGACAGGGGAACATCTCATGACCAGGGAATTTAGCAGGCTCACTGAGGGCTTGGCGCGCGACCCTGATCCAGATGAGCGCCGCGCCATTTCGAAGCAATTGCGCAATATCGGGTTTGCGATGCGTACCAGCATCAAGAAGCGGGGCAGCCTATCCAAATCAGCTAAAAGTAGACTGGCGCCCGAAGAACTCAGAGCCCTGCATGGCGCACTGCAAGACACGGATCGGTCGGTGCGTATCAATGCCATCATCATCTCCGGTGACCTAGGAGACGCCTCCTCTGTTCCGATACTGGAAGAGTTGTGCAAGAGCGACGATCTCAATGTCCGGCTCGCGGCGATCATTTCACTCGGCGACATAGGTGGTCCCCAGAGTATCGCCGCACTCACGCGCCTTGCGTGTGATTCTAGCGAGGTAGCGGACATTAGATTTGCCGCGCTCTCTGAACTTGAGAAACTCGCGGCGAAGCGGATCACCTCCGGCCCGGACATATTTGATCCCCTTCCGCCGCAGAGTACGCCAGATGAACCCACACATGAGCCAGAAAAGATGGCAGAGCAGAACGCGGAACTCCTCCAAAAAATGAAAGACATTGAGTCGGATGAGTCTGCGGACGACCTGCTACGCGTCAAGGCTGCGGACATCCGCCGCTACCTTGAAAGCGGCATCGCCGATTAGCTAGAGAGCTTCAATCGCTGGGGTTACGGAGGTCGGAGGTCGAGCCGGGTCTTGGCGATGAAGCCCTCGATGAGGCGGGGGCGATACTGTATCCGTTTCAATAGTGTCTTCACTAACACGCGGTCGAGGCAGTTTAGTGAGGTTGGCCGGGGATCTCTACAGCTGCGACCATACGCCTTAAACGGGGTTGAGTTCTGGGGTGTACGGCGGCAACTGGTAGACGGTCAGCCATAATCGGGCGGCGATCAGCTTGTGCATGGTCAAGATTTTAGATGGGTGCTCAAAATGCGTCATGAGACCGAAGCGCGCACGGATACACCCGTGACAGTTTCCAGAATGGCACGTCGGCTCAGCTCGTGAGGTGGAATATGGCCGTTCACGATTTCGGCCCTGTCATTGTTGAGGTCACACCCAGAGACTTCAACGTCGTGGTTTACCGGGCTATGGGTGTCACCGTTGCCTGCAAAAGGAAAAGTCGAAGGCGATGGTGGTGTCTGTGGCTGTGCACAACAAGAGATCCAGTAAGAGTCCGCAGCCTGCGGGTCACTTGTTCAGTCAACAGCTACACCCTGGGTTGGGTCAGCCAGAGCGACAAGTGCTCCGAGTGCACTGGAATCAACGTGGAGGCAGTATCGCAACGGGGATTCTTCGTTCCTAGGCTGGCAGGAAGCTTCACATACTCCGGAGCCGTGGAAGTAGATGGCCAGGTCTTCCACTTTGAAGACTCAGGCATATATGGAACAGGGCAAGCGCCACCCCCCTAACTAGAGATCTTAAATGGCTGAGGCTATGCCGGTTGGAGGTCGAGGCCGGTCTTGGCGGTAAGGCCGTCGATGAGGCCAGGCCGGTACTGCATTCGTTTGAGCCGGGTCTTCACGAGTGCGGTGAGCTGGTCGAGGTTGTGTTCGGTGAGGTTGGCTAGCGCTCGGAGCGCACTTGGAACCAGTGAACTTTCTTCCAGGTCGCGGTACGCAGGAAGGTGACGCCACGTCGGAAGTGTGGCGGCTCCGCTCGCGAGGGGGCATTGCGCAGGTTCTGATTGCCGGGCTTACCGATATCGGCGAGTTCGCGGGTACGTGGCCACTCGCTGCCGGTCGCCATGTGGATCACGGCGGTCCGGGTGAGATCGATGTCGTGGGCGGCGGGGTCGTCGAGGATCTCGACTATCTCGGTCGTGGAGTCCACGCCCAGGCCCCAGTTGATGACGGTGTCGACGTCGTCGCCTGGCGAGCCGAAGAGCTGCGGCGCAGTGCGGTAGTGGGGCATCGGTGTCTCCGGTGAGGGAAGTGTCGGGTCAGGGCAGTTGGCTGGCGGGGACGATCAGGACGAGTTCGCGGGCAGCCCACGGGTCGCAGGCATGCCAGGGGTGTCCTTTGGAGAGCACGACAGCGGGGCCTGGGCAGTCGGCTTGCAGGCAGCACACGCCGCACTGACAGGTGGGGTCGAAGGGCTGCGGGTGTGCCTCGTACTGGTCGTTGAAGTAGTCGGCGCTGCCATCCGGGAAGCTGGCCAGGATCACGTCGCCTTCGACGACGTCGCCGGCGGTCACGATGCGCGCGGCCGCAGGGTCGAGGAGCAGCGTCGCGTGCTCGGCATCGTCCGGGTACGTGGTCACGATGAGCGGATAGAAGTCGACGGGCTGAGGCATGGAGGCTCCTTCGGCGTGAGGGCGTGGGGCGGAGATCTGCCGGCGGGAACGGGGGATTGGGCGGCGGCCCGCGACCGCCCGGCCCCGCGCGAGGACGCGCGGCCGGGGGCGAAGGGGCGAAGCCTGCGGGTCTGGATGCAGAGCGGCGCCTGTGGAGGTTCAGATGATGGGGGCGGGGGCGCGGCCGTGCCGGTCCGCCAGCCCGATCAGGTGGGCGACCAGAGCGCCGGAGTCGGTGGCGTAGTTGCCGGTGGCGAAGTCGAAGGACTCTGTCTCCTCGTCATCGACTTCGGAGAACCAATGCCCGCCGAACGAACCGTGGTCGGCGATGGGGTGCAGGTTGGACACTTCGTTGCCCAGCCGGTCCATCCCCGACCATGTGACATAGCCGCCGTCCGCGAACTCGACCTGACCGTACGTACGGTCGCGGCCCTCTCCGACCCGGGCGCAAGCCACATCGGCTGCCGCCAGACGCTTGATCACGGACCGTTCGACCGCGTGGGCTGCGAGGTTCTCGGTGTCGTCCGTGACCAGTGCCCATTCGCAGTCACGGCTCGCATGGCGGCGCAGCACCGCGCCGGTGTCCGGGTCGTACTCCGCCCATGGGAGCGGATCGGCGTCGCTGTGCGGTTCGTGCGCGAGCGGCACGACTCGGTCGTCGGCAGTGACGATGCGTATCGCGCCACGACCTTCGGCGCGGGCGCTGACCAGATCGGCCGTCGTGTATTCCTCTCCCCGGCGGGGGAGGGGCAGCGGGCTGCTGGGCACGGCTCAGCTCCTTTGCAAGCAAGAGGGTCGATATGTGGTCGGGACTCAGCAGGGCGGGCACCAGGGCCGGGGCCGCTGCGGGGCGGTGATGTCTGCCCACTGCCTGCGCCGCTCCTCATCCATCCAGTAGGGAACGGGCGGTGTCGCGGCGGGCTTCCGCGCCGGGTCGGCGGCGGGCTCGTCGGGGTTCGGCCGCTTCAGTGCAGCCCTGACGTTCCTGGGGCCCTTGCCTGCCAGGACGGCGGGCAGGGTGGCGTCGATGTAGGCGATATGCGCGTCGAGGTCGACGCCGACCCGGGTGACGTTCAGGTGGAGTTGGGCGTCGCAGGCGGTCAGCTGCCCGGTCACGATCACGTGGACTCGGTCGGCGAGTGAGGCCGCAACGTGCTTGGCCAGGCGACCCCATGCCGTACAGACGACCAGCACGGGCTCGCCGTCGCGCCACTCGCCGCTGGTGCGGTCGTACTCGCGAGGGAACGACACGACGCGGAACCGGGCAATGGGCCTACCGCTGTCGGCGTGACGCAGTTGAGGGTCCTCATAGACCCTGCCGTAGATGGTGGGCGTGACCTCTCCGGCCATGGGTGTCCTCCCTCAGGTGAGACAAACGACGAGTGCGACATGTTCCATAATACCGAAGATTGGGGATGGCGCCACCCCTTTTACTGAGACCGGGGGTTACGCGGGAGAGGTAACGCCGCCCGGACCGTCGCCGAGCAGCCGTTCCCAGTTGAGGTGAGTGCAGCCGGTCGCCTCGTGCAGGCGCAGCTCCAGCCACGCCGCGCCGTCCTGCAAAGTGAGGACTGCCTCAGCGTGGAGGGCTACCACCTCGGAATAGACGCTGGCATCGGCCAGGTCCTGGGCCAGGACCAGGATTCCGGGCCTTCGCGGCTGCTGGCGCTGCATCAGGTCGGCGCAGGAGCGCCGGTCGACGACGATCAGCGGTGCCTCGTCCCACTCCGAGTCGGTGAACTCCTCGGCGGTCCGTGCCTGAAGCGGCACAGTCCCGGCGGCCTGGGTCAATTCCTGCGGCAGGGCAGGGGTGATGATGAGTACGGGGGCAGTCATTAGAGCTGTGCTCCTTCGGGTGAGGTGCTGACGCACTCGCGAGCGCGACGCACTGAGGTGCGGAGATCCCGGCAGTGGGCGGCAACGCCTCCGGGCGCATCTGGGACGCGTTGGTCGGCGCTGGTGAGCGTGGAACTGTTACTCCAGCCAGTCCAGCTCGCCGTCGTCGCAGAACTCGATCACTCCGCGGGACAAGTCTTCGTTCTGGTAGCGCACTTCCTCGACCCAGTCGTGACCGAGGGTCAGGCACAGTTGGGCGAACTGCCGCAGGCGATCGTGCGTCTCGCTGCGACGGGCGTATACGTCGACCTTCAGCGTGGCTACGTGGGTGGGCCGGCCCGCGGCGTCGAGGGCGCAGCCTTCGGGTGGCAGGAGCAGCCATTCGCCGCGGGCTCCGCTGGCGTTCGCGGTCGTCGCGAGGATGAACGGGCTGTGCGGTCTGTCGATGAACTCCCACAGCGCAGCCAGCGGCAGGGGTGGGGTGACGGTGAGGGTTCCTTCGACCGAGCAGGTGACGCTCACGGGAATTCTCCAAGGATGGTGACGGGCCCGCGTGGTGCGGAATGGCTTTCTGCTCTGTTGGCGGGCGACGCTCGCGGTTCCGGCTCTGTGCTCGCCTCGGGCAGCAAGGCCACCACCCGTGGCCAGCTGGCTGACATCCCGCTGAATGCCTGGGTGAGGCCGGGGGCCGTCAGCTGTCCGGGGCGGCGGGAGCTGCGGCGTCGCTGACCGGCTCTTCAATGGGGGTCGGCGCCCAGCCCTCACGGCCCAGCAGTTCGCGTATCAGCGCGGCGCCCTCGGCTCCGTCGAGCCCAGTGATGTGCAAGTCAACGCCGCTGCCGTCCGGCTCCACTTCCACGACCAGCTGGCCGACACTGGAGCCGTTCCATGGGCGACGGCGCACGAACACCCTGCGGACCTGCGGCCCGTCGACCTGCGCGGAAAGCGCGAGCAGGGAGAGCAACTCCTCCCGCCGCACCGACTGCTCCGCGTGACCTGCCTTCCGGGCGGCGCAGCGCTCCAGCGCAGCGTCGTAGGCAGGCAGAAGGTCGCGGTGGATCTGGTTGGCCAGCCATGCCGGGTCCTTGAACTGCTCGGGCCTGAGCCATAGGAACGGTTTGTGTACGCCTGAGACAGGCTCCGGCAGTGGCATCTCCACTTCCTTGTGCTCGCCGTCTGCGGCGTCGCGGAGCACGATGGTCCGGCCCGCTTCGTCGACGATCCACGCGCGGGGTTCGAGGCCGGGTGCCGGTTCGGCGCGGAACCCTTCACCCAGCAGCGGGGCGACGAGCGTGGCGAGCGCCTGGTACTGCTCGCGCAGGGACATGGTCAGTGACTCCTCAGGTCGGTGAATGCATCGGGGGCCACGAGCGGTCCAAGGGCAACCGGATCCATCGGCGCCGGCCGTGCGCGCCCATCTACCGCACGGGCTGGAAAGGGGGCCGCTGTGCCACACGCTCCGTCCGGGAGCGGCGCAGCGGACGTGGGGGCCGGGCGGCCAGGTCGGTGCTGGCTCGGCCGCCCGGCGCAGGCGATGGCTGCTAGTCGGGGCCGTCCTTCGGTGCCAGCACCTCGCAGACGGAGGCGGGTACCCCGGTGAGGAGGTGGCGCTTCACGCCCCTCTCTACGTACAGGATGTGCCGCATGTTCTCGGTGGACTCTTCGTCCAGGAGGATGCTGACGATTGCGCGGGTGCGCTTCTGCTCGACGGTTTTCACGGTGCCGGTCAGTCCGTTCAGATACTTCGGCTTGATCTTGGACAGGCGAACTTCGGTGCCCTCTGAGACGGCAGCGGCTCGCAGGTCCCGAAGGGTCTGGGTGCGCTGCTTGGCGGCGGCGTAGACGCGGTCGAGGTCGGACTGTGTGGCGTGCAGGGTGATGAATTCGAGGGCCTGCTCACGCGTGGACATAGCGATGTCTCCTAAGGGGGTGTGAGGAATTGCGCGGGGAGGGCCGCCCCGTGAGCTGCGGGGCGGCCCCGCGTGTGGGCCGCGATTGGGCCGGGCCGCTCAGGCGGACTTGCTCGCCTTGGCCGTCTTCGGCCGATGACGTGAGACGGCCTGGTTCTCGACCTCGGAGAGCGTGTAGCCCTCGGCTTCCAGGAGGAGCAGCCATCCGGCCTGATGGGACTGGAGGCTCGCCCATGCCTTGGGTTCGCGGATGTCGAACTCGCATGCCGCCGCGACCTGCGCGAACCAGGCGTAAAGGTCGCGGTTCCTGGCCAGTGTCTTGATCAGGTTCTGCACGGCCTCGCTGTCGTCCTCGGGTGCCTTGGCGCTCAGGAAGCGGGCTACATCGGCGGCCTTGCCCTTCTGCGCCCAACTGCCGTAGAACCACGGCATGGTGAGCTGCACCTGGCGGGAGTAGTCCCGTACCCCGTCGGACAGGTTCTTGCCCCGGCACAGCGTGGCGATGAACCGCTGCCGCTCGCCGCGCGCCGCCTTCCACGCTCGATTGCAGGCGATGACCTTCCGCCGCTCGGCTGCCGCCTTCTCGTCGCGCGGCTTCTTCGGCTCCTTCGCCTCCGGGCGCAGCTTGTGGCCGTACTGATCGGGGTCGGAGCAGTGCCACACGGGCTGGTGCTCGTCGTCCAGGCGGGCACTGTGCCCGTCGCACCCCTTGTGGCTGTCTTCGGTCAGCGTGTTCCCGAGGCCGGTGGTGAGATCGGTCAGCGGACGGGACGTGTCCTTCTCGCCCCAGCTGAAGCGATCGCGCAGCAGAGGGATGCCCGCCGCCTCCAGGTTGGCGACGGCCTCCGTCCGCGCCTGGCTGCTCGCCTGCTCCTCGCGCAGCAGGGCGAGTTCCTGGTCCCAGTGGCCGCGCCCGCCCTTGCCCTCCTCGTGGTCCCGTCCAAGGGCTCGGAGGAGCCGGGTCTCGGCTCCGCTCACCTCCTCGACATCGGCGAGCTGGGCGGTCTGCTCCAGATCCATGCCTCCGGCCAACGTCCGGCGCAAAGTGGCGTCGTTGAGCTTCTGGGCCTTGCGGGCGTCCTTGGCCGCGTCGCGGCGCACGCTGAGCGCCCGGCTGGCCTGCTTCTGCTCGACCTCGTTCATCCCGATGAGGGAGAGCTCGACCGACTTGACGGTGTCGCGCTCGGTCATCTGCTCGCGCTGGTCGTTCTCGATCAGGCTCAGCATCCGCGTCCAGCTGTCGCGGCCGATCAGGTCGGGCCGGACGTAGGCCGGGGCTGTCTGCTGTGGACGGCCGTCGGCTTCGGCCGTGGCGTTGGCCTGCTGCACGGACTGCGCTCGCCGCCAGCCCTTGAACACGCCGAACGTTCCGTCCGGGAGGGGCCGGACGCTGACGGCCTCCTGGATGCCGAGCTCCTTGACGGAGTTGATCAGCTTCTCGTCCGGCTCCGGGTCCGTCTCGCGGGCGTTGCAGTCGTCCCGCACGAGCAGCGCGGGGTCCAAGTGGGCGATGGCGAACTCGTGGTCGTCCTGCGGGGCGGGCTCGTTGGACTTCTTCTCGTCGGGGTTGATGACGGTGGCCATGGGGGCCTCCTTGCTCGTGACTGACGTTCTTTCGGCGGTGTCGGGAGGGCGCCATCCCTTCCGACATGTTCCATAATATCAAATTCGTGGGGTGGGGCAACCGGATTACTTCCGGGCTGCCCCACCCCATGGGGAGGGCCCTGAACGGCCTCCTAGGCTCAGGCGCTGCGGCGGCGCCGGGCGTCGTAGGCGCAGGCGAGCACGGCGAGCTCACCGCCCTGGGCCCGACGGATCGTTGCCACCTGCTCCATGCCCGGCCTCCCGCAGTCGACGCAGCGGGGGTCGATGGGCTCCAGGCGACAGCGGGCGGGGGGCTCAACTGCCTCCAGTGCCCTTCGGGAACGCTTCCTGAACGTCACGGCTTCCTCCTCTCTTGGGCCGCGGCCAGTCGCTTAGGCCGGCGGCTCCACGGATCGACGGTCCACGTCACACGACGATGGCCACCAGGACCGTGCGCACCCCGGTGCCGGACTCCTTGAATGCGTCGTCAGGCAACCGCGTGATGGTGCCTCCGAGCTCGTCGACCAAGTCGCGGAAGTCGGCCGTGGCCCGGTTGCTGCGGAAGGTGACTCCGGCGCTCATGACGGAGACCAGCAGCCCGCCGGGGCGCAGGAACTTCAACGCGTGCCGCACATGGGCGATGTCGGCCTGCTTGGCGAAAGGCGGGTTCATCAGCACCCGGTCGTAGCGGGGCTCCGGGTCAATCTCCAGGAAGTCGCCCACCTCCACACTGCGCACCAGCCCGGCGGCGGTGAGGGCCTTGGCGTTCTCCTCCAGGAGCTCGATGCAATTGACCGAGCAGAACTCCGCGACGCGGTGCGCGATGGCGCCGCGCCCGGCGGAAGGCTCCAGCACCAGGTGCCCGGCCTCCAGTTCGGCGAGCGACAGCATCTCCTCCACGACGGGAGTGGGGGTGGGGAAGTATCCGAAGTCCTGCGCGCGTACCACCTCACCCGTCATGAGGATCGGCTCGATCGCCTCCGCCGCGTCGCCCGGGAACAGGTGCGCCCGAGCCTTGCGGTTCCAGGTGCCGCCCGCCGCCGCGAGCACCTGGTTCACGGCGAGATAGGTGGACCGCCCCAGTTGCTCGCTGGGGAGGAACAACGCGCTGTCCTTGGTCTGCGAGCGGTCCAGAATCTGCATGACTTCGTCGGTGACCTTCATGGGATGCCTCCTTGAGACGTCGGCCAGCCGCAAGGCGGCCAGGCCGTGATGAACGGGGCCGGGCGCGGAGCGCGCCCGGCCGGGGGCTTGATGACGGGGCGTGCGGGGCAGCCCTGTGAGAGAGGTTCAGGTGAGGGCCGCGATGACGTCGGCGGTGCTGGCGGCCCGGTGCGCCTGGACGGACTCAAGGAGCTGGGCGGCCTCGCCTGCCGTACCAGGTCGGCGACGTCCGCCGCGTCCACGCGTCGCGCGGCGGGCGTGCCCAGCGGCTGCGTCGATGTCGGCCGAGTTCAGGAGGAGAACCGGTCGGCCCATCCGGTGTGCTGCCTGGGCGGCTTCCAGCGGCACGGTGCTGGGATCGGGCGCGGGCTCCACCAGGACGACGGCCCCCGCCAGCGCGGCGAGGAGCTGCGCGGTCGCGGCCAGCGTGTTCCTGCTGGCGGGAGTTCCGGGCCGATAGGCGCTGACGGCCACTCCGCCCCGGTTCACGACGCTGTGGAGTAGCTCGGTCTGGTTGTGGGGGTGGCAGCTGTCCAGCCCGCAGGGGAGCACGGCCACGGTCGGGGCGGGTACGGCGTGCGCCGCGTGCTGGGCTGCGGTGTCGATGCCGTACGACAGGGCGGAAGTGACGGTGCGTCCGGCGTCGATCAGCTCGCGCGTCAGCTGCGCGGCAGTGGCGGTGCCGCTGGCGCTGGAGTTGCGCCGCCCGGTCACAGCGACAGCGTGGGCGGACAGATCGGCGAGGTCGCCCGAACCCCGGACCCATAGCCCGAGGGGGCAGGCGTCGCCGAGTGCATCCAGAGCGGCGGGCCATTCGGCGTCACCGGGGATGACGAAATCGGCCGTCAGTCGCGCAGCGGACAGTTCTTCCTCCGGCCGGTACCCGGCCAGTCGGCTGCTGGGGTCGGCGGCGAGGTCCTGCCACAGGTCGACCGGGCCGATGTTGGCCAGGTCGGCGGCGACGTCGGCGGGGCGGTAGAAGTGGGAGAGCGCGGCGCGGGCGGCGCGCTTGCTGGGCTTGTTGGGTGAAACGGGCACGGGAACCTCGCAAGGGAGTTGGGAGCCGTTCGGGTCGGCCGGACGCGGGTGCGTCCGGCCGGGCTGCAACGGGCTTTCATCGGGAGTGGCTGTGGATCTCACCCCCGGGAACCGGAGCAAACGATCCGGCGACATGTTCCATAATACCGAAGTTCGGGAGTGGGGCAACCGAATTACGTTCGGACGTACCGTCCGCCGGCGGGGCGCACGGTGCTGCGCCTGTCAGGACGGCTTACCCTCGTCGCCTGACGCCTGGTGCGGGCATCGGACGCTGGTGATCTGCTCGTACCCGTACCGGTCCACCCACGAGTACCCGGTGTCTACGGACACCGACTTGGGGTTGGGGCGCACCAGCTTGCGCCAGTCCCCTTTGATGCGCAGTAGATCTCCGGGGTGCAGGTTCTGCTTCGTCCACTGTCCGAAGGCGCCTGCGGCGCTGGCTTCCTCCAGGACCCTGCGGTCTCCGGCCAACTGGATGTCGATGACCTGCCGCTGTACGGCGAGCTCCTCGGCGTGCAGGCCGGATGCGGGCTTGCCGTCCCACATACCCTCGCCGTTCAGGCTCCGCTCGATCGTGCGTAGTTCGGCCTCCAGCCGCACGACGCGCCGGGCTATGACTTCGGCGCTTTTGCGGCTCTCCTCCCGGTCGACTGAGGCGCGCACCCGCTCGGCCTGGCGGTTGGCTTCGTGGCCGAGCTCTCCGGCGCGGATCAATGCTGCGGCGGCATTCTGCTTGGACCGGTTCAGCCACTGCCCGCGCTTGCCGGGCTTGGACGGCTGTCCCATCGGGATGTCTCCCACGAGAGCGTCTGAGCGGCGAAGCAGCGCGTCCGATGTGGATGCCAGGCGCTGGCTGCGGTCAGCAATGGCTGAACGGCGCCCCTCCAACCGCTCGTGCTGGGCCCGCTGAACGGTTTCGTAGTCGCGCGGGGTGTCGTCTATGGAGGTCTCGACGCCGAATCCGGCGGCCCGCAGCTGGTCGGCGGCGCGGTGGATTCTGCGACGGCGGGCGGCCTGGTCACGGGAGTTGGCAATGCCCCACATCTCCAGTGAGCGCATCCAGCGGAAGCCGTTCGCGGTGAGGATGTCGCCGGCGCCGTCGCCCATCGTGGTGCCGTCGGCGAGTGTGCCGTCCGCGTGGGTGTGCGTGATGGTGATCAAGGTGGCCTCCAGAAAACCGGGTAGGGCGAACCGTGCCGCGACAGCAACGCGGCGGGGTGCGGGGGAATGGGAGGGGCCGGGGTGTCCGGCCCCTCTGGGCATGGCTGCGGGATTGCGGGGTCAGGGCCGCAGGGAGATGTCGGGGTGTCGTTCGAGTACGCCGAGGTTGGCGCGGACGGCAGCTCGGGTCTGGTCGGAGATTTCGTCCCAGCCGAGCGCGTACGCAGCCGCGTCGATCTGCTGCTCGGTCTCGGCGTGGCCCACAGTGGCGCCGTTTTGGAGCATGTGGAGGGCGATCGGCAGGGCTTTGCGCGCCCGGTTGTAGCTGACCGCTTCCTCGCCGGTCGCTGTGGGCAGGGCGGTCCTGGCGACCGGTGGCAGGTGGGTGGGCGGCGCGGGCGGCCGTCCGGCGACCAGGAAGGCGGCGGCGGCCGGGGTGCGGCGCAGGGCGCGGAAAAGGGGCTGGAGCATGTCGGCTCTCCTCGGGGGGCGTTTCGGTGAACCGTGCGACATGTTCCATAATCCCTAACCTGTGGGGTGGGTGCAACTGATTTATCTCCGGGTCGCCCCACTCCCGGTCAGCTCCGCGACGGGTCAGCGCTCGCGTCGGTGAACTCCACGCGCACACATCCCTCGGACGAGACGGAGACCTTGCGGCTTGGTGCAGTCAGGCAGCGGGCGTACTCGGTCAGGTCCTGATTGCGGCGCTCGACGACAGCGGGCGGTGCGTCCCGCCGCCCACCGGGCCAGACACCATCCCGCGGCTCCAACAGCCAGTGCACCCGCGCCTCATGCGGACACTCGGAACGGGCCAGAACCAGGAACCCGGGCACCTCCGTGTGACCCATTGCGCCCGTCCCGTACGCCATATGGCCACCCCTGGCCAGGTCGACGGCGACTGCCCGCAAGCGTGGGTCCTGCACCTCCTCCGTACCCAGTCCCGGCAGATAGAGGGATGCCCACCCCGAGGCGGACTGCATTAGAGCTTCGCGGTCAAGCTCCTCGGCCAGCTCTCCGGCGCGTTCGCGGTCGACGAGACTGCGCACCCTAGCGCCGGTGCAGCCGTCGACCAACTCCCAGGCACCGGGCCGATCGCGGGCGGGGCCGACTACATGGCGCGGCTCGTCGGCTCCCACGGGCGACACGGCGAAGAACACCCTTCGCTCCGTGCACGGTTCGGTGGTGGACAGACCTGCGCGGCGCAGCGCGTCAGCGAGAAACGGCGCCATGGCCTCTTCGGCGCTCGTCGGCTCCGTGCTCCTGGCGGACTGCCACCACGCCGCGAGCAGCGGCCGCGCGCGGCCGCTCCCCGTACCGATGACCCACCCGGCTGCCTCCCCGGGGCAGTGGGCCGGGGCGATTTCATGCAGCGCGACGGCAGCGCGCTGGACGACCTGTGACGACAGGACGGAGGGTCCGCCCTCTACGGGCGGCGCCGGTGCCCGGTCAGCGACGCGTGAAGCGAGTTCGGCCAACGCTTGGGCGTGCGCGGGCATGAGGCGGCGACGGATGTGTGCCGCCGCGTGGCCGGCGGGCAGGGTGGCAGAGACAGTGATCGGTTTGATGGCAACGCCGTGGTCATCCGCTGCCGTGGGGAGCTGGGCGCTGATGGTCAGGCGGGACGGCTTGGCCACGTCATGGTGCAGCAGGATCGCGCGCCCCTCGTCGTCGATGATGCGCAGCGTTGCGGGGTCGTCGGTGGGCTCTGTGCGGCAGTTGGCGCCGAGCTCTGCGGCGATCTGGTCGGCGAGTGCACGGGTCAGGGCAGACATGTCGGTCTCCTGTCGGAGGGTACGAGAAGGGGACTGATCTCCGGCCTGGTGCTGGCGCCTGGTGCCAGCACCAGGCGGTGACCGGGCCGGAGAAGGGCGGGGACGCTGAACGACCGGCCTCGGCAGTCGGGCCGGGCCTTTGCCCGGCCCGCGTGCCGGGGGTCGTCGACGGACTAGGGGGCGTGGAAGACGTGCACGGCGCGGTACGCGGCCGTGGTCAGGTGCTCCATTTCGCGGACGATCAGATAGCCGTGATGGTCAGCTTCGACGAACCGTCCGACGAATTCGGCCTGTCGGGTGTGGCAGCGGAGGTGGGCGTCGTAGTGCCAGCCCCGCACTGTTACCCCCTGGCCTCGGCGCAGGACGGTGGGGTCGACGGGCTTTCCCTCCAGCCACTTCGCGACGTTGTCGCGGTAGTGCAGCAGTGCCCCGAGTTCGTCGACCAGCCGTTTGCCCAGCAGGCAGCGGCGCGCCGTTCCCCAGAACACCGCTTCCTCGCAGCAGGACCGGCAGTCCGCGGTGTGCCGCCGAATCGCCGCGGTCAACTCCCGCGCGCTGGAGTCGAGCCGGACGGCTGTGGGTCGCTGCGCTGGATCGCTGATCACGACGTGGTGCGGTGCCGCGTAGACGCGCTGCCCATCGACCCCCGTACACAGCAGCCTGCGGTGTCGTCCGCTCGCGTCGTAGGTGGTGCGCTCCACGGTGAGCGGCAGTGCGGGGGAACGCGTTTGCCAGATGACGGAACCGTCGGGGTACTGGAGGGCCGATTCTGTCCGGTCGCTCGCCCGTCCTGCCGGGCGGGTGGCCGGTGGGTTGGCGGCGGCGGATTTTGGGCCGGTGGCAGGGTGTTGCATGGCTCTCCCTTCGGGAACGGGGCGGCTTCTACTGGCGGCGGGCGAGCGTGGCGAGTCGGGCCATGGCGGCGGCATTGTCGAGACTGTTCAACAGGGCGTGCGGCTGATCCTCGGTGAGGGCGAGGAGCCACGCAGCCAGGTGGGGGATGGGAACGCTCATCCGGTAGGCGCGTGCGACCGGGTCGGCCCGCAGTTCGTATCCGGCGAGATGACAGACGGCTGCCGCGATACACAGCGTGGTGCCAGTCGGCGGCTCCTCACCCCTCGGAATCCGCATGTCCTCGACGTCGACTGGGCCGATGCATGCGGACTGGTCGTGGACTCGAGGACGGGCGGCGAGCCAGTCGTAGGCCTCGGCGGCAAGTAGGGCCTGGTCCTCGGGCGTGAGTGGCCTCGGGTCGGCTTCGGTCGCTCGCGCGCGGTCGGCGCGGCGCTGTTCCTCCTCGATGTGTCGCAGGCGGTCCGACTCGGGGCAGCTCTGGACGGTGCCCTGCCATCCGTCGTCGGTCAGGACACTGGCGCCGGGCTTGCCGCAGTTGTCGCACTGCTGCTCATGGTCGTGAGCGGTGGCCATGGCGGCGACTTGGGCGCTGGACGTCCATCCGTTGGCGCGGCGGGCGAGGGTCAAGGTGCGGTCCATCGGGTCTCCGTACGGGCTGGAGTGCGGCGGTTGTGGTCAAGGCGTGCGGGTGGAGCGGGGCAGCAGCGGCCGGTCGGAGAGCGGCCGGCCGCTGCTGCCGGGCAGGGGGCGGTCCGGGCACGTACCGGGACGCCGGAACAGTCGACGGTGGCGAGGCTCTACACAGCAGTGGGTGCGGGGGCGGCAGACCTCCGGCGCGGACGGCGCAATGCGTCGGCCATGGTGCGGTCGTGGTTGAGCCTGCGGCGGTAGAACTGGGCGGACTCGTCGTGGATCTCGGCCCACTGCGGCAGATAGTTGGCGCGGTGGGCGAGGCTTTCGCGGGTGGGGGCGAGCACCAGGGCGAGCAGCGGGCTCGGCTGGGCGGCGTACCAGCGGGCGGCCTGCCACCAGGCGGCGGTGACCTGGCGCGCGGCCTGGCGGTACTGCTCCGCTTGCTGCTCGCTGCGGCGCATGTCGCGTTCGTCGGATGGGATGAATTCGGCGAGCCATGCGCGGAGCTTCGGTGTCTCGCGTCGTCGGGCCACGTCGAACAGTCGCGGGAGGTCGGGGCGGGCGGCGTAGTTGCTGGCGCAGGCGCGCATGACGGTTTCGAGGGTGTGGGCGGACTTGGGGGGAGCGTCGCGGTCCTCGGTGTCCTGGATGCCGCAGGGGGTGAGTCTCCAGCCCCATTCGCTGTCGGCGGGCTCGTTCAGCAGGCGCATGATGCTGCCGTGGTAAGCGCGGCGTCCGCTGCGGACGCGCGGCAACGGCTCGGCGGGGAACTCGTCCATGCTGTTGGCGGCTCCGAGGCTGACGCGTACTGCGGTGAACTCGTCCCATTGGGAGGGGTGGTGGGTGGCGACGGCGTGCACGGTTCCGCTGACGGCTCCGGCGAGGGTGTAGCGGACTGCGCCGGTGTCGTCGGGCTCGGCGGCGGTGATGCGGACAGTTCCGGATGCGGTCGAAAGGCTGAACACGAGTGCGCCTCCTTGGCGTGAGGATGCTCGGTTGGGGGAGGGGGGTGGCAGACCTCCGTGCGGGTGGCCCAGCGGCCGGCGCATAGGAAGTGGTTGAACTTGCGCCGATAGAACTGGGCGAATTCGTCGCGGAACCCCGCTCAGCGCGCCGGGCCGCTGCGGACGCGGGGCAGCGGCCCGGGGGGCAGCGCCGATCGATCGGTGATCGGCCTGACGCTGTCCCCGCCCGACGCGTCCGGGTCGTTCACAGAAGCGTCTCGGCCACCCTTGTACCGCGGCGCAAGTGAAAGATCCGGTGAGAGTGCGTCAGATCCTGTTTCCGCTCCCACCCCTCCGCATGGGCATCCGTCGTCAGGTGCTTGCATCGCTCGCACTGGTATGACGGGGTAGAGGTGAACCGAAGCCCACCGTTGCAACCACGCTTGGGGCAGAGGACCGGTACCACGGTGTCCTCGACCGGAACCAGGGTCGGAGCATGCTTCCGAGCAAACCCCGTCACTGGACTGCGCGTGCGGTAGGAGCGGACCACGTACCGGCCGTCCAGCGTGACGAGATCGAACGCTCCGGCCGGAGTCTGGACGCTGTAACCGATGATCTTCCGATCCGTGTCCAGCACGCTACGGGGCTCAGACAGTCGGTTCGTCGTCATGGTCAACTGCGCCTGCGGGGTGATCACAAGCTTCACGGGAGTGCCTTTCACGTTCGAGGGTGCTCGGTCGCGTGGGCAGGGGCTGGCCTGGGCGGCGCGTTGAGGGCGGGTGCGGCGTAGGTCTCGCGCGCAGGCCCGGGTGTGCCGGGGCAGGGGGCCAATGCCTGCTGGAGTTCGGCGGTCGGCATGGGGTGCAGCCAGCCGTCCCGGACGCTCCATCCGCATGCGCGCGGTTGGGGCTGCATCTGTGTGGTGGCGACGAGTACGGCGCGGTTCACACAGCTGCCCTCGATGGCGAATGTGAGCGCGGCGAGGATGCGGCGGACGTCGTCGGGGTCTGCCTCCAGGCGGGTGGGGCCCGGGGGCAGGGTGATGGACGCGGCCACGGTGGCAAATTGCCCGTCGGAGTCCTGGGCTACATAGTTCAGGGTGTGCGTGCCGGTACCGAGGGCCGCGAGAATGCAGGTGAGTGCGCGGTGGGCGCGCTTGTGCGCGGCGGATATGGCTTGGTCGCTGGGGCGGATTAGTGCGCGGTGCATGGGCATGGCGCGGCTGCCTTTCTGGCCGGCGGGGGCGTGAGGGGTGGGGAGCGTCGGCAGTTCTCGACTGCCGAGCGGCGGGCCGTGAAGGGGGGCGGGGACTCTCCCTGCGCTCGCCCTGCTCGGCAGGGACGGCGCCCCGCCGGTTAGCGGCGGGGGGTCGGGGGCGCTCGGCGTGCCCCGGGTGGGCCCGACCCCGTGGGGCGCGGGGTCGGGCCCACCCGGGCCCCCGTAGGGGAGCGGGGGGTTTAGGCGGCGTACGCGGCTGCGGCTCGCAGCGCAGGCAGCGCAAGTGCCTCAAGGTCGTACGACGCATCCGCGTTGGGGATCTGCTGCGCGGCGGCGGTGATGGCCTGCATTACGCCTCCGGCCGTGATCTGCCTGCCCTGGATGAAATGGGCAAGGATGCGGTCCTTCACCGGGCCGCTGATGTTCAGCTTCTTGGTGACGTGCTCGATGGTCTGCGTCGGGTTGGCGACCGGGCGACCAGCGGCGGCCTCGATCCCCCGAAGCTTGCCTTCCACGAAGTCGCGGGAGAGGAATGTACGTACCGCGTCCGTGGTCTTGGCGGTGATGAGCTCCAGAACCTTGCTCTGCGTGGCGCCGGACCACTGGATGACGCCGTCATCCTGCTTCCCGCCAAGGTGGACTTCCCGCATGACGTCTTCGGTCATGGTCAGGCCGTTGGTGCACACCTGCACGACCGCGCGCGGCGTGATCGTGAACGCGCCCGCTCCGACTTCGCTGTTCCGGATGACGAAACCGGCCGAGATCAGCGGGAGTTCGTCACCGGTCTGCCCGGTGTAGGGGGAGCGGTATCCCTTGAGCAGCTCGCGTGCCTGAACGGCGACTTCGTCGGACTCGACGCGGACGTACATGCGGCGGTCGGTCAGATCGCACCCGGTGACCTGCGCGGCGTGCCCCGACTGCCGGATGCCGTCCAGCGCGGCCAGCAGCAGATCAAAGTTATCGATCAGGCGGTAGCTGTCCGACAGGAAAGCGCGGGCGACTCCCTCGCCGGGCTCTCCACCCGGCGCGGCGGCGTCGCTGCGCAGCGCGCGCACCAGGAAACGGCGCTCCGGCTCCTGCTCCAGCCACCCGTTCACGTTCAGGTCGTACAGCGGCAGGTGCTCGGCGCGCAGGCGACGCAGGTACTGGGTGGGGATCTTCAGCTTGTCGGCGAAACCCTCGTCTGCGACGTCGGTCGGGCGGTAGGTGCCATCGACGTTGACGACTCCGGTCGGCTGAATGTGCGGCTCAACGCCCCGGATCACCAGGTTGCCATCCCGCATGTCCAGCGCGGACGCGGGGGCGATGACGTCGAGCTTCCTTTCCTGCTGGGTCTGGAGGATTGTTGCCAGGTCTTCCAGGGTGGCGTTCCGGGCGCCCTCCGCGTTGGTGCGGACGGCGGTGCGCTGGGCGTACTGCTGGGTCATGTTGTTTCCCCTCGGGGTTGACGATCTCTCGGCGGTGTCGGGGCTTGCCCTCGACATGTTCCATAATACCGAATCTTCGGGGTGGGGCAACCGAATTACCTCGGCATGCCCCACCCCCGGTGCTCCCTAGCGCGGCGTCCGCGTTCCGTAGACGCGCTGGAAGAACACAGGCAGTCCCGTGACGCTCTTCGGGTTGACGTTGCTCACCACGATTTGGAAGCGGTGGCCGGTCCACACGCTGAGCGTGTAGTGGGCCGACGTCTCGCCGCCCGTGCTGGGGGCCTCCTGCTGAATCTCCGTCACCCAGTACCGGCCGTGCTTACTCTCGATCGAGCCGTGATAGCTGACCTGCTGCAACAGCCTCGGCGTACTCTCCTGCTCGTCCGGCAGGGCGTTGTCCAGCGCGGCGAACGCGTCCCCAACTACCTGTGTCGGCAGGGGCACGTTCTCCAGAGCGGCCCCGGTGCTGCCGTTCCGCGCTCCGGCGATCCAACCAAGGGTGAAGATCGCCCGAGCGATTTCGACGGTGCGGCGGCGCGGCTTGGACGCGGCCGTGAGGGGCAGCGGCGCGGCGCGGTCGAGCGCGGCCCAAAACGCCATGTCCATTTGGTCCTTCTCGCCACCGGTCGGCCGGCGGGGCAGATGGCGCGCGATCGGCGCACCGTGCGTGGTGTGGCTGGTCATGTGATCACTCCTCGTGCTGCGTGGATGACTCGGCCCGTGATGCCGCCCGGGGTGAGTTCCGGGCGGCACCATCGCGATTGCTACTTGAGACTCTTGAGCCTGAGGAATTCAGAGATGCGGTACGCGATGGCGCGAGCCGCGAGCGTCTGACCCTTGATGCTGCCGAGAATCCGGCTACCGGTCTCGGACTCGTGAACGACAGTGAATTCGAATCCGGCCGCGACCGGCATCATCACGACGACCGGTCCGGCGTTCGTCTCGAACCGAATTCCGGTGTAGTTCTCATCGAGGTTGTGCACGATCGTCGCGCCCGTGAGCAGCTCGGGGCGGGGAAGGAAGTTGGCGACGGTACGGGCGCGCTTGGCGGACGGAGTGTCCGGGCCCGTCGTCTCCGAACGAACCTTGCCCTCAGTGATCACGATCTCCACGTGTACGCCTTCCGTTTGACGATGTTTCGGCGGTGTCGGGGGGTGCCACCCTCTGACATGTTCCATAATACCTAAGTCTCGGACCTTGTCCAACCCTTTGGCAACACTGCGTTGCCCGGATTTCCGCCAACACCCTGCCCAGCCCGCTGCGGCAGACGCTGCCACACACCCTGCACCTGAGGCTGCATCACTCCCCGTAACAGCAAACGATTCCCGCAGGTCAAACCCCATGCGAGACACCGGTAAGCATGCCGACATCCCTCCGCTTGCCGTCCCCTGCACCTGACCCACCGAAAAAAGAAGAGAGAAGAAGGAAGAAATGGGGTGGTGGGTGGGGCTGGTGGCCGACGCGCGATCGGGATTCTGGGGCGCTGCGCTGAGCCCCTTTTCCCACGGCCTGGCGGCCGGGGCTGGCGCGGAACGCCAGCACAGCGGGTGGCGCGCTCACGCTGCGCGTGTGCGCGCCTGAGAGGCAGTCACAGGCGAGCCTAGGCCGCGACGCCGAGCGTCACGAGCCGAATCCCTCAACGGGCCGTGAGCGGCCGCGTGGAGGGAGCGGGGTGGGGGCGCTCTGGCAGCGGGTGATGAACGGCTATGGCGGAGCCGTTTGCGGTACCCTGATTCTCCCTTGTGGGACCCTTTTCCGTCTTGCGAGTTGGGCAGGGCTTGGGGGTCCGAAGGGGTGCCGTCAGCGGGACGGGTGACGCCGTGTCAGGAGCGGGGGAGGGGGGCGCGAAGGACCCAGACTCTAGCCAGATTCTCTTTTGATGCACTCCACCCGCTCGGCTTCGAAGGGTGAGCGAAGCGAACCCTTCCGCAACAGAGCGAAGGTCCCACTGGGCCGCGGCAGCTGCAATCCTTACCGAGCGAGCGAGTCAAGTCAGCGAAGCGAGGACTTGCAGCGCC